>JAUXRI010000213.1 GCA_030681895.1 Myxococcales bacterium | reverse complement strand
AGCACCAGATCGACCGGCACCGCGGCGCCAGCATCGATCTCGACCGTGCGCACCGGCGTCGGGTCGTCATTGCGCGGGTCGGGCTCAGGGACCTGGAAGGGCGCGTTCGCCTTGGTCCACGCGAAGTACCCGCTCGCCGCGACGACGATCACGAGCAGGAAGATCACCCACGGCGTCGAGGTGCCGTCCTTCTTCGGCTCCTCTTCTTCGATCTCGATCGGCTCAGGCGGGGGCAGCTTCGGCGCCGGCTTCAGGGGCTTCTGCGGGCCAGAGACGGGAGGGGCCGGAGGCGGCTTCTGGGGAGGGAACGAGCCCGACCACTCCGGAGGGGGAGGTGGCTGCTCGGCCGGTGCGGGCTGCGCAGTCGCCGGCAGGTGCACGATGGGGATCTGCTTCGTGTCGCGCCTGGCCCACTGCTGCCGCGCGTACTCCGCGATGCCGGCGTCGATGGTGCGCTTGCGCTCGGCGCGAATCTCACCCGAGCCCGGGAACAACGAGTCGAGGTACTTCGACAGCTCCTCGGTGCTGGCGATCTCGTCGCCAGGCATCGCGGCCTCGATCGCCTCGCGCAGCGCCAGCGGCGTCGCGTACCGCTGCGCCGCCTTCTTCTGGCAGGCCTTCTCGATGATCGCCTGGAGCACCTCGGGGATGAGGCCAGGCGTCGCGGGCGGCAGCGGGTAGGCGAGCACCGCCTGATCGAACCCATCGCCTTGGTCGGCCCACGGCACGACGCCCGTGAGCAGCTCGTAGAAGGTGAGGCCCAGCAGGTACACGTCGCTGGGAATGGTGATCGCGTCGCGGCCGCCGATGATCTGCTCGGGCGACGAGTGCACCCGCCGGCCCTTCACACGCTGGCCGCCGATCTCCTTCGGGGCGAAGGCGAGGGCGCCGTAGCCGGTCACCTTCGTGACGCCCGCGAACGAGATGAGGATCGTCTCGGGCCTCACGTCGCCATGCACGAGCGCGGTGCCGTCGTCGTTGCCGGCGAAGTGGGCGTAGTGCACTCCGGTGCAGGCCTCGATCACGATGCGCGCGGCGAGGCGGGGCGAGAGGGTCTTCGAGATATTCAGCACCCGGCGGAGCGACTCGCCGTCGGCGAACTCCACCATGCGCGCGAACGACTTACCGAGGGCGCCGAACCCGAAGACGGTGACGATGTTCGGGTGATCGAGCTGCGCCGCGTGCTCCGTCTCACGCTTGATCTTCTCCAGCAGCGTCGCGTCTTTCTCGGCGTCTTCAGGCACGGGGACCACGACGCACGGGTCGGCCCTTCCGTCTTCGAAGACGGCGAGACCCAGCTGCGCGCGCGAACCTTCACCTGCGTGCAGTGGCCCGAGCACCTGATACCGGACTGGCCGCATGAGTCCGACCGTAGGCGGCCGGGTGAGCAGGTCAACAATCCCGAGCGTTCAGAACGGGAGCGTCACGTAGTAGCCGCGCTGGCCGCGCACGACGAGGAGCAGCACGCTCCGGCTGCCCCGGGCCTGAATGACGGCCTCGCGGTAGTCCGAGGCGTTCACGACGGGCTTGTTGTTCAGCTTGCGAATGACGTCGCCGGGCCGAAGGCCGACCTGCGCGGCGACAGAGCCGGGCCGAACCGCGCCGATCACCATGCCCACGCCCTGCATCGGCTTGAGGCGCACGCCGAGGCGGTCCCACACGGTGGCGTCGACCAGCTCCGAGGGGAACTCGACCGGCGTCACCATCGTCTCGATGGGCGCTCCGGCGCGGAACACCTGCAGGCGAATGGGCGACTTCGCGGTGAAGCCTCGCACCCGGCTCTGAAAGTCGTCGGCGTTCTCGACCTGCGTGGTGCCGACCTGCATCACGACGTCGCCGCGTTGGAGCGCCGCCTTCTCAGCCGGGCTGCCTGCCTCGACGTTCGTCACCAGCGCGCCGTAGGTGCGGTCCCAGCCCAGCTGCTTCCCGAGCTCAGGCGTGATCGGCTGCACGTCGATGCCCACCCACGCCGGCCGCACCTTCCCGTACTGGGTCAGCTCCGAGACGATGCGGCGCACCTTGTCCGCGGGGATCGCGAAGCCGATGTTCTGCGCGCTGGCGATGATCGCGCTGTTGATGCCGATGATCTCTCCGTCGATGTTGAGCAGCGGCCCGCCGGAGTTTCCGGGGTTGATCGATGCATCCGTCTGAATGAAGTCGTTGAACGTGCGCCCCTCGTTGCGAATCGTTCGGCCGAGCGCCGACACGACGCCGACGGTGACGGTCTTCTTGAGCCCGAGCGGGCTCCCGATCGCGATGGTCGTCTCGCCGATCATCAGATCAGACGAGGTGCCGAGCTTCGCGGTCGGGAAGGGTCCCTTGCCGACCAGCTTCAGCACCGCGAGATCGGCGTCGGCGTCGGCGCCGATGACCTCTGCGTCGACCTGACGGCCGTCGGCGAGCACCACGTGCACCTCCGAGGCTCCGCGAATGACGTGATCGTTCGTGATGACGATGCCCGACGCGTCGATGATGACGCCCGAGCCGAGGCCTTCGACCGCGCGCCGTTCGTCACTGGGGCCGTAGAAGAGATCGTCGAAGACGGAACGCGATCGGAAGCTGCGCTCCACGACCGAGACCGTGCCGACGTAGACGACGGCTGGAGAGACCTGGTCCACCACCTGCACGATGGGGCTTCGGCGGCTGTTGAGATCACCTGCGACGAGCGAGAGCGTGAGGACGAGGGCGTGGGTCATGGTCGAAGTCGGCTGAAGGCCAGGGTGGTGAACAGCCACGGTCCGTTGCGCATTCCGCACTCGAGGGCAAGTGCGCTACAACGCCGTCATGATCAGAACGCTGACGCTGTGTTTTGCGTTGTCTGCTGCTCCTGTCTTCGCGCAAGACGATTCTGAGCCGAAGAAGGTCGCCGAGACGTACCTCAACGCGTTGACCGGCTCGGGCGACGAGGCCGGCAAGGATCTGCTGCTCGGTGGCGTGACGATGAACGCCCAGCTCTTCGCGCTCGATAACTGGCAGTTCAAGTCGAAGGACCCCGTGAAGAAGGAAGAGGCCGATCTCACGCACGCGGTGCAGAGCATGAACGATCTCGACAAGGCCGGCCGCTCGGCGCTCACCAAGCTCATGGGCATGGATCAGGTCGGAGACAACCTGACGATGACCGAACTCTCGCAGGCAGACGCCACGAAGATGATGGGACCGACGCGTGAGAAGGCGGCTGCCTTCTCCAAGGCGCACCCCACGCTGTCGTACGTGATGCGCGTCGGTAAAGAGGTCTACTGGCACCCGAAGAACCCGATGCGCGCGGTGGTGGCGAAGGCGGGGACCACGGGGAAGTACTCCATCGAAGTGCACCGGTGGGTGGTCGTCAGCAAGGAAGGCCCTGCCAAGCAGACGCGTGAGTGGCCGCTGCGCGTCGTCCGCTTCCGTGCGGGCAAGATCGACACGGGGTGGAAGATCCTCCCTGCCTCAGACTGGAACGCCGAGTAGCTCAGAGATCGCGAATTCGGGTCGACGGCTCGATGGGTCGACCGAGCTTTCCGAAGAGCAGGCGCTGTGACGGGTAGATGCTGCGGTGGCCGGTGAAGAGGTACGCGAGCACGCAGACGATCGCAACGTGAGGGAAGACGCCTCCGCCGAGCAGCTCCATCGCCATGATCGAGAGCGCGAGCGGCGTGTTCGACGCGGCGGCGAAGACGGCAGCCAGCCCCACGCCAGCGCCGAGCTCGATGGGAATTCCCAGAGCACGCGCGAGCACGCTCCCGAGCGCTGCGCCGACGAAGAACAACGGCGTCACTTCTCCGCCGACGAAGCCTGCGCCGATCGTGATGGCGGTGAAGAGCAGTTTGAGCGCGAACGCGCTGACTGGCAGTGAGGGATCGGAGAACGCGCGCACGATCGTCGGCACGCCGAGGCCGAGGTAGTCGCTGGTGCCGACGAGCTTCCACAAGCCCACGACGACCAGGCCACCCAGCGCCATTCGCAACGGCAGGCTCGTGATCAGCTTCTCGCCTCGCGCTTTGATGAAGTGCGTCAGCTCGATGAAGGCGGTCGTCACCAGCGCCACCGCGGCGGCGAACACGAGCCATTTCAGCAACAGCTCCGGCGTGAGCGGCACCGTGGGCGACGCGGGGTAGTGCGTGTGCTCGATGCCAAGAGCCCGGGTGGTGAGATCGCCGATGACCGAGGCGATCAGCGCTGGCACCAACGCGCGGTATTCGAGGCGGCCGAGCACGACGAACTCGAGGCCGAAGACGGCTCCGGCGATGGGCGTGCCGAACACCGAGCCGAAGCCACCCGCCACGCCCGCCGCGAGCAATTGCCTTCGAACGGGAGCGCTGACCTGGAGCCGATGCGACACCCAGTCCGTCAGGCTCGCGCCCATTTGCACGGCCGTGCCTTCACGCCCCGCGCTGCCGCCGAACAGGTGCGTCACCACCGTTCCGAGCAGCACCATCGGCGCCATGCGCAGCGGCACCTCGGGACCGTCGTCGTGAATGGTGTCGATGATCAGGTTGTTGCCGGCCTTGATGGGCTGGCCGAAGCGCTCGAGCACCAGGCCCAGCATGAGGCCCGCCACCGGGAGCGCGTAGACGATCGACTCATGCGAGCCACGGAAGTCGGTCGCGAGCTCGAGCAGCCAGAGGAACGCCGCCGAGGTGGTGCCGCACAGGACTCCGACGACGGAGCCCAGGAACAGCCACTGAGCCAGCGTGACGACGCGCTCCCTCATTTGCCGTGCGACTTCAGCGTCCACCCGATCATCTTGTAGAGCAACCGCGCCGCGACGTTGCCGTCCCACTCGCCGCCATCAGGGCTCGGCGCGACCTCGTTGAGATCGAAGCCGACGATCGTCTTGCCGGCGCGCACCACGCCTTCGAGCAGCGAGCAGGCCTGATGGAAGGTGAGGCCGCCCGGCACCGGCGTGCCCGTGCTGGGGCAGAGCACCGGGTCGAGCCCGTCGATGTCCCACGAGAGGTACACCTTGCTCGGCAGCTCCTGGACGATCATGTCGACCTGCTCGCGCCACGGCATGCCGTCGAGCCGCGCGTGCGCCAGGCGTGCGTCGAAGAAGGTGTGAATGCGCCCGTCCGACTTCTGGATCATGTCGAACTCGGCCTCGCCGAAGTCCCGAATGCCGACCTGCACGAGCTTCGCGACGTTCGGTAGTCGCGTCATCACGTTGTGCATGATCGACGCGTGGCTCCAGGTGAAGCCCTCGTAGGCGATGCGCAGGTCGGCGTGCGCGTCGAGGTGGAGCACGCCGAGCCCGGGGAACGCCTCGGCGTACGCCTGAATCGCGCCGTACGGCGTGGAGTGATCGCCGCCGATGACGCCGACGATCTTGTGCTTGCCGATCCAGTGCTTCGTCGTCTCGTAGACGTAGCCGTTCATCTGCTCGCTGAAGTCGTTCACGGCCTTCAGCGCGCGCGGGTCGGTGTCACGGCCGCCCGACTCGACGATCGGCGCCGCGAGCGCCTTTGCGCGTTCGCTCCAACCGCGCACGTCGGCGCTCTCGTCGAGCATCGCGATGCCGGCCTCGTAGGGTTTGCCGGTCTCGAGATCGAACAGGTCGACCTGCTTCGAGGCCTCGAGGATCGCCGCGGGCCCGTCTGACGTTCCGCCGCCGTAGCTGGTGGTGGCCTCGAACGGCACGGGAATGAGGACGATCCTCGAGTCTTGAGGAGCGAACGGCAGCCCAAAGATGCCGGAGTCTGCGGGCGCTGCTGCGTTGGGGTCGAAGGTCATGATGGGTCACCAGGTGAGGACGGTTTTGCCGAACGTCTCGTTGGCCGCAAGGCGCTCGAGCGCGGCGGGAGCTTCTGAGATCGGCACCGTCGCGTCGACGATCGGTTGAAGGCGGCCGGTCACGAAGTGGGGAACGACGAGCTGCTCGAAGCGCCGCGCGACGGCGATCTTCTCTTCGAGCGCGCGAGCCCGCAGCGTGGTGCCGATGAGCGTCAGGCGTTTCCCGAGCACGGTGCGAAGCGGGACGTCGGCCGTGGCTCCCGCGACGAGCCCGACGAGCATCAATGTCGCCTGAGGCGCCATGCACTCGAGCGTCTCGGGCAGCCAGTCGCCGCCGACGAGATCGAGCACGAGATCGACGCCGCGCCCGCCGGTGAGCACCTTCACGCGCTCACCGAAGGGCTGCTCCTTCGTCACGAGCACGGTGTCGGGCAGGCCCATGGCGCGCACACGCTCGAGCTTGTTGGCGTTGCGGCCGGTGCCGATGGCGCGGGCTCCGTGCAGTGCGCAGAGCTGAAGCGCCGCAGTGCCGACCCCCGACGCGACGGCATGAATGAGCACCTGGGAGCCCGCCGTCATCTTTCCCTGGAGCACCAGCGCGTCCCACGCGGTGATGAACGCCTCGGGGATCGCCGCGCCACGCGTGAAGTCGATGTTTGCAGGGAGTGCGATCGCCTCACGCTCGTGGGTCACCAGCTGTTCGGACCACGCGCCGCCCGAGACGAGCCCCATCACGCGGTCGCCCTTCTTCCACCGCGTCACGCGCGCGCCGAGCTCGATCACCTCTCCGGAGTATTCGAGGCCGGGAATGTCGGCGGGCACGCCCTTCGGCGCTGGGTACAGGCCCATCGTCTGCAACAGGTCAGCCCGGTTGAGCGCGCTGGCTTTCACGCCGACCCGAATCTCATCGGGGCCGCACGTCGGTGGGATGCTGGTCTTCAGCGAGACGCCACGAGGCCCTTCACCTGCCGTCATCACCAGTGCCTTCATGATCGCGCCGATAGCACAGGCAGTGGGTTGGCTCTCGCTTGCTGCATGCTTCGGGTACGGTCGCGCGCATGAGCTTCGTTCAGCGTCGTGAAAAGCTGTTGGCGTCTCTGAGCCGGCCGCTGGTGTTGTTCAGCGGTGGAGCGATCTCGCGCAACTACCCGGCGAACACGTACCCGTTCCGCGCCGACTCGAACTTCCTCTACTTCTTCGAGCGCCCTGAACCGGGCAGCGCGGCGTTGTTCGACCCGGCGGACCAGACCGTCACGCTGTTCCTTCCCGCGCGCACGATGGGCGACGCGCTCTGGCATGGCGAGGTCGAGTCGTTCGAGGCGGTGATGCTGCGCTCCGGAGTCCAGCGTGTGTTGGCGGTCGAGCAGCTCGAGACGCACCTGCAGACGATCGCGAAGGGGCGGCAGCTCGACGCGGTCGCGGTTGCAGACTTCAAGGCGACCCAGCGCGCGCGGCACGTCACCGGGCAGGATCTGCAGTTCGACGAGCCGACGAAGGTGAGCCGTGGCGAAGTGCTCGATGCGATCGCGGCGCTGCGGTTGAAGAAGGGGCCGGAAGAGCTCGCCGAGATGCGCAAGACCGCGGTGGTCACGCATGAGGCGCACGTCGCCGCGATGAAGGCCTCGAAGCCAGGCGTGAAGGAAGAGCTGCTCGCCGGGCTCGTCGAGGGTGCGTTCGCACGGAGCGGCTGCGTACAGGCGTACGGGACGATCCTGTCGGTGCGCGGTGAGGTGCTCCACAACCACCATCACGGCAACACGCTCGCCGCCGGAGACATCGTGCTGCTCGATGCCGGCGCGGAAGGCGAGGCCGGGTATTGCAGCGACGTGACGCGGTGCTGGCCCGTGGGTGGCGGCTTCAGTCCCGAAGGCCGCGACCTCTACGAGCTCGTCCTGAAGTCCGAGGTGCACGCGATCGCGCAGATCAAGCCGGGCGTGCGGTATCGCGATCTGCACCTCTCAGCGTGTCGCATGCTGGCGCAGGGGCTCGTCGAACTCGGCCTCCTCACCGGCGCTGCCGATAGCCTCGTCGAAGCCGGAGCCCACGCGCTCTTCTTCCCGCACGGCCTCGGTCACCAGATCGGCCTCGACGTTCACGACCTCGAAGCGTTCGGAGATCGCATTCACTATCCCGGCCGGCAGCGCAGCACTCAGTTCGGTCTGGGCTACCTGCGAATGGACATGGACCTCACCGAAGGCATGGTCTTCAGCATCGAGCCGGGCCTGTACTTCGTGCCGGCGATCCTGCGGAACCCGGAGTTCAGGTCGAAGTTCAAGGGACAGGTGAACTTCGAGAAGGCCGAGAAGTATCTGGCGATGAATGGTGGGCGCGGCTTTGGCGGCATTCGTATCGAAGACGACGTGGTGTGTACGGCTGGTGGCAGTGAAGTTCTGACGGAGTCGATCCCGAAAGCGCGCGCCGAGATCGAAGCGCTCGCAGGGCAAGGCTGAGCTGCGCACGAGGTTGCGCATCGGCCGGTTGGATCTGAACCTGCAACTCGCACGAGCATGATCGTCCCGCTCGCGTGTGGTGGAGGCTCGTCGCGCTGGATCGACTTCGGTGAGCCACTTCGATTCCTCGAGTCGTTCAACGTCTCGTCGTGGGTGCTCGGCGGAGTGATCCTGGGCACCTTCGGCGTGGGCTTCGTGATCGTCGTCGGCGCGTTCGCGCTCTCGACCGCGATCGAGTCGTGGCGGCAGTGGGTGCCCGTTCCGCAGGTGGCGAACCCGGTGCTCGAGGGCGCGACGCGCGATCTCGCCCACGCCGTCGAGGTGCTCCGGCTCGACGACAATCGCACTCGGGCGCTGCCGCTCCTCGAGCTGGCGAAGGTGAAGATCGCGCGCGCGTCAGGGCGCCTCAGCCGCCACGAACGACGTCGCCTCGCCCGCGCCTGGCAGATCGTTCGTTGGTCAGGTGCGTAGCGGCTTACGCACCGCTCGAATCGCCGCGCTTGAGCCGGGCGAACGGTGGCGCTACGAGCCCGCGCATGTCGTGGTTCGCGAAGAAGAAACCGAAGATCGCTGCCTCTGCCGAGGTCGACGAGGTCGAACAGCGCAGCGCTCCGAGCCGCATGGAAGGGCTCTGGGTCAAGTGCGACACGTGCGGTGAGATCCTGCTCCGCGAAGAGCTCGAGCGCGCCCTCAACGTCTGCCCCTCGTGCAATCACCACATGCAGTGGAACGCGCGCACGCGATTGCTGGCGCTGTGTGACGAGGGCTCGTTCGAAGAGCACGACGAAGGCCTCGAGCCGCAGGATCCGCTCGGCTTCTCGGACTCGAAGAAGTACCGCGATCGCATCAAGTCGACGAAGAAGGCGCTCGGAGAGAACGACGCGTTCGTCTCGGGCACGGGCCGCATCGATGGTCAGCACGTCAGCGTCGGCGCGTTCCTGTTCGAGTTCATGGGCGGCTCGATGGGCAGCGTCGTCGGTGAGAAGGTGACCCGCGTCTTCGAACGCGCGCGGAAGCTCGACGTGCCGGCGATCATCTTCTCGTCGTCGGGTGGCGCCCGCATGCAAGAGGGCATCTTCTCGCTGATGCAGATGGCGAAGACGTCTGCGGCCATCAACCGCTTCCGCGACGTACGCAAGCCGTACATCTCGGTGTTGTTGCACCCGACCACGGGCGGCGTCGCTGCGTCGTTCTCGTGGCTGGGTGACGTGATCGTCGCCGAGCCCCGTGCGTTGATCGGCTTCGCGGGCCCGCGCGTGATCGAGCAGACGATTCGCCAGAAGCTGCCCGAGGGTTTCCAGCGCTCCGAGTTCCTGCTCGAGCACGGCATGATCGACGCGATCGTGCAGCGCAAGGATCTGCGGGCGAAGCTGTCGCAGATCATCGGCCTGATGAGCTGACGGCACCATGCGCACCGACGAGGCGCTCGCGTATCTCGCGTCGCTGACGCCCTCGACCATGCGGCTGGGCCTGGAGCGGGTGAGCGCTGCGCTCGAGCGCCTCAGCCACCCGGAGCGATCGTTCGCCTCGATTCACGTCGCGGGCACCAATGGCAAAGGTTCGACCTGCGCGTTGATCGCCTCGTGCCTCTCGCAGCGGCACCGCGTCGGGTTCTATTCGTCGCCTCACCTCGTGCGCGTGAACGAGCGCTTCAAGGTGAACGGCGCCGACATCGACGACGAGACGCTGGCGAAGCGGATCGACGAGCTGCTTCAGCGGCTGGGACACGAGCACGAGCTGACCTACTTCGAGTTCGGCACCGTGCTGGCGTTCTGGCACTTTCAGGAAGAGGGTGTGCAGCTCGCGGTGATGGAGACCGGCCTCGGAGGCAGACTCGACGCGACCGTGGCGTGCGCGCCGATCGTCACCGCGATCACCGCGATCGCCCTCGATCACATGGAGATGCTCGGCAACACGCTCCCGCTGATCGCGCAGGAGAAGGCGGGCATCGTGAAGCAGGGCGTGCCGCTGGTCGTCGCGCGCCAGCCGCCCGAGGTGATGGCGGTCTTCGAGAAGGCCGCAGCGGCGGCGAACGTGCCGTTGATCGTCGAAGGCCGAGACGCCGAGTTCCAGCTCGACACGTTCCGCGGCCGTTCGAGAACGCTCTCGGGGCTCTCGCTGCCGCTCGCTGGAGCGCACCAGTCGCAGAACGCTGGCGTCGCGCTTGCGTGTCTCGAACTCGTCGCCGAGCACGGCTTCACGTTGACCGATGACGAGCTCCGCCGCGGCTTCGCGACGACACGCTGGCCCGGGCGGCTCCAGGAGATCGACGGGCACCGCACGGTGCTGCTCGACGGGGCGCACAACCCGGCTGGAGTGGAGGTGCTCGTCGCTGCGCTCGACCGGCTCTACGCCGAGCGGCCCATTCATCTCGTGTTCGGGGTCTTCGCCGATAAGGACTCCGAGCCGATGATGCGGCGGCTCTTCCCGAAGGTCGCCTCCGTTCACCTGACCGCGCTGCACAGCTCGCGCTCGAAGGACCCGAAGTCGTCGGAGGCGCTGGCGCGGATGCTGAACGCCAACGTGGCGCTGCACCTTTCGGTCCCTGATGCGCTCGAGGCGGTGTTGGCGACGACCGAGGCGCGCGCGGTGGTGCTGATCGCCGGCTCGCTCCACCTCGTCGGCGAGGCGCTCCATGCGCTGAACGTGCGCTTCGAGCGGTTGCTCACGGCGCTCGATGAGTTCACGCCCGGTGACGATCCCGATGCGACGATGAGCGCGCTCGGCCACGTGCTGGATCGCGGCCGGCCAGGGCTCGATCCCGCTCGGTTCCGAACCGCTGTGTTTGCGCTCCTGGAGCGATTCCCCGACGCCGAGTTCGGGACCCCTGGCGCGTTGATTCACGAGGTCGAGCGGCGCGGCGGGTTCGAGGATGAACTCCAGGCATCGCTGTCTCGGCAGCCGACGTTCCTCACGGTGTCGATGGTGAACCGGTTGATGAACCTGACCGACGAGCCCTCCCGGCTCTCGCGGTGGGCCAGCGTGCTCGAGGCCGTCACGACGCACCTGAACGCGCCCGACTGGGTCCAGAAGGCGGCGAGCCGGTACCTGGCGCACCAGCGCGCTCGTTGACACCCTGAGGTCGACGGTTACCTTGCACGCGCCATGAGCGACGCGCGTCGAGAAGACCAACCCGAGACGGTGGTGAAGGTGAATGACCGCCGCCGCGTGCGTGAAGACAGTGTTCCCGAGGCCCCGCCCGACGAGGCCACCGAGACGGGAAAGGCCCCGACCGAGCTCGAGACCGCCCGTCGCCGCATCGACGAGCTGGCCCGTGGGCTTCAGCACTCCGAGAGCGAGCGCGAGGCCTTCAAGCTCCGGATGACGCGCGAGCGTGATCAGCTGCTCGAGCTCGAGAAGGGCAAGGTCGCGCTGGTGCTCCTCGAGGCCATCGACGATCTCGAGCTCTGCCTCAGCACGCCTGACCAATCGGCGCTGTGGAAGGGCGTGAAGCTCATTCGTGATGGGCTCATCAAGAAGGCCGAAGAGTTCGGTCTGGAGCGCGTCGAGCTGAAGGGCCTGCCGTACGATCCGAACCTCTCCGAGGCCTCCGACATGGAGATCTCTCCGCTCGAGGCCGACGATGGCCGGGTGGTCGCGGTGCTGAAGGCCGCGTGGAAGCTGAAGGGCCGAGTGCTGAGGCCCGGGCGCGTGAAGGTCGCGAAGTACGTGCAGCCTGCGCAGGCCTGAGCGTGACGCTGGCCCGATTCTCGGGTTGAGTCGCCTCGTGCGGCTGCTCCTCTGTGTCTCCCTGCTGACTCCGCTTTTTGCGAACGCCGACGACGTCTCAGACTGGGCGCGGGCCCGGGTGCGGGCGCAGAAGGAAGGGCTGGCGAGCACGCCGCCGAACAGCGCGACCGATTCGGACCCTGCGACGCCAACCGTCTGGCGTGAGCGCACCATCATTCCGTTCTGGAAAGAGAAGTTCCCCGGCGGTCCCTCGGTGGCGCCGTCCTTCACGCCGCCGGCCTCGCTGGCGCCGCTGGTTCGAGCGGTGCGCGCCGGCGTCGTGAACATCTCTGCGAAGAACGAGGGCACCTCGAAGGGCCTCGGCTCTGGCTTCATCATCACCTCCGACGGCCTCGTGGTGACCAACAACCACGTCATCGAGCGCGCGCAGTCGATCGTCGTACGCCTCGCCGATGGCCGGAGCCTCGAGGCGAAGGTGGTCGGGCGTGATCCCGAGGTCGATCTCGCGCTGCTGAGGCTGACGGGCGCGGCGGACCTGCCGGTGGTGACGCTGGGGAACTCCGATGAGCTCGAGGTTGGTGACTGGGTGGTCGCGATCGGAAACCCGTTCGGGCTCGACACCTCGCTGACGCACGGGCTCATCTCGGCGCGGGAGCGGATCATCGGCGTCGGGCCGTTCGACGACTTCATTCAGACCAACGCGCTCATCAACCCGGGCAACTCGGGCGGGCCGCTCTTCGACATGAAGGGCCACGTCGTGGGCGTGACTACGGCCATCATGAATCAGGGGCAGGGCATCGGCTTCGCGGTCCCGGTGAACCTGGTGAAGGATCTGCTGCCGAACCTTCGCGACAACGGCACGCCGGTGCGTGGCTGGCTGGGCGTCACGGTGTCGGAGGTGAAGGACTCGTCGGAGTCGGTGATCGTCGACGTCTACCCGGAGTCGCCGGCAGCGCGCGCCGGCCTGCAAGCGGGCGATCGTCTCGTCGCCATCAACGGCAAGCCGGTGGAGAAGTACCAGCAGTTGCTCCGGCGCATCGCGATTCAGGGCCCTGGCGTGGTGGTGAAGCTCGGCGTCGTGCGCAACGGCAAGGTGATCAATGCGTCGGCGCTGCTCTCGACGAGACCTTCGGCAGGGCCGACGAAGACGATGATGTCGGGCGGGCGCATCGACAGCCTGGGCCTGGTGCTCGGTGAGCTGGAGCCGTCGGAGGGGCAGGGCGTTCGAGTCGAGGCCGTGCTGCCAGGAAGCGTCGCGGAGCTCGGCGGCCTGACGGTCGGCGACGTGATCGTCGAGCTCAATCGCGTGAAGGTGGTGTCTCTTCGCCAGCTGCAGGAGACGGTGGCGCAGACGCCAGCAGGCGAGCCGGTGCTGCTCAAGTTCAGCCGCGGCGACGTGTCCCGCTATCTCGCGCTCAAGCGGCGGTCGTGAACGATGCGGGCCGAAGACGTCGAGCTGCAGCTGGCGGAGCCCCGGACCGCGGCCTTCACCACGCCAGGCTGGCTCTTCGAGCTGAAGTTCGATGGCTTTCGCCTGCTCGCTGAGCGCATCGGCGGGAAGGTCAGGCTGGTGCTCCGTCGTGGGCGTGAGGCGACGGCGCTGTTCCCCGAGATCGTCGAGGCGTTGCAGGCGCTCCCCGGTCCCGACTTCATCGTCGACGGCGAGCTGGTGATTCAGAACGCCGACGGGCACCCGATCTTTCAGCGGCTGCTCAAGCGCTCGACGCTCGCGCATCGGAAGGACATTCTCAGCGCGTCCCACACCGATCCCGCGGTGTTCTTCGCGTTCGATCTACTGATGCTCGACGGTCACGACACGCGGCCGCTCCCGCTCTCGCAGCGTAAGGAGCTGTTGTTCGGTGTCGTTCCGAAGGTCGAAGGCGCCCGTGCCCTCCCGGTCGAGCATGTGGAGACGCAAGGCGAGGCCCTGCTCGAGATCGTCAAGCAGAAGGGGCTCGAAGGCGTGATGTGCAAGAAGGCCGATGCGCCGTACGTCGGTGGGCGCAGCGATCGCTGGCTCAAGGTGCCGCTGACGACGAGCGGCGACTTCGCGGTGACGGGTTTTGCTGACGATGACGGCGCGTTGTCGCTCTCGACGTGGGACGGCGAGCGCTGGCTCTACGCGGGAAAAGTCGGCGCTGGGTACAACCCGAAAGTCGCCGCGCCGGTGCGCAAAGAGCTCGACGCGAACGTGGTGAAGGCGCCCGTCTGTCTGGGCGACGTGCCGCTCGACCCCGAGATGCTGTGGGTGACGCCGACGCTGGTGGTCGAGGTCCGGTACAAGTCGTGGCCCGAGAACCTGTCGCTCCGCGAGCCGGTCTTCCTTCGTTTCCGGCCTGACAAACGCTGCGAAGAGTGCCCGACGCCCCCCGAGAAGCGCCTCGTCGACACATCTCCCGAGCCCGTCGCAGGCGTGACGCTCTCGAACCCGGGGAAGATCTACTTCCCGAAGGATGGGTTGACGAAAGGTGACGTCTTCGCGTGGTACCGCGACGTGGCGCCGTTCATGTTGCCGTACCTGAAAGACCGGCCGCTGCTCGTGACGCGTTACCCCGACGGCATCACGGGGAAGTCGTTCTTCCAGAAGGCCAAGCCGCCGAAGGCGCCCGACTTCGTGCGGACGGTGAAGGCGTACAGCGAAGAGATGAACCGAGAGCTCGATCAGATCGTCTGTGATGATCTCGCGACGCTCGAGTGGTGCTCCAATCTCGGCGCGTTGCCGTTTCACATTCCGACGACCCGCGCGGCGACGCCTGGCCGGCCCGATTGGTGTGTCGTCGACTTCGACCCGAAAGAGGCGCCGTTCTCGGCGGTGATCACCCTGGCGAATGCGTTGCGAGAGATCACCGAGAACGCGGGGCTGCCGACGTACATCAAGACGAGCGGCTCGAGCGGAGTGCACGTCTTCGTTCCGCTCGGCGGTCAGCTCGATCACGACGGGGCGCGGCAGCTGTCCGAGGTGCTGGCGACGCTGCTGGTGAACAAGCACCCGACGCTCGCGACGATGGAGCGTGCGATGCAGAAACGTCAGGGGCGCGTGTACCTCGACGTGGTGCAGAACGGGCCGGTGAAGGTCGTGGCGGCCCCGTTCTGCGTGCGCGCGAAGGACGGCGCGCCGGTGTCCATGCCGATTTCCTGGAGCGAAGTCGAGCCCGGCCTGACGCCGACGAGGTTCACGATTCGCAACGGGCTCGAGTGGCTTGCGAAACACGGCGACCCGATGAAGCCGGTGCTGACCGAGAAGCCCGATCTCGCGAGCGCGTTCGCAAAGCTGACCGGGTGATCACGTCTCGAATCTGAAGCGAAGACCCGCGGTGCGCACTTCGTCACCGCTTCGAAGGTGACTTCTGCCAGTGCTCCCGTCGTGAGCGCCGTTGATCCGGAAGATGCCGCCATGACGCGTCTGGATTTGCCAACGACCTTGCCCTCGTTCGACGAAGAGCAGATTCGAGGCGAAGTCTTCAGGGTAGTCCTGCTCGGTGGCCTCGTCCGCTATTGCTCGGGTCAGTGTCAGTTCGTCGACGACTCCGATTCGTTGGCCCGGTTCGAGCCCATTCCAATCTTGCACCTCGAGGATCACAATCTCGGGCCGGCGGGGTGCGCGGAACAGTCCGTCGAGGCCTCCAGGCGATGGCAGGATCCGCGCCAGCTGTTTTAGCTCTGTCTCGAGTTGACCAAGGCCGTCGGGCGACGCGACCCCCAGCCGAAGCGTTCGAAGGTGCGGTGGTTGAGAAGCAGCGATGGCGTGAAGCACCATTCTGCCCACAAGGGCCGGGTCTTCTTCGTATGTCTCGGTCGCCACCTCGAGTTCCTGCAGCCCGACCGAGACGGGTTCGCTCAAGAGCCGCAGAAGCCGCGCGCGCAGCCTCAGAGCGCCTTCGTAGTCGGAGAGGGCGCGCGTCGTGATGCGGCTGATGAGGCCTCGAGTGAGTTCCACCGTTGTCAGCCCTTCTTCGACTTCGGCGACGAGACAGCTCGGGACGTCGAGGGCGTTCGTCGCGATTCGTTCACCCAGCGGGTCGCCGACCTCCTGCATCTCGTCAGCAGCGATCAGCATCGCGACGTCGTCGTCCAATGGAAGCCTTTGTCGTGAAGGTGCGCCACCAACCCGAAACCAGGTATCGCCCACCTCGACAAGCGCTCCCGGTTCCAACAGCGCGGCTTCGCCGGGCAGTGGCGCGACCCCGTCGACGAACACCGACGTCGCGATTGCCGCCGCGGCGATGTACCAGCGCTCGTGACGTCGCAGCACGCGCGCGTGCTCTGCGGCCACGAACGGGTCAGCGAGTCGAATAGTGCAGTGCTCCGCTGAACCGATCAGCCCCTCCACGAGAGGGATCGTCTCGAGGAGAGCGAACGATTCAGTGGCCTGGCCCGAAGAACCCACAAACACGAACTCGTCAGGCGTCGCCCGCGTCAGCATCACAAATCCTTGCCTCTATCGCCCCTGCGCCACCCGCCGCACGACGACGCCCGCCATCTGCATTCCGAACACGCTCGTCACGAACGCGACCGAGCCGTCGATCTGATTGCGCTCATCGCAGCTGTGAAACTGGTTCTCACCCTGCGGGCACACACACAGGAACCCGCCGTGCGCTTCGTCGTAGTGCACGGCCTGAGGGTCGCGCCGGGGCTCGATCGAGAACACCGCCGTGATGCCCGTCGGCTTCGACGTGTCGTGCCCGTACTTCCGCTTGAGCAGCTTGCGGATGTCCTTCGCGAACGGGTCCATGTGCGTCTCGCAGAGGTCCTCCACGCGAATCGCGGTCGGGTCGAGCCGGCCGGCTGCGCCCATCGAGCTCACCACCGGGTACCCGCGCGCCAGACAGTTGTGGAGCAGGTTCAGCTTCGCCTTCACGTTGTCGATCGCGTCGATCACGTAGTCGTAGGGCCCGGCGAGCAGCTGATCGGCGAGCTCCTCACGGTAGAAGCCGACGATCGGCGTCACCTCGACGTCCGGGTTGATCGTCTTGCACCGCTGCGCCATCAACTCGGCCTTCGCCTTGCCGACCGTGCTGACCGTCGCGTGCAGCTGGCGGTTCGAGTTCGTCACGCACACCTGATCGAAGTCGACGACGGTGAGCTTGCCGACGCCACTGCGCACGAGGCCCTCGACCGCGAAGCTCCCGACGCCGCCGAGGCCGAACACCACCACGTGCGCGTTCTCGAGGCGCTTCATCGCCGCATCGCCCAGCAACCGGCCGGTGCGATCGAAGCGACGGTGCAGCCGCCACGGCTTCTCAGGCGGAACGAGGGCAGGCAGCTGCGGGGCTTCGGTCGTCGACGGCTCCATGCGGCGCTGTTTGCACGACTCGGTGGCCTCGATGCAACCCGTCCGGGTGGGGTGGAAAGGTGAGCAGGGCGGCCCTCGGCGCGGTAGGCACCACCTGAATGGAAACACGCCGGCCCATCGTCACGTTGACCCTCGTCGGCATCAACGTCTCCGTCTTCGTCGCGATGGTGGCGATGGGCGTCTCGGCGACTGACCCCGATCTCGACTCGCTCCTGTCGATGGGAGCCAACCGCGGCACGCTCGTCATCTTCCACAACGAGTGGTGGCGGGCCTTCACCAGCATGTTCCTTCACATCGGGGTGCTGCACCTCGCGGTGAACATGTACTCGTTGTGGCGCATCGGCGGCTTCGTCGAGCGCATGCTGGGCGGGCCGATGTACGTGCTCGTCTATCTGCTGGCGGGGCTCGGCGGCTCGTTCGCGTCGGTGCTGTGGAACCCCAACAACGTCTCGGCCGGAGCTTCTGGCGCCATCGTTGGCATGTTCGGCTTCGTCATGGGCTACGCGATTCAAGCGAGGCACCTGCTGCCGCCCGACTCGGCGAAGAGCCTGTGGGACGGCATTCTGGCGACGCTGGCGATCAACGTCTTCCTCGCCTTCTCGATTCCGTACCTCGACAACGCGGCGCACGCCGGCGGCCTGGTGATCGGCATCCTCTCGGGCTTCGTCGGCACCGCGTCGGCGATCGAGCGGCAGGGAAAGGGCGCCTCGCTCGCGTCTCAGCTGATCGTCATCGCCGCCGTCGTTGCCATCGCCGTGCTCGCGAAGGTGCGCACCGAGAACAATCCGAAGGCGAAGACGGCCGAGACGCTGCAAGCGGCCGAGCAGGCGTACCGGGCGCACGATCTGCCGAAGGTCGAGGCGCTGACGACGCAGGTGCTGGCGCAGTCGAAAGATCCCCTGGCGTCGTTGCTGCGCGCGGTCGCGAGGAATGAGCGCGGCGATCTCGATGGTGGCTTCGCGGACGTCAACGACGCGATCGTCGAGCTGCGCGACAACGACCGTTCGCCGATGCTGTTGGCCGAGGCGTTCGCGCTCCGTGCCGGAGTCCATCAGGTCGCCGAGCGGTTCGGTCCCGCCGAGTCGGATCTGTCGTTGGCCTACAAGCTCCGGCCCGACCCGGCGTACCTGGGGCTTCGCGCCTACTCGCGATTCCGCATCGGTGATCTCGACGGCGGGATGCAGGACGCGCACGCGACGCTGGCCAACGCCGCCTCGAGCGCCATGGTGCTCAACAACCTCGCCTGGGCCGCGCTGGTGACGGAGCAGGACCTCAGCTTCGCCCTGAAGCTCGCCGACGCCTCCATCGACAAGGAGCCGTCGGCCGCGGCGAAGAGCACTCGCTGTTGGATTCGGGCCGCCCGCGGAGAGCCCGAGCTCGCGCTGCCTGACTGTGTCGCTGCAGTCGAGACCGGGAACGAGCTGATGGACCAGGGAATGGTCGCGTTTCTGCAACAGCACCCCGAAGAAGCGCTGGTGCGCTGGGAAGAAGCCGCGACGAAGAGCGCCGTCGATGCGCGAGACCTGGCCCCGTGGATCGCGCGGGCACAGGCGCAGCTCAGCGGTGATGCTGGCGTGCCGTGAAGAGCATTGGCCGCTCGGCGTGGCAGTTGATCGTCGGCTGGGCCTTCACCTCTGCGTACGCGATCTTCGCAGGCACTGTGACGGTGTTGAGCCTGGGCCTCTTCGCGAATTGGCTGACCCCGGCGCTGCTCCGCGTCTTCGGGAGAACGATCCTCCGCATTCAAGGCGTCGAGCTGCGGGTCGAGGGCCTCGAGCACCTCGCGTCACCTGCGATGCGGGTCGCGACCTTCAACCATACGTCCCTGCTCGACGCGATGATCATCCCCGTGCTCAACCCGACGGGAGGCGTGTCAGCGATCAAACGCGAGGTGCTCTACATTCCCTTCGTGGGGATCGCGGCGTGGCTGATGGGCTTCCTCTTGATCGATCGTGGGCGCAGCGAGCGTGCCAAGCAGCTGTTGGACCGCGCGGCCGCACGGATGAAACGTGAACGACTGACCGTCTTCATCGCGCCCGAAGGAACACGCTCCGCAAACGGAGAGCTTCAGGCCTTCAAGCGCGGCGCGTTCCACCTGGCGCTGGCCAGCGGTGCACCGATCGTCCCCATCGTGATTCACGGCGCCTTTGCGTTGCGACCCAAAGGGCGCGCCGTGACCTCGGCGGGCGTCGTGCACGTGAGAATTCTGCCCGCGCTCGACACCTCTGGACTGACGTCCGAGACGATGGGCGCGTTCTCGGACGAGCTCCACGCCCGCTATGCGCGTGAGTTGCTGGCCATGAAGGCGTCCTGCGTTCCCTGAAACACCGGGAACAGCCGCTTCGTGTTCGCAAGCATCGCGTCGCGTGTCACCTCGAGCGGCTCACCGCGGCCTCGCGCCATCGCCTCGATGATCAGCGGAAGAAACGCAGGCTCCGAGCGCCGGCCGCGATGCGGGTGTGGCGCCTGATCGGGAGCGTCTGTCTCTGCGAGCAGCCGCTCCAGGGGCACGCTCTTGAGCGCGTCGATCGGCCGCCTGGCCTCGGCGAAGCTCACCGGCCCCGCGAACGAGAAGTGACAGCCGTACTTCACGTACTTCTTCGTCAGATCCGCAGAGCCTGAGTAGCTGTGCATGAGCAGACCGGCCTCGGGCAGCGGCTCGGTCTTCAAGAGCTCCAGCAGCTCCGGGTGCGCGCGCAAACAGTGCATCAGCATCGGCAGGCGGTGTTTCCGGGCCAGCGCGAAGTGGGCGCGGACGATCCGCACCTGCCGCTCCATCGAGACGGACTCCTTCGTCGGTCCATCGAGCCCGCATTCACCGACGGCGATCGCGGTCCCGCGTGACAAGAGGGCGTCGAGGAGCGCGAGGTGCTTCTCGTCATCGCGTTCATCGAGCTCGGGCAGGAACTGCGGGTGAATGCCCAGCCCGACCTGAACGCGCGCGTCACGCGCCGGCCACTCGAGCAGCGCTTCCCACGTCGACGGCGCGACGGCGGGCACGATCATTCCGGTCATCCCAGCGCTCCACGCCCGCTCGAGCACCGCAGCGCGATCGCCGTCGAACCGCGGCATGTCGAGATGGCAGTGGGTGTCGATCACGAGAAGTTCGGCGCGATGCCCTCGGCCTTCGCGCGCGCGAGCAGGGCGTCGTGATCGGCCTGTGAGACGGCCGCGGCCTCTTCGATCAGCATCACCGGCACGTCGTCTTCGACGCGGTACTTCCGCTTGAGGCGTGGGTTGTAGAGGAACCCGTCGCGCGCGAAGTACAGCAGCGCGCCCTTGTCTTCAGGGCAGGCGAGAATGTCGAGCAGCTTTGGATCGAGCGCCATGCCCGTGGCATAGCATCGCGACCATGCCGATGGTCGATCTCCACCTGCACCTGCTGCCCGACGTCGATGACGGCTGCAAGACGATGGACGACACGATCGCGATGGCGAGGGCGCTGGTGTCGTTGGGCTTCGGGACGGCCGCGCCGAGCCCACACAACCGGCCGGAGTACGCGAGCCGCGAGGTCGCACTCCAACGCCTCGACGAGGTTCGCTCAGAGCTCGCGCGCCTGTGCATTCCGCTCACCCTCGACGTCAACTCCGAGAACTTCTTCCTCGACGAGTCGCTGCTCACGACGCTGCCGACTCCGGAGTCGCGACGTGTCGGCGCTGCCGGCAAGTACCTGCTCGTCGAGGCGCCCTACACCTCGCCGCTGCCGCAGCTCACCGACGTCATCTTCCGCATGAAGCTCAAGGGCGTCACGCCGATCATCGCGCACCCGGAGCGTTGTCTGGAGTTCGAGCGAAAGGGCCGGGCAGCCGAGGCGGTGCAGTCGGGAGCGCTCCTGCAGCTCGACATCGGCGCCCTCATCGGTCGCTACGGCAAGATGGCGCAGAAGCTCTCGAAGCAGTTTCTCGACGACGGCCTGTACGCCATCTCGGCCACCGATCTCCACTCTCCGGTCGGCGCTGAGCAGTGGGTTGGCGAGAGCCTGAAGGCGCTCCAGAAGCAGGCCGGCGGGCAGAACTTCACGGCGCTGACCGAGACGAACCCGGGCCTGATCCTGAAGGGACTGCCGGTAGCCTGACGAGGGGGCGGGTGCTACACGCCGCAGGGTCGTTTTCGCGGAGTGTGTCCTTGGGTAAGTGGGTCAAGTTCAGCGTCAGCCTCGCCATCACCGTCGGGTGCCTCTACCTGACGTTCAAGGACACGCGCTGGCCCGAGATGTGGGGCTCCCTGCGGAGCGCGAACTACGCCTGGGTCGCCGCCTACGTCCTGGTGCTCGCCGTCATCCACGTGGCCCGCACGATGCGCTGGGGCAACCTGCTCTCTGGCCTCGAGCGTGTGCCGTTCAAGCCGCTCAACGAGGCCTCGGCGATCGGCTTCATGATGTTGATCATCCTCCCGTTCCGATTGGGAGAGTTCGCCCGCCCGTATTTGATCGCCGAGCGCTCGAAGATCCGGCGCAGCGCGGCCATGACGACCGTGGTGCTCGAGCGCATCGTCGACGGCATCATCATCGCGTCGATGTTGCGAATCCTGCTGTTCTTCGTGCCGACTGAGTCACCCAACATCGAGCGCATCTCTCTGGGTTCGAACGTGATGTTCCTGGTCTTCGGTGGCGGCCTCGCGTTCCTCATCGTGGCGCGCTGGCAGCACGATCGCGTGGTGGCCCTGATGCGCACGATCATCGGCAAGGTCTCGCCGAAGATGGCCGAGCGCGCGGTGTACGTCGTCGATGGCTTCGTGAGCGCGCTGAAGCAGTTGCCCGACGCGAAGAACTTCGCCGCCTTCACGTTCTGGACGGCGGTCTACTGGTCCGCGAACGGCTACGGCATGTCACTGCTGACGCGCGCCTTCGACTGCTCGAACGCTGCCGGCTCGGTGTGCGAGCCGCTGACGTTGACGGTCTTCCAGGGCTTCGTGGTGTTGTCGGTGCTGATCGTCGGCCTGATGATCCCCGCGGCGCCCGGCAGCGCCGGTACCTTCCAGGCCTTCGTGCTGCTCGGCCTCTCGGTGTTCGTCTCGAAGGACTCGGTGAACTCGAGCGGCATCGCGTACGCGAACGTGTTGTGGGTCGTGCAGATCCTTCAGCAGATTCTCTTCGGCATGCTGATTCTCTTCATCTCGCACGGCTCGTTCAAGGACATCGCAGGCAAGCTGTCGAACCAGGACGACAAGGCTGAGAGGGCAACGGCATGAGCATCGACTGGAAGGCGCTCGTCATTCTCGGCGCGGCGTGGCTGTTCTCGCGGTTCGCGCCGGTTCCCGAGCGCATCAAGTTGCTCGTCTTCGCGGCGGCGTGCTTCGGCATCGCAGGCCTGCGCGCGCTCGACGGCGCGGTGGGCAACAACCTCATCTTCGTGGTCATCGCCGGTGGGTTCGGCGTGTTTTACGTGGTCCGCGCGCTCAAGCTGCCGAAGGGCTGATTCTTCCCGTCAGGGCAGGCCGCTGCGGAGTACAGTCACCGTTCGATGGCGTCCTCGCAGCAGGAAACCGTTCGCCTCCAGGACAAGCCCGAGTCGGCGACCCGCGCGCGCAGGTATCGGCTCGTGGTGGTCAACGAGTCGGGCTCGTCGTCGCACGCGCTGCCAGCGACGGGGCAGGTGGTGCTCGGTCGTGGTGACGACGCCACGCTGCGCCTCGACGATGTCGCGGCCTCTCGTCGTCACGCCGTCCTCCACATGGGCAGCGTCGTGCGCCTCGAAGATCTCGGGAGCGCCAACGGCACCACGGTGCGCGGCCGCAAGCTCGGCTCCGGTGAGTCGGTCGACGTGCTCCCCGGTGACTCCATCGAGTTGGGCACGTCGCTGGCGGTGCTGCAGACCGATGAGCTCTCGGGCGGCACCAACCCGTGGACGCTCGTCACCCACACCCGGTTCGTCGAGTCGATGCGCGCCACGAAGCCTCCGTTCGGTGTGCTGCGCTTTCAGGTGCAGGCCGCGCCGGGCGTCGCGCACTCGGTGCTGTCCGCGGAGCTCTCTCCGCACGACACCGTCGCCTCGTTCGGCCCCGGCCAGTTCGAAGTGATCTCGCCCGGCCGCAACGCCGAGGCGGCCACGAAGCTGATGGAGAAGGTCTCGGCGAAGCTGGTGGCCTCTGGAGCGCGGGTCAGGGCTGGCGCTGCGAGCTCGCCCGTCGATGGCGCCGATCCCGATCAGTTGTTGGCCGCGTGTGCGGCGCCGACGTCGCAACCTGTGGCCGGGTTCCTCGTTCGCGACGACGCGATGGTGTCGATCTCTCGGCTGATGGATCGTGTCGCGCCCAGCCAGATCAACGTGCTGCTGCTCGGAGAGACGGGCGTCGGCAAAGAGGTGCTCGCCGGCGAGGTGCACCGCCGATCGAAGCGAAGCGCCGGCCCGTTCCTGAAGATCAACTGCGCCGCCCTCACCGAGTCGTTGCTCGAGAGTGAGCTGTTCGGCCACGAGAAGGGCTCGTTCACTGGCGCGGTGAAACAGAAGCTCGGCCTGCTCGAATCAGCGAAGGCCGGCACGGTGTTCC
>JAUXRI010000207.1 GCA_030681895.1 Myxococcales bacterium | reverse complement strand
CCCGCTGTCGCAGTTCCGCCCGCTGATGCAGTTCCGCCCGCTGATGCAGTTCCGCCCGCTGATGCAGTTCCGCCCGCTGATGCAGTTCCGCCCGCTGACGCACTTCCACCCGCTGTCGCAGTTCCGCCTGCTGTCGCAGTTCCGCCCGCTGTCGCAGTTCCGCCCGCTGTCGCAGTTCCGCCGCCCGTCGCGCTGCCACCACCGGTGCTCCCCGAACACGTGCCGAGCTCGTAGTGGCCAGGCCGTGTCTCGCGAATCGTCGTGCGATTGCTGAACAGACCGAGGTTGTCTCCCGAGCCGACCGCGCAGGCCGCCGGCGCCGTCACGCACGACTGCGCACGGAACGCGACGACGTGTTCGTAGTTGAAGCCTGTGTGCTCGACGCATCCTGCTGCGCCGCCACCTGATCCACCGCCGGTCACCGAGCCACCACCGACTGCAGAGCCACCACCGACTGCAGAGCCACCACCGACTGCGGAGCCACCACCGACTGCGGAGCCACCACCGACTGCGGAGCCACCACCGACTGCAGAGCCACCACCGACTGCAGAGCCACCACCAACTGCGGAGCCACCACCGACTGCAGAGCCACCACCAACTGCAGAGCCGCCACCGACTGCAGAGCCACCACCGACTGCAGAGCCACCACCCGCTGATCCACCACCCGCTCCGCCCGCGCACGCGCCAAGCTCGAAGTACCCGGGCGCGACTTCACGCAGGCGAGACGACGCGCCGACCAGTCCGAGGTTGTCGCCCGACCCGACCGCGCAATAGTTCGGCGTACCGTTCCCACACGCCGTCGCGCGCAACGCGCTCAGGTGGCTGATGTTCGAGCCGAAGAACTCGCGGCACGAGAAGCCACCCGCATCAGGAACGCCGCCTCCATCACGCGGAGCACCGGCGTCGATCGACACGCCCGCATCGAACGGCGCGCCAGCGTCGACGACGATCACCCCACCATCACTCTGGCCGACGAGCCCGAAGAACTCAGCCGCGTACCGGCTCGAGCACAGGTCCACGTCGAGAATGAACGCTCCGGCCGTGCCGCACCCACGCGAAGGGTCGACGGGAGTGCCATGGCTCATGTTCGGAATCGTCCACGACTCGACGCGGGTCTGACCGCTCGCGCTCCGGTATTCGCGCCGCGTTGCCGTACCGACCGTCGTCGTGAGATCGGCGGTCTGATCGATCGTGTTCACGTTCGTCCACTGATCGACGAGCTCGGTCAGGTTTCCTGGGCGCACGGTGAAGTCGCTCGTCCCGTGCCAGATGGAGACGCGGGGCGCTGCGAAGCCTGAGGTGCCGGCCACCGCACGCACCGAGTCACCCCACTGCTGCGCCGTGCGATCAGGCGGAGAGTTCATACAATTGAACGCATCCAACTGCGTTCCGGCGCACGCGAACGGCAGGCCCGCCATCACGGCGCCTGCCTTGAAGACATCGGGGTACGTCGCGAGCATCACCGCCGTCATCGCGCCGCCAGCCGACAAGCCCGTCACGTAGATGCGCTGCGGATCGACGTTCCGGGTCGCCTTGAGGTGGTTGACCATGTTGATGATCGACGTGGCCTCGGCACCGCTGCGGGTCTGCTGAGCCGACGTGAACCACGAGAAGCACGAGTTGTTCGCGGTGGTCTGCGGGTACAGCACGACGAAGCCGGTCTGATCGGCCAGCGCGTTCCAGCCAGTGTTCGCGTACGCGGCCGCCGACTGGGTACACCCATGCATCGCCACCACCAGCGCCGGACTCGACGGCAGGCTCGCCGGCACGTGCACGAACATCGAGAGGCCACCGGGGTTCGAGCCGAAGCCGGTCACCTGCGTGAGCGCGTCGGAGCTCGTGCCGACCTCGTCCCACGGCTGCTGCAGCTCGGGCCCACACGCAGACACCACGGCAACGAGCAGCAACGCCTTCTTCACGGAGCCTCCTTCACGGGTTCGACAGCCTTCGTCTCGACGACAATCGGAGCCGGCAGGGCGCTCAGGAACGCGAGCACCTCACCGTTGTACGGCTCGTGGCAGTCCATCTGAACCGTGTGGCCACACCCAGGCAGGCCGACGAGCGTCGAGCCGACGATCTTCGAGGCGCCGTACTGCATCACCTTGCGCGCGCGGCCTCCGTGAAGGAACGGGTTGGGGATCAGCCGATCGTCTTCACCGAAGATGATCAACGTCTTCGCCTTCACCTTCGCGAGCGAGTCGCGGACGAAGTCGTTGTGGGTCAGCCCATCGACCGCGCGCACCTGCGCGTACGCATAGGCGTCGAACTCGTCGCTCTTCGCCAGCCGTACGCGCTCTTCGATGAGCCACTCGTACTCGGGCTTCCACGTCATGAAGTTGTTGTACCGAACGCTGCCCCACACGCCGTACTCGGGCGTCGACTTCACGAAGGTCGCGCTGAAGACCTTCTCGAACCACTTCTTCTCTCGCGCGCTGAACGCCTCGAAGCCAGCCGGAGACGTCAGCACCAGGGCCTCGACCTTCTCGGGGAAGCGCAGCGCGAGCGCCAACGCGACTTCGCCACCCATCGAGTGGCCGACGACGACCGCGCGGGGAATCGTGAGGCGCTCCAGGACCTCGGAGACCACTTCGGCCTGCGCTTCCATCGAGTACGAGAACTGCGCTGGCTTGTCCGACTTCCCGAAGCCGAGCTGATCGATCGCGATCACCCGGTAGCCCTTCGCGGCGAAGGCATCGAGCTGGTACCGCCAGAACTTCAGGTTGCTGCCGAGGCCGTGCAGGAACAGCACCGTGCGAGTCCCCGACGGGTTGAGGTCGACGTACCGCAGCGTGTGCTGGCCTCCGAGCTTCCACGTCGTTTCGGCCTTCTCGAGCTTCAGCGCGCCGTGGCTCCACGGCTGCTCGTTCACCGAGGTGTACGGCACGTCGGCGAAGCTCAACGCCGGAGCCGACTCGTACGAACGAATGCAGCCTGTCGACATCACGGCCAGCAGCAGCGTGAGGGTTCTCATGCGCAGGCTCCTCAAAACGCGTACCAGGTGAAGGTCGAGAACAAGGCCCACGGGTTCGCCGCGACGCGATCGTTCCCGTCGTAATAGTTGCCGCGCACCATGTACGCGCCGTGCAGGCCGACGGTCATGAGGTAGCGGATGTGCCACTTCACCTCGGCGTTCACTTCGACGCCCATGAAGCGGCCACGCGCGACCCCGGACAAGGACGGCGCAGGTGTCGCGTTCGCGGTGCCGACCGCAGTGCCGACCTTCACGTTGAGCGTGTTGGGCACCACGTCCCACGCGGCTGACGCGATGGCCGCGGTGGTGCCGAGACCCTGGTTCGAGATGTCGGCGATCGCGCCCGTGTAGTTGTTCACCGTCGAGGTGAAGGGGAACAGCAGCAGCGCCCGATGGTTGAACCACACCGCGCCAGGCAGTCCGTACATGTTCATGGTGAACGCGCTCGTGTACCGTGCGTCGTTCGGGTCCTGATCGCCCGTGACGTACAGCCCCTCGAGCGTGATGAGATCGTTCGCCGTCTTGCCCCACTGGTACAGGGCCTCGAGGTTGGCGGTGGCGCCGAGGATGTCGATCTGCCGCGCGTTGGTCGACGTCGCGCGCGTCGTCACGTAGCGCCCCGCGTTCAGGAGCACGAAGCCCGACGCCGCGAAGCGCCCGACGTGAAAGCCCGGGTTGTGCTGGAAGTTGAGCCCGCCGAAGCCGACGGTGCCGACCGGCTGGTCCATGTTGAAGCGCGTGGTGCCCGTGAACCCCGACAGCCCTGACGACGACGGGCCCGAGAAGATGAGGCCCTCGAAGGCATACGCAGCGCCCTTGGTGTCATCGCGGAGCAGCCAGCCACTCGCTCCGATGGTGGTGCCCGGCATGATCTCGTACGAGACGTCAGCCAGGCCCATCACCGCGAACTTCAGCCGCGCGTCGTCCATCAACGCCTTGTCGGGCTGCGAGGCACCGACGAAGAGCAACCCTGCCCGCGTCTTGAGCTTCGGCGTGGGCGACCAGAAGATCTGCGCGCCGGTGCCATCACTGCCGAGGAACGCGAGCTTGTAGCCGCCACGAACGATGTCCGAGACGGGCGTGCGCGTGGGGTCGTTGATGTTGTCGTAGAAGCTCTGCGTGCCGAGCAGCACCGTGAGCTCCCGCGGCTTTCGCGTCGGGTAGAGCGCGACGTTCAGGTTCTTCGTCTGCAGGTTCACCATGTCGGCGTTGAAGCCACCGCCCTGGTTCTGGAGCGTCGTGTTCGCCGCGAGCCCCCACAGGTAGTCGATCTCGAACTGCGCGCGGAACGTCGCGAGATCGTCGACGAAGAACGGCGAGTACTCGATGACGGGAATCCACCGCTGCTCGAGAAACGCGCTGGTGGTGTTGGGCCCGACGCGCACCGAGCTGCCGGCGAACTCACCGATGGGCCCCAGGGCGACGCCACGGAGCCCAGCCGGGTCCCCGAGCATGTTGGTGACGCTCGCGCGGGTGAAGAAGTAGCTGATCAACCGGAACTCGTTGAGGGGCGCGTCCTGCTCGCGCTCCTTCCGGTTGCGCCAGTCGTCGAGCGGGTCGACGGGCGCCATCGGGCCCTGGGCCGACGCGGTGAGCGCCGTCAGCACGAGCCAGCACGCCACCTGTGGTGCGAGTCGAGTCATTCCAGATCTCCGCTGAGTCAAGGTGGGCGCCGAGCCGAAGCAGCAGGAGCACGGAATCGACCGCGCTCCCGCCGCCGCGTGCCTCACTGCGAGATGACGTACTTCTGCTGCGCGTTGCCGGTGAAGGGGAACATGTTGCCCATCACGACCGACTGAACCCCGGCCGCGCCGACCGCGCCGTTCGCGCAGCGGTGATTGACGGCGCCGTTCTGGAAGAACAGCTCCATCGTGATCTGGGTGCCGTCAGACGCGATCGTCGCGCGGCCTTCCTGACGGAAGACGCCGTAGTTCACGTCGACGTCGAAGCAGGTCGCGTTGCCCTGCACGTTCGCGATGGTGACGCCCATCGAGTTGAACATGTTGTCCATCGGCCCACGGGTCGTACGATCGCACTGGCCCACCTGGCCTGCCATCAGCGCGCCACCATCGAGGCTGTTCAACGTGCCCGGCACGCTCGTCACGCGGAACTCACCGGCCATCACGCGAATGACGGTGCGCTGGTAGCACTGCGTCGACGCGCCGAAGTTCACGTTCTCGTTGAAGCCGTTCGGGTGCGTCGGAATGTTGGCGCCTTCCATCGTGAGCGTCTTGCCCTCGAGGAAGTTCAAGATGCGCTGCGAGGTGTCGAGCATCAGGGCCGAACCGCCGGCCGCCGAGCCTCCAGCTGCGCTGCCGCCGGCCGCCGAACCTCCAGCTGCCGAACCACCGCCCGTTCCAGACGTGCCACCACCGGTTCCGGCATCGGGGGTCGCGGGCGGCGTGTCACAGCCCGACACGACGCTCGAGAGGACGGCAAACGACGAGAGGACGACGAACGCGGTGATGATGTTTCTCACTGGGTACTCCGGGGTGTGGGTGAACTGCGATTGAAAGGACGTCAGTGGGCCAGCGCGGCGTCGGCCGTGGACGCGGGCTCGGCGGCTCCAGCGTCTTTGGGCGCGAAGACGATCATCGCGGCCATGGCGAGCTGACAGAGCGCGCAGACGATGCCCATGCCGATGGGGAGCGAGACGATGCCCGACTCGGCGAGCCACGCGATGCCCATGGGGACGAACGCCGCGGGCACTGCGCCCACGTGGTACACGATGCCCACGCAGCGCGCGCGCAGGCGGGCGGGAAACAGGGACGTCAGCAGGAGCGGCGTGACGCCCGAGTAGCCCGCGCCGAACATGCCAGCCGCGAACGCGCCGATCGCCAGCACCTGCGGAGCAACTCCGACGTAGAGCGGCGCGACGAGCACCATCAGCAGCGCAGGGACTGCGACCGCGAGGGTCACGCCCTTCTTCATCGCGACGTAGCCGCACGCGACGGCGCCGGTGAGCATGCCGAGGTTGAACAGCGCGACGTGCCACGACACCCCCGACATGTCCTGGCCGAGGTTCTTGAGCAGCATCACCGAGTAGTTGCCGGTGAGCGCGTAGTAGCCGCCGAACCCTGCAGCCATCGCGAGAGAGCCCCACACGAGACGACGGAGCACGCCCGGCGTCGTGAGAATTTCTCGCCACGACACGTCGGGCTTCTTGTCGGGGCCCGCCTTCTGCCCGGCTTCCCACTCGGGGCTCTCAGGCACGAAGTAGCGAATGGGGAACGCGAGCACCGCGGGAATGGCCGCGATGATGAAGAGCGCGCGCCAGCCGTACACCGGCACGACGAGGCCCGCCGCGACGCCCGCGAGCAGATACCCGATGGCCCAGCTGCCCTGCAGAATGCCCGACGCGATGCCGCGGCTCCGCGCGGGCCAGTTCTCCATGGCGAGCGTGGCGCCCGACGTCCACTCCGCGCCCATGCCGAAGCCAAAGAGCGTTCTCAGCACCAGCACCCAGGTGAACGACGGCGCGAACGCGATCAGGCCGTCGCACACCGCGAACCAGACGACCGAGATCATCAGCGGCAGCTTCCGGCCCCAGCGATCGGCCGCCCAGCCCGCGACGACGCCACCGACGAGCCGCATCAGCAGGGTGAGCGCGATGGAGCCGGCCGTCGAGGTGTACGAGGCGCCGAACTCCTCGGCGATCTGCTTCATCACCAGGAGGAAGACGGTGAAGTCGAACGCGTCCATCACCCAGCCGATCCACGCGGCGCTGAAGCTCGCCCATTGGCCGCGGGTCGGTTCCTTCCACCACGGCATCGTCGATGCGGTCGTCATGCGCGCCCCCCAGCGGTCCAGCGGAAGAACGAGGCCGCCATCGAGACACCGCCGCCCGACGCGCAAAACGCGACGACGTCACCGGGCTCGAGCTTTCCCGCCTCGATCGCGTCGTGCAGCGTCATGGGGATGCAGGCCGAGCCGGTGTAGCCCCACTTGTTCATGATCCAGTGAGCCCGCGACATCGGCTGGCCGATGGCATCCATCACGCCTTCGATGACGCGCAGGTTGAGCTGGGTGAAGACGAAGAGCTTCACGTCGGACAGCGGCACGCGCGTCTGCTCGCTGACCGACCGCAGCAGCCGTGGCCAGTGCTCGATGTTGTACGAGGCCGGGAACTTGCGAACGAACTTCACCACTGGCGGCTCGTCGCCCGGGCGCATCGGGTGGAGCGTGCCGCCGCGGTAGATGCCGAGCGCGTCGGCGTAGCTGCCGTCGGTGTAGAGCTGCGAGCCGAGCCAGCCGTCGCCTTCACCGGCTTCCAGCACCACCGCTCCGGCGCCATCGGCGAAGAGGGTGCAGGTCGTCTTGTCCTTCCAGTCGACGAAGCGGCTCATGCCGTACGCGCCGATGACCAGCACCGTGCGCACGCGCGGGTCGGCCTGAATGAACTTCGTCGCGGTCTCGAGCGCGGTGACGAAGCCGGCGCACGCGCAGTTCACGTCGAAGGCGATGGCCTTGGTGGCGCCGAGCTTGTGCTGCACCACCACCGAGGTGGCCGGAGAGAGGTGATCGGGCGTGTCGGTCGCGAGGATGATCAGATCGACGTCAGTGGCTGACTTCTTCGCGCGCTCGAGCGCCTGTTTCGCGGCCTGGGTCGCGAGGTCGCTCGTCACCTGCCCGTCCTCCATGTGGAAGCGGTGCTCGATGCCGGTGTGCTTCACGAGCCACTCGCTGACGGGCTGGCCCAGCAGCTGATCGAAGTACGCGTTCGGCAGCGACTTCGTGGGCACCGCGCAGCCCGTCGAGGTGATGCGGGCGTTCCTCACTTCGTGGTGCTCCGTCGTGCAGTCGAGAGCAGGCCGTGCGCGACGAACTCGCTCACCTCGTCGACGACGCGCTCGAGTTCTTCCGGTTTGTCCCAGAGCACGAAGCGCATGCCGAGGAAGTCGGCGATGCCCATCAGGGCGTAGGCGATGACCTCGGGGTCGAAGGTGCTGAGCTCGCCGGCCGCCATCGACTTCGCGAGCCCGCGTGCGTAGGCCGCCGCGATCTTCCGGTAGTAGCTCAGGTACACCGCTTCATCGACGAACTCGGCCTGACGGACGATGCGGTACAGGTTGCGGTGTTTGCCGGCGAACTCGAAGAAGGCGCGAAACCCTGCGCGCTCCTTCTCGAGCCGCGTCGCCTTCTCTTTCACGGCCAGCGACAGCGTCTTGCGGAGCCGCTCTCCGAGCTGCTCGACGAGCTCGACGAAGATGGCCTTCTTGTTCTCGAAGTAGACGTAGAAAGTGCCAAGCGCGACCTCGGCCCGTTGGGTGATCTCGGCGATCGAGCTCTGCTCGAACCCCTTCTCACCGAAGACGAGCTCGGCCGCGTCGAGGAGCTGCTGACGGGTGCGCTTGCCGCGCGTCGTGAGTCGTTTCGGGGCTGAAGTTGAAACCTGATTCATGTTTCACGCGAAGTCCCATAGACATGAACATGACGTCAAGTTCATGTTTGCGCAGGTCGTCGCACACCGCGTCAAACGGTCTCTTTTCAGCGAGATATATGGGTGGTGGCGCGGTTCGGCCGGCTGGCGACGTTTCCGACGGACTGCTGAACCGAACTGACCGGACTCCAGCACCGCTGTCGAGCCAGTGAACGCGAGCCGGAGAAGTGACCTACTCCGCCTGATTGGCGAGCACGCGCTTGTAGACGAGCCGGCCGCGACGAATCTCCGCGAGCGCCAGCACCTCGCCCGTCGGCGCCGTCACCCGAACCATCGCCTCATCGGGCCTGGCGATCTCGACGACCCCGCCGTGCTTCACGCGCTCGGCCTCGGCCTCGGTCGTCTTGACCTCGGGCAGAAACGCGAGCGACTCATCGAGCGTGGCCAGCTTCCCTGCAGCGGCCGCGACGCCCTGCTCGACGAGCTCGGCCAACGGAACGGCCCTGGCGATCGAGAACGGGCCGCTCTGCGTTCGCCGCAACGCCGTCAGGTGCGCGCCACAGCCCAGCGCCTCACCGATGTCTGCGGCGAGCGTCCGAACGAAGAACCCCTTGCTGCAGCGCACCGACAGCTTGAGCTCGTCTGACGAGAAGTCGTTCAGCGTCAGCGCGTGCACCGTCACCGGGCGCGCCTCACGTTCGACCTCTTCACCGGCACGGGCCAGCTCGTACAGCCGCTTCCCGTCTTTGCGAATCGCCGAGTACATCGGAGGCGTCTGCAGCTGCGGCCCGCGGAACTTCGCGAACACCGCCTCGAGCCCATCGCGCGTCAACGCCGGCACCGCGCGGGTGAGCAGCGTCTTCCCTTCGGCGTCGAGCGTGTCGGTGGTGACGCCCAGCTTGACGGTCGCGTCGTAGCCTTTGTCGCCGTCGGTCAGCACCTGGACGATGCGGGTCGCGTCGCCGAGGCAGATCGCCAGCACGCCAGTCGCCATCGGGTCGAGCGTGCCGGTGTGGCCCGCCTTCTTCACCTTCAGCGCCCGGCGCACCGTCTGGACCACGTCGAACGACGTCGGGCCCTTCGGCTTGTCCACGACGAGCACGCCATTCACGCGCGGGCTACCAGCCCTCTTTCGACTTCACCTCTTTGATGAGGCGCTCGATCTTGTCGCCCTCTTCGAGCGAGCCGTCGAAGGTGAAGAAGACCTCGGGCGAGACGCGAAGCTGCACGCGGGCCGTCACCTCGCGGCGAACGTACCCTTTGGCCGCCTCGAGCCCCTGCTTGGTCTTCAGCTTCTCTTCGTCGGTGCCGATCATCGAGTAGTACACCTGCGCGACACGCAGGTCGGGCGACACCTTGACGCCGGTGATGGTGATGAAGCCGATGCGCGGGTCGTGCAGATCTCCGCGGATCAGCATGTCGGCGACCGCCGCCTGAATCTCCTGCCCAACACGCTCCGGCCTGACCTTCGATGCCATGTCCTACTCCTCGTCGCCGTCGTGCGATCGTTCCCACTCTCGCCGGTTCCGAAGGCTTCGCGCCAGCGCGCGCGCGTCTTCGAGCGAGAGGTTGGTGGGGGCTGACGGCCTCGGCGCCGACGCCCTGGGACCCTTGCGTGGAGCGGACGCCGAGGGCACCGGCGGCTGACCTGCGTGTCGATCTTCCCAATCGCCCAGCCCCTCGGCTTCGGCGAGCGAGCGTTCTCCGCGGGGAATGGTGAGGTTGGCGAGCTCGTAGTCGTCGTTGCCGCCGCGCGCGAAGAGCTGATCACCGAACGCGAGGATCTCCATCTCCCGGTGCGCGACCGGCGCGACGTACATGTCCTCGATGTACTGGAGGATCTTGTCCATCATCTCGTTCACGTGGCGGCGATCGTTGCCCACCACCGCGAGCGCGATGACGCCGCGCGTGTACACGTCGTTGTCGTCGACCTCGGCGACCGCGACGTTGAACTTGGCCTTCACCCGGTCGGTGACCCGGCGGAGCACCTGGCGCTTGCCCTTGAGCGAGCCCGCCGCGGGTATGTCGATGGTCACTCGGGCGACGCAGACGAACATGACGCACTCCAGAGAACGGCGACCTCGATGCCTGACGACGTGAGAGACAGGCGCCTCGAAAAAAGGCGCCCGCCCCAGGACCACTGCCGTCAGCTGAGGCTGGGCCGCGTCTCTTCGATCTCGAAGGCCTCGATCACGTCACCGGGCTGCAGCTCGTTGAAGCCGTCGATGCCGATACCGCACTCGAAGCCGACCGCGACCTCTTTCACGTCGTCCTTGAAGCGGCGCAGGCTGGCGATCTTGCCCTGGTAGATCTGCTTGTTCGCGCGGAACAGCCGCAGGTACGAGTTGCGCCTGATGATGCCGTCGAGCACCGCCGAGCCGGCGATGGTGCCGAGCTTCGGCACGTTGAAGAGGTTGCGGACCTCGGCCTTGCCCAGCTTCTTCTCGGTGCGAATGGGCTCGAGCAGGTCTTCCATGTGCTTGATGACCACCTCGAGCAGCTCGTAGATGATCCCGTAGGTGTCCCACTTCACCCCGAGGTGTTTGGCGGCCGCCTCGGCGCCCGACTCGGGGCGGGAGTTGAAGCCGAACACCATCGCGCCGAACGCAGACGCGTTGTTGATGTCGGTCTCGGTCATCA
>JAUXRI010000202.1 GCA_030681895.1 Myxococcales bacterium | reverse complement strand
ACCGCTTTCGGGGCATTCAGCACCGCCGCAACGCCGTCGTACTCGCTCTTCTTCAACCACTGACTCGAGGTCCTTCATGCACCGTCACGCGTTTGCAGTTCTCATCTCGGCCTTGATTGTCACGGGCTGCTCCTCCGCTGGTCCGGTCGGTCCTCAAGGGCCGGCTGGCCCCGCTGGGCCCGCAGGCGTGAAGGGCGACACCGGGGCGCAGGGCGCCCAGGGCATTCCGGGTATGCAAGGCATTGCCGGCATGCCGGGCATGGTGGGCGGAGGGCTCTACACTCGGCGGGCCGACCTCTACTGCGAGACCAACGAGGCCTCTGGCATCTCTGGTGGCAACGGAGGTGTGGGATGTCGCCGGCCGCAAGACATCGCCATCTCCGGCGGCTGTCTCCAGGACGGGAACGTTCGAATCTTCCCTGCGGGCGAAATCGGGCTCACCTCGAACGGCCCGAAGTTCTGGCCCGCCGGTTCGGTGGCCTCCTGGGAATGTCGTTGGACGTCCACCAACCCGTCGGCGGCCCAGCCTGCGTATTGGGCTGACGGCGGCATGTTCGCGACCATCTGCTGCATCAACACCCCCTGACGTTTTCCTCTCAGCGCGTACTCCTTTGAAGGTGCTCCGCACGGAGCCACCTCTGCTCCAGCTTTGCCTGCGGCGTGAAAGCCTCGCCGCACGAGACAACCGTTTCCGTCGACTTCCCCAAGGAGCGTCCCATGACGCGATGCCTTCTGTTGGTGCTGCTGCTCTCCGCGCTTGCTGCCAGTGCGGACCGCCGCGCGCTCTCGCTCGACGTCGCCGGCAGCTGGAACGGCGGAACCGTGTCTGCGCCGATGGCGGCCACTCCGAAGTCCACCCTGGGCTTCGGGCCCGCCGTGTGGCTCGGCGCGCGCTACGGCCTCACCCACTCGCTCGAGGCCACCGCCACCGGCTTCTTCGAGACGCCCACGACGATGTTCCACAACGCGATGACGCTGCAGACGGGGAGCGGCCAGTTCAACGGGACGCTGCAGCACTCGACGACGCGCTTCGGTGGCCTCGTGGGTGCGCGGCTCGTCCTGGGCCTCGTCTGGCGGTTTCACGCGGGCGTGGAAGTCGGCCTGTCTCAGCGACTCAACACGCAGCTCGTGATGATTGATGACCGCGACGCGAGCGCGCCCGTCGACTACGGGCTCATGTTGTCGAACGCGTCGCAGACGCAGTTCGCCATCTCTCCGGTGCTGGGGCTCGAGTGGCAGGCGGGCGACCACTTCTCGTTCGCCGTGCTGCCGCGCGCGCAGATTCTCGTTGGCGGCGCGCTGTCCTGGGCCGTCATTGTGCCGCTGCAGTTCAGCTGGAGCTGGTTTTTGTGAGTGCGTTGATCAACTGATCAGCACGCACCCTCAGTTGCACCCGATTCACGCGAGGCCGGTAAATCGGCTCCAGCGCGTGCGGGGGATGATCAGCTGATCAGCCGTGCCGGACATAGTGTCACGGCACGTATGGTCATTCTCGCTCGGAGCTGCTAGGTACGCGAATTCTTGAGGGTGGGATTTCTTCACGTGTGGTGGCCGTGAGTAGGCGCACCGCACCAAGCACACCGATGTTGGAGCAGTCGCTCCAGGGAGCAACAGGCTGAAACGATTTGGGCCGCCTCTCGCGCCAACGAGAGACGGCCCAGAAAATCAGAAGAGGGATTTCTGCTTCGCGGCTTTGTCCCTGACTCAGACCGATTGGAGACGAGCTCGTCTCGGTGGGGGCACCCTACACCGCGCTTCGAGCTCGTGTCCAGTCCGAGGATACGTGCGTGCCGAGTTCCGGTGCCGGTGGCGTTTTGCCGCCGACTTTTGCGTTTCGCGTTCGTCAGGCTGCGCTGGAGAAGCGCCTCGGACGAGCCTTGTCCGACGACGAGCTCCTCGAGCTCGCGCGGTCCCTTGATGAGCGCTTCGAGGCGGTCGCCGACCGCCTGACGCCCTCGGCCCCGCCAGAGACTTCGTCTCCGCTGGCGGCGCCGGCGCCAGCGACGGTCGAGCGGGTCGGCATTCGTGCGACGGCGCTGTTCCGCCAGCTCGAGGTGGGCCTCAAGGCGAAGCTGCGACGAGAACCCTCGGAGGCCGAGCTCTCCGCGTTGGAGGTGACGCTCTCCCGCAGAACCGCCGCAGCAGCGGCCGTGCGTCCGGCCGACGAGTTCCTCGCGCCCACCTCGCAGACGGCCGCCTTCCTCCAGGAAGATGAAGTGAGGCGTGAGGAGCTGGCGGAGCGCTCCGGGTACTCGCTCGACGAGATTCGCGGCTTCGAAGCCTCCGCGCTGCGAATCGCGCAGCGGCAAGTCGAAGAGAGAACCCGTCCCCGGCGGCCCGAGCCGACGCTGGTGGCCGAGCTCTCCTCCTCCCCTGCCCCGAGTGCCTCTGCGGCCGACGCCCTTCAGGACGTCACGCCGAAGGCGGCTGCCGCGCGCCAAGCGGTGCTCGAACTGGGCGCGCACCTCGAGTCGCTCGCCGAGCGGGAGAAGCGCAACTACCGGCCACGCGTCCCGCGCACCCGCCTGCAGAAGAAGTTCGGCCGACTCGTCGACGACGTCACCGTGCAGGTGCACGAGGCCCTCGCCGAGAAGCGCATCGGGCCTCAGCTGAAGCCCTTCCAGCGACGCTGCAGCGCCATCTACGTCCAACAGGAGGACCTCGAAGACGTCATCCCCGACGGCTGGGGCCTCTCCATGCCCCTCGAAGCGCAGCGGCTGGCACGCCGAATCGGCCTCCCTCCGGCGGCGGTGCCGTTGCTGTGCCTCCTCACCTGGACGTCCTCTTTCGTCGCCCCGCTCGAGCGCGACACGCACTCCTGCGGGGCTGGCTTTCAAGTCTCCATCGCATGGCTCGCCCGGAAGCTTGGGTGCTCGACGACGTGGGTGAAGCAGCTCCTCAACCGGCTCGACCCGCAGTCGCGATGGCGCCGGGAGGTCGCCCACGTGCGCAAGGCGAACAAGAGCCGCCGTCGACACGGCCGCAGGCCCTTGCCCGAGCCAACCAAGCCGAGCGCGCCCGTCTACATCCATCGCTTCCGTCGTCTCGTGCCCTACGAGGGGCCCGCCAGAGCCAACGGCCGCAGCGCCACCATCTGGGTGGATGCCGCCGGCCGCGCGCATCGGCACGTCGACATCCGCGGCGTCGTCTACCTCACCTCCACCGGCCGACGGGCCCTGGTGCGGCGCGCGTCACACACCCGCAGTCGCGCGGAGCTTCTCGGGCAGGCCACGCCTCAGGTGCGGCCGATCGGCTACCGCACCGACGCCTGGGCGCGCACGCGCCGTCAGCGGTGGCTCGTCAGTGCCCGCCTTCGCCGCAGCCGGAGCCTCGTCGGCGGTGGCAGCGCCGTCGAACTCCTCGGAAGTCGTAGGGAACTCGAAGGTGCGCCAGCTTTGAAGTCAGAGTTGCCACCTAGCTACACAACCTTCTTTAGAGAGAGACACTTATGAGGAGTCCCGT
>JAUXRI010000181.1 GCA_030681895.1 Myxococcales bacterium | reverse complement strand
TGCACCTCGGCGTAGAAATACGAGACGCCGCGCTCCAGCGAGTCCTTCACGCGCATCGAGGTGAGCAGTTGCGTGCGGCCGACCTTGAACGCCTTCGCCGGCACCGGCAGCCCCGCCAGCGCCATCACCGTCGAGAGCCCCATGGTGCGCATGAGCGTCGTCTTCCCCGACATGTTCGAGCCGGTGATGATCAACGCGACGCCGGGGCCCGCGAGCGACACGTCATTGCGCACCGGCTTGTCGAGCAGCGGGTGGCCAAGGCCCTGCGCCTCGAGCACGAAGCCCTCGTCGAGCACCTCGGGGAAGAGGTCGTCGGGCCGCTCGAACGTGTAGCCGGCGAACGCCGAGAGCGCCTCGAGCTGCGCCAGCGCGTCGAACCAGGAGCGCACGCCCTTGCCGTGCTCCGCCCGCCAGCGTTCGACCCGGAAGAGCACGTGCAGATCCCACAGCGTCAGCACGTTGATGATGGGGTGCATCTGGCCTGACGTCTTGAGCTCCGCGAAGCCCATCAGGCGCGCGAACTTCGCCAGGCGCTCCGAGACGGTCGGGCCGCTCGACGGAACGCCGGCCTTCAACGCGACCAAGCGCGGGTGGGTGAAGGTCTGCCGATCGATCGCCGCGAACGTCTCTTCGAAGCGCACGAAGCCCTGCTCGCCCGAGGTGAGCGCCACCCACATGCGGTTGATGGGCGTCTTCGTCAGCTGGACGACGCCGAGCTGAACGAGCACCCCGATCCAGAAGGGCAGGGCGGGCGTGTCGAAGAAGGCCGAGGCCAACCCCGCGCCGAGGGTGAACACCGGCAGCACGTGGGCCGCGAACCAGGCCCAGCGAATGCCCTGGAGAAACGACGGCGCCTCGGTCCACGCGATGAAGCGGCTCGGGTCGGCCTTGTCCTGCCCGGCGAGGCGCGCCTCGATCACCAGCGATTGACGGAAGTCGAGCAGCTGCGAGAGCTCCTTCACCGCACCCTGGCGCTCGCGCACCTCGAGGGCCGACGGGGCCGCGGTGAGGAGCCACTGCGCCAGCTGCGCCTCGCCCGCCTTGGTGCCGGTGTCGTCGAGGCGTTGAAAGAGGCTGCCCTGGCCGAGCACGTCGAGGTCGGTCGCGTAGAGGTGGCTCTCGGGCAGCAGCGCAGCGCCCGTCTCGGGGAACCGGTGCCAGCCTCCAGTGAGCCGCTCGAGGCCACGCTCGTTGAGCGAGCGCCGCACCTTTTCGCGCGCCTCTTGCCCGATCACCTTCGCGTGAATCACGGCGAGCGCGACGTACGCCGCGAAGCTGCCGAAGCCCGCTGCCAGCACCACGCGCGGGAGCTTGTCGAACACCACCAGGCCCACCAGCACCAGGAACGAGAGGAAGGCCAGGGTGCGGAGGTTGGCCAGCCGGGCCCCTCGTCGATCGAGCGCCTCGAGGGTCCGCCGGGCCTGATCCCTTCGCTCCGTGTAAGCGGCCGTCGCGTCCATGCCCGGCTGATAACCCAAACCGGCGCCGACCGAGCTTTGTAAACGGGCAGGACAACGAGGCGCGGCCATCAGGGTTGACCAATCGGGAGTGCGTGTGCGAATAGCCTCGGGAAATCACAGACGTTTGACGAGCGCGTGCCGGGCGTGCGTCGAGCGAGCAGGGCCCAGTTTTGTTGGTGAGTCGAACGGAGACCTCATGACCAAGCAGACCTTCAATCCGCTCCTCGTTGCGGCGTTGGCCGCGCTCTCAGTTGCTGGCTGCCGATGTACGGACCCCAGTGTCACGCCCGGTTCGCGCGGTGAGCCCCGCCTGCTGGTCGAGAGTGACGGCGTCAATGCCGAGTCCGACACGCTCGACTTCGGCACCGTGGCGATGGGCAAGCGCGTCACCGGCACGATCAACTTGTCGAACGTGGCCTCTGGTTCCCTTCAGATCGAAGCGTGGGAGAAGGTTGGCGAAGGCCCCGCGGTGCAGCTTGGCACCTCGTTGATGGAGCCCAACCCCGTCTTCGGTATCGCCTACGACAAGGTCGAGATCGCGGGCGGCGAGACGCTCCAGTTGACGGCGTTCTTCGAGCCGCCGAACGACACGCGCACCCAGGTCGCGCACGAGGTGCGACTGGTGCTCAAGACGAGCAACTCGCTCAAGGACTCCGTCGAGTTCGTGCTCAAGGGTGTCGGGATTCGTGGCGAGTGTGATCTGCCCGATCGTATCGACTTCGGCGCCGTCGCCCGTGGCGACAAGTTCTCGTACACCCAGGTGCTGAAGAACCCGCGCCCCATCGAGTCGCAGCCGCGCGTCGACGCGATCGTTTCCTCACAGGGCGACAGCGTGTTCGCCTTCACGCCGGCGTCTCCGCGCGGCGAGTTCAGCATCGCGCCCGGCCGTGAGAAGGAAGTCACCATCGAGTTCTCGCCCACCGAGGTGCGCGACTACTTCGCGACGGTTCGTATTCGCGCCGCCGACGGCTGCCCCGACAAGAACATCCGCCTGGTGGGCACGGGCGTCGATCAGGTGCTCTCGTGGATGCCCGGCACCGTGAACTTCGGCTACGTGCAGCCCGGCCTCAGCGTCACGCAGGACGTGACGTTCATGAACCAGAGCTTCCGCGACGTCACGATCTCGAACCTCGCGACGCGCGAAGGCTCGACCCCCAGCCTGATCTATCGCGTCACCGCGGCCGACATGGGCGACGCCACGAAGCTCACCGTGCCCAAGGCGACCCGCGACGTGATGACGAACATGATCGTGCCCGGCACCTCGAAGGTGACCCTCGCGTTCCGCCCCACCGTGCTCGGCCCCCGGCAGGGCGCCCTCGTCGGCAACCCCGACATCACGGCGCAGAGCATGGTGAGCGTCACCTTGCGCGGCTTCGGTGGAGGCCCCGACATCGACGTGAGCCCCGCAGGCACTCTGAACTTCGGGCGCATCGCCTACTTCCAGGGCTCGAACTCGTTCGCCAGCCGCCGAATCACGGTTCGCAACGTCGGCACCCAGCCCACGCCGGCTGACCCCGCGGCCAACCTGAAGCTCGGCGCGATGGGCGGCGGCCGGCCGTACTGGCGTGTGACGCCGAAGAACATGGAGTCGCAGGCCTCCGAGATCTGCGTCGGCGCGTTCAACACCATGACCAACACCTGCTCCGACGATCTGCCGGTGATGGGCATGGGCTCGTACGATCCCTCGATCGGCATTCAGGCCTCTGGCGCCCGCGCCTCGCTCGACATCCCGATTCGCATCACGCCCGCGAACACCACGGTCGGCGCGTCGGGCAACAAGGAGTGGGACGTCACGTTCTTCTCGAACGACCCCGATGAGCCTGAGGTGACCGTGACCGTCACCGCCCGCCCGGTCGTGTTGCCGCCGTGCAACTACTCGGTGACGCCGCTCTCGCTCGCGTACGGCGTCGTGACGCCCCCGAACAACAAGGACCTCTCGTTCCAGATCTGCAACCTGGCTCCGGTGACGGCGACGGGCGACATCTGCCTCGTCACCAACCTCGATCTCGAGGCAGGCTCCGACAGCATCTTCTCGCTGCCCGCTGGCAGCATGGCCGAGAAAGAGCTCGCGCCTCAGGAGTGCATGACCGTCATCACCCGCGCCTGGCCGCAGGGCATGTTGCCGGCCAACCCGACCAACGTCACCGGGGCGGTCGCCTTCAACCTCTCCGACCCGATGCGGCCGCAGGGCAGGGTGCAGCTCACCGCCACGCTCGCGCCGAGCTGTCTGGTGATCTCGCCCAACAACCTCGACTTCGGCACCGTGAAGGCCGGCGGCACCTGCAACTCTCCCGCGCGCAGCTTTCAGGTCTACAACGCCTGCCCGCAGCCCGTTCGCTGGATTGGCGCCGGCTTGATCTCTGCCGCTGGCGTCGCCCCGATGACGCCTGGCTGCCCTGGCCCTGGTCGCTGCGATGAGTTCAGCGTCTCGGCGTCTCCCATCACCACCGGCCTGCCCACCTGCACCGTCGGAGGCATGGCGGGCCCGTGTCTGCAGCAGGGCGGCACGCCCGTCACGTTCCAGCTCCGCTACCGCCCCATCGACGTCGGCCCCGACACCGGCGCCTACCGGATTCAGGTGGTGCAGGCGAACCAGCAGGTCGACTACCTCGTGACGCTGCAGGGCAAGGGCGACGTCGACGGCAGCAACACCGACACCTTCCGCCAGGACCAGCGCCCCAAGGCCGACATCCTCGTGGTGGTCGACGACTCGTGCTCGATGTCCGACAAACAGCAGGCGCTCGGCCAGAACTTCAACTCGTTCATCAAGTTCGCGACGACGAGCCAGGTCGACTTCCAGATCGGCATCACCACCACCGACGCCGACGACGAGAGCTCGTGCCCCTCGTGCATCACCGGCGACCTCAAGACGTCGCCCAACGGGACGAAGGTGTTCGTGCCCACCACGCCCAACCTCGAGATGCAGTTCCAGGCGACCGTGAACGTCGGCATCAATGGCTCGGCGATCGAGACCTGCATGGCTCCGGCGGTGCGCGCGCTGACCGCGCCGAAGATCACCGACCCGGCGAAGAACGGCGGCCTGCTGCGCCCCGATGCCGTGCTCGCCGTCGTCTGCGTCACCGACGCCGTCGATCAGGCGAACCAGCCGGTGTCGTTCTACTTGAACCAGCTGCTCAACATTAAGGGTGTGCAGCGGCCCGGCTCGTTCACCTACAACGTCGTCGGCCCGTTCCTGCCCTCGTCGCCCGGCAACTGCGTGTACGACGGCAACGGCGACGACGGGAAACACGTGCAGCTCGTCTCGCAGACCAACGGCGTGCGTGAAGAGATCTGCACGCCGAACTGGGCGACCGCGCTCGAGAACATCGGCAAGAACGCCTTCGGCTTCCGCACCAACTTCTTCCTCACCGGCACCCCCGACCTGTCGATCGGCACCCCGATGATGCCCGCCATTACCGTCGAGATCGACGGCATGAACCTGCCGCAGCAGGACGCTCGTGGCGCGCGCGTGTGGCGCTACGACGCCGCGACCAACTCGATCATCTTCGAGCCGCTGTACGTGCCTGAGCCGGGCAAGACGATGACGGTGAACTACAAGGTGTCCTGCCTCTAGTCGAAGTGGTGCGCCCGGCCGCTCCGCGAGGGAACGGTCGGGATCGTCGGGTTGAACCAGCAGCGCTTTCGGCCGGAAGCAGGCGTGGTATGGCCCGCGCCGTCGCAGTCTTTGGGAGATCGGTGTGAAGAACGTCAGCCAGGCAGTGCTCGCCGTGCTCGTGGTGTTGGTGTCGACGCAGGCGTCGGCGCAGGTCCCGCCTTTCACGAGGACCTCCCAGCCCTACGCTCCGTTGGTCGGTGCGACGAACCTGTCCATCACCAACTCCGACGAGGGCATCGCTCCGGTCGTGTTGCCGTTCGGCTTCCCCTACAACGGCGCGACGTACCAGACGGTCTACGCGCAGGTGAACGGCCAGATCCTGATCACGCTCCCAACGGCGTGCTCACCGACCGGCACCGGCTGCACGACCTACACGAGCATCGCGCCGATCCCCAGCCCGACTGGCGCAGTTCAGAACCACATCTCTGCCTTCTGGGAAGACCTTCGATACGACACGTCGACGAGCGCGATCCGGGTGCTCAGCACGCCTGCGAAGGTCACGATCGAGTGGGCCAACATCGAGCAGTGGAGCGGCGGGTGGACGGCCAGCTTCCAGATCGCCCTCGAGCCGAGCGGCAACTTCTCGATTCACTACGGCCCGATCACCGGCACCGGTGCCAACGCGATCGCGGGCTACCAGGCGAGCGGTGGCCTCGGCTACGCGGTGCTCGGAGCGAGCTGCTCGTCGTCGAATCAGATGGCCTGTTGTGGTTCGGCCAGCAACACCACGCGTTGCGCCCAGGCCAGCTACGTGCCTGACACCTTGATCAACACCGAGCCTCCGCTCACCCCCGACTTGATCGCGCAGTCGGTTCGCGTCTCGAACTTCCAGACGCTGCTGCCGTCGAACGATCTCTCGATGTCGGTCACCGTGCGGGCCAGCAACTACAGCCGCAGCCCCGCGAACAACTGGGCGTGGCGCGCGTTCCTCTCGCCTGACGCCGTGCGCGACCCGGCTGACGGAGGCCCCGGCCTCGCCGATGGCGGCTCAGGCGCCAACGACATTCCGCTCGACCCCGAGTCCGGCGGCAACTCGCTGACGCCCCAGGGCGTGCAGGATCTGACGACGACCTTCACCACCAGCAGCCCGCCGCCTCCCGGCGACTACTTCGTCATCGTGCAGCTCGACACCCAGAACTCCGTCGCCGAGGTGTCAGAGGCCAACAACATCGCCGTGCTGCCCTACTCGATCACGGGTGGCGTCGATCTGGTGACCACGGCCATCACGGGCGTCGCGATCAGCGGCCCCAGCAACCAGGACCCGGTGCGGGTGCAGTACTTCAACCGCGGCGGCGCTGCGCCCGGCACCATCAACTACCGCATCTTGATCTCGGCGAACCGCGACGCGGGCCTGATCGTCTTCGCGGACGGAGGCTCGGTCGGCCTGCAGTCCGACGGCGGCGTCGGGAGCCCTCCCGGGGTGCGCGTCATTCACGAAGGCACGCGCGTCGTCAGCGGCGGAGAGACCGTCGACGAGACGATCACCGTCACCATGCCGGCCGACGCTCCGCAGGGAGAGCACTTCTATGCGCTGCAGCTCGACCCCGGCGGGCTCCTCACCGAGTCGTCGAAGCGCAACAACGTGGTGTTCTCGTCCGGCAAGGTCGACATCAAGCGCGCGGACCTGCTGCTCGAGTCGATCGACATCATCGACCCCATCACCCGCCAGCCGGTCCGCGACGTGCTGTTCGGCGAGGTCTACCGCGCGCTCGTTCGTTTCAGGAACCAGGGCGGCGGCGCGGCTCGCAACTACCGCATCGGCGTCATCCTCTCGAACGACAACTCGTTGTCGCTCCTGTCCGACGCGATCATCGCCGAAGAGGTCGTGACCGAGACCCTGTCGACGACCGGCGGCACCACGCTCGAAGTCCCGTTCACCTTGCCGGTCGTCGATCGCGCTGACGCGGGCCTGCCGGGCGGCAACTATTACTTCTTCGTCTCCCTCGACACGCTTGGCGTGGTGGTCGAGTCGAACAAGGGCAACAACTCGGGCAACATCGGCCCGGTCCGGGCGCTGGCTCCGGCGCCTGACTACGCGATCTCGGCGTTGCAGGCCCCGGCGAGCGCGGGCATCGGCGAAGTGATTCCCGTGTTCCGCACCATTCGCAACATCGGCAACCGCGGTGCGGGCAGCGTTCCGTACCGGTACTTCGCCTCGGCCAACACCATCGTCACCACCAACGACGTGCCGCTCGAGATTCAGTACAGCGACGGCGGCGTGGGGCTGACCGCCGACATCGCGCTCGCCAGCGGGGCAGGGGACTCGCGCACCGAGCTGGTGAAGCTGCCGACCTCGATGCCCGCTGGCGCGTACTTCGTCGGCTGCCTGGTCGACCCCGCGAACACGCTGACCGAGCTCACCAAGACCAACAACGCGTTCTCGTCGAACACCGTGCAGGTGGTGCAGAGCTCGCTCCGCTTGCTCGACGTTCAGCTGCCTGACTCGACCGTCGGCCGCTCGTACTTCTATCGGCTGAGCGCTGGCGGAGAGAGCGGCGCGTCGACCTGGGAAGTCGACCGCGCGCAGGGTGATCTCCCTGCCGGCTTGACGCTCGACCAGACCTCGGGCGAGCTATCGGGAACACCCACGGGACTCGGCGGCACCGGCGTTCGTGCCTTCACCATCAAGCTCACCAACAACGGTCGCGTCGCCTCGGGCCGCCTGGTGATGCGGGTGCTCCCGCCGACGTCGCAGGTCGAGATCACCACCGCTTCGATCCCCGCGATCGTGAACAGCTCGGCGGCCAGCCTGCAGTACCCGCTCGGCGCCGCCGGCGGCTCTCGCCCCTACGTCTGGCGCATCGCGCAGGGCGCGCTGCCGGCCGGCCTTTCGTTCAGCGCCGACGGTGTGCTGGGTGGTGCTCCTCGCGCGGGCACTCCGGACGGCGTGACCCGCCTGACCTTCGAGGTCCGTGACGCGACGGGTGGCTCCAACCGCCGTGATCTCGAGCTGCGGCTCGTCGCCGCGGGCTCGATCATTCTGCGGACGACCCGCCTGCCCGACGCCATCACCGGTGTGGACTACATGCCGACCGAGATCGCCGTGCAGAACGCCGATGGCAGCATGCTCGCTCGCCCGCTCACGTTCCGGATCAGCGGTGGGTTGCCTCCCGGGCTCACCACGCAGGAAGAGTTTGGCGTCTTCACCGTCTCTGGCCGCCCGACCCGCGCGGGCACCTTCACCTTCACCATCTCAGTCGAGGACGCCCGTGGCCGCAGCGACAGCCTCGACTACACCGTCAACGTGTACACGAACCGCTTCCGAATCGTCGCCAACAACCTGCCGCAGATCGTTCGTCCCGGAGATGCCGTGACTGCTTCCTTCTCGACTCAACCCACCGGTGAGGTGACGTGGTCGGTCGCCTCGGGCGCGCTGCCTCCTGGCGTCACGCTCAGCCCCGCAGGCGAGCTCAGCGGCACCGTGGAGGATCTCGTCGCCGCCATCGGCACCTTCACCTTCGTGGTCGAGGCCCGCAGCCCCAACGGCGCGACC
>JAUXRI010000159.1 GCA_030681895.1 Myxococcales bacterium | reverse complement strand
TCGTGCGAAAGAAGATCCTGACCGCGCTGGGTCTGCAGGAATGCACCTTTGCCGCCGGCGGTGCGGCGCCGATGCCGCCCGACCTGCTGCGCTGGTACAACAAGCTGGGCCTGGACCTGGTCGAGGTCTACGGCATGACCGAAAACTGCGGCGTCAGCCACGCCACGCTGCCCGGCAAACAGCGCCCCGGCACCGTGGGCCTGCCCTATGACGGTGTGCAAAGCCGCCTGGACCCGGTGAGCAGCGAAATCCAGATGAAGGCCCCCTGCCTGATGCTGGGTTACTACAAGGAACCCGAGCTCACGCAGCAGGCCTTCACCGCCGACGGCTGGCTGCGCACGGGTGACAAGGGCGCACTCGACAGCGAAGGCAACCTGAAGATCACCGGCCGCGTGAAGGATCTGTTCAAGACCAGCAAGGGCAAGTACGTCGCGCCCGCGCCCATCGAGAATCAACTGCTCGCGCGCGGCGAGCTGGAGCAGGCGTGCGTGACCGGGGCGAACCTCGCGCAGCCGTTCGCGTTGGTGGTGCTGGCCGAGCACCTGCGCAAGGCGACCCTGGGCCCCGAGCAGAAGCTCGAAGTGACGAAGCAGCTGCAGCTCGCGCTCGCCCAGGTCAACGCCAAGCTCGACGCCCATGAGCAGCTCGACAAGCTCATCGTCATGCGTGAGGAGTGGACGGTGGACAACGGGCTGTTGACGCCAACGCTCAAGCTCAAGCGTCAGGCCATCGAGGCCCGCTACGGCCCGAACGTGTCGGACTGGTTCACGCGCACCGACACCATCGTCTGGGTCAGCTGAAACGACGTCGTCATCGCAGCGACTCGAGCCACGCGCGCACCACCGGCAGCCAGCGCTCCATCGTGAGGCCGGCGCCGGCGCCGAGCGCAGCGCCGAACAGCAGGCCCACGCCCCATCGCGAGCCGCCCACCGCCGACAGCTCTGCGGGAGACAGCTGTGAGAGCTGAGACAAATCGGTCTGGCTCAAGTGGGCCAGCGCTTCGCTCTCGGTGATTTTCTGCCGCGTCCGCAAGAAGTTCACCAGCAGCGCGCCTGGCGGCTTGTCGAGGCCCGCGAGCATCGGCTCCAGCGCGTGCCGCAGCGCCGTCGCGTCGGGGAAGCGGTCGCCGGGCTTCACCGACAACATGCGCTCCACGACTTCCCGCAGCGGCTTCGGCGTCGACGGCGCGAGCTTCTTGAGCGACTCCCGTTTGCCCTGCGTCACCTTCGCGAACACCTCGCCCGGGTTGCTGCCAGTGAAGGGCCGCGCGCCCGCGAGCGCCTCGAACAACACCACGCCCAGGGAGTAGACGTCGCTGCGCGCATCGACGGGAGCGCCGGTGATCTGCTCCGGCGACATGTACGCCGGCGTGCCGACCGCGAGCCCCGTCTTCGTCAGGCGGTCCAGGTCCTCGTTCTGCGCGATGCCGAAGTCCATCAGCTTCGTCTCGCCCAGCTTCGACAGCATGATGTTGCCCGGCTTCAGGTCGCGGTGAACGACCCGCTGAAAGTGCGCGTGCTCGAGCGCGTGCGCGAGCTGCAGCCCCACGACCGACACCACCTGCGGCGGGAGCGGCGCCTCTTTGATCAGCTCCGACAGCGTCGGCCCATCGACGAGCTCCATCACCATGTACCAGCCATCGTTTTTCTCGATGAGATCGTAGAGCGTGACGATGTGTTGGTGATGAAAGCCGGCGAGCGCCATCGCCTCGCGCTTGAAGCGGCTCATCTTCTCGGGGTCCTTCGCCGAGTCGGGCGACAGCTCCTTGATGGCCACCTCGCGCTGCAAGAGCTCGTGCACGCCGCGATACACCAGCGCCATGCCGCCCTTGCCGAGCGGACCAAGAATGCGGCAGTCGCCTACCTTGCGAATCGCCATCTCGTCTCCCCTCGGTCGCGGACCGTACAGGCTCGGAGCGTTTTTTCCTTCAGCCCAGACGTATTCGCATCAGCGTCGATGTGTGCGTGCGTTTCGCGATGCGCGTGCGCGTTCGCTCCCTTACGCTGCTGCCCGTTCATGCAGCCTGCCTCGCGACTCATCTTCAGCAGCTCGGTGGAGGCACTCCTCAAGGCAGCCCGCGGGCGTGTCAGCCCGGCGACTGAAGGGAAGCTCCGCGCGTTGGGGTTCGGCTTCGAACGAAAGCTCGAGCCGGCGTACCCCGCCGAGAAGTGGGCCGAGGCCGTTCACCTCGTGAGCGCCGAGCTGTTCCCGAACGAGCCAGTCGACACGCAGCACAACAAGCTCGGCCGCCTCACCGTGAAGCAGTTCGCCGACACCGTGATGGGCAAGGCGATGTTCACCGCCGCGAAGGTCTTCGGCGCGCGCCGCTCGCTGCAGCGCATGACGCACAACCTCCGCACTGGCGCCAACTTCATCGAGACCCGCTTCACCGAGATCGATCCACAGACGCACGAGCTGTGGATCAGCGACGTCTCTGGCGTGCCCGGCTTCTACGCCGGCCTCGTCGAAGCGGGCGGCGACTACATGGACGGCTGGATCTCCGAGATGCGCATCAAGCAGCGCGACGGCGCGAGCTGCCTGTACGAGCTCAAAGGTGCGACGCCGAAGAAGTGACGAGAGCGCAGAACACGCTGAGGGGGCAGGCGCATGGTGACAGGCACTCAGGTCAACCTCGAGGAGGTGCAGTTCTGCCTCGATCGCGCGCACCGCGTGTTGTGGCGCTCGCAACGTCCCGATGGCTCGTGGGACTGCCCCGGCCAGGTCGGCGCGTGGGTGACGGCACAGGTGGTGACGGTGCTGCGCTACCTCAACGCGCTCGACGCGGCCGACACCGCCGCCGCCGCGAAGTGGTTGACGAGCCAGCAGCGACCCGACGGCTCGTTCGCGATTCACGCGTACTCGAAGCACGCAGACCTCGGCACGACGGCGGCAGGGTGGGCGGCGCTCCATGCGTGCGGCGCGGCGGGCCCGGCAGCGAAGGCGAAGCAGTGGGTCGACGCGAACGGCGGCGTGGCGGCGGTGCTCAGCCGCATCAACGAAGGCGACCTGTCGGCGCTCTTCCTCGGCATGGCTGGCCTCGTCGACCCGCAGCAACTCCCGTGTCCGTCGACCGCCGCTTTGCTGGTGCCCCCGGTGCGCAAGGTGCTCGAGACGCGCTTCCACTCTGGCGTCTTCATGATGGCGTTCGAGTTCGAGCTGCTGGTGAAGAAGCTCCGCGGCGACTTCGGCCCTGATGGAACGCGCAAGTCGCTCGTCGACCGGCTCAAGTGCCGCGGCGCCATCGACGTGCTCCAGACGTTCCAGAACGACGACGGCAGCTGGAACGACTCGGCCGTCATCAGCGTGCTCGCGTTGCCGTGCCTCGACGCCATCGGCTCGCCCGAGTCGCGCTCGATGTTGTCTCGCGCGCTCGCGTGGGTGAACTCGCAGAAGGTGAAGGACGAGCGCGGGCTGCGCTTCGACGGCTTCGGCACCGAGGTCTGGTCGACCGCCTTCAACACGCGCGCGCTGCTCGCTGGCGGCGTACCGCCCAACGACGTCGACCTCACGCGCGCCCTGGAGTGGATGGCGAAGGCCCAGCTCACCAGGCCGATGCCGAAGGTCGACAATCGCCAGCGTGACGCCGTCCTGGTGGGCGGCTGGGCGTTTCAGCGCACCAACCACACCATGCCCGACGCCGACGACGCGGGCGTGGTGTTGACGTCGTTCGGCATGGCGATGGCGTCGAAGCACGGCGCGATGCTCTCGCAAGACACGTTCGCGAAGGTGCAGCGCTCGAGTCAGCTGGGCATGCAGTGGGTCTTCAGCATGCAGAACCCCGATGGCGGGTGGTCGGCCTTCGTGTGGGGGCTGCCGGGCAAGGCCGCCGGCCCCATCATGGAGAAGAACCCGCACGTCGACATGTCGAACGTCATCGACCTGCTCGAGAGCGTCGTCGACGTGCCGCCGCCGATGGGAGACCCGTCGACCGAGGACCTCACCAGCCGCGTGCTCCACGGCCTCGGCCACCTCGGCCTCACCGAGTCGCACCCCGCCGTCGCGAAGGGCGTTCAGTTCCTCAAGGCGCAGCAGGCCACCAACGGCGCGTGGTGGGGCCGCTGGGTGGTGAACTACCTCTCGGCGTCGTCCTTCGTGTTGATGGGCCTGGCCGCGGTGAAGGTCGACCTGAAGCAGCCCTGGGTGCGGCGCGGCGTCGACTTCCTGCTGCGACGGCAGAACGCCGACGGTGGCTGGGGCGAGGGCACCGAGTCGTACGTGTCGATTGCGCAAGCCGGCCGGGGCCCCAGCATGGCGCCGCTCACCGGGCTCGTGGTGCAGGCCCTCATCGACGTCGGTGAAGCTGACAGCGACGCCGTCACGCGTGGCCTGCAGTACCTGCTCTCGAATCAGGCGCCAGACGGCACCTGGAGCAACGGCGAGTATCTGCACACCAACGTGCCGCCCGACACGTTCTACGTCTACCCCGAGGCGGCGCGCTTCTACCCGACCGAGGCGCTGGGCAAATACCTCGCGTGGAAGCAGCAGCCCTCGACCGCCGTCACGCCGCGCACCCGCTGGAGCGACGCCCAGCTCGACGCCGCCCGCCTGCGCATGGACCCGGTGGCGGATCAGGTCATCGCCGACATCGTCGCGAAGCACTCGGTCGCCGAAGTGAACGCGCTGATGTTCAACATCTTCAAGACCGACGAGCCGGTGCCTCCCGGGCTTCCGGCGGAGGCGAAGGCGTACTTCGAGAACACCGCGCTCCCGCCATGGGCCGACGCGAAGCAGCTCGAGACGGCGCAGCGGCTCTTCACGCGTGCGGGCTGGCAGGTGGCCACGTGTCTGTTCTGCTCGTCACTGCCGCAGGCCTACGCCGCCGCGAAAGGCGCGCGCGTCATCACCAGCACCCAGGCGATGACGAAGCACACGAAGCAGCGCATCTTCGAGACCGCCCAGTTCCTCTTCGACGCCGTCAGTGAAGGTGCCTTCGGCCCCAACGGCCGCGGCGCGCGCACCGTGCAGAAGGTTCGCCTCATGCACGCGACCGTTCGGCACTACCTCCGCACGCGCGCCGAACCCGCGTGGGACACCGCGCTCCTCGGCGAGCCGCTCAACCAGGAGGACCTGGCCGGCACGCTGATGACGTTCTCCATCGTGGTGCTCGACGGGCTCGAGAAGCTCGGCGTGCAGGTCTCGCTCGAGGAGCAGACGGCGTGGCTGCACGCGTGGAAGGTCGTCGGCCACTTCCTGGGCCTCGAGCCCGAGCTGATCCCCAACGACCTCGACGACGCGCACGAGCTGATGGAGGCGATTCGTGACCGGCAGTGGCGGGCGTCGGACGATGGCAAGGCGCTGATGAAGCCGCTCATCGAGCTCATGCAGCAGTACTTCCCCGGCAGCGAGCTCGACGGCTTCCCGGTCGCGCTGGTGCGGCTGCTGAGCGGCGACCACTGCGCCGACCTGCTGGGCCTGCCGCAGGCCGACTGGACGAAGCACGTCATCGACATCGTCGCCGAGCTCGAGACCTGGCTCACCGCAGGAGACCCGAACGAGGTCGCGCGCCGGCTGATGGACTCGGCCTGGTTCGCGGTGATGCGCATGGTGGTGACGGTGGAGCGTGACGGCAAGCAGGCGCGGTTCAGAATCCCTCCGTCGCTGAAGCAGACCATCGACCCGAACCTCTGAGCGGCGCAGGGCTTTCGCGGCACCGGGCGCGCGTGTCCTCTGCCAGAGGGCACGTGTTCACCTCAGATCACTCCAGAGCGCCTGCACCCCCGCTGTCCCCGAGGAGACAGCCCGTTTTCGCCTGCAGCGCGCCGCTGGGAGTGGCACCCGGAGGCGCTTCTCCGCGTTCGTCAACACGCCGAGTTTGCTGAAGACGAGACTGGCACGCCCGGTGCTCAAGGGACCGGCATGGCCCTGAGACTCTCCAACCGAATCGTTCTCGTGCTCGCCGCGACGGTGTTCGTCGCGAGCACCGCGTCGGCGCAGAACGAAGCGCGCGAGCGGTGTGCGACGCGCCTCTCTGGCAGCCTGCTCGGCCAGACGCCCACGACTGCGCTGCTCGGCGCGACCAACCCGCAGACGAGCGTCGACGCGATGATCGCCACGCCCGTCTTCCAGGAGAAGTTCTCGCGCTTCATCAACGCGAAGCTCAACGACGACCCGGGCGAGACGCCCGCTGAAGACGCGAGCTACTCCCTCGCGAAGTACGTGCTGCAGAACAACCGGCCGTGGCGCGACATGTTCATCGGCCTGTACCGCGTGAACCCCGGCGCGACGGCCACCGCCGACGCCGTGGTGGCTGCCGACCCCAACGGCCTGGGCTACTTCCGCAGCCGCGCGTGGATGGTGCGCTACGCGGGCAACGAGCTCGACGGGTACCGCATCAACGCGGCCTACCGCATGATGAACAACGTCCTCGGCCTCAAGCTGGTCGCGGCCGTCAACACCAACGGCGTCAACGCCGCGGGCCGCATGCAGGCCGCCTGCGCGGGCTGTCACTACAACAACACCTTCGGCCTCGACTACGTCTCGAAGATTCTCTCGCGCCGCGTCGGCACCGACGCCGCCACCATGACGTTCCGCGCGCCGAGTGAGGGCCCCCAGCCGGTGCTCGGAGGGATGATGCTCTCGGACGACAAGGCGTTCGTGACCGCGATGGTCAACTCGACCGACTTCAAGTTCAACGTCTGCCGCACGGCGATGGAGTTCCTCTACGCCCGCGCCGAGTTCAAGTGTGAGGGCCCCGTCTTCGACGCGTGCATGGCGTCGTTCGACACCACCTCCACCATCCAGTCCGCCGTTGCTGCCATCGCGAAGGATCCTGGCTTCTGCCAGTGAAGAGGACGCCCATGAAAACGACTCGTACGCTCCTGGTGTTCCTGACGCTCGTTGGCTGCGCCGCCGAGGTGCCCGGGCCCGGCCCGACCGACCCGACGATGCCGGTGGACCCCGTGGAGGAGCCGAAGCTGACGCCCGCGGTGCTCTCGCTCAGCGTCTCGGCCAGCCCGATGATGATCAGCGTCGGGCAGGACATTCTGCTCGAGGTGACGGTGCACAACAGCGGTGAGTCGACCGCCTCGAGCGTGGTGCCGATGACGCCGAAGCAGACCGGGAGCGGCCTCGCCGTCATCACCACCGCGCCCAACCCGCTCGACATCGCGGGCGGGCAGACCCAGCGCTTCACCTTCATCTACACGGCGACCGACTCGGGCTCGCTCACCTTCGAAGTCGGCGCGGCCGGCATCGACCAGGTGCACGACCGCGACGTCCTCGCCGAGCCGCAGTCGGTGACGGTGATGGTGCAGAGCGCGGCGATGCTCAGCGTCGAGTCGCTCGTCGTTCCCTCCACCGTCGTCGTCGGCAGCGACTTCACCGTCACCATGACGGTCGCCAACGTCGGCCAGTCGCCCGCGAAGAACGTCACGCCGGAGCCGCTGATGCTGAGCGCTCAAGGCACGGCGACGCTGGTGTCGGGCCCGACGCCCACCACCGCAGACCTCGAGAAGGGCGCCTCGACGACCTTCACGTGGACGTACCGCGCGCAGACCCGTGGCGTGGTCAGCTTCACTGGCGGCGCGCGTGGCCTCGACGGGAACAGCCAGACGCCCGTGGTGGCCGAGGCGCTCGAGTCGTCACCCGTCGCCATCGAGACTCCGGCGGCGCTCGAGGTGACGATGTCGATTCCGTCGAACCTGTCGCGCGGCCAGACCTTCACCGCCACCCTCGTGGTGCGGAACACCGGCGGCGCCACGGCGACGGGCGTGCTGCCCAACCCGCTGCTGCCCGCCTCGATGACGGTGAGCGGGAACGCCGCCGCCAGCACGACGACGGCGCCGGCCCCCGCTGACATTCCCGGCGGCGGCACCGTCACCTTCACGTGGCCGTACGTCGTGAGCGGCACGGGCTCGCTGTCCATCGCGGCCGGCGCGCGCGGCACCGACGCGGCGACCGGCATGGTGCTCGACGCGCCGATGGCCAGCTCCGACTCGGCGACCGTCATGGCGCCCTCGTCACTGGCCATCACCTCGCTCACGGTTCCGTCACCCATCGCTCGCGGGCAGACGTTCGACGTGACGATGGTGGTGCGGAACAACGGCACCGCGGCGGTGACGGGCGTGCTGCCCAACCCGACCCCGGCCACCCTCGTGGCGACCGGCGGGGCTGGCGCGCGCTCCACCACCACGCTGACGGCGCAGACCATCGCCGCCGGCGCGAGCGCGACCTTCACCTGGAGCTACACCGAGACCGGCACCGCCGCCGGCAGCCTCTCGTTCACGACCGGAGCGCGCGGCATGCCTGGCACCACCGCCGTCACCGCGAACCCCACCTCGTCGAACCTCGCCCTCGTCGTCGTGCCGCCCTCGCTGCGCATCGACTCGGTGACGGTGCCGGCGCGTGTCTCACGTGGCCAGACCTTCGATGCCGTCGTCGTCGTGCGCAACGCGGGTGGCTCGTCGGTGAACGGCGTCGTCCCCACGCTCACCGTCGCCACCACTGGCGGTGCCGACGCCACGCCCGCTGCGGCCGCGCCCCTCACCATCAGCGCCGGCATGACGGCCACCTTCACCTTCCCGCTCGTCGAGAACGGCACCGGCCCCGGCACGCTGCAGCTGAGCGCCACCGCGAGCGGCACCGACGTCGCCAGCGGCCAGGCCATCACCTCGGCGGTCGTCACGTCGCGCTCCACCACCGTCGAGACCGCCGCGGCCCTCACCATCACCGCCTTCTCGGTGCCGGCCAGCGTCGCTCGCGGCGCCGGGTTCGCGCTCTCGATGACGGTTCGCAACTCAGGCCAGGCCGCGGCGCGCAACGTCATCGCGATTCCGTCGCCTCCCACGGCCACGGTGACTGGCGGCGTCGTCGTCTCGACGGCCAGCACGGTGACGCCGGTGACCATCGCCGGCAACTCCACGCAGACGTTCACCTGGCTCTACACCGAGACGGGCACCGGGCCGGGCACCGTGTCCTTCACTGGCGGCGTGCAGGGCCTCGACTTCAACAGCGGCCGGGCCGTGACGGTGCCGGCGCAGTCGAGCAACTCCTCGTCGGTTGCCGTCGCCACGGGCTGCAACGGGAGCGCGCTCTACGGCGGCTTCGGTGGCCGCAGCCTCGACGGTGACCGCCTCGACCAGGCCGTCGGCAAGAACCGCCTGCGCGTGAAGCCGTACCCGATGCTCGTCACCGAGTACAACCGGGTGCTGGGGTCGACGCCGGCGTTCATCCAGAACAAGGGGCAGACGTTCAGCCAGCCCGGCGCGCGGTGGGACGTCGAGCAGGAGCTCAGCGCCGTCAGCCTCTACCAGGCGTTCCAGGGCTCGTTTCAGGGCTGCCTCACCTTCACCAGCGTGGGCGCACAGTTCGCGGCGAACCCGACGGCGGCGACGGCGAACACCCAGTGCGCGGCGTTGCAGCGGCGGTTCTGGTCGCGCGTTCCCACGGCGGCCGAGACGGCGGCGTGCGTGACGTTCGCGACGTCGGCGGTGAACAACGACACCAACCCGCGCCGCCGCTGGGCCTACACGTGCGCCGCGGTGCTCACCTCGACTGGTTTCCTCGCGCAGTAAAAGGACGGAGAACGACAATGAACTTTTCCAGACGCAGACTGCTCCAGGGTGCCGCTTCAGTCGCAGGCGCCGCGGCGTTCGCGGGCCCGCTCGGCCTCGCCCAGAGCGCGTTCGGTCAGGCCGCCCAGAAGTCGACCGTGCTGCTCGTGTTCCTGCGCGGTGGGTACAACGCGTTGTTCTCGAACGCCGACTCGTTCGCGCCTGCGGGCACCTTCGGCGTCACCGGCACCAACACGATGAACCTCGGCTCGGGCCTGGTGGTGGACCGCTCGACGTACGGCACGCTCCCTGCGGCGGCGCGCTCGAACATGGCGGCCATCGGCCTCAACCACGGCATCTCGAGCCACGCGCCGGCCCGCACGGCCAGCTGGTCCAACGGCACCCGCAGCTACGCGCTCATGCTGGCGAACGCGATGGGCGGCTCGGCGGCCATCAAGTGCGCCATCGTCGGCAACACGTTCCCCGAAGGGCCGCGGCCCGCTGAGAATGGCGTGTCGATGCAGACCATCACCGACATGACGTCGACCATCAACGCGCTGGGTGGCGGCGCGGCGGACCCGATGGTGCCCGACCGCGCGAAGGCCGCGGCCGCCCTGGGCGCTGCGCGCGCGATGTCGCAGGCGCAGCTCGTCGACAGCGACACCTCGCTCTCGTCGGCGAAGAACGCGTACGACTCGTCCATCGCGGTGCTGCAGGGGCCGACGACGACGGGCTTCGACGCCAACGCGCTCGCGACGGCGTACGGCCTCGCCCCCACGGCGCGCGCAGTGAACTCGTTCGCGTCGCAGATGATGGCGGCCGAGTTGATGACGCTGGCAGGCGCGAACGTCATCTGCGCCACCTCGAACGCGGGCTGGGACACCCACGGCGACCGCACCGGCGTCATCGTGCGCCAGCGCATGGAGGGCGTGATTCTGCCCGGCCTTCGCACCTTCACCCAGCGCATGATGGCGCAGGCGAACCGCAACATCACCGTGGCCGTCTTCGGTGACTTCGCGCGCAGCCTGCCCGGCTCGGACCACGCGCGCTGCATCGGCACCACGGTGTGGGGCAGCAAGGTGAAGCTGGGCGTCTCGGGCAAGGTGGCCGCGAACGTCGGCATGCCGACGCAGAACGCCGCAGGTCAGGCGTACAGCGCCGCGGGCTTCTGGTCGTACCTGGCCGCGACGTCGAAGGCCGCGAACAACCCGTTCGGCGTCAACCCGCACTCGGCGCTCGTGCTGCCCTGAGGCGCGGCGGACTTCGCCGTCGCGCGAATCTGGTGGCGGAGACGCGCAGACCCGCTCCCGGCACGTGGTCTCCGACGGCCATCATCGCGCTCGCGGTGTGCGCCCCACGACGGTGCAGCCCCGGCGACACGAGCCTGCTTCACTGAGCCGTGCGAGGGCTCAGCGTCGCAATGCCCCCGAACTCCCCGACCGCGAGCTGAATGACGTACGTGCTCGAGCCCTTCCTCGACACGGCCTCGAACTCGACGACGGCTTCGGACGCGCCGAACGAGAGCGTGCTCCCCTGGTGCAGGAGCACGGCTTGTCCCTCTGCCACTGACTGGCCGTCCATTCGCAAGCCTGGCGCCCGCGCCTCGAGGAACACCCGACCATCAAGGTGCCGCGTGAGGGTGCACTGTCTCGCGGCCACCGAGGGATCCTCGATCAGCGCCTCGCAGAACGGGTTGCTGCCGACCGATGTCACCAACGCCTCGGTCGTGAACGTCGTCTTCTTTCCGGACGAATGCGCGATCACGAGCCTGATCACCACGACACGCTATCAAGAGAGTCAGAGAAGTCGCAGCTTCGGCTGCAGGCGCGAGCCGCTGGCGTGCTGAAGGCCCGGGGTGAGGTCTCCTCCCAGAGGACAGCGCACTGGCCAGGTTTCACCCCCGCGCGTCGCACTGCTGCAGCGGCTCGCGAAGAAGCCTTGAAAGTCCGACGAGATGGGAGCCGAAAACGGCTGGCACCGCTCCTGCTCTGTCCCGTTCCCCATGAGCCTTCGACCCTCATCGGCCATCGCCCTGCTTGCCGTGCTGGCTCTCCCCCTGACGGCCTTCGCGTACGGCGGCGGCGTGGTGGGCTTCTCGGGAAAAGTCTCGACGCAGCTGTGCTCGGGCTGCCACCTCGCCGGCGCTGGCGCCGCGCCCACCGTCACGCTCACCGGCCCTGCCACGCTGAACGCCGGCCAGACGGGCAGCTTCTCGTTGACCATCACCGGAGGCCCCGGCGTTCGCGGCGGAATGAACGTCGCGGTGAGCGGAACCGCCGCCGTGCTCAACGCCGGCGCGGGCTCGGCCAAAGAATCGGGCGAGCTGCGGCACGCCTCACCGCTCGCGTTCGGCGGAGGCAGCGTGACCTGGAACTTCACCGTCACCGCGCCGACGACGGCAGGCAGCTTCACCCTCTTCGGCGCGGGCAACTCGTGCAACGGCAGCGGGAACGCGGGCGACCGCAGCGCGTACGTGACGAAGGCCGTCACCGTGATGGTGGTGAACCAGCCGCCGACGGTGTCCATCGCCGCTGGCGCCGCCGCCACCAGCCCCACCACGCGCGCGCTGTCAGTCGGCGCGACCGACGACGCTGGTGAAGCCGCCCTCACGTACACCTGGGCCACCACCACCGCTCCAGCGCCGGTCAGCTTCTCGGTCAACGGCACCAACGCCGCGAAGAACACCTCGGCCACCTTCACCCGCGCTGGCGACTACGTCTTCTCCGTCACCGTTCGCGACGCAGCCGGCCTGCTCGCGGTCAGCACCGTCAACGTGACGGTCGCGCCGCAGGTGGTGACGGTCGCGGTCTCGCCGTCGATGGTGGGGCTCGCGACGGGCCGCACGCAGCAGTTCACCGCCGCGGGCACCGACCAGTTCGGCCTGCCGATGACGCCGGGCCCCACGTTCGCCTGGAGCGCCACCGGCGGCACCATCAACGCCACCACCGGCCTCTTCACCGCGCCGGCCACCGCGGGCGGGCCGTTCACCGTCACCGCGGCGTCGTCGGGGCGCATGGGCACCGCGCAGGTGACGGTCTCGGTCGGTACGCCGCCGACGGTCGCGACGGCCGCTGCGGCCTCGGGCTCTCCAGTGACGACGACCTCCACCACCCTCACGGTGCTGGGCGCGGACGACGGCGGAGAGGCCGCGCTCCGGTACACCTGGGCCGCGGGAGCCGGGGTCTCGTTCAGCGTCAACGGCAGCAACGCGGCGAAGCGCACGGTGGCCACCTTCACCGCCGCGGGCAGCGTGCCCGTCACCGTCACCATTCGCGACGCCGCGGGCCTTACCGTCACCAGCGCCGTCACCGTCATGGTGGACGCGCGGCTGCAGAACCTGGCGGTGTCTCCGGCCACTGCCGTCATTCCGCTCACCGGCACCCAACAGTTCACCGTCGAGGCCGAGGACCAGTTCGGCACGCCCATCACGCCTGCGCCCTCTGTTTCGTGGGCCGCTCCCGGCTCGGCGGGGACCATCACGTCGGCAGGCCTGTTCCGCGCGTCGAACGTCGCGGGTGGCCCGTTCACCATCACCGCGACCGGCGCTGGGCAGACCGGCACGGCGACGGTGAGCGTTGCCAGCGGCGGAGCGCCCACGCTGGTGTCGATGCCCTCGGCCTTCCCGCCGAGCGTGATGGGCAAGTCCACCGTGCTGCGCGTGCTGGGCAGCGCCGAGAGCGGCGAGGCGACGGTGCAGTACGAGTGGACGGCAGCAGGCCCTGCGCCCGTCTCTTTCGCCGAGAACGACTCGAACGCCGCGAAGAACACGACGGCCACGTTCTCGAAGGCAGGCGCGTACACGCTGACGGCCACCCTCACGAGCGTCGCCGGCATGACGACCACCGCGACGGTCGAGGTGACGGTGGCGCAGAGCCTCAGCGCGCTGTCGGTGATGCCGTCACAGCTTGGCGTGGCTCCGGACGCGACGCAGCGCTTCAGCGCGCTGGCGACCGACCAGTTCGGCGACCCGCACGCGATGGCACCGGCCGTGATGTGGAGCCTCAGCGGCGGCGGCACCATCGACGACGGCGGGCTCTTCACGGCGCGTGGCACCGCGGGTGGGCCCTTCACGGTCACCGCCAACGCTGGCGCGCTTCGAGGCATGGCGGCGGTGACGGTGGGTGACGACGTGGTGGACACGACGCCTCCGTCCATCGCCTTCCGCGGCCTCGGGGATGGCGCGGTGCTCAAGGGGAACGTGAAGCTCCAGGTGGTGGCGAGCGACAACATCGCCGTCACCGAGGTCGCCTGGCTCCTCGACGGAGCGCAGCTCGGCGTCGTCACCAGCGCGCCGTTCGCCTTCGTGCTCCAGTCGGAAACGCTCCCGCTGGGCCCGCACACGCTCGAGGCCATCGCGTCGGACGCGGCGGGCTCCACGGCGCGCACCCCGGCCATCGAGGTGATCATCGCGAGGAGAGAAGACGGTGGACTGCTGGTGGGCACCGTCGGCTGCAGCAGCGCGGCTGGGAGCGCGCCTCTGTTCGCGGCCACCCTCATGATGCTCGCGCTGAGCCGCCGCCGCCAGCGAGTGAGCGCCGAGCCGTTGGGGTGAGTCCGTGAGGAATGAGGGCTTCTCGGCGCCCAGAGGCCAGTCGATACTCCGCCCGGTGTCGCCGTCAGCGGTCGAGCTTCAAGCGTTGTTCGAAGGGCTCTCGACGGCGGTGTTGCTCGTGGAGCGTCCGTCAGGCCTCGCGCGTCTCGAAGGCGCCGGCCCAGCATGGCTCTCGGGCCTCGACCTCTCGGTGCCGCTCGTCGACAGCCTCGACCCGCTCGACCGGGGCCTCTTCCTCGACCTCGTCACCTACGCGACGCCGCGACCGCGGGCCTTTCAGGTCGGCCTCGTCATCGGCGGGAGCCACCTGACCGTCAGCGGCACGTGCCTCCTCATGGGAAGCGGCCAGGTGGTGCTCGCCCTGCACGATGTCACCGCGGCCCGTCACGACGCGCGGCAGTGGCGGGAGCTCGAGTCGTGGCTGGTGACGCTCGGCGAGACGCTGCCCTTCGACTTCTGGATTCAGGACCGCGAGGGCCGCTACCTGCTGCAGAACCCCGCCTCGGTGAAGCGCCTCGGGGTCGCCCTCGGCAAGACCATCGCCGAGCTCGAAGTGTCCGACGACGCGCGCGCGGCGCTCCAGAGCGGCTTCACGCGCGCGAAGGGCGGCGAGACGGTTCGCGAAGAGGTCACGGCGCTGCGCGATGGCGGCCTCACCTTCTTCACGCGGGCCCTGTCGCCGCTGCTCGACGGTGGCGCCGTGGTGGGTGTGCTGGGCGTCGACATCGACATCACGCCGCTCAAGCAGTCCGAAGCAGCGCTGCGCCAGTCGCTCGACGAGCTCTCGACGACGCAAGAGGCGTTGGTGCGCAAGAAGCAGCTCGCCGCGGTCGGTGAGATGGCCGCCGTGGTGGCGCACGAGGTGCGCAACCCGCTCGGGAGCATCGCGAACGTCGTGTCGTTGCTCCAGCGCGGCATGATGTCGCGCACCGAGGAGCGCGAGCTGTGGCAGATCATCGCCGACGAGACGCGCCGCCTCGACCTGCTGGTGGCGAACCTGCTCGACTTCGTGCGGCCGGTGTCGCTCACCCTGAGTCCTCAGGCGCTCGCGCCGCTCGTCGAGCGTGCCTTGCAGCAGACGCTCTGGGCCGAGAACGCCGGCGAGCGCGTGCGCTCATCCGTCGAAGGCTCGGTGCCGCCCGTGCCGCTCGACCAGGTGCAGCTCGAGCTCGCCTTCACCAACCTCTTCCGCAACGCCGTGCAGGCCATGAAGGGTGCCGGCGCGCTCGAGGTGCGCCTGTCGACGGAGCCCGGCGACGGCCAGGCCTGGGCGCGCGTGTCGATTCGTGACTTCGGGCCGGGCCTGCCGACCGCGGTGCAGCAGCGCATCTTCGAGCCCTTCGTCACCACGAGGGCGCGCGGGCATGGCCTCGGCCTCGCCATCGTTCAAAAAGTCGTCGAGCAACATCGAGGAGAAGTCTTCTTCGAAGCCGCCACTGGGGGTGGCACGACGTGCGTCGTTCGATTACCTCTCGCCTGACGCTCTTCGTCACGCCCGAGCCCCATGAGTACGTGGACCATCGACACCTCGCAGTGGCCCATCGCCGTGCACGCGGTCGAAGGAAGCCTGTCGGACCGGCAGCTCGACGACTACCTGCGTGAGGCGTCGGCGCTGATGGAGAACCATGGCGAGTACGTCGCCATCATGGACGCATCTCGCATCGGCAGCGTGTCGGCGTACATGCGGGCCCGCATCACGGCCTGGCAGCGGCAGCATCGCGCCCTCGTCAACCAGAAGTGTCTGGGCGTCGTGTACGTGTTGTCGTCGCCGCTGCTGCGCTTCGTCACGATGACCATCCTGTTGGTGACGGGGCTGGGCGTGCCGTACGTGGTGTGCGCCACCCGGGAGGAAGCGCTCGCGTGGGCGCGTGGCCGGGTGCGTGACGTGGCGCCCGTCGCGACCGCGCCGTGACGTGCCGCTGCCCTCGGACGGCGCGGTCTTCCTTTGCGCACGCCGCGCCGCTGACGGGTCAGGGTCGGCATGACACCCATCGACACCCAGATTGCGCGTCTCGCCCAGGCCATTGGCGCGGAGTGGAACGCGGAGGATGAGGGCGAAGCGCCCGGCGGCCCGCTCAGTCAGCTCAAGCACCGGCTCACGGCGTTCAGCACCCACCGGCTGCTGAAGCTCAAGAAGCTCCGCAACAGCTGGCTGCACGCCCTGACGTGCATGGTGCAGGAAGAGGAGCTGGAGGGCGCCGTCATTCTGCCCGGCCTGCTCCCGCCCGCGGCCATGCTCGCGCAGGGCTTCACCGGCCCGGACGACCAGCGCGCGATTCTCGCTGCGGGCTTCGTCGCGTGCCTTCGCCCACCGAAGAACGAGCTGCTGCTGCTCTCACCGGCGACGCCCCAGGCGGCCGTATACGAGCTCGGGGCCGACGGCGTCGTGAAGCTCGCCGACTCGGTCGTCGAGTTCCTCAGCAGACAAATCGACGCCGGCCTCTCGCCGCTCGAGCACTGCGACGAAGGCCAGCTCGGCGCCCTCGTCATCGGCCGCCGGTTTGGGCAGTCGAAGTCGGTCGCCGAGGTGCGCGCGGCGCAGACGACGGCCGCCCAGTGGCGCCAGAAGACCGGGTTGCCGCTCGTCGTCGTCAACCCCGGCCCGTCCGACCTGGGGGATGAGGACGAAGCCCACGAGACGTTCTACGCGGGGCTCCTCGTCAGCGCCTCGGAGGACGGCATGCCCGCGCAGCGCATCGAGGTGTCGCGGCTCCAGACGTTGAGCCTCGCGTCGATTCCTGCCGCGTTCTGGCAGGAGCTCGACACGAAGCACGGCTTCTCGCGGTCGCCTGACGACGAAGAGGAGGACGGCGCAGGGCCCGGCGAAGGGCTCTTCCTCGTGCCCGCCGGCTGGGCGTGCGCGACCCTCAGCCTCGGCGACGAGCAACTCGTCACCACCAGCTCCGAAGACACGTACGTCGGCAAACACCTCGACGACGAGCTCGTCGCGAAGCTCTCGTCGTCGGACGAGCCCGTGTTGTTGCACGGCGCGTACTGCTGAGGGCTCCAGGGTGCGTCAGCGCTTCACGGGCACATACGTCTCAGGTGCGCCGCGCTCCTTCACCAGGCGCCGGAGCGTCTCGACCGCGTCGGTCTCTTTCCGCCGCAGCGTCGGGTCGGTTGCGACGTCGACGGTGTAGAGCCCGAAGCGGTTGCGGTAGTCGCCCCACTCGTAGTTGTCGGTGAGCGACCAGACATTGAAGCCGACGACGTCGATGCCCTCGTCGCGCGCGCGCTGCACGAAGTGCACGTGGTCCATCAGGTGCTGGCTGCGCGTGTACCCGTCGCGGCGCGGATTCCCGTCGTCGGTCGCCATGCCGTTCTCCACCACGTACACCGGCAGGTTCGGCGCGCGCCGGTGGTAGTCGCGCAGCGCGGTGAGCATCGCCGACGGTGTGAAGTTCACCTTCCAGTACTGCCCGCGCCCGGCGTGCACGACCGAGAGGTCGAACGCGATGGAGTAGTAGTAGTCGATGGCGATGAAATCGAGGTGCTGGCGGATTCGGTCGAAGAGCCAGTCGTCGACGAGGCTGGCGGGGAAGGGCTCCCACACCACGTTGCTGGCGACGGGCGCGCCGGGGTCGACGGCGTGCAGCACCTCGTACGCCTTGATGTGCATCGCGACGAGCCGGTCCTTCGCGCGTTCGACTTCTTCGTCGCGACACGCGCCGTGTCTTCGCTCGAAGGTCAGAAACACCGACGCCTCGTTAAGCGGCACCCACCAGGCGTGTCGGCCGCGGTAGCGCTGCGCGACGACCTTCACGAAGTCGACGTAGGCCTCGACGATGGAATCGCGCTCGAGCCCACCTTCGTCGGCGACCCAGCCAGGCACCACGAAGTGCAACAGCGTCACCATCGGCGTCAGGTGATGCTGCTCCAGCGCTTCGAAGACCTCGTCGTAGTGACGCAGCGCCGCCTCGTCGACGACGCCGCGCTTCGGCATCACGCGCGCCCACTCGATGGAGAAACGGAAGGTGTCGACGCCCGTGCCCGCCGCGAGCGCGATGTCGTCACGGAACCGATGGAAGAAGTCGACGCTGTTCCGGTACGGCTCGTGGCGCGCGGCGTAGCGAGTCCAGTTGCTGTCGGGGAAGAAGCCCTCGCTCTGAAACCCCGACGTCGCGACGCCCCAGTGGAACGTTGGCGGCAGCCGCGACACGCGTGATGGGGCACACCCGACGGTGAGGAGCAGCAGGCTCGCGGTGAGCACACGCACGAGGCCTGAGGTGATCTTCTCGTTCAACGGGTCGAGCTCCAGTCGGCGCCCCATCATCGGACGTGTGGCGCTGGCCGTGGAAGTCTCAGGCTGACGACGTCGTCGCTCGCAGGTCGGCGTCTGCGCGCCCAGCCATCTCGGGTCGAGTTCCAGTCGGCGCCTCATCATCGGACGCGTGCCGCTGGCCGTGGAAGGCCTCAGGCTGCCGATGTCGTTGCTTTGCCGCGAATCGCCAAACTCAGGGGACGTCTTCGGCCTTCGCCTGCTCCGGAGCCTGCGCGCCCAACACCCGCGTCGCTGCGTCGACGAACTCGTTCTCCGTCAACATCGCCACCAGGTGGCCTTCGACGACGACGGGCAGCGCGCCCACCTTGTGCCGCTTCATCAACGCGACGGCGGCGGTGGTGGCGGTGTCGGGCGTCACGGTGATGAGGTCGGTCTTCATGATGGACGAGACGGCGCCGCCACGCTCCGAGGCGCCGCGCGCGACGTCGGTGAGGTGCCGCATCACGCCGCGGGTCGACACGAGGCCGATGAGGCGGCCCTTCTCGTCTTCCACCGGCACGTAGCGCACGCGCTCCCACGCCATCAGCTCGCTCACCAGCTCGACCGGGTCGTCAGGGCTGACGCTGTAGATGTCGCTCACCATCAACTGCGACACCTTCTGGAAGTCGGTGCTGGCTGCGTCTTTTTCACTCAAGGTGGCGAGCTCCCAATCGGCGACGACGGAGTCGCTCTTCTGCCTCGCCACCATGCCGGCGACCAGCGCCGTCGCACGAGCGCCAGGAGTTCCGCGGCCTTTCATGCCGATGAGTGAGTTGATTTGCCACGACGAGCCGGTGTGCAGGCTGCGGGTGCGCTTCTCGATGATGGCCATGTAGCGGGCGATGTCGGGCGCGTTCACCTTTGCGCGCTCGAGGCCTGCCTTCGCGAGCGGCAGCAGCCGGTCGAGGATGAAGGGCTGCGCCAACACCTCTTCGCCGTCGAGCCAGGTGAAACGGGCGCGCAGGCCATCACGCGCTGCCGCGTAGAGGTTGGAGCGCGCGTGGTCGAACTCGAGCCGGTCCGCCACGTCGTCGATGGTGGCGCCGAGCTCGTTCATCAGGCCGAGCCAGAAGGCGCCGTTGGCCACCTCGTCGGCGATGGTGGGTCCCGACGGCAGGCACCGCAGCTCGATGCGCAGGTGCGGCTTGCCGTTGTCCGAGATGCCGTAGCAGGGGCGGTTCCACCGGTAGACGGTGCCCGAGTGCAGGCGCAGCGCCTTCATCGACGGCACCAGGCCCTTCTCGAGCGCCTCGAGGCCGTCGGCGTCTTCGCGCGGCGTGCCCACCAGCGGGCGGAACCGCGAGACGTTCTCCTTGAAGAGGTCGACGACGCTGCCCTGCAGCCAGTTGCGGCCGAACGACACGCGGCCGATGGAGTCGCGCAGGTGCAGGCCCGGCGTGCGGATGTCGCAGCTCTGCTCGAAGACGGCGATGCGCGTCTCGCTCCAGAGCCTTCTGCCAAACAGCAGCGGAGAGTTGGTGCCCACCGCCAGCACCGGCGCCGTCAGCAGCTGCGCCAGGTTGTACATCTGCGCGAAGCGCTCGGGCTCGGTCAGCTGCAGGTGCACCTGGAAGCTGGCGCAGGTGGCCTCGACCATCACCGAGTCGTGCTTCACCACCAGCTCGTCGATGCCACGAATCGAGAAGTCGAAGTGTTCGCCGCGCGCGCGCTGCATGGCGCGGTTGAGCGCCTGGTACCGCGGCTTGGGCACCATGTTCTCGAGGCCCAGGTCGGTCTTCTGAATGGTGGGCAGAATGCCGGCCAGCACCGGCGTCACGCCCATCGTCGCGCCCTGCTCACGAACGCGGCCGTACAAGAGGTGCAGCTCGGCCTCGAGCTTCGCGAGGCCGTCACCTTCGAAGGGCTGCGACGAGGCGTTCATCTCGAGGTTGAAGGCGCCGAGCTCGGTGGTGTACCGCGTCGGGTCTTTCAGCTTCTCGAGCAGCGGCATCGCGGCGCCGGTCGGCTGCAGGGCCGAGTCGACGAGGAAGAGCTCCTGCTCGGCGCCGATACGCGAGACGCCACGCTCGAACGCGCCGCCCTTCACCATGCGCTCGAGGGCGCGCAGCTCGGACAACAACATCTGCATGTACTCGCGGCGCGACTCACCGTTCAGCTCGCCATCGACTTCTTTGTGGCGCTGCGTCGTCTCCAGCTCGGCCATGGAAAGCGGCTCCCTCTTCGTGATGCGTGCGTCGTCAGTCAGGCGTGCTTCGGCGTCGTCCACTCATCGAGGTACTTCGGCAGCATCGCACGCCACGTCACCCAGTCGTGGTCCCACTTCGGGCCCCACGAGTCGACGTAGTTGGGGATCTGCTTGCTCCCGAGCACGTTGCCCAGGCCCCAGCTTTCTTTGAGCGACTCCCACTTTCCTTCGCCCGTCACGATGTGGATGTAACGGGTGCGCAACAGCTCGAGGTGCCGGCCCGAGAGGTGCGGCACGAAGTACAGCGGAGACGCGCGCCGGAAGTCGTCGGTCGGGTGGTCGGCCTCGATGAAGCGCATCAAGTTGAAGGTGCCGCTCATCGGCAGCGCGCGCGTGAAGACGTCTGGATAGCGGCACACGAGCGCCGCCGCATGAAAAGCGCCGATGCTGGCGCCCGTCGTCCAGATGGGAATGTCTGCGCTCTGGCAGTCGGTACGAATCGCAGGCACGACCTCTTCACGAAGGTACTGGTGAAACTGGTCCTGCATCTTCATGCGGTAGGCGGGGCTGCCCACCTTGTTGAACCACACGCGCCCGCCGACGCTGTCACACGAGTACACCTTGATGCGGCCGGCTTTGAGCAACGGGTCGAGCACCCGCATCATCTGGAAGCGCTCGATTTCTTCCGCGTCTCCGCCCGCCGTGGGGAGGATGAGCACCGGTTGGCCGAAGGTGCCCCAGCGAGCCAGCGTCGCCTCTTGCCCGAGGCGTTGGGAGTACCAGCGGGACTTCAAGAACACGGGAGCTCCTGGTGAGGCGTCACGGACAACCAGCGGCGCGCCACGACTGAATGCGCTGCCAGAACAACTCGGTGAACTTCTCGACCTCGTGCGCGGGGAAGAGCGCCGCCACCTTCTGGCGCACCGCCTCTTTCGCTTCGGGCGTCGCGAAGAACTCGTAGGCCTCGGCGTCGAGGTGCTTGAGGTGCGTGCCGCAGAACTCCTCGAAGCGCGCCGTCTCGAAGCGCTGGTCGGCGATGGCGGCGTAGCGGTCGAGCTTCTCGGCGTACGGCAGGTCGAGCGCGGCCACCTGGTAGAAGGGCTCCCAGTCGAGCGTCTTGCGCATCGGCCGCTTCGTCGCGGCGTTGAAGAGCGTCCACCGCAGGTAGGCCTTCACCATCCACGGGAAGTGGAAGTGCAGCGACGTCACCTGCGAGTCGGGGCACGGGTTGGCGAAGTCGATGGGGTGCCAGACGCCGTTCTTCCTCAATGACTCACACGAGTTGAAGTCCCAGCCAAAGAACGCGTTGATGGTGAGCGTCACCTTGCGCAGGTGGTCGGCGTCGGCCTTCGAGAGGAAGTCGACCTTCTGGGTGTAGCGGTCGTGCAGCGGCGCGTCGGGCGCGTACGACACCTGGCGCGTCTGGGGCCCGAAGCCGATGGTGCGGACGAACGCGTCGTAGCCCTCGACCGAGGCCTGCGCGTGCATCACCGCTTCGCCGCTCTCGTCGTAGGCCGCCCACGCGTCTTTCGCGTTCTTCACCCGCGTCACGGCCCGCCAGCCGCCGCCGTCATAGGGCTTCAGGAAGAAGGGGAAGCCGAGGCGCTCGCCCACCTTCGCGAGGTCGAAGAGCTTGCCGTACCGCTTGAGCGTCACCTTCGCGTCGACCTTGTCTGCCGCGTACTTCTTGGCAGGCAACATCCACGTCTCGGGAATCGGCATGCCCAGCTTCATCATCGCCGCGTAGCTGGTGTGCTTCTCGTTCGACTGCACGCTCCACGGGTTGTTGAAGACGTACAACCCGTCCATCAAGATGCCCTTCTTGATCCACTCGCGGCTGGTGTTCAGCCAGTGCGTGAGGCGGTCGACCACCACGTCGTATTTGACGGGCTGACGCAGGTCGAAGGGCTCGATGGTGACGCGCTCCACCTCGAAGCGCAGCGTGTCGCCCTTCCACGGGACGCGCAGGTCGAGGCGCTTGACGAGGTGTTCGAAACACAACGGCCAACACAGGTCGGCGCCCAGCGACAGACCGATACGTCGGGTCAACTCAGCCACGAGAGACTCCTCATTCGTAGACGAACATCAAAGGACCGGGGAACAGCCACGAGAGCCCTTCCCGCAGCCGGTCTCGCCAGTTCTGCCAGTTGTGGCCGTCGCGGGCCTCGACGAAGCGCACCTGCATGCCGGTGGAGTCGAGCAGCGGCACCAGCGAGCGGTTCTCGTAGATGAGCGACTCGTAGACGCCGCAGCTGATGAAGACGCGTTGGCTCATGGCGAGCGGCTTCTCACGGTACGCGTTGACGAACTCGACGATGCGGTCGAACAGCGGGCCGCGGCGGTTGCGCCGGCCGATGTCGGTGAAAGCGAAGCTGCCCGACTGGAGCAGCAACCGCCCCCACACGCCCGGGTGACGGCACGCGGTGGAGAACGAAGCGACCGCGCCGAAGCTCGCGCCGATGAGGCACCGTGCGCGCGGCTCGTCGATGAGCGGGAACTTCGCCGTCATGTACGGCAGCAGGTCGTTGGTGAGGTACGCGGCGTGGCTCTCGTCGGCCGCGTACTCGCGCAGGCGGTCGGGCGAGTCGCTGAAGGCCACCACCACCTCGGGGATTTCGAGGCGGTGGATGAGGTTGTCGAGCACCGTCTTCATGCCCGTGTAGTTGAGGTAGTCGCTGCCGTCGTGCACCACCAGCAGCGGGTAGCGCCGCGTCTTGCGGTACCGCGCCGGCAGGTACACCTGCACTGCCCGCTGGCCGAACACGCGGCTGGGCACGCGGATGCGCTCGATGATGCCCGGCCGGGTGACCGAGTCGGCCTGCGTCCACTCGGGGCTGACGTAGCCGGCGCTCTGGAGCACCGAGTTGGCGCCGAACGGGTCTCGTGCGCGGTTGGGGTTGAGCGGGTCTTCCAGCCACTCGCCCCGCCCATCGCGGTGCACCTCGTATTTATATTCGACGCGCGAGTTGGCTGGAATCTCGAGCGTCAGGTGCCAGATGTCTGTGTTTGGAGCGCGCGCGAGCGTCGTCGACGACTCGAGGCCGTACACCCAGTGGCGCACGTTGACGGCCTCGGCCGCGCCCACGAAGACGAAGGTGACGTGTGAGTCTTCGACCAGCGGGAAGGAGTGCCCGTTCAGGAACGCGCGCACCTTGCTGGAGTCGCCCCAGCTGCTGATCAGCTCATCGATGGCGCGCGGCTGCGTCATTGCGGCAACGAATCTCCTGCGTGCAGGCTCGACGCCGACGGAGTCGACGACAAGTTCACCACGCCATTGGTGCGCACCACGCGGCCGTTCTGGATGACGACCGACGAGCGCGCGGGGAAGGCGATGCAGCGTGAGGGCGCGAACCGGCGCGCCGTGAGGTGCACGCTCGGCAGGTCGTCGAGCTTCAGGCGCCGCTCGGGCTCGGGGAAGACGACGAGGTTGGGCACCAGGCCGAGGCCCGCGTCGAGCACCTCGCTCGCGCCGCGGCCCTGCGGTGGGTCGTCGTGGAAGAGCACCACGCGCTGACTGACCGCCATCGCGCCCGCCGACCAGGCGAACAGCGTGCGCGCGCCGATGAGCGTCTCGAGCCCGAAGAGGAGCAGCCGGTTCACCAGCACCGCCACGTGGCCGCCCGCGATGGCGACGGCGCCACAGTCAGAGAGCGCCTCGATGAGGTCTCCGCGGTGGCGCGCGATGGCCGGCCGATGGAGCGGCTTCCACTTCTCGTTGAACTCGGCCCGCACCCGCGCGCACTGGTAGAGGTGCCACGCGTCGAGGTCACGAATGGCGTCGATGCAGGCCTGCTCCACCTCGTCACGAATGCCCTCGGGCTGCTTCGACTCACGCACTTCGCGTTCGGCTTCGAGCGCGTGGTCCAGCCGCAGGCGGTAGACGTCCTGGAGCGAGCGCAAGACGTTCTGGCGCTCCTTGTGGGCCCGGGCGAACTCACGGTCTTCGCGGAAGAGCTGCTCGCCGCGTTTGTAGAGGTTCAGGTTGACGGTGCGGCCCGAGAGGTCGCGCGAGAGCTCTTCGTCTTCTTCTTCGCGCTCCTGCCAACCGGCCGTGACGATGGCGATGTTGCCCTTCACGCCGGCCTCTTTGACGGCGGCCGAGAGCGTGGGCTCGAAGCGCTGGGCGCCGAGGAGCACTGCGGTGGAGCTGGGAATCGAGTCAGACATGCGGGCGAGGCGGCTGCGCACTGTACCTGCTCCGGTGCGCCTGCGCGACGAATGACACGTCGCCAGCGCGTTCGGGTCGGGCCAGGCATACACTTCGGCCATGTGGCTCGTGGTTCGCGGCGCGCTCAGCCCCGAGAAGAAGGTGTTGCTCGAGCGCGAGGTGCTCCCGCTGGGCTCCCTGCAAGAGGTCGTTCGCTGGAGCTTCGCGCAGCAGCCGCCTGCGCCCGTCGCCGCGGTGGTGGTGCAAGACGAGTTCTCGCACGACGTCGTCATGCAGTGGCATCAGGGCCAGTTCCTCGTCTTCGACACCACGTGACTGGGCGGCATGAACGGGGTCTCCGTGTGGGACCATCAGCCGACGGCAGATGAGCTCCTCGAAGCGCGCCTGGCCCGGGGCTGGGAGCCCGTCGCCACCAGCACCGTCGATGGTGACGTGGTGATGGGCCACGCGGCCTGCCGGGTCACCACGCTGGGGTGAGTGGATCAGTTGTTTCTTGCCCAGGCGAGCCCCGTTAGGGGTTTATGGCTCCATGAAACGAGTGGTGATGCTGGGCGCGGTGACGTGGTTGGTGTCGTGTTCGCAACCCGCCACCGGCCCTCAGGGAGACCCGGGCCCCGCAGGACCTCCGGGAGCCACCGGCGTGCCTGGCGCGATGGGTGAGAAGGGCGACAAGGGAGACCCGGGCGCGACGGGTCCTCAGGGCGCTGCAGGCACCGCTGGACTCGCGGGCGCTCAAGGACCAGCCGGTGCGATGGGTGCTCCGGGAATGCCAGGCGCTGCAGGTCCTCAGGGTCCACAAGGTGCTCCCGGGCTTCAGGGCCCGGCAGGGCAGGTGCTCGTGCTCGACGGTGGCGTCGTCACCGGCCCGTCGGGAGCGTCAGTGCTGGTGACGCCGCTGCCCGCCGGCGGCACGCCTTGTCTGTACGGTGGCGTGCGCGTCACGCAGCTGGCTGACGGCGGCATCGCGAATGTCTGCAACGGCGCGCCGGGCCCGATGGGTCCTGCTGGTGCCGTCGGTCCTGCTGGCGTTGCTGGTCCTGCTGGCCCGGTCGGTCCTCAAGGCCTTCCCGGAAACGTCGGACCGCAAGGTGTCGCCGGTGCGCAAGGCCCTCAAGGTGTCGCGGGCCCCGCAGGCACTCAAGGACCCGCCGGCGCGCAGGGTGCCATCGGCCCACAGGGTGTCCCCGGAGTTCAAGGGCCGGGTGGATCAGGCGTGTCAGTCACGACGCTCCCGCCGTTGAGTCCGCAGTGCGTGACGGGTGGCTTGTTGGTGACGCTGCCCGACGCCGGTACCGCCGCGCTCTGCAACGGGCAACAGGGGCCGCAGGGTGCTCAAGGCCTCGTCGGTCCGCAGGGGCCCGCTGGAACGAACGGCACCAACGGGAGCACCGGTGCGCCGGGCGCGGCAGGTCCTCAAGGGCCAGCCGGTCCGCAGGGTCCACAAGGTCCGTCCGGCAGCCTCACGCTCCCCGATGGCGGGCTGATCGACCTCTCATCAGAGCCGACGCTCGTGGGGTTCACGGCGGCCCTCTACACCGGCAACCTCGGCGGCTGGACGGGCGCGAACCAGAAGTGCGACGCCGAGTTTCCCGGCAGCTTCTTCTGCTCGTACACCGACGTGATGGAGACCGAGACGGCGCTCGCGCCCGGAGGCGCGGCGTGGGTCGACTACTACCGAAACTCGACGCCCACGTTCGTACGAGGGACGAGCTTCAGTGACACCTGCGCCATCTCCCCGGGCGGCACGTGGCAGTCGAACGTCGCCTCCACCAGCAGCACCGCCGGCTACACCATCAACGACACTGGCAACATCGCGCGGGCCTCGTGCTCAGGCACCCGGCCATTGGCGTGTTGCCGGGTGCGACGGGCGGTGGTCGTTCGCGGCTTCACGGCGACCCTCTTCACCGGAAACCTCGGTGGGTGGACTGGCGCGAACCAGAAATGCAACGCCGAGTTCCCGGGGAGCTTCTTCTGCTCGTACACCGACGTGATGAACGCCGAGACGCCACTGGCGCCGGGAGGCACGGGCGCGTGGGTCGACTACTACCGAAACTCGACGCCCACGTTCGTGCGAGGGACGAGCTTCAGTGACACCTGCGCCATCTCGCCTGGAGGCACGTGGCAGAGCAGCGTGACCTCGACCAGCAGCACGGCCGGCTACACCCTGAACGACACCGGCAACATCGTGCGCGCGTCGTGCGCCGGGTTGCGGCCCGTCACCTGCTGCTCGAAGCAATAGGGGTCGAGGCTAGCGGCTGGTCTTCTTCACGCCCTCGGCGAACGCTTCGGCGCTCTCGGCGAGAGATTTGCCCAGCGCTCCGGCTCGACAGCCTGCCGCTTCGGAGGCCGTGCGCGCGTTCTTCACACAGTCATCGGCGTGCGCAGGGTTCACCGTGTCGGCGAAGGCGTTCACGAAGTCGGTGGCGGCGCTCAGGGTCGCCTTCGCCGCCTCGCCGCTCACGCAGCCGGCCGCCTGCGAGCAGGTGTTCGCCGAGAGCACGCAGCCGTCGAGCGTGTCGACGGCGCCCTGGCCGAACTGCTCCGTCACGTCGTCACGCAGGTCGCGGCACGTCTGCGCTTCGGTGCCGCAGAGTTCCTTCATCTTCACGCACGCGCGTGGCTCGGCACGGCAACCAGCGAAGGTCAGGAGCAGCGCGAATGAGGTGAGACGGAGCATCGAGGTCCTCCCGAAGTGAGGCGCCATCGACGCGGGACGTCAGCGAGAAATTCAGGACCAGCGCAACAGCGCGTCTGGCGACCGCGATGACCTTCGCCGACTACGGCGTGGCAATGAGGATGGCGGCAGGGCCACCCCCGATCTCGAGCCGCAGCCGCCTGGGGCACTCGGCGACGACTGGGAAAGAGATGAGGGTGAGGCCTCCGGCCTCGAAGTTCACTTGGAAGACGCCGGCCGGGCTCGACGTGTTGTTCTGATTTGCCCACGTGCCGACCCTGCCGTCGCGGCCGAGACCCTGCGACGTCGCGGTGAGCGAGTACCAGTTGCCGGTGGCGTCGATGTCGAGGCCGTCGTTCCACAGCGTCGCGCCGCCGACGGAGCAGCCGAGCCAGCGGCCCACGAGCGAAGAGGTCAGATCAGCCTCGGAGTTGAAGCGATTGCGCACGCCGAGCTCAGGCAGGCCGCACTGCACGGGAGGCAGCGGCGAGGTCGGCACGGTGCCATGGAAGGCGCAGACCGGTGGAGCGGGGACGCACTGCGTGCCTGGCGCCCAGGCCCACGTCGTCGTGCCATCCGACCAGCTCGCGGTGATGAGCCTTGGCGAAGAGGACTGCCTCAGGAGGAACATGTTCGTGCCGTGGACATTGCTCTCGAGGTTGAGCTGATACGCGCCTGGCCCGGACGGTGCGTCGAGCGTGTACCAGAGGCCTTCGCCGCCGAACCCGCGCGCGCGCTCGACATGGCCCGCGTCGAGGGTGAGGTGGTACCAGCGGTGATCGCCGTCCAGCTCCAGGCCAACCCCCGCGTTGGCGAGAAAAGGCATGGGGCCGTTGCAGTGCAGCCAGCGCCCGATGACGCTCGCCTCGAAGGCAGCCTTCGACGCCGAGATGCCCACCATGGGTGGCGTCGCGCTACAGGCAAGTGGCGGCAGCACCTCGGTGGGGCCGACGTCGCCGCAGCCCCCGTCGTTCGAACCCGGGGTGGTGACGGTCGCGCCCGCGTCGTTCGAAGCCGGGTTGGTGACGGTCGCGCCCGCGTCGATGGCGGTCGCCCTCGAGCCCGCATCGGGAGCAGTCCCGCTCACGCCCGCGTCGCTGTGGGTGCCCGGCCCCGAGGAGACTTGATCAAGCGAGCGCAGCCGGCCGAGGCGATCTTCGACGGGCTGCAAGCAACCGCCGATGATGGCGGCGCTGAGCACGGCCACCGCGAGGGTCACTGTTCGGCTCATCAGTCGACGACAGCACAGCGCGCAAGCGGAAGAAAGCAGCGCCGCGGAGGTCGAAGCCAGGTTCCAAGGGCGTGGCCGCTTCACGTCTCCGATGCCCGGGTCCTCGTGAGCAGAGGCCAGTGTCTGCGTTACTGCGCGATGACCTTCACCGTCTGGCCAATCATGTTCAGCATGCCGCGCAGCGTGTCGTAGTCGGGGTGCTTCAGCCGCATCCACGCGTTGGCCATGTAGCCCGCGTCGACCGGCTGGGTCGGCGTGCCGGGCGACGGAATGTGCTCGTCGATGAACCACTTCCCGAAGCGGCGGTGCACCTCGTCGAGGCCCTGGTAGCCAACGATGCGGCCGTCTTGCGTGGGGCGCAGCGCGATGACGCCCGCCGAGAATTGACGCGACAGGTGCTGGGCCTTCTTCCCGTGCACCACGGCCATCGCCCACTCGGTGTAGATGTCGAAGTCGTTGCCCGCGGCGTACAGGTCCCACGCGCGAACGCCCGGCGGCCGGCAGCCGATTTCACTGAACTTGAGCCCCTTGGGCCCCACGAACCACTCCATGTGCGTGGCCGTCGTTTCGAGGCCGAGCGCGGTGATGACCTGTTGGCCCATGGCGCGCACCTCGGCGTAGGCCGGCGCGGCGTCGATGCGGTTGGTGCTGATGAACTGCGGGTTGATCCACCGCGTGCGCATCGCCTCGAGCACGTTGGGGTAGTAGTGCGTGACGAAGTCGTGCACCACGCGGCCGCCGACGGTGATGGTGTCGTAGAACCCCTCGTGCCCTTCGATGAACTCCTCGACGGCGACGCTGCGCTGCGGAACACCGAAGCGGCCCAGCGCGCGGTCGAGCTCGGGCCCGTTGTCGACGCGCTCGGTGCCTGAGGCTCCGGCGGCGTCGCGCGGCTTTACGATGAGCGGGAAGCCCACGCGCGCGGCGAAGTGTTTGATGTCGTCGGGCGAGTTCGAGCCGATGGACTGCGCGCACGCCACGCCGGCCTGACGAAGCGCCTCTTTCATCGCCGGCTTGTCACGGCACAGGAACGTGGAGCGCACGCTGGTGCCGGGAATGCCGCAGCGCTCCCGCACCTTGGCGGCCGCCATCACGTGCGCCTCGACGACGGCCTCGAGCCGGTCGACCTTCACCTTCGATTGAACGAAGCGCACCGCGCGCTCGAGCTGGGCCTCGTCGGTGACGTTGCCAATCTGCTCGTAGTGCGTGAGCCAGTGCCGCAGCCCTTCGTCGAGGGCCTCTTTGGGGCGCTCTCCGATGCCGACGATGCGCGCTCCAACGGCGTGCAGCGCTCGGACGAACTCACGTTGATTCGACGGGAAGACGGGCTCGACGAAGATGACATCGACAGGCATGCGCCGCAGCGTAGGTCAGCGCCCCCGAAAGGCCGATGCAGAATTCAGCCGACGTCGGACCAGTCGTTCTCGGCCGCGAGCACCGGGTCGACCGCCTCGAGCAGCTCGAACCGGAAGCGGGCCTCTTCACGGTGCGCCGTCTCGATGGCGAGCCACGCGAGGTGGGCCTGCGTAAAGGCCTTCTGCGCTTCGAGCTCGAGGTCTTCGGCCGGAGCGCCGCCTCGGCCGTCGAACGACACGTGGCCCTGGGTCTCGTCGTACACGACGCCGTCGAGCGCCGACGCGAGCGCCGCAGCGACCGCGTGCGACTTCACGTTGGCCGGCACGAGGCTCAGCACGACGCGCGGCGAGAACCCGACGTCGATGTCCACCGGGTGAATCAGCTGATGCACCTCGATGCCCTCTGACGAGCCGAGCTTGAGCTCGAAGGGCTTGCCCTCGAAGGGGAGCGGCCGGGCGGCGACGACGAGGAGTTCCTGAACCATGACGGCTGGATGCGTCGTTCGTCGAACCCGTGCGTCGACGGCGTGATTTTGCGGAAGATCAGCCGATTGCCCGAGAACAACCCTGACCACCGCCGGGGTGGTGAATGCTGTTCTCCAGTGGGCCTATCGTCGCTGCATGACGGTCACCGCCCTCGCGATGCTCGCGCTGCTTCAGGCCAGCCCCATTCACCCGACCGCTGCACAGTGGGGTGAACATCTGCTGGTCGCCGATGGTGACGGCACGGTGCGCGCGTGGACGTCGAAGACGCTGGCCTTCGACGCGGCGAGGACGAAGCAGCTGAACGGGGACGGCCTGCTCGCCATCGTCGCCAACGGCGACGTGCTCTGGGGCTTCGACGGCACGCGCGCCTTCACGTGGGATGATGCCGGCGCCCGGTGGGACCTCGTTCAGTCGAAGCCGCCCCGGAGCGCCTGCACGGCGTTCGCGGTCGTCGACGGCGCGCCAGTCGGCACCTGCGGCCCAGGCGTGCATCGCTTCACCGACGGCAGGTACTGGGAAGCGCCGGCGTACAAGGATCAGATCGAGGGCAGGGGTTTCGGAGACGCGCCGAAAGCCATCGGCTCGCACGGCACCCAGCTCGCCATCGGCACCGGCTTCGGTGAGTGGGGCGGACACCTGTGGCTCCTCGACGTCGCCACGGGGCAGTGGGCGAAATACTACGACGAGCTCGGCGGCGCGGTGGGCCTCGCGTGGACAGGAGCAGGCTGGGCCGTGGCCTGGTCGATGAGCCACTTCACCGCGCTCGCCCGGCTCCGGGTGCACGGGGCTGACGGGAAGCCGCTGAAGCAGGGGAAGGAGCTGCGCGACAAGTACCTCCGGAAGCTCGCCTTCGACGACGAAGCGAAGGTGCTCCTGGGCCTCGAGCAGAACACCCTCGTGCGCATCGACGACGACCTTCGGCTGACCAACGTGCAGGACGTCGGCAAGGTGAAGTACGGGCCGGAGCGCCACGCGGTGGGCGTGTCACCGGGCATCGGGGCCCTGCTGGCGCTCAGGAGTCGAGGCGAACGCGGCGTCGTCGATCCCTCCCTGGCGGGCCGGGTGCTGGTCGTCCCAATCGCTGGCGAGCCGCTCGTCGTTGGCGCAGGCAAAGTGACACCCCTGCGCACGCCCGCGGTCGACGCCGGCGCCCCAGCGAAGAAGTGATCCGCGGCAGTGCAAGTCGATGCTGGCGAAGCCGGGCCCGACGCCGGATTGGTGAAGAGATCAGCTACCATCGGGCGCCATGCCGTCGACTGCGCTCCCGCAACACGCCTGCAGCCTCACCTCGCGCACGAGCGGCAGGCTCAGTCTCTCGCGCTGGCAGGGAGCGGTATTTCTGAACGCCTTCGGCGCGCCGGAGCCGGGCCTGAACACGCTCCTGGCGGGGCTCGGCGAGCACGGCGTCGAGCTCGTCCCGGTCGAGGCGTGGCGCTGGCGGCTCGCGAGTGAAGCCGAAGCCCGTCGTGCGCTGCACTGGCTGCTCGACCACTGGCCAGACGTCGCGCGCGGGGAGCTCACCCTCGTCGCCCCGGGCCTTCCTGGCGCGTGCACCTTTCACGTCGACTTCACTGGTGGCCCAGACGACGTGCACCTCACGCCTGAGCTCGAGTTCCATCGCGACCTGCAGCGCGCGCGGGTTCCGCAGACCGAGGCGTGGCTGAGCCAGCTGCTCGCTTCACCGGAGTACGACGCGAAGCTCGTCTGGGACGCCGAGTGGCAAGTCAGTCGGGCCGGTGTGATGCGGCTCATCCAGGGGCCGATGGATCCATTCGAGCGCGACGGTTCCAGCGTGCCCTGAGCGCGTGGCAGGGGTTGCACTCGTGAGCCCGCTCGTGGGTCTCGCTTGCGTCCATGTCTCCCCCGATGATGCACACCCCGAGTCGGAGCCGCGCGCCGTCGATTGAACGCGGCGTGGGAGACCCTCGACCGGTGCTGGCTGTTGGGCGAACCGAACCATGACGTGCACGCACTGCCACGCTGCGGTGATGGTCGGCTCCGAAACCTGCAGCGCGTGCGGCTGCTCCCTGGCCCTCAACCCCGGCATGACGGTCGGCTCGTGGACCATCGTGGCGCCCCTCGCGGTTGGCGGCATGAGCACCGTCTTCCGCGCCGAACACACCCGACTCAAGCGCCCCGTCTGCGTGAAGGTCATCGACGGAGCCTTCGGCCGGGACCCCGAGCTGCTCGCCCGCTTCGAGCGCGAGGCCCAGGTGCTCGCGTCCATCAGTCACCCGAACGTCGTCTCGGTGCTCGACTTCGGGTCGCTCGCTGATGGCAGAGGGCTGTATCTCGTGTGTGAGTTCGTCGAGGGCCGCAACCTGAAGGCAGTCCTCCAGCAGAGCGGAGCGCTCCCCGTCGCGAGAGCGCTTGCCCTCACACGTCAGGTGCTCAAGGGCCTCGAGGCCGCTCACCTGCAGAACGTCGTCCACCGCGACATCAAGCCCGCCAACATTCTCGTCAAGCAGCTGCCCGACGGGAGCGAGCTGGCGCAGCTCGCGGACTTCGGCATCGCCCGGCTCGTTCCTCCGATGCAGGTCACCGAGGCGGGGCTCACCCAGCGAGGCGTGATGGTGGGGACGCCGGGCTACATGGCGCCTGAGCAGATTCTCGGAGAGGGCGTCGATGCACGCTCCGACGTGTATGCGGTCGGGGTGGTGCTCCACGAGCTGCTGACGGGCTCGAAGCTGTTCATCTCGACGACCGGTGTGGACGTGCTGATGAAGCACGTGAGCGTGGTGCCGGCCCCGCCGCTCGCCGCGCCCGAGCACGCGTGGCTCAACGCCATCGTGCTCAAGGCGCTGGCGAAAGGGCCCGAGGACCGGTTTCCGACCGCCACGGCTTTCTCCGAGGCCCTGCAGCCACCTGCAACCGTGCCGTTGTCAGCTCGACCCACGAGTCCTCGAGGCGAGCCGCCCCGAATCCCGGGTGCGCGCCCCAACGTCTCGAGCCCCGTCCTCGCGGCGCCGAGGCCGTCGGTGTCACGCCCCGAGCTTCCGCGCATCACGTCGCCTTCGAGCTCCGAGCTTCCGCGCATCACGTCGCCTTCGAGCTCCGAGTTCCCACGCATCACGTCGACGCCACCGGTCGCGACGCCATCGGTCGCGACGCCATCGGTCGTGGCTTCGCCCGCAGCGCAAGCCGCGCTGTCCGAGCGTGCGCAGACGGTGGTGACGCTCATGAATCAGTGGGCGACGTCGATTGATGCTCCACGCGCCGAAGCCGCCCGCGCCATCGAGATGAAGTTGGCAGCGTGGCTGGGTCAAGGCGTCCTCGAGCCCCTCGTCGAGGTGTTGCCGCTCCTGCGCGCGCGCCGAGAGTCGGAACTCGAGAACCTGTTTCGTGCGCTCATCGTCGAGAGAATCGGCGCGGTGGTGAGAGCCTCGACCGACGCGAAGGCGCTCCAGAGGCTGCTCTCGTTCGCGGGGGCCGAGGCCCATCAGCGGCTCGTCGCCAGCCTGCGTTCGGTCGAGAACCCCGAGCTCGCGGCCCAGCTCGCGCGCGCCGTCATGCAGGGCTCACTTCGCGAGGTCATCGACCAGGTGGGCCGTATGACGCCCGCCGCGGTCGGAGGCCTGGTGAAGGCTGGGTCCGCCCTCTCCCTCTCCGAGGTGCGCCCGCTGCTGGTGCTCTGTCTCAATCACGCCGACGCCGGCGCACGGCTGGCGGCCATCGACGCGCTCGACGCCTCGCATGCGCTCCAGCTGGTCGTCGAGGTGCGTAAACGCCTGACCGACAAGGACGGTGCCGTTCGCCAGCGTGTCGCCGTGCTGCTGGGAGCCATCGAAGACCGCGCGTCGGTCCCCATGCTGGTTGCAGGTCTGTCGCGAGCAGAGAGCGCGGCGGAGCGCGGGGGGCTGGCGACGGCGCTCGCGGAGATTGGAACTCCCGAAGCGGCTGTTGCCGTGCGCAGCCAGTTCCTCACGGAGAAGGACCTCGCTGCTCGCTGCGTCATGGCTGAAGCCCTGGGCCAGTTGGGTGATGGCGTGTCGCTCGAGCTGCTCGCGCGGGAGACGAGCCGGCTCCTCTCGCCGACGAACCTGAAGGCCGTTGGCAGAAAGTACCTTCGGCGCTGAAGGCGCTCACGGCACCGCGACCACGCGCAGCGGAAAATGGAGTGAGACCTGCTCCTCGGCCGCCACCGGTACCCGCTCGGTCATCGACTCGAAGCCCTCGGCCCACACCATCACCAGGTGCGTCGAGGCGCCGACGTTGGCGAGGTCGAACGGCGTGGAGCCGGCGGGCAGTCCGTCGACGAACACCTGCGCGCCCCGCACCGACGCAGTGATGTGCAGGGTCGAGCTGCCCGGGTGAGGCTGGCGCTGCACGACGACGGGAGGATGTGGCTTCGGAGCGGGCGGGGGCTCGAAGACCTCGGGCGGCGTCGACGAGAGCGGCGGTGCGACGACCGGCGTTTCCACCACGGGCGTGGCGGCCTCGAGGGTCGTCGACGTCGTCACTGGCCCTTCCGGAACCCGGGAGCGGCGCGACGACACGCGGGCGACTCCAGCATCGGGCTCGACCACCGCCACTGCTGCGACGGCAACGCCCGCGTCGGCCTCTGCAGCCTGACGTGCAGCGACGGCGCGCGCCGCTTCGACGGCTTTGAGCTCTCTCGACAGGGCCACCGCGCGCTCGTCGTTCGCCTCGAGGCTCAGCACGGTCTGCAACAGCGCGCCCGCGGCCTCGAACTCTCCTTCAGCGAGCGCGGCGTGCGCGGCGGCGAGGGAGCGCGAGACCCGCAGGTCCGACTCCAGCCGCGAGAGGCGAAGCTCGTCGGCTTGCGTGCGTTGGGGCATCGACGAGGCGCGTTTGATCAGCTCCTCCGCGCGCCCGAAGTGGCCCTGCGCGAGCTCCCGCTCCGCTTCGTCGAAGAACGACGAACGTTCGACCTGCAGGCGCCGCTCGTCGACGATCTGCGACCAGACTCGGCCGAGCGCTCCGAGCCCGAGCAGCACCGCGAAGACGAACGCGAAGACGCCCCACTTCCGGTTCGACGGCCCCGTCACGCTCGTCAGCCCCGAGACGACGATGTCGATCTCCGACAGCCCCGACTCGGACTCGACGAGCGGCAGCTGCGCGGTGGCGACCTGCCGCGAGGGCAGCTTCGAGCCCAGCGCGTCGCTCGAGGGCGGGGCGGGCGGAGGCGCCTCCATCACGCTGCTCAACGCCTTCACCCAGGGCCCGAGCTCGGCGTCGGTGCTGCCCGGCGTCTGCGTCAACCACTCGCGGAGCGCGTCCGCCGCGGCCAACGCGCTGGGACACCGGCGCTCCGGCTCGTGCTCGAGCAGCCACATCACGAGGCGCTCGAGCGCCTTCGGGTAGTCGGGCACCAGCTCCGACGGCGGGCGGTAGGTGCCGACGTTGATGGCCTGCATCACCATCAGGTCGGTCGAGCCACCAAACGGCGTCTGTCCCGTCGTCGCCGCGTACAGACAGACACCGAGGCTGAAGACGTCGGTGCGTGGGTCGACACAATGATCCGGGTCGACGAGCAGCTCGGGCGCGGTGAAGCGCACCTTGCCCTTCACGATGCCCGACCTGGTGTGCGTGAGGCGGCCCTCGGCCTTCGCGACGCCGAAGTCGGCCACCTTCGCGACGCCGTCGAGCGTGACGAGGATGTTCTGCGGGCTGATGTCGCGGTGAATGATGTGCAGCGGCCGGCCGCTGGTGTCGGTCGCGTGGTGCGCATGGTGCAACCCACGCGCGGCGCCTTCGATGAGCCGGGCCAGGTGCCGCAGGTCGACGGTGTTGGTGGTGCGCGCCTCACGAACGAGCTGGGCCAGCGACGGGCCCGAGACGAACTCCATCACGATGTACGGCACGCCCTGCGCGTCGGCGGTCAGCTCGAACGTCTGCACGATGTTCGGGTGCGAGAGGTTCGCCGCGATGCGCGCCTCATCGAGGAACATCTCGACGAAGGCGGGCTCGGCCAGCAGGTGCGGGAGGATTCGTTTGAGGACGACGAGCTTCTCGAAGCCGCCCAGGCCCGTCTGCCGGCACTTGAAGACCTCGGCCATGCCTCCTGCACCCAGACGCTGCAGCACGGTGAAGCGGTCGAGCGGGGAGGACATGGCTTCGCCAGCGGCCGTCGGGTGCAACGCATGTGCGCGGTGGCCGAAGGTCTTCGAGAGGGACGAGCGTCGCGTTGGGTCGCCGCGCGCGCACAGGTTGCGTTCGGAGCGAAAGCGCTGACGAGCCGTGCGCGAGCAGGAGTGTCAGCTCGACCTGACACCAGCGTGCGCGCTGATCAGCTCACGGCTTCGGCTTCACGCTGGCAGGAGGCTCGGCCTTGAGGCGCTTCGCGCGACCCTCGGCGGCGAGCGCGGCCGTGTAGACGGAGACGTCCTTGATGACTTCTTCGGGCAGCACGAGCTTCCACGGAATCATCGCCGCGCCCGGTTTGCCGCTGCCCTCGCGCACGATGAGCTTGATGGCGTCGACCGTCATGCGCGGACCAACCTCGGGCGCCGTGAGGTCGACTGGCTTGAGCATGAGGCCGCGCCCGATGTGTCCGGTGCCGTCGCCCTTCTCGCCGTGGCAGTGGTGACAATACGTCCGATAGACCTGCTCTCCGCGGTTCGGGCTCGACTCGAACGTCACGGTGACCTTCGTCCTGTCGCCGGAGAACGAGACCGGGTTGTCGGCCCACGCCGTCATCGCTGCCATCGACACCACGAGCGCTGTCAGGCGCATCAGACACCTCGTTGCGGGAGCGGCTTGTCGGTCATCGACAGCTGGCGCGCGCCGGATGGTGCAATGAGCCGGCCATTTCGGGGCGCGCCGACCAGGCCCTTCGTCAGGTGCGTTGACAGATCCACCGGGATTTCCAGCACTGATTCGTTGGATAATTCGTCAACCCGTCAACCCTCGAGGCTCCCTCCGATGCGACTTGGCTCTGGTCGTCCTTCCATTGATTTCAACGGCACCAAATACACGTCGATCGAAGGCTCGGCCGCGAACTCCGAGATCAGCATCGGGAAGAAGTTCAATCCCCTCACGCAGCCAGGCATCGCGCTCACCACCCAGCAAGCGCGAGAGCTCGGGGTGAAGGTCGGCGACAAGGTGCTGGTGCGTGACACGAAGACGGGCCGCGGCGTCGAGGCCACCTATTACGACTCGGCCGGCAGCAAACGGAAAGACAAGCTGGGACACTTCGAGGTGGGCCCCGCGCTCGCGGACGCGCTCGGCATCAACTACCGGAACAAGAAGGGCCAGGTCGTCGACGCGGTCACCAACAAGGAAGACCTTGGCGGCCGGTACTCCATCGAGAAGCTCAACGGCACGGCCTCGACGGACGCGACGCCGGCGCCTGCATCGAAGCCCAGCGAGTACGACTCGACCGCGCGCACCAATCCCACGCGCCTGGGGGCCTTCGACAACACATACCGTGCGGAGCCCTCGGCGCAGGACCTCGCCGCCGGACGCGCCAGCCTCGCCATCGGCGACAAGGGTGAATCGGTGAAGGAGCTCCAGCGGAAGCTGGGCGTCAAGGCAGACGGCTACTTCGGGCCCATCACCCAGCGCGCGCTGACTGCAGCGCAGAAGAAGCTCGGCATCGAGAACACGTCACCCGACTTCGGCGTCGCGAGCCGGGAGACCATCGACACGCTGCCGGCCCGTCGAGCGTCCTCCCGCCGCACGGCCGAGCCCGCCGCTGAGGAGCGCACCACCAACGCTCCCGTCGACACCGCACCTCCCGGTTCTCCGGCCAGCGCGTCGCGGTTGGTGAACACCATTCGGCAGGTCGAGCGCGAGATGTCAGGGACCGGCCGCTGCGCCGCGGCGGTGAACGAAGCCATTCGCCGCACCTATCGGGTTCCGATGTCGGGGAACGGGAACCAGGTCGACAACAACCTGCCGCGCAGTCACTTCCGTGAGCTGAACATTCCGCTCGACGAGGCGCTGCGCCGGCCGGGTCTGGTCCTCACCTGGGAGCGCACCAACACGCGTCTGGGCAGCCGGTACGGTCACACGGCCATCACGACCGGTGATGGGCGGACGTCGGTGAGCGACTACACCGAAGGCGACACGATGGCCGGGTCGCGACGCATGGGCCGGCAGGGCTTGCGGGTGTTCGAGCCGATTCGCTGAGAGGTCACCAGCAACTCGACGTGGTGGTGCGCGCCATCGAAGCTTTCGACGCCGCTTGACGCCGTGAGCTTCGATCGCTTCCGATTCTTCCTACCGCGCTCGAGCGGCCAGGAATGAGTCCCACCCATGCCCATGACTTCGGACCAGGCCCTCGCCTTTCATCGCGCACTGTTGAACACGTTCGAGACCGCGGTGATGGTGGCCAACGACAGCGGTCAGTACGTCGAGGTCAACGACGCAACGTGCCGGCTCTTCGCAGGGCGGCGCGAGGACATCGTCGACCGCGACATCAGCGCCTTTCTGCCCGCGGGGGTCTCGAAGGCCGACGTCGACGTGCAGTGGCGCGCGTTTCTTCGCGACGGTGTGCAGTCCGGCGTCTTCCCGCTCAAGGCGCTGAATGGCGAAGAGATCCTCTGCAACTTCAACGCGCGCGCCCATTTCGCACCAGGGCTGCACTGCAGCTTCCTGACCCGCGTCGGGCCCCGGCCAGAGGCGCCGGCCGGCCACCTCGTCGTCTGCGCGTGGAGCCACCGCGTGAAGTGGGAAGACCGGTGGATCAGCATGGAGGCCTACCTCCAGACGGCGCACGGGGTCACCGTCTCGCACGGCATCAGCCCTGAGGTCTTCGAGCAACGCTACGGCGGGCCCGACGAAGAGTGATTCGCGCGAGCTGAACGTCGCGAGGCCGAGCCCGCGGGGACGACGAGAAAGAGCCTCAGCCAGTCAGGTGACAAGGAGGGCTGATCAGGAGGAACCGTCGCGCCTGGAGGCGATGGCCGAGCTGGGTCATGCGGCGGCCTTCTGCTGAAGGCTCGACGACTCCGCGTGCCGCCGCGCTCGTCACGTCGTGGGCGTCACCTCGTGCACGTCACGTCGTGCCCGTCGCCGCTCGCGACATCGGACTCGCCGACGCACCGTGCACCACCGCATGCACCTCGGAGAGAATCGCGAGCGCGACAGCCGCCGGACCTTCACCGCCGAGCGCGAGCCCGATGGGTGCACGCAGCCGGTCGAGTGACAGCGTCTTCGGCAACGTCTCGAGCAGATCCTTCGTGCGCTTCGTCGGTCCGAGCACGCCGACGTACGCCGGCAGTGGAGACGCCAGCGCCGCCTCGAGCACGCGCGCGTCGTAGAGAAGATGGTGCGACATGATGACGACGGCGCAGCCCGCTTCGAGCGGCAGCCGCGCGAGCGCATCGGACGCGAGCAGGTGCGTCGTCGCTCCGGGGAAGCGCGTCGGCGTGAGCTGAGCCGGCCGCCAGTCCACCACCTGCACGTCCCAGCCCATCGTGAGCGCGAGCTGATGCACCGGCAGTGCGTCGTGACCGGCGCCGCACACCACCAGACGTGGAGCGGGGCGCAGCGTCTCGGTCCACGTCGCTCCGTTGGGGAGCGTCACGGTGTGGTTCACCGCGCGGCGCGTGTCGAGCACCTGCTCCATCGCCTTCGCGAGCGGCCCGTCCACCTGAAACGGCTCGAGCAAGACGTCGACTTCACCACCGCAGCCGAGCGCGACCTCGCCATCGGCCGAGGTGTCGTACGTGCGCAGCACCGGCGTGCCCTGCTCGATGAGCCACACAGCCTTCCTCACCACGTCTGACTCGAGACAGCCGCCGCTGATGCTGCCAGCCCTCCAGCCTTCGCTGGTGACGAGCATGCGCGCGCCGGGCTTTCGGTACGACGAGCCCCGCGTCGCGATGACGGTGGCGAGCACCGGCGTCTCGTTGGCCGCCCACGCGCGCCGCGCCGCCGAGAGAATGGCCTGGAGCTCGTTCACGTCACCGGCACCGCGTCGAGCGTCGGCTCGATGGCCGGGGGAATCTTCACGCGAGCCAGCGGCGCGTCGATGTCCTTCAGGCCGTGGCCCGTCGCGAGCACCACCACCTCGGCGTCCTTCGGCAACGCGCCCGCGCCTGCCTGCACCTTCACGAGTCCGGCGAACGCAGCGGCACCGGCAGGCTCGGTGAACACGCCGGTCATCGCCGTGAGCCGCGCCTGGGCCTCGAGGATTTCGTCGTCGCTCACCGTCACCGTCGCGCCCTTCGTCTCGAGGATGGCGCGGCGCGCCCAGTGCGCGTTGCTCGGGCACGACACCGAGATGGAGTCGGCCACCGTCGTCGGATCAACTGCGTCCGAATACACGCCGGTCTGCACGTAGCGGTGAATCGCGTCGCTCTTCTCGGCCTGCACCGCGAACAGCCTCGGCATCGAGGAGATCAGCCCCACGCGCACCAGGTCGGCGAAGCCCTTGTGCACGCCCGCGAGGATGACGCCGTCGCCCGCTGAGACGAACACCGCGTCAGGCGCGCGAAGGCCGAGCTGCTCGGTGATCTCGAGCGAGACCGTCTTCTTCCCCTCGATGGTGAGCGGGTGGTACGCCGTGTTGCGATTCAACCCGCCGCGCTTCGCGGTGAACTCGAGCGAGAGCCTGAAGGCGTCGTCGTAGGTGCCCTTCACGGGAATCACCCGCGCTCCCGCCAGCACCATCTGCACCAGCTTCGCGCGCGGCGCCTTCTCGGGCACGAAGATGAGCGCCTCGACGCCCGCTGACGCGCATACCGCCGCCAACGCCGACGCCGCGTTTCCCGTCGACGCGCACACCACACGCTTCTCACCGAGCCGCGCCGCCTCCGCGACGACCAGGAACGACGCGCGGTCTTTCAACGAGCCAGACGGGTTCTGGCCATCGTTCTTGATGAACAGTCTGGGCAGGCCGAGCTGCTCTCCGAGCCTGCGCGCGGGCACCAGCGGCGTGCGCCCCACCACGAGTGGCGGGAAGAACTGCGGCTCCACCGCCGACAGGAGCGACCAGTCAGGCTTCGCGCGATCGAACTTCGACGTGATGGCCTCGACGTCGAACACGGCCTCGAGCACGCCGATGAGCGGAACCCCCGGGCGATACCGCGCGCCGCAGTCGGGGCAGAGGTACCGCACGGCGTCGCGGGGAAACTCTCGGCGGCAATCAGTACAGCGGTAGACGAAGGCGGCCATCGGGCGCGCACTGTACTCGGTCACGCACGCGTCCACTTGATCCAGCCCAACCGCGGGCGGAACGCGTGGGGAGCCTCCATCGAACCCTGTAAGGTCCGCGCCATGGTCAAGCTCAACGAAGCTGTCCTCGATCGCGCCGCGAAGCTGTGTCGTGAGCGGGGTGTCGTCATCCCCACGCTGGCGCAGATGCGCGACCCTTCGAAGATTCCGGCGAAGGTGAAGCAGAAGCTGCCCGCCATCGGTCTGTGGGACGTCAACCCGCTCAACCTCTTCCGCATCTCGTGGAAGAACGACGTGAAGTCTGGCCTGTACGGAGACGTCAACGCCTTCGAAATTCCCAAAGCGCTCACCGGGGTCGACGCGCGGATCATCGGCGTCGTTGGCAAGTACTTCCCCACCGGCGCGCACAAGGTCGGCGCGGCGTTCGGGTGTCTGGTGCCCCGCCTCGTCACCGGCGGCTTCGACCCGTCGTCACAGAAGGCTGTGTGGCCCTCGACCGGCAACTACTGCCGCGGCGGCGCGTTCGACTGTGCGCTGCTGGGCACCACGGCCGTCGCGATTCTGCCCGAGGGCATGAGCCGCGAGCGCTTCGAGTGGCTCA
>JAUXRI010000152.1 GCA_030681895.1 Myxococcales bacterium | reverse complement strand
GCCACGAAAGACGCAGGCGAGATCGCCGGCCTCGTGGTGCGCCGCATCGTCAACGAGCCCACGGCCGCCGCGCTCGCGTACGGCCTCGACAAGAAGAAGTCCGAGAAGGTCGCGATCTACGACTTCGGTGGCGGCACGTTCGACATCTCGATCCTCGACATGGGCGACGGCGCGGTCGAGGTGCTCGCGACGAACGGCGACACGCACCTGGGCGGCGACAACATCGACATGAAGTTGATGGAGTGGCTGATCGCCGAGTTCAAGAAGGACAACGGCATCGACGTCTCGAAGGACAAGATGGTGCTCCAGCGCCTGAAGGAGGCGGCGGAGAAGGCGAAGATCGAGCTGTCGAGCGCGAACGAGACGCAGATCAACCTGCCGTTCCTCACCGCCGACGCGACGGGCCCCAAGCACCTCGACGTGAAGCTCTCGCGCGCGAAGTTCGAGCAGATGATCGCCGACTTCGTCGAGCGCAGCCTCGAGCCCTGCCGCAAGTGCATCAAGGACTCGGGCCTCAACGTCTCGCAGATCGACGAGGTCGTGCTGGTCGGTGGCTCGACCCGCATTCCCGCAGTCTCGGAGGCCGTGAAGAAGCTGTTCGGCCGCGAGCCCAACCGCTCGGTGAACCCTGACGAGGTGGTCGCCATCGGCGCCGCCGTGCAGGGCGCGGTGCTCTCGGGCGACGTGAAGGACATTCTGCTCCTCGACGTGACCCCGCTGTCGATGGGCGTCGAGACCCTGGGCGGTGTCTTCACGCGGCTCATCGAGCGCAACACCACGATCCCCAGCCGCAAGTCCGAGACGTTCTCGACCGCAGCCGACGGTCAGACGCAGGTCGAGATCCACGTGCTGCAGGGCGAGCGCGAGATGGCTTCAGACAACCGCAGCCTCGGCCGTTTCCACCTCACGGGCCTGCCTCCCGCGCCCCGTGGCATTCCGCAGATCGAGGTGTCGTTCGACATCGACGCCAACGGCATCTTGAAGGTGACCGCGAAGGACAAGGCCACCAGCAAGGAAGCCAACGTCACCATCACCAACAACTCGGGCCTTCCCAAAGAAGAGGTCGAGAAGATGGTGAAGGACGCGCAGGCCAACGAGTCGGCCGACAAGGCGCGCCGCGAGCTCGTCGACCTGAAGAACCAGGCCGAGAACATGGCCTACAACCTCGAGAAGCTCGTGACGGAGAACAAAGAGAAGCTCGCCGCCGAGACGGTGACGAAGCTCGAGGCCGCTGCGAAGTCGCTCCACGAGGTGCGCAACACGGACGACAAGCAGAAGCTCCAGGACACGCTCAAGGCCGCCCAGGACGTCAGCTACAAGGCCGCCGAGGAGATGTACAAGGCGACGGGTGGCGCTCCGGGTGCGGGTGGCCCTGAGGCGGGTGCTCCGGGCGCAGGCGCAGGGCCGGCTGCTGGCGCAGGGCCGAAGAAGGACGACGTCGTCGATGCCGAGTTCCGCTCGAACTGAGTTGGCGCAAACGTCGTGAAGGAATCGTCCCGCGCGGCCTCAGGTCGCGCGGGACGTTTCGTCTGGAGGGGCCGCGAAGACCTGGGGCCTGCGCCCCTCACCGTCGCGCGGCGCTGAGCTCACATCGACCTACGCCCGGGCCGCCAACGCCCCGTGACGCTGGGCTCACTGTGATCCTTCGCGGTTCATCTGCTCACTGTGGTGACTTGTCTCGCACTGGCGTGCGCTCTCTACAGTCCCCCCGTGCTCCTTGGACTCGACGTGGAGGAGAAACTCGCTGAAGGCTCAGCGGTCGAGGTGTTCCTCGCGCGCTCCTCGAGTGGCCGGGTCCTCGTGCAGGTCAGCCGCCCCGAGCTGGGCAACGACATCGAGCTCTACGCGCGCTTCATGGACGTCACGCGGCGCTCGAAGCAGCTCAAGCACCCGGGCCTGGTCAGCGTCGAGCACGTGCACTGCTCGAGCGACGGCCGCTTCGTGGTGGTGAGCGAGCCGGTGACGGGTAAGACGGCGGCGGCGTTCCTCGCGGAGCGTGGCCAGCTCTCGAGCGATGTCGCGATCTCGTGGGGCGTGTCCCTGGCCGAGGCGATTCAGTTCCTTCACGATCACGAGCTGGTGCACGGGTGCCTCGCGCCACAGCACGTGTTCCTCGAGGGCGATGGAGACGTGCCCACCGTTCGCCTGCTCGACACCGCGCTGATGCTGTTCCGCGACGTGCGCTCGCTGCCGGTGCCCGCGTCACGGGTGCTGGTGCCTGCGCCGTACCTCGCTCCGGAGCGGGTCGCCGGCAATCGCGCGACGCCTGCGTCGGACATCTACGGGCTCGGGGTGATGCTGTTCGAGCTGCTCACCGGAGTGCCGCCCTTCACGAGCGAGAACTCGGGCATCACGCGGCAGATGCACGTCGTCTCGCCGATTCCCCGCATGCCGGCGCACCTCGCCGCGTGGGACGACATCTTCGACCGCGCGCTCGCGAAGGATCCCGCCGATCGGTTCGAGTCGATGGTCGCCTTCCGTCAGGCGCTGGTCGAACTCGAGCTGCGCATCACGCGCGTCGAAGGCCCGTCGCCGATCGTCGCCGGCACCCTGATTCCGACCACCACGCAGCCGGGCATCGTCCCCGCCGGCGGCGTGGAGCAGTTCGGCTCGTGGATCATCGAGCGCACCATCGGCGAAGGCGGCATGGGGCGGGTCGTCGAGGCGCGGCACTCGACGCTCAATCGCAAGGTGGCGATCAAGATCCTCCACCCGCAGCTCACCAGCCGGCCCGATCAGGTGACGCGCTTCATTCAGGAAGGGCAAGCGATCAGCCAGCTCGACCACCCGAACATCGTGAAGGTGTTCGACCTGATCAACGAGCCCGGCCGTGTGGCGTTCGTGATGGAGCTCCTCGAGGGGCAGAGCCTCAAGGGCCTGGCACGTGAGCGGCCGATGGAGCTGCGGCGCGCCGTTCGCCTCATCACGCAGGCGGCGCAGGCGCTCACGGCGGCGCATCGTATCGGCGTGGTGCACCGCGACATCAAGCCCGATAACCTCTTCGTCACCACCAGCACCCCGGAGCAGCTCAAGGTGCTCGACTTCGGTGTCGCGCGAGTTCGGCAGGGCCAGACCGAGATGAGTCGCCTCACGCAGGTCGGGCAGGTCGTCGGCACTCCGCTGTGGATGGCGCCGGAGCAGGTACTCGGACGCGATGTCGACGAGCGGGCCGATCTCTATTCGCTCGCCACGGTGCTCTACACGTTGATCGCCCGGCGGTTTCCCTTCGAGGGCGGCGCGATGAGCGAGGTCGTGATGTCGCGGCTCTCGGGCGAGGCGAAGCCCATCGGTGAGTACACGTTCCTGGGTGAGCCGATTCCAAGGAAGCTCCAACAACTGGTCGCGGTGTGTCTGGCCCGCGACGTGAATCGGCGCATGCGCAGCGCCCAGGTGATGGCCGACGCGCTGCAGTCAGTGACCGACGCATTCTCGAAGCCGTTCGAAGAAGACGAGCCTGACGAGACGCCGTCGGGCCGGTGGTCGATCTTCAAGCGGAAGTGAGCCGCTCCAACAGGCCGCGCACCGTCAACGGGCTCGAGCCCTCTGCCTTGTTGTTGACGATGATCCACAGCTGCCGCCGGGCCTTCTTCGTTGCTTCGACGAGCCGCAGGACGTCAGCGCGCATCGCGTCGTCCCTGGCCTGGATCCGATCGAACGGCGCGAAGGCTTCGCGAGCCTCTTCGTAGCCGAGCCCTTGGGGCAGCAAGAGCCGGCATACCGAGAACGGCGCCGTGAAGCACTGCTCCCGCGCGAGCTGTTCTCCCAGCGTCGACATGCGCTCCCAGTGGTTGAAGACGTGCGAGACGCCGTGCCGCTCGAGGGTCTGAAAGTAGCCGGGCGTCATCCACTCGGGGTTTCGCAGCTCGACGGCGTACTGCGGGCCGCGCGGCAGCTCGGCGAAGAACCGATCGAGCTTGGCGTTGAAGAGCGGTGGCGTGAGCAGCTCCGTGCGGCCGAGCGGGAGCATCTGGAAGAGCAACGGACCGAGGTGTTCCTTGAAGTTCGAGAGCGCGGGCGTCAGCACCTCGTCGCGGAAGAGCTTCACGTTCAGGAAGTCGGGGTTCGGGGCGCGCGTGCGAGGGTCGACGTACGAACACACCCGGCTCCACACCTTCATCACGCAGCGAAAGCCGGGCGGGAGCTGCTTCGCGTACCCCGCCAGGTCCTGGCTCGAGAGCGGGGCGTAGTAGCTGCGGTCGATGCCCACCGTGTTGAAGAGCGGGTGCCGCGAATAGGTCTCGAGGCCGTGGGCGACGAGCTCCTCCATCGTGGGCTCTCCCGGGTAGACGATTCCTTTCCACCCGGGGAACGTCCAGCTCGAGGTGCCGATGAAGACGTGCGGCGGGCGGCGCTGGGCCAACGCGGCGTCGGCGCTCAGCTCGAGCGGAGGCGGTGGGAAGAGCGAGAACTGCATCAGGCGGGAGGCAGGCCGCTCCAGCTCGTCGGATCCTGCGGGCCAGCGGCGGGGGCGATGTCGACGACGAAGCCGGTGAGGTGCGCCATTCCGGAGACGCGCTCGAGCCGATCGGGCCCGTCGGCGGCGAGCAGGTTCACGTTCACGCCACGCGTCTTGTTCGCGATCGACAGGCCAGTCGCGTGTTGGTGCCCCCAGCCGTGTGGGAGCGCCACGGTGCCGGGCATCAGATCGCCGAGGAACTTCACGGGAACGCGCACCGTCGCCGTGTCAGTCGTCACGTCGGCGAACGCGCCATCGGTGAGGCCACACTTCGCGGCGTCGGTCGGGTGCATGTAGAGGTGGTTCGTCCCGTCGTGGATGAACTCCTCGATGTTGTGCGTCCACGAGTTGTGGGTCTGCACGGCGCGCTTGGTGATGAGCTTGAAGCGGTTCGCGCGGCCCTTCTCGAGCACGAAGTCGGCCTCGAGCTTCCTGGCGGCGTCCATCAAGAGCTTCGGCGCCAGCTGCACCTTCTTCGTCTCGGTCAGCACGCGCGTCCCGACGAAGTCTTCTGCCTCGTGCTGCTCGCGGAGCTTCCCGTGCGGGTGATCATCGGCGAGCGAATCGAAGCTCGACTGGCCCGTGAGCCGAAGCAGCATCGACAACAACGTCTCGTCGGGCAGCGCGGGCGTCTTGCCCTTCCGGTGGAGCTGGGAGTGCACCGCCATCATCGCTTCGAGCGACTTCTGCGCGATGCCCGAGTCGAACAGGTTGACCCCGGCCGCGCGGCACAGGTCGAGATAGATCGACGCCTCGTCACGTTGTTCGTGCTCCGGCTCGACGAGCGCGCGGGTCACCTGCATGTACGGCTTCTTCTGCAGGCCCAGCATGAGCGGGAAGATGAAGGGCAGATCGGCGCGCTCGAGCGGGGTCGTCGCTGGCAACACGTAGTGCGCGACCGAGCCCGTCTCGTTTCGGAAGAGATCGAGCGTCACCAGCAGCTCGAGCGACTCGAACGCCTTCTTGAGCCGGCCCGCGTTCGCCATCGTGATGAGCGGGTTGCCGCCCGTGACGAAGAGCGAGCGCACCTGCTTCGGGCCCGGCGTGAGGATCTCGTCGGCGAGCACGCCGCCAGGGAAGGCGTCGTTGACCGAGCCGAAGTCGCCGATGCGCGAACGATCGGTGCGGGTGAGAACGCCGTTCTTTTTCCCGAACGCGGGGAAGTCGATCACGCCGCGCCCGACGAGGGTGCCGCCGCGACGATCGAGGTTGCCCGAGAGCAGGTTGATGCACTCCTGCAGCCAGAACCCGAGCGAGCCGTTGCTGCCCATGTTGACGCCAGTCGAGGAGTAGATCGACGCGCCCTTCGACGTCCGGAAGACGCGGACCAACTCACGCAGCGTCGCCGCGGGAATCGTCGTCACCTCTTCGCTGCGCTCCGGCGTCCACGTGCGGGCGACCGCGAGCACCTCGTCGATACCTTCGGCCTGGGCTTCGGCGCGGGTGCGATCGATGCCGCCCTGTCGCTCCAGCTCAGCCAGGAACGCGAGGTAGAAGAACGGGTCGGTGTTCGGGCGAATGAAGTGGTGCTCGCCGGCGACCTTCGCGGTCTCGGTCTTCCGCGGGTCGATCACGATGACGCGCGCGCCGCGCTCCTTCATCTCCTGCAGCGTGCGGCCCGGGTTGGGGACCTGCAGGAAGCTCCACTTCGAGATCACCGGGTTCGCGCCGACGATGATCAGGCACTGCGTGTGATCGAGATCGGGGAAGGGCTGCGTGAAGGGGAAGCCGTAGATCGCGTTGGCGACGGCGAACTTGTTCGAGCAGTCCTGCGTGGCTGACGCGTAGAGCGACTTCGAGCCGATCGCCGTCATGAAGCCCTGCGCGAAGACCGGGTGCAGCACGCCGAAGCCAGCCGCCGTGCCGACGTATAGCGCGATCGAGTCGGGGCCGTGATCGCCGCGCAGTTGCTTCAGCTTGTTGCCGATCTCTTCGAGGGCCTGCGCCCAGGTGATCCGCTCCCAGCGCGAGCCGATGCGCTTCATCGGCCACTTCACGCGATCGGGAGAGTCGTACATGCGTGCCTGCTTCAGCCCCTTCGGGCACGAGAAGCCGCGCGTCGCGACGTGATGGTCATCGGGGTGAACGGCGACGACCTTGTTCTTCTCGACCGTCACCTTCAGGCCACAGAGCGCCTCGCAGATCCGGCAGAAGGAATGATGAGTCCCGTCAGGCATGGCGGCGCTCTTAACGCCTGTCCGTCAGGGCACCAACGTGAAGACGTTTCGGCGCGACAGATCGCCCTGTCCGAGCCGGCCGTCCTCGTTGGCGCCCGTGCAGAAGAGCGACCCGTTGCCTTTGCGGGCGCAGGTGTGGAAGCGGCCGATCTGCACGTCGATCCAGTCCTTGTCGGTGCCGACCTGGGTGAGGGTGCCTCGGGGGGTGAGGTCGCCGAGACCAAGCTGCCCCTCGATGCCGCGGCCCAGACACCAGAGCGAGCCGTCGAGGCGAATGCCGCACGCGTGGAACGTCTCGGTGTGGAACATGCGCCAGGAGCCCGTGCCCATGCGGGTCGGCACGTCGTAGGTGGTGACGCCGGTCTCGAACGAGGATCCCTGACACCACGCGCTGTCATCGCCGGCGATCGCGCAGGTGCCTTGTTGTGACGACGAGAGCGCTTTCCAATCAGCGCGGGTGCCGACCTTCGTGGGCGGCCGGACCTGCTGTGGACTGCCGGGCCCCAGCCCCAGATGACGCTCGTCGTTGCGGCCCCAGCACCAGAGCGAGCCATCGAGCTGAACACCGCAGGTGTGACCGTCTCCGGGCTCGAGGACCTTCCATTGCGCGTTGCCGGACACCGGCTGCGGCGAGGGTTGGTCAGCGCCGGGGTACGCATCGTTGAGACCCAGCTGGCCTTCCCAGTTCGCGCCCCAGCACCAGCCCGTCGCGTCGGACAACACGGCGCAGGTGTGGCTGAAGGTCGTCGCGAGCGTGCGCGCGGGCCGGGGCAGGGTGACCTGGGTCGGCGTCGGGCGCGGCAGCAGGTCTCCTGTTCCGAGTTGACCTGCCTGGTTGTTGCCGAAGCACCAGACGCTCCCGTCGGCCTTGAGCGCGCAGGAGTGTTGGTCGCCAGTGGAGATCGACGCCCAGTCGGTGGCCTGGTCGACGAAGGTCGGCGTCTTCCGGATCTGGCCGTCACCGAGCCCCAACTGGTTCGTCGCGCCGTCACCCCAACAACGCAGCCGGCCTGCGCGGATGTCGCAGGTGTGGCGGTGGCCCATGCTCAAGAAGCGCCCGCCTTCGACGCTGGGGACCGGAGCGCCCGCGTCGTAGGGGAAGAGGACGGGCAGCTCCTGGAGGCAGGCGCTGAAGACGAGCGTGGACAGGACGAGCAGCGATCTCACCACGCACCTCCGACGCCCAGGCTCGCGCCACCTTCGACACCGCTCGTGGCCGTTACCCGTTGGCCGCCGTCGGTCGCGATCACGCCGGCGACGGGAACGCCCGCGGTGAGGCGAAGGAAGAAGATCACCGGTCGTGTCGCCCAGCGCACCTCAGCGCCTGCACGAAGCGTCGAGAGCCAGCCGGTGCTGCTCGTCCCCGTGGCTGGAGTCCGCGCCGTTCCCTCGAAGCGCACCCACCCAACCCGCGCGCCTGCGATGGCCGCGATCGCGAGCCGGCCAAGCTGAACCAGATCGAAGAGCCCGTGAAGTCCGCCCGCGATCGAGAGCGCGTTGATGGTTCCGTTCGGCGCTTCGGTCGGCAGCGCGACGCGAACGCCTGCCTCGAGTTCGAGGGCAAAGCGCGCTCCGAAGCGGCGCCGGAGAAAGACGTCTGCGCCACCGTGCGTCTGCCCGCCCGTGAAGGCCTCACCACCCAGCGCGACGCCCAGGCCCCACGTCGGCGCGAGCTCGGGCTCGGCGGCCTTCAAGCCCGGAAGGTCGCGACGGGCTTCTCGCAAGAGCTCTCCGAGGCTCGAGCCGATCGTCAAGGCGTAGCCATCGGGAGGAACGGAGCCGAGATCGAGCGTGCGCGAGAGCTGTCGCGTCGATCGGCCTGATGGAACGGAGACGGTCAGGGTCAGCGCTCCCGTTTCGGGCCAGTCGACCGTCGCGGTGGCCTTCGCCGCGCGCTCGTCGTCGATGGGGCAGAAGCCCACCTGGCGCGACTCGTAGAGCGCCTCTTCGCGCACGGCGGACTCGAGCGACGTCACCATGCCAGGGCCTCCGAGTCGGAGCGCGAGGGTTGGCCAGTCCGCCTCACACGGACTCTGCGCGAGCATCAACGACACCACCGTCACCAGCACGCCCACCCCACTTCAGCTCAGAACGAGCAGAGGCTCTGGAGTGTCGCCGCGTGAACGCCTGCTGGGAAGCGCCTCAGGTACGCCTCGCGCGAGTCACGACAGGCCGGGGCGCGGTGTTGCTCATGGTGCAGTTGAACGAGGCGGGCCATGGCGTCTTCCGCGTACGAGCCTTGCGGCGAACGCGCGATCGCCTGCTCCAGTGACTCGACGGCAGACGTGGGCGCGTGCAGTTGGTCCATCTGAAGGCGACCGAGCTCGAAGAGCACGAGGCCGGCGCGGCTGTCGGTAGGGAACTTCGCCAGGAAGCCGGAGAACGCGTCGGCCGCCTCGCGTGCGTGCCCGGCGCGGCGGGCGTCGAGAGCCACGCGGAACAACGTCGACGGATCGTCAGGGAGCGGAGGGCGCGTGCTGATGACCGGCGGAGGCAACGGCTCGTCCGTCGCTGCGGCGATCTTCGCCGGCCGGCTCTTCTTCTTCGGCGAGGCGGGCCGGCGGGGCGAATCGGCCGCGGTGGGCGTCTCGTCGGTGATGGTGTCTTCCTCGCCGAACGCCTCGGGCTCGGGGAGCGCGGCCGTCTCGACGCCTTCGTTCCACGACTGCCCAGCGTTCAACACCGCGCGCTGCTCGTTGCCGACCCACACCTCGACGACCCCGCGATCGACGGTGACATTGACGACCTCGCTGCCGCTCGAGCGCTTCACGGTGAACGCGGTGCCCACCACGCGGACCTCGACGCGGCCGGCTTTCACCACGAACCGACGCGCCGGGTTCTTCGCGACGTCGAAGTGCATCGAGCCTTCGTCGAGGCGAACCCGAACTTCGGAGGCGGTCGCGAGCTCGAGGGCGCCCTTCGATGAGGCTTCTGCGCGCACCGTCGAGCCTTCACGGAGCTGGGCCTGCAGCGGCGCCGAGCCTGCCGCGAGCACCGCGCCCGCTTCGAGCGTGCCCTCGGTGCGTGACTTGCGGCTCAGCGCGAACCCGATGACGCCGACGATCAGCGCAGCGGCGACGGCTCCGGCGATCACGAAGCGCGTCCACCGTCGCTCCGGGCGCAGAGCCGAGTCGAGCTGCTGCCAGCCCTCGTCGATCTCCTGATCGGTGACGACGAAGTGTACGTGCTCCGACAGCGGCCCTCGTGGGTCAGCCATGGCCCACCTCCTGGAGTTTCAAGTCTGCCGCGGCGATGCGGCGTTTGACGGTGGCAAGCGAGAGATCCAGCGCGCTCGCGACTTCGGTCAGCTCGAGGCCCTCGACCCGGTACAGCACGAGCGCGAGGCGCTCTTCGGTCGGGAGCGCGCCGAGGCTCTTGTAGAGATCGTGCAGCTCGGCCTTCGCTTCGGGCGGCGCGTCAGTCGTGGAGCGCACCTCGAGCTCTTCATCGGAGGCGTGCCCGAAGCCGAGGCGCGAGAGCAAGCGACGGCGACGCAGGCGACGACGCACCTCGAAGACCACGATGCCGCCCAGCCAGGTCGAGAACGCGTCGGGGTTTCTCAGCTGCTCGATTCGGGTGAAGGCGTTGAGGAAGGCGTCTTGCGCGATGTCTTGCGGGTCCTCTTCAGGCGCGAGGCGATACGCGAGCCCCATCGCCATGCGCGAGTGCCGGCGGAAGAGCGCCTCTTGCGCCCAGCGCTTCTTCTCACGCGCCGCCGCGACGAGCGTCGAGTCGCTCTCGGTCGAGGTCTGCCGGAAGGGCAGGACGCGTGCACGGTCGTTGGCGGCGGCCATCTTGAAGAGTGAGAAGCCCGAGGAGCCTGCCACGGCTCAGCGAAATCCGGGCGTTTCGGCATTCCGGCCGCGGCGGAATCGTCAGGAAGTGTGCTGGCTTACCTACTTGCCTGGGGTGAGCGCAGCGGAGCGCACGGGCTTTTGAAGCGCTGCGGCTGAGAGTGACATCGGTTGCGCCGGTCGCTGACACAGCTCGAGCGGCCCGCCGGAACTCAGCACGTAGAACGAGTTCTCGAGCCGCAGCTTCTCTGGGAAGTCACTCGCACTGAGCGGCACGACCTGCCGGTCGACCGTCGCGGCGTCGAGGTTCGGCACGTCTCGCAGGTGGTAGTGCACGGTGACGATCGCGCGGTTGGCCTCGGGCAGTGGGATCGGCATCACGAGCTCGGAGCCCGACATCCGGCGTTCGTCGAGCAACGACATGCGGCCGCGGTAGCCCTCGACGACGGCGTCGACCTTCGCGGAGTGGAGCGGTTGCGAGAACCTGAGCGTCACCGTCTTCGTGCCCGTGGGCAGCGCGAAGTCGAACGTCTGCCGGCCCATGCCAGAGCGATACGAGTTGCGAAGGACGTCGGTCAGCTCGTGCGTGACGGTCGCCGTGTCTGCGGTGCGGAATTGTTCGTAGCCGTCTGGCGCGGCGAGCTGCGGAGCGTTGGAGGGCAGGGTGATCTGTTTCCACCCAGGCGTTGGATCATTCATCACGAAGCACTGCGCGAGGACGAGGGAGACGAGCGTCACTGCGCCTCCGGCTGCGGCGCTGACACCCGCTTGAGGAATTGGGAGCCGAGCAGCAGCAGCGCTCCGACCGCGACCAGCACGCCGATACGCAGGCCTCCGAACAGGTGCGTGGTGTCGTACATCGTGGCCTTGAGCACTGCGGCCGCGATCACCACGAAGCCTGCGTCACGCGGCGCGGTGTCGTTGGTCTTGCGGCCGAGCAGCACGGCGCCGAGGCCCAACAGCGTCCACACCAGCGTGAGCACGAGCCGGCGCGCGATGTCGTCGACGTGCATCGTCATCAGGTGGAAGTACGCGCCGCCGCTGAGCGCCATCAGGCCGATGCCGAGCGTCTGCCACGTGAGGAACTCGGGGACGCGAAGCGGGAACTCACGCATGGGGCCGGGCACGACGGGCTCACGCGAACGCAGCAGGCGCATCGCCACCCAGAGCGCACCAAGCACCGGCAACACGACGCCGAGCAAGAGCAGCGGGATCTTGAATGCGAGCCACGTCATGGCGCTCACCATCGCCGTCACGAACAAGAGCCCGGGAGCGAGCCACCGCATGGCGCCCTCGAGCTTCTGCGCACTGATCACGGTCGCGATTCCCGAGGCGACGACGGCGATCAACACGCCCTGAAGTTCGAGCTCCTGCCACCCGAACACGGCAGCGAGCGCGAGCAGCCCCAGCCCTGCGAACTGAAGTACTCGTGAGTCCAGCGACGGCGATGCGTTCATGTGTCGGCCCTTTCGTGAAACGAACAAGCGCCGGAACGTGAACGTGACGGTGGCTATTCCACGGCTGTTGGGTCGCGCACGAACGTGCGCAGCGACGATCGGCGACTCGCACGGTTCCCTCGTGCGAGAGTGCGAGTCATGCGGTGGTGGTGGCTGCTGTTGCTGTGCACGAGCTGTCTGGAGCCGCGGTCGTGCCGCACCGACGACGACTGTCCGTTCTCGAGCGTCTGCGAAGTGCGCGGCAACGCCGCCGAGGGCGTCTGCCGCGAGATCAACGACGGCGGCGCCCGGTAGCGCTCAGGGGATTTCGGTCGGAGCCCGCAGCGATGCCTTGGGCAGACCTTCCGAGCCCATCGCGCCCATCTTCCCGGAGAGCGCTCCAGCGTGCTCGTGCGGCATCTCATCGCGCGGCGATCGGAAGACGTGCATCGGCGAGTAGAAGAGGAAGTTCGACACCCGGCCCGTGTACAGGCACGCGTACTGCTCGACCTGCTCTCCGAAGCGCGAGTTCTCAGGCCCTTCTTTGAAGTGCAGGCCCCAGAACTTGTTGAAGCCGGTCTCGACGTCCTGTTCGACGATCTTCACGGCGGAGGTGCACTCCTTGAGCGCCTTGCGCACCCGATCGAGCTCAGCCTTCGTGACGCGGAACTCTTCTTCGAGCAGCGCCTCGTCACCGTCCTTCTTCTCGATGTGCCGCTCGACCTGGTTGAGCTTCACCTTGCGCCGCTGCACCTCGTCGTCGAGCCGCGCCTGCAAGGCTTCGACTTCGGCCAGCGTGGTGATCTCGTCCTTGCGCGACTCGAGGTAGGCGATCTCGTCTTCGATCTCCTGAACGATCATGCACGTGCGCCACATCGACGTCTTCTTCGACTTGAGGATGTCGCCGTAGATGTGATCGCCGACGTACAGGACCGACTCGCCGGCCTTGCCAGTCAGCTTCTCGAACGCCGCCAGGTTTCCACCCTTGTAGACGCGCCCACGCTCGAGCACCGACGCCTCGGACAACACCGAGTTGTCTTCCTTCGTCTGATCGATCTCGTGAAACGGGTGGTGGCCAGAGAAGAACTCGGGCTTCCGCGCATCGGTGACGACGTAGTCGAAGTAGTTCCTCCAGCTCGGGTACTCGGCCACCACGCCGTCGAGCAGGTAGCTCATCACCGCCCGCGTGAAGTCGAAGGCCGAGTTCGTCAGCAGGAACAGCTTCTTCCCGCTCGAGCGCAGCTTGTGGAGCGCGGGCCCGAGCTCGGGATCCTTGAAGACGTACTGCGAGAGGTCGGCGCGAATCACCGCCTTGAGCGAGTTGTCGCGGTGCACCGAGTCGATGGCGTGGCGGATGTCGTCGTAGAGCACCGTGTAGTCGCACGGCCGCTTCAAGACGCCTTCATACAGATCGACGATGCCGGCGTAGAGACACGCCTCGGGCAGCGCGAACAACGTGTCGATCCACGCGTACTCGGGGTTCTTCAGGCGAATGCGCTCGTTGCGGTACAGCGTCTGCAGCACCTCGTCAGGGAGCGCCGTTCTGCCGTGGTACGCGCGCCCGACGTGGCCGAAGCGATCGATCTTGAGCAGGTTGCCGTGCT
>JAUXRI010000148.1 GCA_030681895.1 Myxococcales bacterium | reverse complement strand
TGCACGGTGAGCGTCGGCCCGTCGTCGGCCGCGAAGTCTGGTTGGCGCCACGAGGCCGGTACGCCGGGGAACGCGAGCACGAGCTCGAGACGATCGGTCAGGCGCGGGTCGCCCCGAACGAGGGCTTCACGGTGCAGCCTGGACACGAGCGAGCGCGCGAGGGCTTCCCAGTTCACGATGAAGGGGCGCAACAGCCGCGGGTCGAAGAGCAACGAGTACAGGTCGCGAACCTTCGCGAGCAGGGCGGGCTCGGCGACGAACTCGGCGAAGAGCGTCTGGGCTGCGCGATTGCTGCGAAGAATCGTGCCGTCGAGCGAGAGCACCGTGAGGGGAAACGGCTCGTGCTGGCGCATCATCTGCTCGATGGCGCGGTCGATCTCGGGTGGCAGCGACGTGAAGGCGGGTTCTTCGAAACGCGCCGGCAGACCTGCAGCACGCAACGCCTCGTTCTGATCGCGCAGCGGAGCCCCGAGGACGGCGAACAGGCGCAGCACCATCTCTTCGCTCGGTTGGGCCCGGCCCGACTCGAGGAAGCTCACGTGTCGTGACGAGACGTCGGCCTCGAGTGCGAGATCGAGCTGCGAGAGCCCTCGCTTCCCACGCCAGTACTTGAGGAGCGCAGGGAACAGTCGCTTCGTTCGCATGCGCGAGAAGGTACCAGCCACCACGCGCGCCGCACCTACCTCGAGAGGTCATTGAGCCGGTACTGGCGAAAGGGTCACGGTGCACGGCATGACCACTCACCTGTTTCTGATCGTCGTGTCTGTCATTGCTGGAGCTGTCGGGGTCTTCGCGGTCGGCTTCCCGGTGCAGTTGTTGGGGAGCAAAGGCGCGGCGGTGTCGCCAGCGGCCGTCGTCTGGGTCCGGGAGGTGGGCGTGAACATCTTCGCGCAGGGCGTCGCGGCCTTTCTCATGCGAGATCAGCCCGACTCGGCGACGCTGCGGGCCTTCTTCATCGGCAGCGCCGTGGTGCAGTTCGGGCTGTTTCCCATCGAGATCATCGCGTGGCGCAACGGCACCATCACGCGGCTGAGCGGCATCGTGCCGAACTCGGTGTTGCACCTCGTGTTGGGGAGCGCGTTCGTCTTCTTCGCGCTCCACTGAGGGGCTGGAGTAGACAGCGCGGCATGCGCCGACTCCCGTTCGTTCTCGCAGTGCTCGCCTCGGTGTCGCTGGCCGGGGAGGGGAAGTGGACTCCGCAGCAGGTGCTCGAGCTCGGGCCTGCGTGGGTGAAGCAGCAGGGCTTCTCGTTGCCGCTGTCGACGTTGTGGGACGAGAAGAAGGGCGGCGGGCTGCTCGCGAACGCGGTGCAGCTGCCTGGCTGCTCGGGGAGCTTCATCTCTCCCGAAGGCCTGCTCATCACCAACCACCACTGCGTCGTCGGCATTCTGCAGGAGCACTCGACCCCGCAGGCGAACCTGGTGAAGGACGGCTACCTCGCGAAGACGCGGGACGATGAGAAGCCGGCGAAGGCGTATCGGCTGCAGGTGCCGCGGCGGTTCGTCGACGTGACGAAAGAGGTGTTGGCGGCGGTACCCGAGGGCGCGGACGATCTGACGCGCTTCAAGGCGGTCGAGGCGAAGCAGAAGGCGCTGGTGGCGGCGTGTGAAGCGCAGCCCGGCACGCGGTGCACGTTCGCCGCGTTCGATGGCGGGTTGTTCTTCACGATGACCGAGTTCGCCGAGCTGACCGATGTGCGGCTCGTCTACGCGCCGCCTGAGATGGTGGGGAACTACGGCGGAGAGACGGACAACTGGAGCTGGCCGCGCCACACCGGCGACTTCTCGTTGCTCCGCGTGTACGTCGACGGCAAGCCGTACCAGCCGGCGTATTGGTTTCCGGTGTCGACGAAGGGTGTGAAGCCGGGCGACGCGGTGGCGGTGCTGGGATACCCGGGCGTGAGCTACCGCTCGTGGCTGGCCGATGAGATGGCCGAGCGGAGGGAGCTGTATTTCCCGTCGGCGAAGGCGCTCGCTGGAGAGTGGATTCGCATCATTCAGGACGAGGCGGCGAAGAGCCCCGAGGCGGGCATCGCGACGGCGGATGACGTGCGGTCGCTGCTGAATCGGCGAAAGAACTCCGAAGGGCAGTTGATGGGCCTGGCGCGTGGGCGCGTGCTGGAAAAGCAGAAAGTGTCGGAAGAGGGCGTGCGGGCATGGGCGCTCAAGCGGGCCGATCAGAAGGCGGCGCTCGATGCGTACGAAGGGTTGTCGGCGTTGATGGCTGAGAAGCGCGCGACGTGGGACCGGGACTTTCTGCTCGATTCGATCAACTGGGGTCCACGGGCGCTGTCGTGGCCGGTGACGCTGGTGCGGAGGTCGACCGAGTCGGTGAAGGCCGATTCCGATCGCGAGCCGGGGTACCAGCAGCGGGATCTCGCGCGGCTGAAGGAACGGTTGGAGCGGGATCAGTCGCGGTATTCGCCTCCGGTCGATGTGCGAATTCTGGAGAGCTGGGTGCTGCGTGTTTTGCAATTGCCGGCGACGCAGCGGTTGGCGTCGGTCGAGGCGATGTTCGGCAGGTACCGGTCGGCGGATGGTGGTGCAGGGATCAACCGGGATGGGTTGCGGACGCTGCTGGTGCGGCTCATCGCGGGGTCGAAGGTGTTCGTCCTCGCGGAGCGGATGAAGATGTTCGACGAGACGCCGGAGCAGTTGAAGGCGCGCAAGGACCCGCTCCTCGACTTCGGCATGGCCCTCGATGCGGAGCGACGGGAACTGAAGGACCGGCGTGACCGTTGGGCGGGGACGACGCTCCGGCTGCGGCCCATGTGGCGGAAGGCGGTGCTCGCGCAGAGTGGCAAGCCGGTGGCGCCTGACGCGAACAGCACGCTGCGGGTGACGTTCGGGAAGGTGCAGGGGTACTCGCCGAGAGATGCGCTGGTGGCGGCTCCGCAGACGACGCTGAGCGGGATGATCGAGAAGCACGTCGGGGACGGCGACTTCGATGCGCCGCTGAAAGTGCGTGACGCGTACGCGGCGAAGAAGTTCGGGCGCTGGGTCGACCCGACGCTGAGGGACGTGCCCGTCGACTTCTTGTCTGATTGCGACACGACCGGGGGGAACTCAGGGAGTCCGACGATCGATGGGGCAGGGCGGCTCGTCGGCGTGAACTTCGATCGCGTGTGGGAAAACGTGGCGAATGACTTTGGGTACAACCCCGTCGTCGCGCGGAACGTGAATGCCGATGTGAGGTATTTGCTGTGGCTGCTCGAGGAGGTCGAGGGCGCTCCGGCTCTGCTGCGCGAGCTGAAGGTCACGCAGAAGTAGGCACGTGGGCCCACGGCATGAGTCGGTACTTCAAGATCAAAGACGACCTTCGCGAGCGGTGGTTCCTGGGCGATGCCGTGGATGCAGATGGGGTCGAGATCGACTCAAACTGCTTCCACATTCTCTCGCCTCGGCCACCGATGACCTTTCCCGTGAAGCATCCCGGTCGTCCGGTCGCGTTCACGATGGGGCCGTTTGACTTGCCGGTGCTGCGAAGAGACCTCGCCGAAAAGATCGCAAACCTGGCTGGCTCGCATGTGCGTCTCGTTGATGCATTGATTGAGGGCCACGCTGGAGAGTATTCGGTCCTGCGCGTCGAGCTGGCCGACGTCATGGACTTGAACTTGTCAAAGCTTCGGCGCTGGGTTCCGGCTGACGGTGTTCCCGAACTGGTTGGCGAAGTGGAGGATGTGGAGAAGCTTGTTCTCGATCCCGTGAAGGTTGCTGGACTGCATTGCTTTCGCGTCAAGGAGTGGGAGGTGGTGCTGGTGGTCTCAGAGCAGGCCGCCCAGGCGCTGAGCGGTTGTTCGGGGATCAAGCTCGTCGAGTTGCCTCTCGGGCCAATCGGCAGGGCCTGACGAGTTCGGTGAGCGCGGACATGTTCTCGATTCACGTCACGCTTCAGGCGCCCAGGACGCGAGTCGTCTCGCCGAGGTTCAGTGCTGAGCTGGACGACTTCAGATCCGTGCTCCACTTTGTCTGTGAGGTGCTGGCTCGAGAGCCCGCGAACGCGATCGTGGTGACTGGATTCGGGCTCGACTGGCGACTCGATATCAGTACCGACTTCTGCGCGTTGCTCGAGCAACTGCCCTCGGCCATTCAGGCGCTGCGCCGGTCGGGCGACTTTCAATTCGACTTCTACGAGCAAGGGGTCGAGCGCCGGCTGGCGTTTCGCATGACCGAGGACGACGCCTATCTCATCAAGTGCTCTCCGATGGTTCCGCCAGTCCGATGCGAGGCGCGTGATGAGGTCTGCTCGCGTCAGGCGTTGTTGGCGATGCTCGTGTTGGTGCAGTCGCAGTTCGTGAGCGTAATTCAGTCATCTTTTCCCGTTCTCTATCGTCACCCTTGGACTGTGGGCTGGCTCACGACGGGTGGAGATGTCGAATGAGCTGAGGAGGCGGCTGCCGTGAGAATCAACACAAAGATGCGAGACCGGCTCGCGCAAGTGGCGTTCGCGCCCGAGAAGCCCCTGTCACCGCGGATTGCAGCGCTTTGTTCTGCCGAGTTCGTCCTTCGCGACGATGCCGTCTTCTTGGCGACAGGGCTCGTTCCGGAGGAGGCCCCGACCTCGGACAAGACGGGACTCGAGGCGTGGGTGAACAAGATCCAAATCGGCGACCTCTCCGAACGTGGTTCTGAGGCCTGGCTCCAAGAAGGCGTTCAGTTCTGCACGTTCGTTGGCCTCCGCCTCGAGGCGCTTGGTCGTCCGTACCGACTGATTCTCAGCCGCGACCCCGATTCGGGCGACGTCTCAGTTCGGTTCTTCATCGTTCGGCCCGGCGAGCCGTGGGGGTCGAAGAACCCGGACGACTTTGTCCTCGAAGAGGTCATTCAGTGGGGCGAGTGACGCGGCGGATGCGCTTCCAACGTCACCGACCTTCAGCTTGAGTCCGCCGCCATGCCCGCGCTCTCGTTCGTCCTCCTGAAGTCCCCCGTCCAGGTCGACCCCGCTGCCGTCGTCTCGACCTTCACCGAACTCTTCCCCGACGAGCTCCCGCTCACGCACGCACCGAGCAGCAAGGCTGACGTCCTCGAGTTCCGCTCCGGCGACGCGGTCACCTTCGTCGCGCTCATGTCGGCGCCAGTCCCCAAGGGCGAAGCCGACGAAGCCACCGCGCGGAGCCTCTCGTCCTTCCGCAAGGGCGGCTTCACGTTGCCTCCGCACCTCGGCCACCTGCTCGTCACCAGCCTCGGCGATCAAACGAAGACCGCCGATGGCCTCGCGCGCCACACGCAGATCGTGGCCGCCATCACCAAAGCCAGCCACGCGGTCGGTGTCTACGAAGGCAACGCCGGAGCGACGCACGACCCGAACTTCTACGTCAGCGTCGCCACCGACACGACGTACCCCACGATGCTGTGGAACGGCCTGAGCATGGTGCGCTCACCCGATCGCATCGAGTTCCTCTCACTCGGCATGTCGCAGCTCGAGCTGCCTGATCTGCTCTTCGTCGCCACACCCGAAGGCGGCAACGAGGCGCTCTCGTTCTTCTTCGATCTGCTCGCCTACTTCGCCGGACGCGGCACGCCGATTCCCGAAGGCGAGACCGTCGGCCGCGACGAGAACGAGAAGCTCACCGTCCGTTACGCGCCGTCACCGATCGACGACTCGGTCCAGGTCGCGCGCATCTCGATGATCGACTGATCACGACTCCAGCGCGGTGAGCGGCCCGTTCGTCCTCGCGCCGCCACCATCACCTGCGAACGCGGTCAGCGGCACACCGGCCGCCGTCGCCAGCGAGCAGTACAGGCTCGCGACCGAGCGCGACTGACCATTCAGCGGCTCCCACGGCACGTCCCACCCGAAGCTCAGCATTCGCCCACCAGTCCGCAGCGGCACGTTCTTCCCGGCGATCACCACGAAGCGCCAGTTGCTGTTCTCGAGGTTGTGGTGCGCGTGGCCCGAGTCGGAGAACAACACCACGATCGTGTCATCCATCAGGGGCCGCCCCGACAGCCCAGGCGTCTCGAGCTGCCTCAAGAACTGCGCGACCTGCGTCGAGAGCCACTTCCACGAGATGGTGCGCCCGGCCATGTACTTCTCGTCACCGTCGTGACCGTGTTCTCCGATGAACCCTTGCGCCTCGAACATGGTGCCGACGTGCGGGCCGACCAGCGCGGGGAAGTGGAAGTGCGAGTTGCCGCCGCCGAGCGAGCAGCCCACCACCCGCGTCATGCCGCACTTCAACGCCACGGCCGCGAGGTCGAGCATCACGGGCAGCTCCTTCACCGCGCCGCGCTCCGCCGATGGAGCAGTCGGCGACAGGCACGCTGCCGCGCTCCTCCTCTTATCGAACGCCGCGAGCCCTTCGAGATAGCCGTCGAGCTGCGCGCGCTCCGAGCCTGCGAGCCGGCCACGGAGACGATCGACGTCACTCGACACCCGCGCCAACACCCGCCGCTCCAGCGCTGCCTTCTCACGCGTCGCCGCCGCCACCGGGAACATCGCCTCGAACAGCCGCGCCGCCCGCACCGGGTACGAGATCGGCTGGCCCGCCGCGCGCGCGTACAGCGACTCGTGCATGACCTTGCGTTGATCCTGATCGACTCCGAACAGGAGCGAACGAAACGGCGTCTCGGCGCCCAGTCGATCCGCGAGGAGCTGATCGATCGTCTGTCCGGCCGGCGTGTTGCCGAGGGACGTCTCGCCATCTCCGAGCCCGCGGCCCGCCAGCAATCCGTAGCCGCCACTGTGCTGCATCGCGCCCAGCGACAACGACAAGTTCCGCACGATCGCCGTCTGCGACCGCCAGGGCGCCAGGGGCGCGAGGGCCTCGTGGTAGTCCCACTCGGTGAACTCCACGGCGCGGCGTCCATCGGTCATCGCCATCGGGCGTCTCGACGGCCAGCCGAGCTGAAGGTCCGGGAGCCCGGCGCTCATCGAGATGAACACGACGTTCTTCGCCGCCGGCGTCGTCTCGCCCCACGCCGTTCGAGAGAGCTGCGTGGCGAGCGGGAGCAGCAGCGGCGCCGACGCTCCGAGGCCGAGCGAGGAGAGGAACCGACGTCGCGACAACGTCATGGCGCCACCTCTCGTCGTTGCAGGAAGTCTTCGGACGCGAAGAGCGCCTCGATGACGGCGAGCGTGTCTTCTCCGGTCTCGTCGTAGGTGCGCGTGAGGCGCTCGAGCTCGCAGCGGTCGCTCGGCTTCACGTCACGGCCTCGCACGAAGCGGAAGAGCTGCTTCACCCAACACGCCTTCACCGTTGGCGACTGCGCGAGCCGTGACATCAGCTCCTTCGCGTCGGAATACGGGCCGTCGAGTTCGCCCGCGCCGTCGAGGCTGCCGATGGTCGACACCACGCCGCCGTTGTCCATCGTCTGCGCGCGGCCGACGTGGTCCCACGCCTCGAAGCCCATGCCGAGGGGATCCATCAATTGGTGACACCCGGAGCACGCGGGATCGGCCGAGTGTTGCGCGATGCGCTGACGGAACGTGAGGCCCGGCTTCTTCTCGACCTGCGGCACGACTCCACCGGGCAGCATCGGCACTTCTCCGCACAACAACCGCTCGCGCACGAAGCGGCCGCGACGCACGAGGTGGTTGTGATCAGGCTCGCTCATCGCGACCAGCCACGACGGGTGCGTGAGCACTCCAGAACGTGAAGGATCGCTGACGAACACACCCGCGTCGGCCGTCAGCGTCAGGCCCCAGCTCTTCGCGGTCGAGGGGCGCACGTAGACGAGGTCGCTGGTCAGCAGCTCGCGGTGCAGTCCGGAGCGCGCGTGCTCGGTCACCAGGCGCTCCACCACGTGCTCGGTGTCGTCGACGAGCTCATTCGGGCGGTGGAACGGATAGCTCGCGACGTCTTTGAACGTGTTCGTCGCGTTCTCGTACTGGAGGAACTCGCGAAGGAAGCGGCGCAGCGCGGGTACGTCAGCGGGGCGCTCCAACAGGCGGTGGGCTTCGACCTGAACCGCCTCGGGCGTCGTGAGCGCGTCGGCGTCAGCGAGACCTCGGAGCGTCGAATTGGGCGGCGTCTCCCACAGCGTGAACGACAGCGCCGCGGCCACTTCGCTCGATTGCAGCCGCCCATCGACGCCACGCTCGGTGCGGAAGAGGAACTCGGGGCTCATCAACAGCGTTCGCAGCGTCGCGACGACGGCCAGCTTCGGAGGCAGCTCGCGCTCCGCTTCGTTCAACGTCACCGCCAGCTCGAACAGCGCTTCATCGGACGGCGTGCGCGAGTTGAGCAGTGACAACACCGGCCCATACACGCGACGCAGGCACTCGATCGTTCGGCCCGACGACGGGCAGAGGTCCTTCTGGCGCTCGGTCCACTCGGTCGCGATCGCGTCGGCGGCCGTCCAGACGTCGTCGACTTCGTACTCGGTGATCGACGCCTGGCTGGACCACGTCGAGAACACGTCGGTGCGCCGGGTCTGCGAGAAGGGCGTGACCAGGGTCTTGAAACCGGTCCAGCCGGGCAGCAACTGCTTCACCACGGCCTGGTATTGCGGAGCGGTCAGACGATGCGCGCGGGGCGCTTCACCGCATTCGGGCACCTTCGGCGCGGGCGTGACGATCTCACCGGTACAGGCCACGACGAACAGCAGGGCGGGGAGGGCGCGGACCATCTGCACCGGTATTCCGTGGTGGCCGAAGAACCTTCCCGGAGCCTTGAAGATGGGTCTTTCGGCTCAGGCCCAGTCCTTCGGGTCGACGCGCCGCTGCTCCGCAAACGCTCGGTCGACAGCCGGGTCGTCAACCCAACTTCCGAAGAGATCGTCCAGGTCGTCGAGAACCCTCGGAGCACGTGACACCGCAGCCTCGAGCGCCTGCACGACGAGCGCGTTCAGGCTCACGCCTCGTTCCACGGCCATGCGTCGAAGCGCCCGGTCCAGCCGCGCGGGCACGTTCCGAATCGTGTACCGGCGCGCTTTCGCCTTCACGCCTCGATGATGACGACTGGGCGCAGGCACCGTCAAACTCCAAGGGCCAGACGAAGCCCGTTCCGTCCTCAGTCCGTCGGGGCTATGTCGCGCGCCATGCGCTTCGACACGCTCGCCATCCACGCAGGGCAGGAACCGGACCCCACCACGGGCGCCATCATGACGCCGGTCTACTTCACCTCGACCTACGTCCAGGACGGTCCGGGTGAACACAAGGGCTACGAGTACTCACGCACCAGGAACCCGACCCGCACGGCCCTCGAGGCCTGCCTCGCCGCCCTCGAAGGCGCGAAGTTCGGCTTCTGCTTCGCTTCGGGCCTCGCGGCGACCGACTGTCTCATGCACCTGCTCGAGACCGGCGATCACGTCGTCGTCAGCGATGACGTCTACGGCGGCACGTTCAGGCAGTTCGACAAGGTCTTCAAGCGCATGGGCCTGTCGTTCTCGTTCGTCGACATGTCGAAGCCCGAGAACATCGTCGCGGCGATCACGCCGAAGACGAAGATGCTCTGGGTCGAGACGCCGACCAACCCCACGCTCAAGCTCATCGACCTCGCCCGCGCCGCCGAGATCGCGAAGAAGCACAAGCTCATCAGCGTCTGCGACAACACCTTCATGACGCCGTACTTCCAGCGCCCGCTGGAGTTCGGCTTCGACATCGTCACGCACTCCACGACGAAGTACCTCAACGGCCACAGCGACGTCGTCGGCGGCTTCACCTGCACCAGCGACCCGGCCCTCTCGGAGCGCATCGCTTTCCACCAGAACGCCGTCGGCGGCACGCCCGGCCCCATGGACTCGTTCCTCGTGCTGCGCGGCGTGAAGACGCTCCACATCCGCATGGAGCGCCACCAGCAGAACGCCTTCAAGATCGCCGAGTGGCTCATGAAGCACCCGATGGTGAACAAGGTCGTCTACCCGGGCCTCACCACGCACCCGCAGCACGAGCTCGCGAAGCGCCAGATGTCGGGCTTCGGCGGCATGATGACCTTCGACATGAAGGGCGGCCTCGAGAACGCGCGCAAGTTCCTGAAGACGGTGAAGGTCTTCGCCTGCGCCGAGTCGCTGGGCGGCGTCGAATCGCTCATCGAGCACCCCGCGATCATGACCCACGCTTCTGTGCCGAAAGAGAACCGCGAGAAGCTCGGCATCACCGACGGCTTCATTCGCCTCTCGGTGGGTATCGAAGACGCGCAGGACCTCATCGAAGACCTCGATCGCGGCTTCAAGGCGGTGTGACGAAAGAGGGCGGTGCGCTAGAAGGCAAAGCCCGTGATGTACTTCGTCGTCCTCAGCCTGCTGTCGGGCGTTCCACTGCCGCAAGAGTGTGAGCCTCCGCCGCTCCACGATCCCGCGCCGCTCAAGACGTACGCTCAGAAGAGCGGCACCTTGTCGGTCGGGCTCGATTCCGTCGCGACGTGGTGTTTCGACTCCGCAGGCGCGTGGACCGGTGGCAACCGCGCCGAGCCGGGGAAGAAGGCGAAGCCGATCGATCCAAACGCGGCTGCAGTTGGTGACTGTGCGAGATCGCTCGCCTCGTGTGACGCGGCGAAGCTGGCGCTGACGGATGACCTGGTCCGCGCGCTCGCTGACTCGCTCGGCGATCTCGACCGGCCGTTTCGCGGGCAGAAGTACGTCGCGAAGCGCAGCGGGCTCAGTGAACGGCCGTCGGCGAACGTGAACTGCAAGGAGCGCTCGCGGCCCGACCTGTTTGCGCAGGCCCAGGCCCGTATGGATCTCGCCCGCCTCGCGTCGATCGTTCAGAACGAATATGCGAACTACAAGACGTGGCTGTTCACCAAGGGGCTCGAGTGCGCGCAGCAGGTGAAGGCGCGCGGTGACAGCACGCGCGTCGCGATGACGGTCGATTCGGTGGGTGGTGCTGGTGGCTCCGCGGGTACGGGAGCTGCTGCTGGTGGGAACGCTTCGATGATCATCGGCGCAAAGGCAGGGAGCGGCAGTGCCGCGGCCGGGAACGCGATGAAGTCCGGAGGCGCCACGACGACTGGCAGCGGCGGTGTCACGAACACAGGGACGGGCGCGCAGGCGGGTGTCGCGACGAACACGGGTACCGGGACGAACAGCGGCGGGGTGACCAACCCCGGCGCTGGCGCTGGCACCGCAACGAACGCTGGCACCGCGACGAGCACGGGCACCGGGACGAACGTTCGCACCGCGACGAACGTTGGCGCTGGGACTGCCACGAACGCTGGCACCGCGACGAACGCTGGCGCTGGGACGAGCACAGGCACCGGGACGAACGTTCGCACGGCGACAAACGCCGGCACAGGGAACGCCGGATCCGGGACGAACGTCGGTGGTGTGACGAACGCTGGAGCTGCCACCAAGACGAACGCTGGCGCTGCCACGAACACGGGCACCGGGACGAACGCCGGTGGTGTGACGAACACCGGCACGGCGACCAACGCTGGCACGGCGACGAACAGCGGCACCGCGACGAACACCGGCACCGCGACGAACATCGGCACTGCGACGAACACCGTCGCCGCGACGAACACCGGCGCCGCGACGAACGCTGGCACCGCGACGAACAGCGGCACCGCGACGAACGCCGGTACGACGTCTGGTGGCAACACGACGGCCGCTGGAACGGGCACGAACGCCGGCGGTGTCACGAACTCCGGCGCCACGCCCCCCGCGACCACCATGCTCGACACCTGGCGCGGGCTCGCGACCCAACGGGCCAAGCTCGAACTCGACCGCGACTACACGCTCGGGTTCCTGGCCTCCCGTGAGCTCCGCGACTGCCGTTGTCAGCGCTCCAGTCCAGCCGGCATCGTCAGCCGTCTCGAGACCGGCGACGGAGTCGCGCAACTCGAAGCCGATCACCAACGCGCGGTCTCCTGCGAGCTGTGCCTCCAGAACGCGTTCGCAGGCTGGCGCAGCCGGGCCCAGAAGCAGTGCGCGCTCGCGAACGAGCTGAGCCCGTACGAGCTCGAGGTGCTGCAGCGCAGCGACGACGGCAACGGGCTCCCTCCGCGCTGCATTCGCGACGCGATCGCCAAGCGTGGGCTCGACGCCGGCATCTTCCTCGCCACGCCGCCGTCGACGGCAAAGCCCGTCACCACGCCGACGACGCTCACCATCGCGCTGCCGTCGCCCGATGCTGGCGTGAAGTCGACGCTCGCCACGGCTCCCCCGACCGGTATGCCGCGCTTCGAGCCGCCCGGGCCCCTCGCCGATGGCTTCTTCCGCCCGTCAGAGCCCGCCCCGATGCCGCTGCGTGAAGATGGCCGACTCTACGTGCGCGTCTTCATGAGCTCGACCTGCGCGGCCGACGTGTTGCCCGGGCCGATCCTCGCGCGGACTGGTGATCTGCTCCTCATTCCGTACGGCGCGCGTCAGCTCTCGCTGCGCAGCCCCTGTGGTGGCCTCGCCGAGGTCTATTGGGGCAAAGAGCCGACCCCTCGCGTGTCGGAAGTCTTCGGTCGGAATCAACCGTTGCACCTTCAGTTCAGACCTCAGTGACCATGGAGCACATCCCCGGCCAGTGGGTGAAGAGCGTCTTCCAGCGGGTGCTGTTCCAGGATCTTTCGGCCGATCTGATCACCGCGCTCGCAGGTGCTGGGCTCGATCTCTCTGCGCAGGTCGCCGAGGCCTATCCAATGCCGGTCTGGTACCGCTCCATCGAGCTGACCGCCGACTCGTTGTTCCCCGAGCTCGCCCAGGAAAAACGCCTGCGTCAGCTCGGCCGTCACATCATCCAATCGCTCGAGTCCCGAAGACTCCTCAAGGGCCCGTGGCTCGCGATGGCGAAGCTGATGGGACCGCGGCGAGCGCTGAAGCAGGCGGCCGAGCTGGGCGCTCCGAACAGCCCGATTCGCCTCGAGGTGAAGGAACGGAATTCGCGCGAGGTCGAGATCACGGTCGAAGAGGATCAACAGTCCGAGTTCCTCGCCGGGCTGCTCGAAGGCCTCGTCGCCGCGCTCGGAGGCAAGTCGCCGCATGTGAAGGTCGAGTCGGTCGCGAACGGACACGCGGTGATGGCCGCGAGCTGGCGGTGAGTCATGACGGTGCTGTTCCCGCTCCTCGAAACGCCTGACGATCGCGTCGTGCTGCGGGTCGGCGAGTCGACGCTCACTGCGAAGCAGCTTCAGCGTCGATGCATCGCCCACGCGCGCACGCTCGAGGCGAATTCGATTCCGCGCGGAGCCCACGTCGGCGTGTGGACGCAGCCCTCGCTCGACACGTGCGTGGCGTTGATCGCGAACGCCGCGACCGGCTTCGTCACCGTGCCGATCGATCCAAAGCTGGGGCCGCGCGAGCTCGGGCACATCGCGACCGACTCGAAGCCAGTCGTCACGGTCGCAGCCGATCCCGATGCGGTGAAGGACAAGCTCCCCGGCGTTCCGACGCTGGCGGTGACGCAGGCCGAAGTCGACGGCGTGGTGCAGTGGCGTGAGGCCGATCGTGCGCCGCTGCTCGTCTTGTACACGTCAGGCACGACGGGGCTGCCGAAGGGCGCGCTGATCGCCGCGTCGTCGGTGGCGTTCGATCTCGACGGGCTCGCGAAGGCCTGGGCGTGGACGCACGAAGACACGGTCGTGCACGCGCTGCCGTTGTTCCACGTTCACGGCCTGGTACTCGGGCTCTTCGGCGCGCTGCGTACCGGCGGTGCGCTCCACTGGTTGCCACGGTTCGAGCCCGCCCTCGTCGCGCAGGCCTTGAGCGCGCGTCGTTCGATGTACTTCGCGGTGCCCACGATGTACCACCGGCTGTCCGAGGCTGCGGTTGGCGACCCGTCGTTGGTTGCTGCGCTGCAATCAGCGCGCGTGCTGGTGAGTGGCTCTGCCGCGCTTCCACAACGCGATCAGCTCCGTCTCGAGCAGCTGACCGGGAAGCGCGTCATCGAGCGGTACGGCCTCACCGAGACGATCATCAACACCGCCGTCCGCGCGGGCTCGTCATTTTCTCCCGGCTCGGTCGGCCAGGCCGTCGACGGGGTCGAGCTGAAGTTGGTCGATGACGCGCGCCATCCGACGCCTGCCGGAGCGATGGGTGAGATCGCCGTCCGCGGTCCGAACGTCTTCCTCGGCTACCTGAACCGGCCCGACGCGACGGCCGCCGTGCTCGACGCCGACGGGTGGTTCTTCACGGGCGACCTCGCCACGATCGACGACGCGGGCCACGTGCGGATCGTCGGCAGGCGCGCGACCGATCTCATCAAGTGTGGTGGCTACAAGGTCGGCGCTGGAGAAGTCGAAGCCGCGCTGCTGGAGCATCCGCTCGTGCGCGAAGCCGCCGTCGTCGGCCGGCCCGATCCCGATCTCGGAGAGCGCATCGTCGCCTTCGTCGTCGTCTCAGGAACGGTCGAGCCGAAGCAGCTCGAGGACCACGTCGCGGCGTTGACGTCTCCGCACAAGCGGCCGCGTGAGGTGCACGTCGTCAGCGAACTCCCCCGCAACGCGATGGGGAAGATCGTCAAAAGCCGGCTCCCGTAGGCCCTCGCCGCGGTGCGCCATCGGCGAAAACGTCGACACTGAAATTCCCCGTGAATGTCCACAGGCGCTCTCTGCACTGATGGGCACACACGACGCCGGCGTACTTGGAGGGGCCGGTCGCGAGCGTCGTGAAAAGGGCAAACACATGACGAAGCGTGAAGCGTGTCCGCGATCTGCGGCGCACGGGATGGCGTGGTCTGTCGTGATGGTGGGACTCCTGGCGGGCTGCGCGGATTCTGGGCCCAGACTTCAGCTGCAGGTGCCTCGGGCTCCGCGGTCGTCGTCGGCGCTCGGAGCGAGCACCACCCCGAGTGTTCCGGCCAACGCCACCTTCGATGCGCCGCTCATCGATCCCAATACCTGGAACGGCACACCCATCGGCACCGGCTCGTTCAGCGTCGCGTTGACGCCGACCGCATCGGGTGGCCCGTCGAGCATCGCCTTCACCGATCCCCAGGGCGCTGATCACTACGTGATGATCGGCGACTTCAACTCGAGCACCGGCAGCGGGCTCGCGCTCATCTCGGACACCGCGTGGGTCCTCGGCGCCAACGCGCTCAACGGCACCACGAAGACCGCCGTCGTCTTCGACACCTCGACCGGCAACGTCATCGGCGTCGCACGTACGGGTACCGTCACGCTCACTGCAGCGGGCACGTCGCTCGGCCAGCGCGTGACTGGTTCCGTCTCGGCGAGCTTCGTTCCGTACTCCGCGACGCCGCCCGGCTGTGTCGTCGACGCCGACTGCGCCGCGCGTGAGTTCTGCCAGAGCGGCCAGTGCGTGCCCTCGACGCCTCCGGGTTGCACCTCGAACTCGCAGTGTGCCGCTGGCCAGGTCTGCCAGTCCGGAGGCTGCGTGCAGCCGCAACCGCAGGACGCCGGTCCCGGCCCCGTCTGCGCGACCGATCGCGACTGCGGCGTGAACCAGCGCTGCGCCGCGGGTCAGTGCGTCGCCGTCGCTCCGGGCTGCACGTCGAATTCCCAGTGCGCTGCCGGCGAAGCCTGCGTCTCGGGCCAGTGCGTTGCGACCAACCCCGGCTGCACGTCGAACGCCCAGTGCTCCGCGGGCGAGTCGTGCATCGGCGGCCAGTGCGTCACCTCGAACCCCGGCTGCACCTCGAACGCGCAGTGCCCTCGCGGCCTCGTCTGCCAGGCTGGCGCGTGCGTCTCGACCGGCCCCACCGTTTGCGCGCCGAAGCAGGGGAGCGGCTCGTACTCGGGCTCCTTCGGCTCGGTGAACACCTGCTCGGCGCTCGGCACCGGCGCGGTCTCGCTCAGCTCCGGCGGCGCGGCGATCGACGACGACAACGGCCAGCTCACGCTCTTCATCGTCGACCCGGCCACGCAGCGTGACGGCGTCATCATCGAGCTCAACGCGTGCCCCTCGGCGGCCGGCTCGACGTCGGGCCTCCAGGCAGCGCTCTACAAGAGCCAGCAGACACCGCAGGGCGTCGTGCTCTCGGCGATGGTGCCGGGCACGGCCTCGATTCAGTGGACGCAGGTCGGCGCGACGCTCGCTGGAACCGTGAGCCTCACGTTCGGCACCGGCGGCACCGTCACCGGCAGCTTCTCGGTCCAGTAACTCGTCCTCGTCGCACCTCGAGGCCGCGGCTCCTCACGGGGAGTTCGCGGCCTTCGTCGTTCGGGCAAGGCCACACGTAAATCCCTTGCGGGGGCCGCCCTTTCCCGACAATGGACCGCGCATGAGCAGCGAAGCCGCCGCGATTTCCCGGGTGCAGAAGGCCATCGCGGAGATCCGCAAAGGCCGCATGGTCGTCGTCACCGATGACGAGGGTCGCGAGAACGAAGGCGATCTCGTCATGGCCGCTGAAAAGGTGACGCCGTCGGCCATCACCTTCATGGCGAAAGAGGGCCGCGGGCTCATCTGTCTGTCGCTCACCGAAGAGCAGGTGCGCACGCTGAACCTGCCGTTGATGGCGACGGACAACACGTCTCCGTTTCAGACGGCCTTCACGGTCAGCATCGAAGCCGCGTCGGGCGTCACCAGCGGCATCTCGGCGGCCGATCGCGCGCACACCATCAAGACGGCGATTCGCCCCGACGCGAAGCCGGCAGAGCTCTCGAGGCCAGGCCACGTCTTCCCGCTCCGCGCGCGCAACGGCGGCGTGCTGGTTCGTCCCGGCCACACCGAGGTCAGCGTCGATCTCTCGCGCATGGCGGGGCTGATGCCTTCGGGCGTCATCTGCGAGGTGATGAACGACGACGGCACCATGGCGCGCCGCAACGATCTGGAGCGCTTCGCCAAACGCCACGGCCTGCACCTGCTCTCGGTCGCCGACGTCATCACCTACCGGCTGTCGCATGAGCGGCTGGTGCGGCGCATCGGCGAGACGACCGTCACCCGTGAGCCGTGGGGCGAGTTCCGCGCGTACGCGTACTCCACCGACGTCGACCCGACCGTGCACCTCGCGCTGGTGAAGGGCGACGTCAGCGGTAAGCGGCCCATCATCACGCGCATTCACCGCACCACGCTGCTCGGCGACGTCATGGACGCGTGCACTGGTGAGTCGTCGCTCCAGCAGGCCTTCCGGCGCATCTCGGTCGAAGGCCGTGGCGTCATCGTCGTGCTGCAGAAGCACGTGATGGGCCTCGACGCGCTCGCCGTCAAACCCGCCAGCAACGAGCAGCAGGTGCCAGGCAAGGCTGGCCACACACGCCTGCAGGAGTTCGGCGTCGGCGCGCAGATCCTCCAGGACCTCGGCGTGCGCCGGCTGCGGCTGCTCACCAACACGGCCAACACCATCGTCGGCGTCGAGCGGTACGGCCTCGAGGTGGTGGAGCAGCTGCCGCTCGCCTTGAATACCGTGCGCCGCAAGCCCGGTAGCTCCACGCGTCGTTCATCGGTAGGGTGACCCGCACATGCCTCGTTTCTTCGAAGGAAACCTCGTCTCGCCGAAGGGCCGCTTCGCCATCTGCGTGAGCCGCTTCAACGGCTTCATCACCGAGCCGCTCCTCTCTGGCGCCCTCGACGCGCTGGTGCGGCACGGCGTGGCTGACGGCGACGTCGACGTCTACCGCTGCCCGGGCACCTGGGAACTCGCCGGCCTCGTGCGCCGCGTCTCGGACTCGAAGCAGTACGTCGGCGTCATCGCGCTCGGCTGCGTCATTCGGGGCGGCACGCCGCACTTCGACTACGTCGCGGGCGAGGTCGCCAAGGGCGTCGGTCAGGCCACGCTGAACGCCGACTGCGCCGTCACCTTCGGCGTGCTCACCACCGACTCGGTCGAGCAGGCCGTCGATCGCGCCGGCGTGAAGTCGGGCAACAAGGGCGCTGAAGCCGCCGTGGCCTGCATCGAGATGGTCAACCTCTACGCACGCATGGGAGCGAAGTAGTGGGCAGCCGTCGCACGGGCCGGGAGCGCGCACTGCAGGCGCTCTACCAGCTCGATCAGAACGACAAGGCCACCCCGCAAGACGCGGTCGAGTCAGCCTGGGCTGCGTCGGAAGATCCACGAGACGACGCCGCGCACCTGTTCGCGACCGAGCTGGTCTCAGGCGTGCGTGAGCGCCTCGCCACCCTCGACGAGCTCATCGAGCAGCACAGCCAGAACTGGCGCATCGACCGCATGCAGCGCGTCGATCGCAACGTCTTGCGCCTCGGTGTCTTCGAGCTGACCCAGCGCAGTGACATCCCCCGCAAGGTCACCATCAACGAGGCCATCGAGCTGGCCAAGATGTTCGGCACCGAAGACTCCGCAGCCTTCATCAACGGCGTGCTCGATCGCATCGCGATCGCCGTCAACAAGGCCTGACCCGACATGTCGCTGGTGAAGGAACCCTCGCTCCACACGGTCGACGCTCTCGAAGACATCGACGCGGTGGTGTGCCTGCTGACGGAAGATCAACGGCCGCTCGAGGGCGGCGCGGGCTACGTCGACTGGCGCCTGTGTGGAGCCCTCTCGCGCGCCATCGTCAGCGGCTTCTTCAAGGGCAGCCCGGGCGAGAAGCTGCTCGTGCCGTCTGACGGACGCCTGCCCGCACCGCTCATCTTCGCCGTCGGCCTCGGCCGCCTCGGCAGCGTCACCACCCTGGGCCTCGAGCACGCCCTCAACGAGAGCGTGGTGATGCTCCAGAAGGCGAAGGCCCAGCACGTTGCCATCGCCGTGCCGCCGCTGCCTCAGCTCGACGTCGTCGGGGTGGGTGGGGTGTTGGCCCGGGCGCTGGTCTCGAAGTGGAAGGACGGCCGGGTGGTGGTGGTGGGAGATCCTGCGCTCGAGGCCACCGGGGCCGGGTCGGTCTCTCGCTGACAGTGCCGAAGTTTCCGCGCTAACCTCTCGTCACCCGTGTCCGGCTGCAAAGTTCTCATCGTCGAAGATTCGCGCGCGACCCGCGAGCTGCTGGCAGCCGCGATCGAGGTGCTCGACGGTGTCGAGGTCTTCACCGTGGTGAGCGGCTTCGAGGCGCTCAAGGTGCTGCCCCGTCACCGGTTCTCGTTGATCATCACCGACATCAACATGCCGGACATCAACGGGCTCGAGCTCATCAACTTCGTGAAGAAGAACCCGCATTACCGGCAGACGCCGCTCTTCGTGGTGACGACGGAAGGCCGGGAGCAGGATCGCGATCGAGGCCTGCAGCTCGGCGCCGACGAGTACCTGGTCAAGCCCTTCCAGTCCGAGATTCTGACGGCGCTGGCCCGCCGCTACCTGAAGCTCTGACCCGGCATGGCACCGCCGCGCGCGTTGTCGGAGTTCGTCGCCGAAGCCAACGAGGTGCTCGAGACGCTCGCGCACGATCTCGCGGTGCTCGACGCCCAGCGAGGCCGCGATCCCGAGCCCGATCTGCTCAACGCCGTCTTTCGCGCGGCGCACTCGCTCAAGGGCCTGTCCGCCATGTTCGGGCAGGAGAAGATCGCCGGCCTCGCCCACCACCTCGAAGATGTGCTCGACGCGCTGCGGCTGGGCAAGGTGCAGAACAGCGACGCGCTCGTCGACGCGCTGCTCGAAGGCGTCGACGTGCTCACGCTGATGCTGCGCGAGGCGGCCGGCGATCCAGCGAACCCGGACACGAACCCACGGGCCGCGGCGCTGGCTGATCACTTCGCGCGCCTGGCGAGCGGTGGGCAGGCGACGTCGGCCGACGTGCTCGACGAGGTGGGCATCGACCCCGCCATTCGCGCCGTCTTCACCGAGTACGAGGAGCACCGCCTTCGCGAGAACGTGAAGAAGGGCGTGACGCTGTGGAAGGTGCGCGCCGTCTTCAGCCTCGAGGACTTCGACACCCGGCTCGCCGCGCTCAACGGCACGCTCAAGCCGCTGGGCGAGGTGATCAGCACGCTCCCCTCGTCGCAGCCCGGAGACGACGCCTCGATCGCGTTCGATCTGATCTTCGGCAGTGGCCGCGCGAAGGCCGAGATCGAGAAGGCCGTAGAAGGCGTCGCCGCCGTCTCGCCGCTCACGCAGAAGACGATCTCGCCTGCGCGCGCCGCCGTGCCTGCGGAGTTCACTCCGGCGCCGCGCAAGCCACCGCCGAGCGCGCTCTTCCTGCAGGAGGCGAGCGCGCCCGACCTTCCGGCTTTCGGTGGGTCGAGCCAGTCGGGCCTGATGCAGGGCGCGGAGCCGAGCCTGCGTTCTCTCGCGCAGACGGTACGCGTCGATATCTCGCGGCTCGACGCGCTGATGAACACCATCGGTGAGCTGCTCACCGTGCGCGCCAACATTCAGCGGCTCGCCGAGGTCGCGCGTCAGTCGGGCTCGACGCCGTTGCCGAAATTGTGGGCGCAGGAGCTCCAGAAAGAATCGCGCGCGCTCGAACGCAAGCTCGACGATCTGCAGAACGGCGTGCTCGACGTGCGCATGGTTCCGCTCGTGCAGGTGTTCGACAAGCTCGCGCGGCTCATGCGCCGCCTCGTGCGTCAGAGCGGCAAGGACGTGCACTTCGAGGTGGCGGGCGGCGACGTCGAACTCGACAAGTTGATCGTCGAGGAGCTGTCTGACCCGCTCATGCACCTGCTGCGCAACGCGCTCGACCACGGCGTCGAAGCGCCAGACGAGCGCATCGCCCAGGGCAAAGACGCGCGCGGCGTGATTCGGCTCAAGGCGCAGCAGCTCGGCAATCAGGTGCAGATCGAGGTGGGCGACGACGGCGCGGGCATGGACGAGACGCGCATTCGCCAGGTGGCCATCGAGCGTGGCGTGGTGACGCGCGAGGCGACCGAAGAGCTCGAGCGGCGCGATCTGCTCAACCTCGTCTTCCTGCCTGGCTTCTCGACCCGGCAAGACGTCAGCGAACTCTCGGGCCGCGGCGTCGGCCTCGACGTGGTGAAGACGAACCTGTCCCGGCTCTCGGGGCTCATCGACATCGACAGCCGTCGCGGCGAGGGCACGCGGTTCCTGCTGACGCTCCCGCTGACGCTGGCGATCATTCGCGCGCTGATCGTCGGGGTCGGCGATCGCACCTTCGCGGTGCCGCTCAACTCGGTGACCGAGATCGTCTCGGTGAAGCCCGCCGAGCTACGCACCATCGAGCGGCACGAGGTGATCGACGTGCGCGGGCAGACGCTGCCCTTCGTGCGCCTCGCGCGAGTGTTCGGCCTGCGAGAGACCCCGGTGGAACGGCACTTCGTCGTCATCATCGGGCTCGCGCAGGATCGGTTCGGCCTCGCCGTCGATGCGCTGCTCGGTCAGGAAGACATCGTCACCAAGCCGCTCGGTGGCCGGCTCAAGGGCGTGCGTGGCATCGCAGGCGCGACCGAGCTCGGAGATCGCCGCGCGGTGCTGGTGCTCGACGTGGGCGCGCTGGTGGAAGAGCTGAAACGTCCGACCGCGGCGGTGGGCTAGGCGATGGCGCGCTTCGACGATCTGCTCAACCGCTTCTTCTACCGCGCTGACGAGAACGTCGGCGCCTGGCTCGAGCTCGCGCCCGAGATCGCGGACTCCATCGAAGAGCTGGAAGAGCTGCCCGAGGAGTTTCTCGCCTTCGAGCTCTCCACCGAGACCTACGCGGTACCCATCGGCGCGGTCCGCGAGATCCTGAAAGTCCCGCTCATCACGTCTGTCCCCCGCGTCGCCGAGCACGTATTGGGCGTGATGAACGTGCGCGGTGAGATGCTGCCCGTCTACGATCTCAAGCAGCGGCTCAACCTCGACTCCACGCCCAACCGCGTCTCCGGCCCTGCCGACGTGCCTCGGGAGACCCGCGTCGTGCTCTTGAAAGACGCCGAAGGCGACGCGGGCATTCTCGTCGACCGGGTGCGCGGCGTCGTGCGGTTGATGTTGTCGAAGCTCGAGCCCGCGCCGACCCTGGGCGCCGAACGTCGCGCCGTCGCCGGGCTGGGGCGGAAGGACGGGCAGCTCTACATCCTCCTCGACGTCGAGCAGGCCCTGGCATGAGTGAGCCCGACGTTCAGCTCTGCGTGCTCGAGATTGGCCAGGAGACGTACGTGGTCGACCTCAAGCGCGTCGAAGAGATCCTCCCGGCGCAGGTCGCGACGCCAGTGCCGCGCGCGCCAGCCTTCCTCGAGGGCGTGGTGAAGCTCCGGGGAGAAATCGTTCCTGTCGTCGACGTCCGCAAGCGCCTGGGCGTGGTGCCGCGAAGCACGACGACGCCCGATCCACGCATCAAGCGCCGCGAGCGCATGGTGGTGTGCAAGCTGGGCCGCCGCCGCGTCGGGTTCCTGGTCGATGCGGTCACGCGCGTGCTGCGGGTCGCGAGGACGGATCTGAAGCCGGCGCCGTTGACGGCCATTCCGGGAAAGAGGCCACACATCCTCGGCGTCGTCGGGCAGGCCGGCGGCCAACTCAAGTTGATGCTCGATCTGCTCGCGCTGGTTGGAGACGACGCCTCATGACGTGGTTGGACTCGGACCCCGCCGTCGAGACGCGCTACCGCACCGTCTCTGAAACGACAGACATCGCCGCGTTGATCGAGGCGCTCTTCGACGAGAGCTGGCGGGTCCGGCGCCTCGCGGCCGACAAGCTGAGCGTGGCGACGACCTCGGACACGCTGGTGCAGGCGCTCCTCGAGGTGTTGTCGCGCCGCGGGCAGACGGGCGCTCGCAATGCCGCTGCCACCGCGCTCGCGCACCTCGGCCTGGTGGGTGTGAAGCCGCTCATCGGGTTGCTGAGCCACGCCGACCCCGACCAACGGAAGTTCGCCGCCGACATTCTGGGAGAGCTCGGGCGCGTCGAGGCCTCGAGCGCGTTGATCGCGGCGTTGAGAGACGAAGACCCCAACGTACGCGTCGCCTCGGCCGAGGCGCTCGGGAAGACGGGTGGTCCTGACGCGCGCCGGGCGCTCGAGGCGCTGCTCATCGCCGGGCCAGACGTCCTCATTCAGGTGAGCGCGCTCGAGGCGCTGACGGCGTTGAACGCGCCGCCGCCGCTGCCGCTGTTGGTGCCGCTACTGCAGAACCCGCTCACCCGTCGCAGCGCGTGGCGGCTCATCGGCCGCGTGCGTCATCGCTCCGCGTGGGTCTTGATGGTGCGGGCCCTGCGCTCGAAGTCGACCCGTGACGCGGCGCTGCTGGCGCTCGGTGGGTCGACGACGCCGCTCGCCTCCGACGTCGAGACCGAGCTGTCGGTGGCGCTCTCAGGCGTCGAAGACGCGGCCGCCTGGCTGACGAAGTGCCTGGCCTCTGAGGACCTCGAGCGTCGCGTCGGTGCGCTCCACCTCGTGCGGGCCGTGCGGCTGCCTGAGCTCGCGTCGCGTGTCGCCGAGGCGGCCGAGGGTGGTGCGCTGGCAGAGCTCTCGCTCTCGGTGCTGCTCTCGCTCGGCACGCCCGCGCTCGTCGCGTTGCTCGAAGGCCCTTCGCCTGCGTTGCTGCAGATGTCGCGTGAGGGGCGATCGGTCGCGAGCGAGGCCATCGTCGAGAACTCGAGCCCGCGCTTTGTCGGAGCGCTCACCGGCTTGCTCGACGCCGGCGAAGACGAGCTCGGTGAGGTAGCCGTTCGTGCGCTCGGGCGCTGTGAGTCGACTGCGGCGATCGCGCCGTTGCTGCGCGCGCTCGACGACGACACGGTGTCTGCCGCAGCGTCACGCGCGCTCACGCATCTGGCGCAGACGTTCCCCGCCGAGGTGAAGCAGTCGCTCTCCGCGAAGGTGCTCGGTCCCCTGCGGCCGCACCTCGTGCGCGCGTGGGCGAACGTCGCGGGGCTCGAGGCGCTGCCAGTCGTGCGTCGCGCGCTCCATGATGAGGCCGAGGCCGTGCGTGCCGCCGGGGCGCAGATGGCGATGGTGGTCGCTTCGGAAGCCAGCACGCTGCTCGGCATGGCCGTGGTGGACGAGTCTCCACGGGTTCGCCGCGGTGCTGCACGCGCAGTCGCCGGGCTGGGGCCGAACGCGGGCAGGCCGCTGCTCGAACGGTTGTTGGACGATCGAGAGCCGTCGGTGCTCGCGCTCGCCGCTGGCGCAGCGATGGAGTGTGGCGCGGCGTGGGCGGGGCCGCGGTTGATCGAGCTGACCAACCATGCCGACTCAGGCGTGGTGTTGGCGTCGGTGCAGGCGTTGATGGTGCTGGGAGGCGCCGACGACGCCACGCTCGCGCGCATCGCCGCACATCCCGATGGCGAGGTCGTCAAGCAGGTGCTGCACGAGGGAGCGTCGTCCACCGCGGTGCTGGCGCAGGCGGTGAAGGCGCTCGACGATCCGCGGTGGGACGTGCGTGGCGCTGCGGCGCAGGCGCTCGCGGTCGGCGGCGGCGTGGAGCACCTCGCTGCGCTCGAGATCGCCAGTGAGCGTGAGACCGACGCGCTGGCGCACGAGGCGATCTCCCGGGCCCTCGCGGCGCTCAAGGCGCGGTGATCGATGGCTGAGATGACGCCCGAACAGCTCCGCCTCTTGCGGGACGTGTTTCAGAACGCGTGCGGCTTCGTGCTCCGCGAAGATCTGAAGTTCATCGCCGAGCGGCGTCTGGCTCCGCGGCTCGAGGCGTTGGGCCTGCGCGACTTCGGCACCTACCAGCGCTACCTGCGCTTCGACCCACGCGCGAAGGAGGAGCTCGAGATCGCCATCGATCTGCTGCTCCCACGCGAGACGTATTTCTTCCGCGAACCGGCGCAGCTCACGACGTACGTCGACGAGGTGATTCCGCGCCTCGCGCAAGACGCGGTCGGCCGCTCCCTGCACGTGTGGAGCGCGGGCTGCTCGAGCGGCGAGGAGCCGTACACGTTGTCGATGTTGATGGGCGAACACCCCCTGCTGCAGGGCTGGGACATGGACATTCTCGGCACCGACTTGTCCCAGAAGGCGCTCGCGATGGCGCGCCACGCCGAGTACGGGCCGTCAGCGCTGCGATCGACGACGCCCGAGCAGCGCGCGAAGTTCTTCGACAGCGCCGAGCAGGGCCGCGTGAAGGTGAAGCGCGAGTTCAAGGAGCGCGTGCGCTTCGGCTGGCTCAACCTGCTCGACGCTGGCGGCGCACGGCTGTTGCCCTCGATGGACGTCATCTTCTGCCGCAACGTGCTCATCTACTTCGACACCGAGACGCGGCGCCGCGTGGTGCAGCTCTTCTCGGAGCGGCTCCGCGAGGGCGGGTACCTGATGCTCGGGCACTCCGAGAATCTGTTCAGCCTCACGACGCGGTTCGAGCTCGTGCAGCTCTCGGGCGATCTCGTCTATCGCAAGCCGCGAACCGGCTGAGTCAGTCGCGCAGCGCCTTGCGGAGGCCTTCGCCGATCTCCGGTTTGTCAGCGAACGGGTCGCTCGGGTTGCGGCCCGCGGCGACGTCGTCGAGGCGTGACGCGGCGAGCTTCGGCGCGAAGGCGTGACTGAAGATGTAGAATTGGCCGGCATCGATGGCCTCGAAGGTGAGGCGCGCGACGTCGGCGGCCGTCACCTTGCCGGAGCTGACCGCCTTCGAGCTCATCACCTGCGCCACCAGCTGGCTCTTCGTCGGCTTCGACATCGTCTCGCGCGGCCGGTTGCGGTGCGACTCGTGAATGCCGGTGGGCACGAAGTACGGGCAGAGCACCGAGGCTGACACCTGATCCGTCACGAGCTTCAGGTCCTGGTAGAGCGTCTCGGACAGGCTCACCACCGCGTGTTTCGTCACGTTGTAGACGCCCATGTTCGGAGCGTTGACGAGCCCCGCCATCGACGCGGTGTTGATGATGCGGCCGCGCCACGACGGGTCGGCCTTCGCCGCCGCGAGCATCATCGGCGTGAAGACGCGAACGCCGTGCGCGACGCCCCAGAGGTTGACGCCGAGCACCCACTGCCAGTCCTTGACGGTGTGCTCCCAGATGAAGCCGCCGAAGCCGACGCCGGCGTTGTTGAACACGAGGTGCGGAGCGCCGAAGCGCGCGAAGGTATCAGCTCCCAGTGCTTCGACCTCGGCGGCGACGGAGACGTCGACGCGTTTCGAGAGCACTTCGGTTCGTGCGCTCAGCTCGGCCGTCGCGGCCTCGAGCGCATCGGCCTGCACGTCAGCGAGCACGAGCCTTATCCCGCGTGAAGCCGCGAGGCGCGCGAGCTCGAGGCCGAGGCCCGAGGCGGCGCCGGTGATGACCGCAGTCTGTGGAGTGGAAGTCATGGCGAGCGAGCGCAGCACAGCGCTCCACCCGTCCCAAGGTCCTTCCGGTCGGAGCGGAAGGGACGCACCGGAGGGGTTGCCTGCGCCGCCCGTGACAGGCAAGGGGGGACTTCTCCCGTGCGCCCCGATCGTCCCATTCGTGTCCTGGTCATCGACGACTCGCCGTCGAACCGGCGCGCCATCACCGCGATGCTCGAGTCGGCGCCTGGCATCGAGGTGCTCGACCGCGCGGCTGATGGAGAGGAAGGCCTCAAGAAGGCCATCGCGCTGAGGCCCGACTGCATCACGCTCGATCTCGAGATGCCGCGCATCGACGGCTACTCGTTCTTGCGCCTCATCAACTCGCGCGCCCCGACGCCGGTCATCGTCTTGTCCTCGTACGGGCACCCCTCTGACGTCTTCAAGGCGCTGCAGCTCGGCGCGTTCGACTTCGTTGCCAAGCCCGCCACCGCCGACAAAGCCGGGCTCGAATTGGTGCGCGCGGAACTCATCGAAAAGGTCCGCGCGTCGGCCTTCGCGAAGAAGCCGATGCCCGAGCGCGGCGGCATGGGCCCGTTCCACACACCCTCCGTTTTCCCGATGGCGGTGACGCCTCCAACGGCCAAGCGCCCCACCAAACCCGTCTCCGCAGACGTGCCCACCGTCGTCGCCATCGGCGCGTCCACCGGCGGGCCTCCAGCAGTGCAGAAGGTGCTCGAGGCCCTCGCTGGACTGCCCGTCTGCGTCCTCGTCGCGCAGCACATGCCGCCGCGCTTCACCGACGCCTTTGCGCAGCGCCTCGACGGGGCCCTCCCGTTCCGCGTGAAGGAAGCCCAGACCGGCGATCCCATCGTCCAGGGTCGCGTGTACATCGCGCCCGGCGGAGAGCAACTCGAGCTCGGTGAGCGTGACGGCCAGCGCGTCACCATCGTCTCCCGTCCACTCCCGACCGACGCCTTCGCGCCCTCGGCTGACAAGCTCTTCTTCAGCGTCGCGAAGCTGGCGAAGTCGATGGCGCGCGGCGTCGTGCTCACCGGCATGGGCAACGACGGAGCGAAAGGCGTCAAGGCGCTCCTCGCGGCGGGCGCCGAGGTCTGGGTCGAGTCCCAGGAGACCGCCGTCGTCTTCGGCATGCCTGAGGCGGCCATCTCGAACGGCCCCGTCACGCGCGTGCTGCCGCTGTACGCACTGGGCCCTGAGCTCGCGCAGGCGATTCAGATCTCCCGCGGCTCCGGCAGCCACCCGGCCTTCAAACCGAAGAAGTGACTTTCGCCTCACCCCGCGCGACGCATTGTGTAGGGTGAGCGCCGACGATGACCATTCGCGCTCTGGTGGTTGACGACTCTCTGCAGCTGCGACGCAGCGTGATGTACGCGCTGCAGAAGCTCCCCGACGTGGTGTGTGTCGAGGCCGGCGACGGTGCCGAGGCGTTGCGGAAGCTCCGAGGCAGCGCCTTCGACATCGTGCTCTCGGACATCAACATGCCGGTGCTCGACGGCCTCAAGCTCGTCGCTCACATCCGGCAAGACGCCGCGCTCGCGAAGCTCCCCGTCATCATGATCACGACCGAGTCTGCCGAAGCCGACCGGGAACGCGCGATGAACCTCGGCGCCAACGCCTACCTCGTCAAGCCGGTGCAGGCCTCTGAAGTGCTCGAGACCGTGAAGTCTCTGCTCGGCCTTCCGTAGTCCCTTCCACATGATCCTCTCGACCCTCGCTGTCGCGGTGCTCGGCAGCGCGCCCATGGCCGATGTGTGGCCGTTCAAGAGCAGGCGCCTCGCCGACGGCTCCGTCGAGTACGTGTACGATCTCACCGCGCTCAAGGCGTCGTCGGGTTTCGCCGACGCGAAGGAAGCCAACGGCGAAGACGTGGTGAAGAAGTTCCTCATCGGCCTGCCGAAGCAGGTGACGGTGAAGCTGCCGGTTCAGACCGGCCTCACCCTGACGGGAGGTCAGGGCCTCGAGCTCGCGCCGATGACGAACGCGTTCGCGCTGACGCCCGATGGGCCCCTCGCGACCGACAACCCGCTCGGGAAGAAGGCAGGCGCGCGGTTGCTCGCGCCGCTCGACCCCCGCACGCCGAAGGTCCTCGTCGGCGCCGAGCTTCCCTTGTGGCTCGCGCATCAGCTCGAAGACTCGGCACTCGCGGCGGTCGAGGTCGACACCGAGTGGATGCGCCGCGATCTCTGGACCAAGGTGGCCGAGCGCGCCATCGCGCGGGCGAAGACGAGCACGGGCGACACGAAAGAAGGCTCCTTCGCGCTGGCGACGCGCGTGCTGGCCGCGGCGAGCTGTGGTGACGCCACGAAGCTGCCGGCGCTCGCGAAGAACGACCCTGAATACAAAACCGCCGTCGAGGCCGAGCTGTCGAAGCTCAACGCCGATGGAGACTCCGTCGTCGCGCCCGCGCCCTGGGCGTCGAACCCCGAGCTCACCTGTGCTTGGTATCGCGCGCGCGCGTTGTCCCGGCCCTTCGAGCAGAGCCGCGCTGGCACCGCCGCCGTGCTGGTGTTCGCCGAGCTGCTCGAGAAAGACCCGAAGCTCAACACCCTCTGGGAGCGCACCCGTCAACGCCGCGATCGGTTCGTCGGTGCGCCGGCCACCGAGCCGCTGATCGCGTGGAAGACCGCTGCGAAGGGCAACCTCGCCGGTGCGCTCGATGGGCTCAACGAGTTCATCGAGGCGCTCCCGCTCACCAACCGCACGCCGCCGCCCCTGGTCGCCTGGCCCGCGACGCCGTTCTCGAAGTTCCTGTCCGAGCTGTCGGGCGCCGAGCGCTCCGCCGCGATGGATGAGCTCACGGCCGCCGTCGCCGATGGGCGCGTCAAACCTGCGGGCACCAGCTGGCCGGTGTTGCGCGAAGCGGCCATGGCGCCGCTGCTGACTGAATCCTCGAAGGCCGTGTCGATCGACTCGAGCTGGAGAGACCGGCTCTCGGGCGCCTTCTCGGCCCTGCAGGGCAGTCATCGCGAAGCGCGCCGCGGCGGTCTCGATGCCGAGGACGAGATCCTCGATCGCACCGAGCTGAAGCTCCGCCTCAACGCGCCGCCGCTGCTCGAGATCGAACCGACGCCGCTGGCCTTCGAGCATCAGGCCCGCTCCCTCGAAGCGCTGAGCGCCGCGCTCACCGCCGAGAACCTCACCGGGCTCAAGGGCCTCAACGCCGATGGGAAACGCAGCGGTGACTCGATCGTGAACGAGAGCAAGCGGCTGCTGGCCCTGCTCGACGGGCTCGCGAAGCTGGCCAGCGTCGACGCGAGCGGCGTGGAAGGGAAGGGTGTCACCGACGCGCGCCGGTTCGTCGATTCCTGGCGCTCCGAGCTCGGCCTCACCCGCGACGTCCGCGCCACGTTCGCGCTCCCCTGGGCGGCCGGCTCGGAGCGCGCGCACGCGGCCATCGTCGGCGTCTCACGTCGCGAGCTGCGCGTCGGGTTCTCGAGCCCACCGAAGGCCGAGCTGGTGCAGGACGGCAAGCGCTTCGTCGTCAACACGGCCGTGGAGCAGCGGTACGTCGTGCCCGTGCTCGTCACCGTCGGCGCCGTCGCGCCGCACACCCTGAGGCCAGCAGATCGCGCCGTGCTGAAGACGATCATCGATGGACAAGGCCGGTCGCTCGAGAAGGTCGAGGGATCGCTCCAAGAATCGTTGCACGGCGGCCGCAAGCCGGGTGTCAACGGGTCAGAGTGAATCCCCTGCGGGGTTCCAGGGAGCGTCACGTGAAGAGTCATGTCGTGTGGGCCGCGCTGTCGGCCGTGTTGGTTGGTGTGCTCGTGCAGTCGTGCGGTCCGACGCGGTGTTCGCCGCAGTCGTGCCCGACCGGCTGTTGTGACACCACCGGACTCTGCGTGCCAGGGACGACGACGCAGGCGTGTGGTGCTCGCGGCGCGACGTGCTCGGCGTGTCAGCTTGGCCTGACGTGCGTGGGCGGCAGCTGCACGTCTTTGGGCACGGGCGGCAATGGCACCGGCGGCTTCGGCGGCTCGTCGGGTGGCGGAGCAACCGGCGGTGGCGTTGCGACGGGCGGGGGAATGGCGACCGGCGGCGGCATGGCGACCGGCGGCGGCATGGCGACCGGCGGCGGCGTCGCGACGGGTGGCGGCGTGGCGACCGGCGGCGGCGTTGCGACGGGCGGCGGGGTTGCGACGGGCGGAGGGGTTGCGACGGGCGGAGGGGTGGCGGCGGGCGGCGGGGTTGCGACGGGCGGCGGCGTTGCGTCGGGGGGGGGGGTGGCGCCGGGGGGGG
>JAUXRI010000136.1 GCA_030681895.1 Myxococcales bacterium | reverse complement strand
CCATCGTCATCAGGTGGCCGATGTTGTAGTGCACCGACAGCTTGTCGAGCACTTTGCCCTCGCAGTAGTCCCACTTGGCGACCTGCGAGTCGACGTACAGCGACGTGTACCCGATGCACGGCTTCACGTCGTACTGGGTGTGCAACGGGCCCAGGCCGAGCTCGACCTGCTTGTGGAGCGCGTCCTTCATCGCGATGACAGGAATGCCGTACGCGTCCTTGCCTTCGAACTTGTTGCCCTTGATGGCCTCCTGAATCTTGTCGAACGAGTACACCATGGTGTGCGTGTCGAGCTTGCCGGACACGATGATGAACTTGCCGTCGGGCGTGACGTCGCAGCCGTGCGGGCTCTTGGGCTCGGGGATGAGGAAGAGCACGCCTTCCTTCACCGCGACGTCCATCGGCAGCACGTTGTGGCCGTTGATCTTCTTGCCCTTGCCCGCCTTGATCAGCTCGGCGGCCTTCTTCCAGTTGGTGACGTGCAGGAAGTCGGTGTCCTTCGCAGAACAGCCAGCCTCGAACGGCGGGCGGCCCAATTCGATGCCGCCGACGTAGCGCTCGGAGCAGAACGAGTTGGTGAAGCCCCAGCCTTCAGAGGGGCCTTTGCCCGAGTCCGACAGGTCCTGGCTGTAGGGAGGCAGCTCGAACGAGAACGAGTCCTCGGGCACGATGCGGCCCTTGGTGCGGTCGAACTTCCAGTACGTCAGCCCGCCTCGGTACTTGTCGTTGAACTGCTCGAGCGGCACATAGCCGTTCTCGAGGGGCGCGGCGTACTGCGCGGCCTCCATGATGTACTCGGAGTTCGGCGTGACGAAGGCGCCACCGTGCTCGTTCTTGAAGATGGGGTTGGTGACGATCTGCTTCGTCTCGAAGTCGCGCAGGTCGATGACGGCGAGGCGCGGGTTCGACTTGTCGTTGATGAAGAGGAACTGACCGTCATACGCGCCATTCGTCTCGGAGATGGCGGGGTGATGCGTGTCGCCCCAGGTGATGTCCCTGCCGCCGATGGAGCCACCCTTGAGCACCTTCTTCGACTCTTCGTCGAAGCCGTAGCCCTGCCACGGCTCAGGGGTGAACACACCGATGTACTTGAGGATGCGCATCGACGGGATGCCGTAGACGATGACCTGGCCCGACTGGCCGCCAGAGCTGAACGCGAGGAAGTCGTCGCGCTTGCCGGTGGGCACGTAGGTCTTCGCTGCCGCCAGCAGGTCCTGCTGGGTGAGCGCGCGGCGCTTCATGACATCCTGGAGCGTCTCGCCTGCCCACGCGGTCGCCGCGCAGACGGCCACCAACGCGGCTGCGAGCCGCTTCTTTCCGAACTTCATGTGGTCCTCCCGGTCTCGAAGGCCGCAAGGTGCGGCGTTCTGCCGCACCCCGTCTGCACACCTCGTACCGGGTCGATCAGGCGCGCAGCGCCCCATTCCGTTTCAGAACGGCACACGAAATTTGCGAAGCATCGAGAAGCCGCGCAACCGATGCCCAGGCGTTCCAGGACGCGTTCCTAAACGGAACGTACTGGGTTCACGCCTCGGCGAGGCCGTATTCCTTCATCTTCCGCCACAAGGTGGTGCGGCCGATGCCGAGCACGCGCGCCGCGTCGGTCGACTTGCCGCCACACACGCGCAGCACCTCAGTGATGTGTCGACGTTCGACCTGGGCGAGCGACTCCATCACGCCTGAAAGGGCTGGCGCGCCGAGGCCAGCGGCCGTCACGGGAACCGGCAGCGGCACCGAGCCAGGCGGCGACGAGAGCTCCTCGGGCAGGTGCTCCACGTCGACGTCGGCTTCGCCCGCCAGCACGGCGCCATGTTTGATGGCGTTCGCGAGCTCGCGCACGTTGCCCGGCCACGGGTAGTTCAGCAGCGCCCTCGACGCCGCGGGCGTGAGCCGACGGGTCGGGTGCTTCTCGAGCTCGAGGAACATCGCCGCGAGCAGCGGAATGTCGTCTCGGCGCTCGCGCAGCGGGGGCACCACCAGCGTGAAGACCTTCAGGCGGAAGTAGAGGTCTTCCCGGAACCGGCCCTCACGCACCGCGTTCTGCAGGTGTTGGTGCGTCGCGCAGATGAGCCGCACGTCGACCTGGAACGGCTGGCTCTCGCCCACGCGCCGAATCTCTCCGTCCTGCAGCGCGCGCAGCAGCTTGGCCTGCAGGCCCAGGGGAATCTCGGCGACCTCATCGAGCAGCAGGGTGCCACCGTCAGCTGCCTCGAAGAGCCCCTTGCGCGCCGTGTTCGCGCCGGTGAACGCTCCCCGCGCGTGGCCGAACAGCTCTGACTCGAGCAGGTCAGACGGGAGCGCGGCGCAGTTCACCGCGACGAATGGCTTCGCGCGCCGCGCGCTGTTGGCGTGAAGGGCCCGGGCGATGACCTCTTTGCCCGAGCCGCTCTCACCCCGCAGCACCACCGACGCGTCGGTGTTCGCCA
>JAUXRI010000130.1 GCA_030681895.1 Myxococcales bacterium | reverse complement strand
TTGTTCTCGGCGTCGTTGCTCGTCGCGTAGAAGCGGTTGCAGATGGCGTTGGTGCTGCCGACGCAGTTGGTGCGCATGCGGGGCCATGCGGTGAGGTCGGTCAGCAGCGACGTGCCGGCCTCGGCGAACTGGCCCCAGTGACTCGACAAAGGCTCGAGCCCGCGGTGGCAGCCACGACACGTGCAGCGCTTGGTCAAGTCGTCAGCGTCGGCCGAGCAGTTGTCGGCGACCGGCTCTTCGAGGCGGGACGGCGGCACGTACGACTCACACTCGAAGTCGACGCGGTAGCGGTTGCCACGCGCGCGGTTGGTCTGAAAGCGCAGCAGGTACGCCATCGAGGTCAACGCGCCGGCGTGCAGGTCCGAGCCACGATCGACGGTGGTCCACGTCGTGTCCGAGAAGGGCTTGGCGACTGCCGGCTCCGACGGGTCGGGGATCGACCACACGCGGTTGACCGACAGGTTCGAGGCGAGGTCGCGCTTCCAGTGCGCGAGCGGGCCATTGACTGGCACGGAGCGCGTCAGCACCAGGTCGGTGTACGGCTGGCCGCCGGTCGAGACGCGGTCGACGAGCAGGTTGAGCTGCTCACGCGCCGAGTTCGCGATGACGGTTCGCACCGCAGCCGTCGGCCCGAAGCAGAACTTGAGGCCGGCACCACACCCGCAGGCGATGTTGCCGTTGGTCTCGTAGTGGCCGCACGACAACGTGCGCGCGGCAGTGCCGGTACCGATGGTGACGGTCTCGGTCTCTTGCGCGTCGTAGGCGCAGACCTTGATGGGCGTGGTCGACCAATACGGCGTCACCATGCGCCAACCCTCTTGCCGAACCGTGACGGTGCCCACCACGGTGGTGCGAATGCCAGCCGGGTCGGGACGGAAGCCGCCACCGGGCAGGAACATCGTCTGCTGAAAGTCACCGCACTGCAGGCCGTGCGTGGTGTTCGCATCGGTGACGCCGCGGTAGGTGCGGCGGCGACCCGTCGAGCTCAGCGAGTTCACCTCGGGAGGGTTGCCCGCCGTGGTGAGCTGCGAGTTCACGTTGTTGAGCGCGATGTTGCTGATGTTCGGCCAGAACAATTCTTCATGGTACCGGCGCATCACCACGCGGAAGGCATCGCTCGCGAGGTAGCCGCGAATCACCGACGCAGGCACTGCGCTCTGGGTGTCGAGCGCTTCATACTCGCTGACGTCGGGAATGCGGCCGCGCAGGTCGAGCGAGAGGCGGCGCAGCTCCTGGTACTTGTCGATGGCGCGGGGCTGCTGGCACTCGGCCGCCGTCTGGGCGAACGCGGTGGCCGTCAGCGTCAGCACGAGAGTGAAGACGACTCGTCGCATGGTCCCTCCGGGAATCGAAACAGTCGTGCTCATGGCAACATCCCTCCCTGCACCCACCGCGCGAGCACGGCGTACTGGCTGGGGCGCAGCAGGCCCGAGCTCGCAGGAGGCATCGGCGTGTCGGCGTTCTGCGCGCGGGCCAACGACTGCACGGCCCACTGCTTCGCCTTGGCGTACGTGGAGAAGTCGATGATGGGTGCGTAGTTCGCGCCCGAGCGGTGGCAGCTCACACAGTGCGCGGTGAAGAAGGGCTTCACGTCAGCGAAGACGACCGGCTGCTCCTCGGCCGTCGTCGCGAGGCGCTCGAGCGTCTGCCCATCGAGGGTGAAGACGGCGCCCGCGGTGTCTCGCACCACGCCGCTCACGACCGGGGCCGCGACGTCACCGAGCACCTTGACCTCGTCGACCAGCAGCGAGAACAGCTGGCCGTTCGACTGCACCAGCGCGCCGTCACCATCGACGGCCACGTCATTCACGGCGGCGGCGGCTCCGAAGACCATCAACGAGACGTCGTTCGACGGCGCCACCCGAACCAGACCGTCGGCGGTGGCGAAGACGATGTGGCCATCACCCAGGCGTGCGCTCTGCGTCACGGTGCCGAGGCCCTTCGCGAGCACGGTCACCTTCGGAGCAGCGACGTCGACGAGGTACAGGCGCTCGCCTCGCACCACCACGGCAGTCGACGCGTCACGTCCGACGACGGCCTTCAACACGCCGCTGCCGTTCGGGTCCTCGAGCGCAATGGAGTCGAGCGCGCCACCCGACACCCGCAAGACCGCCGCGTCGGTGCGCACCCACCACGTCTCGGCGTCACCCTCGCCCACCACGTCGATGGCCTTCACCTGCGGCAACGGCAACGAGTCCGAGATGGGCGAGCGGAGCAACCGGCCCGCGCGCTCGAGGAACACGCCCGTCGACGTCAGCCAGAGCGACGCCGCACCGCGACGGCCGATGACGCGCACCGTGCCCAGCGCGTCAGCGCCCATCGGGCCCACTGGAACCGGCGTCATCGTGGTGCCGATACGAACGGTGACGCCGTCGGTGGCGACGACCGCGACCTGGCCCGAGACGAGCGACAGGCCCAGCGCAGAGACCGACGACATGACCGTCGACGACATCGGACGCGTGGTGTCGACAGGAGTGACGGTCACCCGCGTCAGCGCGGGCGGCTCGACCGGCGCGGGCGGCGGCATGATGATCTGCCCCGGCGTACAGGCCGCGAACACGACGAAGGAGGAGAGGAGAACTCGCATCGGACGTGACGTAAAGCAAGCCGGCGGCCAAGCACTTTCATGAGTCATTTTATAATGTTGAGAACCATGGAGAGGGCGGAGCCCCGCCCTCTGGCACGTCGAGGCGCAGCCAGTCGTCCTCTGGCCGAGGACAGGCCCCGCAGCCGTCGAGGCCCTTCCGCAGCCTGTCAGCACTGAGATACACCGTGCCCATGGCGGAGCTCGATCTCGACGCGCTGTCCCGGCACCCCGTGGTTCGGAAGCTGACCGAGAAGGTGAAGGACAGCCTGGGCCTGACGTTCCTGTTCGTCTCGCCGAAGGCGCGGGTCGAGGGCATTCCGTCAGGCCAGTACATGCCGACGAACAACGCGCTGTGTACGCGCATCTGCACCGACCGGAAGAAGGGCATGAAGGCGTGTCTGTCGGCGGGCACCGCATTGTTCGCGGCGAAGCGGCTGTCGTCGGGCGACTTCACGCAGAAGCCGTGTCACATCGGGCTGCAGACGCTCGGCGCGCCCATCGTCGTCGACGGCCAGTTCCTCGGCGTCATCGCCACCTGCGGCTTCATGCGCGCCGAGCACGTCTTCGAAGAAGAGCAGGCCGTCGCCCACCGCGCGGCACGGCAGGGCTGGGCGCCGGGCTTCGATGAGGCGCTCGCGCAGCTCCGTCAGACGCCCTCCCTCAACGTGCGCGAGGTGCGCATCGCCGCCGACCTGATGCAGTTGCTCGTCGAGCAGCTCATTCACTTCTCGCGCTCGAGTGAAGCAGACGCCGAGGCCTTGCAGCGCGCGTGGCAGGCGCTCGAGGTGTCGTGTCCCGAGTCGCCGCTCATCGGAGACTCCGAGGCGATGCGCGCGGTCGCCGCGGTCGTCGACCGGTCTGCCTCCAAACGCCTCCCAACGCTCATCAGCGGGCCGCAAGGCGCGGGCGCGACGCACCTGTCTCGTCACCTGCACCGCGCGGGAGGCTTTCTGCGCACGCCCTTCGTCAGCCTCGAGGCGCGCGACGGCCTGACGACCGTGAAGGGCCTCTTGCGCAAGGGCTTCACCGGCACGTTGGTGCTCGAGCACCTCGAGCTCGCGTCGGCCTCCACCGTCGACGAGCTGGTGGAGCTGCTGCGCGCCAAGCCCGACGTGTTCTGGGTCAGCACGACACGCGGGCCGCTCGAGCCGAACGTCGCCGCGGCGGTGGGTGTCGTGCAGGTGACGCTGCCTCCGTTGAGCGAACGTGCGCAAGACGTCGCGGCCCTGGCGGACTCACTCATCTCGAAGCTGGGCACGTCCCTCACGGTCTCGCCCTCGGTGCTCTCGGCGCTCGAGCGGTACGGCTGGCCGGGCAACGTCGCCGAGCTCGAGGCCGTGCTGCGACGCGCGCTCGCCCTCGGCGGCCTGTCACTCGCGCATCTGCCTCGGGAGCTCGCGATTCTCTCGGCCCGCACGCGGCGGCGCGCCGGGTTTCACGACGAGGTGCTGCAGTTCAAGACCGAGCTGGTCGCCGAGACGTTGCAGCGCACCAACGGCAACGTGAGCCAGGCCGCGCGCGAGCTGGGCCTGCAGCGCACCTACCTCCACCGGCTGATGAACGAGCTCGGCGTGCACCCGCAGCGCGAAGAGAAGGTCACCTCCAGCTGATTCGGTACGTGCAGAGCGCGCGCGCCTTGTCGTGGACCGCGACCTCGACCTTCAGCTGCTCCGCGCCCGCGACGTTCAACATGTCTTCGAGCACGGCCTGCATGTAGCTCGGGTAGTCGTTGCTCGGCTCGAGGTCGAGCTCCCACGAGGTGGGCGTCAGCTCGCGCAGCGTCACGTTCATGTAGTTGTTCGTCGAGCGAAACGTGCGCGCGAGCCGGCCCAGCGTGCGCTTCGGCCCCACCAGCCGAACGATGGCGAGCGTCGCGGCGCCGAGCGTCGTCGCGCGCAGCCCCGAGGTGACGTGCTGGCCTACCCGGTAGAAGGCTTCGTCGAGCGCCACCGATGGGTAGAGCGTCTTCGCGGTGAGCGTGACGGCCGCGTTGACGACGGCGCGCGGGTACGCAGGCCGCAACGGCTTCTCGAGGTCGAGCCCGAGCGCGCGCAGTTGTTGAATGAGGCCAGGGCTGAGCTTGCCAGCGAGGCCGCGCATGAAGAGCCCCTCGAGCGTCGGACCAAAGACGAGCTGTTCTTCCGGTGATGCCATCAGCCCCCCAGGAGGGCGAGACGCTACACTGAAGGCCCGTGGGAGCGCTCTTCATCGCCGTGCTGCTGACTCAGGCGACCCCGCCGCCGCTGGTGAACGCCGATGCGCCGACGACGCCGCTGCCGCCGCCACCAGTCACCATCACCGCACCAGTCGACGCAGGAGTCCGCGAGCTCTCCACGCCTCCCCTCTTCACCAGCGACGTTCCCGTCGACGTGCCTATCGTCGCGCCCCCACCAAAAGAGGCGGCGACCGAGCCCGAGCGCACGGCGATTCTGCACTTCTCTCCGCTGAGCCTGTTCGCGACGCACCTCTCGTTCGAGCTCGAGAAGGCCGTCTCGAAGACGGTGACGGTGTTCGGTGCGCTCGGCGCGAGCCTCATTCCGCAGGTGGGCTTCGACCTCGGCGTGCGCGTCTACGTCGGCGACCATCTGCTCGAGGGCCCGTTCCTCGCGGTGCAGGGCTCGGTGTTCTGGTTCTCTCCCGCATCGACGCTGCTCGTCGGACCCGGCGCGATGTTCGGCTACGTGTTTCGCCCGAAGGGCGCGCTCGCGTTGTCCATCGGCGCCGGTCTGCAGGTGTGGAACCAGCCGACGCCGGACACGAGCGTGCGAGTGCTCGGCATTCAGCCGCAGAACAGCGTCATTCTCCTCCCGGGGTTTCAGCGGCCGGGCACCGGGGCGTGGGGGCCACAGCCGATGCTGCGCTTCACGGTCGGCCCCGCGTTCTGACGCGTCACTGGCCTGAGAGCTTGAAGACGAACGGGTACGAGACCGTGAAGCCCGCCTCGGCCTGCTTCGCCGCAGGGAAGCGCCAGGTGCGCACGCGGCCCGCGAGACACGCGCCGAGCTCAGGCGTCTGCGCCGTCGACGAGACGACCTCAGAGGCATCGACGACCCCGCCACCCGTCACGTGCCACTTCACCATCACGCGGCCGTGCAGGTTCGGCATGCGGGGCAGCAGCTGCTCGTAGCAGTAGCGAACCTGGCCAAGGTGCTCGCGCACGATGCGGCGAATGAGCTCCTTGTCGAGGCAGCCGACAGCGGCACACGAGACGACTGGCGGTGTGTCGTCGATGACGGGTCCCCTGCCTTCGGCCTTCTTCAACGTGTAGTCCGGCCCGCCACCCGGAGGCCCGACCTTGAGGCCGATGCCGCCGATGCGCAGCGGACCGCCGAGGTCGCCGCCACCGCCGGTGCCGCGCAGCTTGATGCCGCCGAGCCCATCGGCGTTTCCGACGACGTTGCCGAGCGCGTTGGTGAGTTCCTTCGCGAGCCCGCCGTTGCCCATCACGCCCTGCCCGCCGAGGCCTGCGAAGAGCTTGTGGATATCGGGGCCGACAGCGCGCCGACCACCTTCACCACGCGTCACTGGCGTGGGCTTCGGCTTCGGGCTGCCCTCGGCGGCGGCCTGTTTTTGCTGCTTGAGCCGCTCAGGCGCCTGCTCGACCACCGCGCGTTGCAGCTTCGGCGGCTTCTCGGCCGTCACCAGCACGCGCCGCAGCGTCACCGCCGACGAAGACACGCCGTCATCATCGAGGTCGCCGCCTTCCATCGCGAACAACTCGAAACGCAGCACGATCAGCAACGCGAACATCACCGTCGCCATCAACACGTTGAGCCAGCGGTAGTCCCACACGGCGTTCATCACGCCGACCCGCAGCGGCGCTTTCATCGGCCACGCCTCGACCGCGACGTTCCCGAACTCGAGCACCACGCCATCGCGGCGGCCGAGCGGCAACGTCCACCCTTCGTTCTCTTCGTGCGCGAGCCCCCGGTGAATCACGTCGGACATCGGCAGCTCGGTGTCACCGTTGCGGAACACCTGGCCACGCACGCCATCGGTGAAGTGCACCACCGGCCCGTCACCGCCGAACGAGAACGAGGCCTGGCCTGCACGAGGCACGGGCACGTCACTGCCGGGAGCGCCGCCAAGCGAGAAGACCCGCTTGTCGTGCGCGCGCAGCACGTGCGAGCTGATCAGCCGATCTCCCCACCGCACCGAAATGGCCAACGCTGTCGTCGACATGGGTACCGCCTTCCGTGGACCTCTGGACACCACCCGCCTGGTCGGGTTCCCGCCGCGACCCTCGAGCGGTGTGTGCAGAAGTTCCCTTCCACCCGGGCCGGAGTAGACGTTCGGTATGCGTTCGCTGGTGGGGCTGCTCGTTTTGACGTCGTGCGTGACGGCGAAGCCGGTGCCTGAGCCCGTGAAGCCCGTCGAGCCGGTGGTTCCCGCGCCGCGCGCCAACGCCGTGCGGGTTCGAGCGCTGCCGTTCGATGTGAGCGCGTGTGCGAAGCCGGCCCCGCCGAGCGGCCTGACGAATGAGACGCTCGCGGCGTTCCTCGAGCTCGAGCGCCCGCGCTTCGAGGCGTGTCTCGCGCCGCCGACCAGCCGAGAGAAAGCAGACGCCACCGCCGACCTCGAGGTGACGGTCGCCGCGACGGCGAGCGCGCGCGTGACGCCACGCAACGTGACGGCAGAAGGAGTGGCCTGCCTCGAAGCGCGCGTCAAAGACCTCGCGCTGACTGGCACCGCCTCGACGCCGCTGGTGAACGTGTTGGTCGTCGCGCCGCCCGTGGGCGCTCCGGACCCATCGCTGGAGCTCGTGCCCGAGGTGAACGCGCTCCGTGCCGCCGTGACGAGCGCGTGTTCGTGCTTCGAGCCGCTCGGTCTGAACGCGCCCCCGCAGCTCGTCCTCACGCACCTGCCCGACGCGCCCATCGACGTCGTCACCTCCTCGGACCCGCTCGCCGACACCGTGGAGCGCTGCCTCGAAGCCGCACTCCAGGCCCAGCCCCGCTCGGCCCTCGAGCTCACCCTCGACCTGCCGCTGCTCAACGGTGACGCCACCCAGGAGAGCCCCGACGCCGCCGCCGATGTGGCGAAGGCGCAGACGGCGGCGATGAGCCGGCGTCACGCCGCGCACGTGAAGCTGTTGGTGGCGCGACACGCCGCGAATCAGAAACAGCTCGAGCTCGTCGCCGCCTCGTACAAACGCAAGCCCACCCCGAAGCTCGCGCGCAGCCGGGTGTCGCTGTGCGGCGAGCTGCGGACAATCGAAGACGAGCTCCCCGCCGCCCTCGAGCGCGCGAAGAGCCCCACGCTGAACGGGTCGGCGCGCATCGTCCCGACGACCTTGTGCGCCTCGGTGAAGGACGTCGAGGTGGAGTAGAGTCGCCGCTCCCGTGAATGGCTTCTTCCGCGACCTGCAGCAGTTGATCGACGAGGGGCACCCCTTCGTCCTCTGCACCGTCATCGCGTCGCATGGGTCGACCCCGCAGAAGCCTGGCAGCAAGCTGGTGGTGAAGGCCGACGGCTCGCTGGTTGGCACGGTGGGCGGCGGCGCCATCGAGAAGCAGATCGTCGACGCAGCCCTGGCGCTCCTGCAGTCGTCCACCACCACCTCGACGCTCGACACGCACCTCACCCATGAGCTCGGCATGTGCTGCGGCGGGCGCATGACGGTGTTCCTCGAGAAGCACGCCGCCGCGCCCTCACTCGTCCTCTTCGGCGCGGGCCACGTCGCGAAGGAACTCTCGGCCCTCGCCGTCGCCGCCGGCTTCGACGTCACCGTCGCCGACGAGCGCACCGAGTGGGCGACCGACACACGCTTCCCTGGTGCGCGCGTGCTGGTGCGCCCGGCCGATGACGTCGCGCGCGAACACGCCGGCGGACCCGACACGTATTTTGCCATCGCGACGCACGACCACCCGCTCGACCAACGCTGTGTCGAAGCGCTCCTCGACAAGCCATGGAGCTATCTCGGTGTCATCGGCAGCCGCCGCAAGGCCGAGCGGTTTCGCCAACGGCTGCTCGCGGCCGGCTTCTCGAAGGACCGCGTCGAGGCGCTCGAGTGCCCCATGGGCCTCGACATCGGAGCGTTGACGCCGGTGGAGATTGGTCTGTCGATCGCCGCGCGCCTGGTGGCTGTTCGCCGGGCCGAGCGGGTCAAAGCGAAGGCGCGTCACCTCGCGTCGGTGTAGGGTGCGCACTCGTGCGTCGCCTTCTCGCCTTCAGCGTCGTTGCCCTCAGCGCGTGCCCTCCGGCGATGATGACGCCGCCTGACGCGTCCATCACGCCCGTCGTCGATGCTGGAGAGATCGAGCCCGACATCGACGCAGGCCGCATTCGTTTCGACGGCGGCACGGTCGACGCCGGCTTCACCATGGCGACGGCGGCGTCGTGGTGCCGAACGAAGGCGCTCGCGACCTGCCTGCGACAGGTGCGCTGCCTGAGCCTCTCGGAGTCCTCGCTCACCGACTGCGTCGAGCGCACGGCCGACACGTGCGACCAGGTGGCCTTCAACACTGGCGTCGACGCGGGCCGGCTCGTGTTCGACTCGACGCGCGCCATCACCTGCCTCAACGCCTACGCCACTGGCAGCTGCACCCAGGAACCGGAATCGTGCACGGGCCTCTTCTCGGGCCGCGTGCCCGCCGATGGCGGCTGCGTCACCGCCGATGACTGCAGCGCCGGCAGCTATTGCGACATCTACACGGGCACCTGCCCCTTCCCCTGCCGGGCCTTCCGCGCCACCGGCGAGACCTGCGACTTCTTCCGCCGCTGCGAGCCGACGCTCGGGTGCTACCGCGCCGACGGTGGCGTCGAGACGTGCAACCCGCTCAAGCGCGCAGGCGACCCGTGCGTCGACTTCGACGAGTGCGGCGCCGAAGGTGCGTGCATCAACCAACTGTGCGTCTCGCGCCGCGCCGATGCCGGCGAGGTGTGCGGCTCGGCGAGCGGGTACCCGTTCTGCGCCGACGAGTACTTCTGCCGTCAGGGCCCGCCCGCGATGGAAGGTGAACCGCCCCCGCCTGGAACCTGCCAACGGAGAACGGGCCTCAACGGCACCTGCGCCGGGAGTGGAACGTGCCTGCCGTCGCTGCGCTGCTCGACCGTCATCACCACCGGCACCTGCCTCGCCCGCGCTCGACGTGGCGAGACGTGCTCCGTCTACAACGACTGCGAAGATGGGCTGTTCTGCTCCAACGTGAACCAGCGCTGTGAGCCCTTCCCCGGCGACGGCGGCGACTGCGGCTACACCGTGGGCAGCAGCGGGCGATGCCTCACAGGGTACTTCTGCCAGTTCAGCGCCTCGGACGACCGCCGCTGCACACGCCGGCGTGCGCCAGGTGAAGACTGCGACTATGATGGCATGTGCCTGTCGAATGAATGCGAGTTCGGCCGTCGTCCCGACGGAGGTTTTGGTGGGACGTGCGGAATCGCCTGCTCGCTGAAGGCCGACGCCGGGCTGTAGGAAGCGTTGCAGTGACCACCTCACACGCCTTCGTCATCGGACTCATCGCGGGCGTCATCGTGGCGTGCAGCCCCGCGCCTGCCCCCGGCCCCGTGCTCCCCGACGGTGGCATCGGCGCCGGCGGTGCGAGCGGCGGCTCGTCGGGCACCGGCGGCGGCGCGAGTGACGGAGGGCTGGCGCTGAGGAACGCGTGCGCGACGTTGAACTCCCGGCGCTGCGAGACGCTGCGCACCTGCGGCGTCATCGAAGACACGACCGACGCGTACCGCGCGTGCGTGGCGTGGCTCACCGCGACCTGGTGCGGCCCGACCCAATGGCCCTCACGCGTCGAGGTGGGCACGCTGCGGTACGACGCGATTCGTGCGCAGACCTGCGCGAGCGACTGGGCCACGCGCTCCTGCAGCGACTGGGCGATGGAGCCGGCCTCGTGCAAGAGCTTCCTGCTCCCGGCTGTCCCGCTGGGTGGCCGCTGCTACGACGGCTATCAGGAGTGCTCCGACGGCGTGTGCCGCGGTGGCGGCTGCCCGCGCAAGTGCCTGACCCGCGGCGCCATCGCAGAGGTCTGCCTCACCACCGCAGACTGCCAGGCGAACCTCTACTGCCGGCCGCCCTCGGGCGCGTCGGGCTCGAACCAGTGCAGCCAGTACGGGACCGAGTCGGCTCCGTGTGGCCCGACCCAGCAGTGCGCGCTGGGCCTCATTTGCAGCGCCGGCGCGTGTCGTCGCCTGCCCGTCGCCGAGCAGCCCTGTGTCGTCGGCCGCTGCGACGACTCGGCGTTCTGCGTCGCGTCGGCGGACGGCGGCGTGTGCGAGTCGCGCCGCGACGCGGGCCTCGCGTGCAACGACGACTCCCAGTGCGGCCCGGGACTGGTGTGCGACGCCATCACCCAGTCGTGCGTCGCGTCGTCAGCCCCCATCGGCGCCGAGTGCTCGCCGCGGCAGCAGTGTCCTCAGGGTGCGACGTGCCTCATCGAGACCGGTCAGCAGCGCGGCGTATGCATGGTGCTCAAGCGCGCGTCGGAGCCCTGCCGCGTCGCCAGTGACTGTCAGGGCCACCTCACCTGCGTCGAGGCCGACGGCGGTCGAAGCTGCGCGCCACGGCTGACGAACGCGTCGGTCTGCAGCACCTCGCGCGACTGTCTTGCGTTGAGCGCCTGCGTCGCGGGCAACTGTGTGGGGCTCCCGGCGCTGGGCGAGCCGTGCTCGACGGCGACGCCGTGTCTGTGGGGCGCCTGCCTCGACGGCGCTGACGGCGGCGCGGTGTGCATCGAGCCGCAGGGGCCGGGGCAGGCGTGTCGCACGGGCGCTGACTGCGCGTCGGGCCGGTGTGAGCAGGGGCTTTGCGCTGCGGCGTGTTTGCCGTAGCGCTCCGCGGCGAGTCGTTCAGCTGAACGGCTTCACCGCCACCGTCTCGCCCGGCTTCACGTCACCGAGGTGCCGCTTCACCTGCGCATAGTGAGGGTCGGTCGGCGCGTAGGTGAATCGTGCATCGCCCGTGGCGGGCCCTTCAGCGCGCAGCTCGAGCACCAGCGTCCCGTCGTTCATCAGCGTCGCCACACCAATCGTCTCGTTCGTCTTCATGACTGACCTCCGTTGAGCTTCGTGTCCCAGTACCGCGCGAGGTTCGGGTAGCGGCGCCGGCACTCGGCCGGGTCCTGCAGGTAGAGCGCGTGCGACTCGGCGTAGGCCTCTGAGAGGCCGGCTTCACCGGGCTGGCGCAGGTACTCGGGCATGGCGGCCTGGTCTGCCTCGTAGGCGGCCTTGAACTCGGCGTCGTTGGTGCTGACCTCGCCGCCGACGTGGTCCATCGCGTGGCCGGCTTCGTGGAGCACCAGGTTCGACGAGCCGTGGCTCGAGCCCGTCGGCGGAATCTCGCGGCTGCCATCGGCGGCGGCGCGCGTGGCGATGACGACCTCGTTGCGGTCGGGAGAAAAGGCGCCGGGCACGTCGTCCCACGACTTCCCGGGCGGCCAGCCGCGCGGTTGAACGCCCTTGAGGTCGGTGCGGTGATCGGTGACCGAACCGCGACAGGCCACGACCTTCGTGCCGTTGCGCTCCATCTGCTCGAGCTCGGCGAGCGGCATCTTCTCGAGCTGGGCGACGACGGCGTCGACGTCTTCCTGGGTTCCCGAGCCGCCCGGCCGGACGAGGCGACGCGCGACGGCGCGGCGTTGCTCGATGTCATCGGCTGCGCCAACCCCGGCCGGCGCGTCTGTCGCTGCGGGGCCATCGGTCGGCGGCACATCGGCTGCTGAGGGCTCGCCCGTCGGATCACTCGACGACGGCGTCTCGCGCGGAGCCTCGGGCACTTCAGCCGGCGCACGGGTGCGGCGTGAACGGCCGATGTACTCCATGCCCATCGCGCGGAAGGTGTCTTCACCGGCGCGACCATCGACCTTGAGCCCGTTGGCCTGTTGATAGGCCCTCAACGCAGCTTCGGTCTGCGGCCCGAACTTTCCGTCGATGGGCCCGACGTCGTAGCCCGCGTCACGCAGCTTCGCCTGCAGCTGCCGCACGTCTTCACCACGAGCGCCGCGCTTGAGCGTGCGCGTCATCGGCGCTTCGGTGGCGGCTGTCGGCTCGACGGGGCGCGTGTCGAAAGAGTCGCGGACCTGACGTGAGGTTTCTTCGAGCTGCCTGGGTTCATGAACGCGAGCGGTCGACGCCAGGTGGCGCACCGTTCTCGCTGTGGTTTCAGTCGTTCGGATCATCGGGTGTCCTCGTTCGTGCTGCGTTCACGAAGAGGGATGCGCCGCCGTCGAGAAGGCGTGCAAACCGAAGCAGAACAACCGCTTGCGGGAACTCCCCCGCGAAAAGGCGCCGAAGTTGTCAAGCCACCAGACAGTTCCTCACGACCAGCTGAAGTCCGTCCACGCAGGCACGCCCACTGGCGACGGCAGCTCGAGCACCGTGCGCTCGAGGTCGAAGTGGCACCGCCACAACGTACGGCACAGCGCATCGAGCACGTACCGGAGCGCGCGGTGCTGGGGTCGCTCGAGCTCCTCGAGGAACGGCAGCACGTCATGAACTCCGAGCAGAAGCCGCACGGCGCCACGGGAAAGCGGCTGCTGGCTGCGCTCGTCGATGATGGCCTGACGGCTCAGCACGTCATTCACCAACGCGTGGCCGCCTCGCACCTCGAGCACCTCACGCAAGACGTTCGCGACGTGCCCCCGGTCGAGCAGCAATCGACGGCGCGTCCACGGGCTCGTGAGGCGAAGGTCGAATGGCTCGTGGCGCTTCAGGTGGCTCAGCGCGTGGTCGCCGATGAGCCCCTTCGGCAAGACGCCGCGCAGGTGGTGCAGACGTGACGGCTTCGGCAGGTGCTTCGTCGTCTGCGTCGCCCAGCGGATGAACGGGTTCACCTTGTCGGACGAGCGACGCCGATTCACGACGGCGCGCACCTCGATGGTGCTGTCGTCGAACACGCCATCAGCGTCGTCCCAGGCGTCGGGGTCGGCCGACAACGTCGCCATCACCTTCGACACCTCGCGGCGCGTCGAGCGCCTGGCCTGTGCCTTGGCCGTCGCAGCGCCCCGCCACCTCGAGGGCAACAGCGACCGCGCCATGTCCCTCTCTTTGTCGGAGTGCATGGCGCCGATGACGAGGCACGCGCGAGGCCCCTGACGACACTTCTACACGGCCACCGGCGACCGTTCTCCACGCGGAAGCCACCGGGTCGCGATGCCCGCGTCGGCGAACGTCTTCTCGGCGGCGGCGCGGTCTTCCGAGAAGTGGCTCCAGCCCTCGAAGTGAATGGGCAGCAGCGTCTGTGGCGTCAGCGTGCGCGCGGCCTTCACCGCGTCGGCGGCGTTCATGGTGTACCGAATGAACGGGAGCGACTTGAAGCGCGCGGCCCCGAGGTGAACGAAGGCGACCCCCACCCGGCCCGCAAGCCGATGGAGAGGGGGTTGTCGCGAATGAATGAGGCGAAGCCGCTCTGCATCCACCGTGAGACGCGCGCGGTTGGATGCTGCCGGGTCTCGTCACGCATGACCTTCAGCAGCACGTCGACGAGGTCGAGCCGGGGGTGGCGCTCGAGCACGGCGCGGCGCACGGGTGGGCTCAGGTGACTGACGCGCGTGCCAGTGACGTCGACGGCCGCGCCCGCGTGAACGAGGTGCGCCTCGACGCCGAGCGAGGTCGGCACGTCGACGCGAAGATGGAGCGAGATGGCGTCGGCGATGGCGTTCCGTCTGGCACCCGCGACGCCGTGGGCTTCGAGGAAGGTCAACGACTGCTCCGCGCCGTCGTGGGCGAAGCAGGTGAAGTCATGGCGGCGCCGGGCGAGGGCGACATCGTGGAGCAGCGCCGCGGCCGCGAACAGCTCGCGGTCCCACCTCAGGCCGTCGCGGAGGCCGAGCAGCGTGCCCCAGACGGAGGTGCGGACGACGTGGCCGACGAGCGCTGGCGGCCCCAGGGACTCGACGAGCGCGTGACAGGCGGCGACGAGGGGCGTGTCCGGCAGGGTCGTCTCACGCAGCGCGAGCTCGACGTCGTCATCGCGAAATCCGGGCGGGCGCCGACGTCTGGCGCGGAGCTGAAAGACCGCCGAGGCCCAGAGCTGCGAGAGGCGCTCGAAGCCGGTGAGGTGCCCCTTCGTCGCGCGCGCCCATTCGAGGCTGCCGTAGTGCATGGCGCCACCATGTCGTCGGCGACGCCGCGCTGCGAGTGGCAGAAATGACAGAAACCGGGCCGTATTCGCCAGTCGGTCCGGCGTAGGGTCGAGCCATGACACAACGAATCGGCCTGCTGGCGCTCGACGGCGTGACGGACTCGGGCGTGAGCGTCGCGCTCGACGTGCTCCGCGCGGCGAACGCCATCGTGCGGAGAACGGGCGGCAGCGAGCCGTTCTCGGTCGAGGTGCTCTCGAAGAACGGCAAGCCGGTGACGACGGCGGCGGGGCTGCGCCTGGGCGTGCACGGAGCGTGGACCAAGGTGACGTCGTGTGACGTGGTGCTCGTGCCCGGGCTGTGGCTCGAGGTTCCTTCCGACGTCGCGACGCTGCTGGCCCGGCCCGACGTGGTGGCTTGTGGCGTGGTGCTCCAGAAGGCGGCGAAACGCGGCGCGCTCCTGGGGGCCTCGTGCAGCGGCACCTTCGTGCTGGCGCAGGCCGGCCTGCTCGACGGCCGCCGCGCGACGACGGCGTGGCTCCTGGGCGCCGAGCTTCGCCGCCGCTTCCCAGCCATCGAGGTCGACGAGACACAGAGCCTCGTGGCGGAAGGCAACCTGCTCTCGGCCGGAACGGTGTTCGCGATCGCCGACCTCGCGCTCGCGCTGGTGACGAAGCGCGTCGGCCCCACCGTCGCACGGCAGGTGATGCGAGTGCTGCTGCTCGATACCCACGCGTCGCAGGGGCCCTACATGGTGCTCCATCAGCTCGCGAACGACGAGCCGGCCGTGCGCGCCGCCGAGGCCTGGGCCCGGCGCAACCTCTCGAAGCCGGTGTCGGTCTCGCAGCTCGCCCGCGCCGCCGCCCTGAGCCCCCGAACGCTCGCGCGACGCCTCGACGAGGCCCTCGGCATCAGCCCCATCGCCTTCCTGCAACGCATCAGGCTCGAGACGGCCAGCCAGCTGCTCGAGACCAGCCGACTGTCGCTCGACGAGGTGGCGCGGCGCGTCGGCTACCAGGACGGGGGCACCCTGCGGCGCCTGTTGCGTCGGGAACGAGGCGTGTCACCCCAGCAGCTGAGGCGGCCGAAAGGGCAGGCGTTCCGCGTACCTGCTTGAATTCGTTACCAACAACCCCCATGAAACACCCGGAGCGCTCCACCGTAGGGAGAACTGAGCCGGCATGCAGAGTCCGAGCGATGAGGAGCTCATGGAGCGCTACCAACAGGGAGACGCACGCGCGATGGAAGCCCTGTTCGAGCGTCACGCCTCGGGCGTCCACGCGTTTCTCGCCCGCATGGTGAATGACCGCGCGCTCGCTGACGACCTGCTCCAGACGACGTTCTTGTCGGTGGTGCGCTCGGCCGACCGGTTTCAGCCGGGCCTCAAGCTGGTGCCGTGGCTGCTCACCATCGCCGGCAACGCCGCGCGCGACACGCTTCGGCGCAAGAAGCTGCAGGTCGAAGTGCTCCATGACGATGACGACGGCCCGGCGCTCGAGCCGTCGGTCGAGCCCGCGATGTCGGACCCGGGGCAGCGTCGGCGCATCGAGGCCGCGTTCGCGAAGCTGCCCGTGCAACAGCGGGAATGTGTGGTGCTGCACAAGCTCGAAGGCCTCTCGTTCGAGCAGATTGCCCAGATGCTGGAGATCACCGAGACGGCGGCGCGAATCCGAGCGCACCGCGGCTACGAAAAGCTGCGTGAGCTGCTGGACGAACCCAATTGAGGCGGAATGAGTGACGTGACGTTTCCAGCGCCGAAGCCTCCGACGAGTGACGCCCTGGCGAAGGCGCGCGCGGCGATGATGGCCGAGGCGACGCTGCCGAAGCGGGCGAGCTGGAAGGCGAGCGTCCTCAAGGCGTCTGGCACCGTGCTCGGCCTGGCCACCGCGGTGGCGGGCGTGCTGCTCGCGGTCGGTGCCTGCACGCTCGACATGTTCTCGGCACGCGCAGTCACTCTCGCGGCGCTCGTCACCGTGGGCCTGGTCACGATGTGGGCTTCGCTCCGGCCGCAGGGCCACGTGGCGCGGCTGGTCTCACTGGGCCTCGTCGTTCTGTCTGCGGCGTTCATCGTGCTGGTTCGCGGCGCCGGCGCGCCCTCACCTCAGCCCGAGTGGGTCTGCACGGTCAGTCACCTCGCCGTCGGCATCGCGCCAGCGGCCGTGGTCATCATGCTGCTGCGTGGCATGGCGCCGAATCGGCTGCGCAGCGTGCTGGCGGGCCTGGCAGCGGGCACCACGGGCGCCATCGTCGGAGAGTTCGGCTGTGGGCAGTCGGCTGGCCACGTCGCGCTCTTTCATCTCTCGGCGTGGGTCGCGGTGGCGCTGGTGGTCACCGTCATCTCGTCGAAGCTGACGCCGCGCTCGTACGCGCCGTAGTGAAACCAATCTGGGCGCCAGGTCATGCACGAGCCATGACCCGATTCGCCGTTGTCGCCCTGATGTTCCTCGTCGGCTGTGCCCACGCTCCGAAGAACACCTCGGCTGCAGACTTCGCCGCGCTCGTGGCCGCGACCGACCGCACCGACGCAGACCGCGCGCTCGACCCGGGGAGGAAGCCGGTGGAGTTCCTCTCCTTCATCGGCGCGACGCCCGGCATGCACGTCGGTGAGCTGATGGCTGGTGGCGGCTACACGACGGAGCTGTTGTCGCGCGCCGTGGGCCCGTCGGGCACCGTGTACGGCGAGAACCCGAAGTGGGTGCTGGAGCGCTTCGCCGAGAAGCCCTGGGCCGAACGCCTCACGCGGGTCAGCAACGTGAAGCGACTCGACACCGAGTTGGGCGCACCGTTTCCAGCAGCGCTCAGCGGCACGCTCGACGTCGTGGTGAGCAACGCGATTTATCACGACACGGTCTGGTCGAAGGTCGACCGCGACGCGATGAATGCTTCCGTGCGCGACGCGCTGAAGCCGGGTGGCGCGTACGTGGTGTGCGACTCGTCGGCGAAGGCCGGCAACGGCGTCGCCGACGTGGAAACCCTGCACCGCATCGACGAGCAGGTGGTGCGCGACGAGGTGCTGCGCGCGGGCTTCACCGTCGGTGCCGTCGGAGACTTCTTGCGCAACCCCGAAGACACCCGCGACTGGAGCACGAGCCCGCGGACCGCAGCCGAGCGCCGCGGTACCGGCGACCGGTTCTGCATCAGGTTCGTGAAAAAGCCGTAGCCGTCAGTTGCGCCGGTACATCGTCATCACGCACGCGCCGCCGAGGCCGAGGTTGTGCTGCAGGGCGACCTTCGCGTTCGGAACCTGGCGCTCACCAGCCGTTCCACGCAGGTGCCACACGAGCTCGGTGCACTGCGCGAGGCCGGTCGCTCCGAGTGGGTGGCCCTTGGAGAGCAGCCCGCCCGACGGGTTGACGACGAACTTGCCGCCGAAGGTGTTGTCACCGTCCCAGATGAACTTCTCGGCTTCGCCTTCGGGGCACAGGCCAATCGCCTCGTAGGTGAGCAGCTCGTTGGTGGTGAAGCAGTCGTGCAGCTCGACGACCTGCACGTCCTTCGGGCCCAGGCCCGCCTTCTCGTAGAGCTGGCTCGCGGCCGACTTCGCCATGTCGTAGCCGATCATCTTGATCATCGACTGCCCCTCGAAGCTGGTGGGGAAGTCGGTCGTCATGGTCTGCGCGGCGATGAAGACCGGGTTCGAGATGCCCTTCTTCTTCGCGAACTCGTCGCTGCAGAGGATGACGGCCGCGGCGCCACACGTCGGCGGGCAGCACTGGTAGCGCGTGAGCGGATCGAACACGTCGGCCGACGCGAGGATCTCTTCGACCGACAACACCTCACGGAAGAGCGCGTAAGGGTTCTTCGCGGCGTGCGTGCGCGCCTTCGCAGCGATCTTCGCGAACGTCTCCCGCTTCGTGTCGTACTTCCACCGGTACTCACGGCCGGCGCCACCGAACATCTGCGCGGCGAACGGCGCTTCGTTCACGCCCTGCTGCGCGTTCATCACGTCGACGTGTTTGTCGAGAGGGTTGGTGCGGTCGCTCCACTTGGCGGCGAGCGCGCCCTTCTCCATCTGCTCGAAGCCGACGGCCAGCACGCACTCGGCGAGCCCGCCTTCGATGGCCTGCCGCGCGAGGTAGAGCGCCGAGCTGCCGGTGGAGCAGTTGTTGTTCACGTTGATGACGGGAATGCCGGTCTGCCCGACCGCGTAGACGGCGCGCTGACCGCACGTGCTGTCACCGAAGACGTACCCCGCGTACGCCTGCTCGAACTCCTTGAAGTCGACGCCGGCGTCCTTCATCGCCTCTTTGATGGCGCCGCTCGCCATCACCTCGTAGCCGTCGGAAGCGCCGGGCTTCTGGAACTTCACCATCCCCACGCCGATGACATTGACCTTGCGACCCATGATGTGTGCCTTTCGTTGAAGGGGAAGTTCAGACCAGCTGCTTGAGGAACCCGAGGCGGTGCATCGGCTTCATCGAGCCGTCGATGCGCATGCCGCCGTGTTGGTAGAGGTCCTGCACGGCGCCGGTCTTCGCCAGCTCGGCGAGCGCGTCGTCGGTGAGGCTGATGGTGGTGGTGGCTGCTGCGTCGACGCCGTCCTTCACGCCAGGCGTCGCGGACTTCAGGTCTGCGGTGAACGACGGGCCGTTCTTCACCTTGAAGGCGATGATGGCGTCGACCTCTTTGGCGAGGTTGGCGTTCTTCGCGAGGCGCTCCTTGAGGGCGGCGATGATCTTCGGCGCCTTCGCTTCAGCCGGAGCGCTCGCCTGCGCCGCAGGAGCCGCAGCTGCCGGCGCGGACCCGAGGGCCGACTCGAACTCCTTGCGATCGATCTTCTTGAGGAAGTCGAGCTTCTGCGACGCCATCACGTTGCCGCTGATCTTCAGCTTGCCGCCCTGGAAGAGCTTCATCGGATCGGCCTTGCCGCTCACCATGTCGAGCCAGTCGGCGTCGGAGAGGTCGAGCGTGCAGTCGGCCTTCTCGGCGGTGCCGGCCTTCACCGAGCCGCCGCCGTTCTTGAGGTCGAGCACCCAGGCGGAGTCGGGGTTCTTGAGGCGGAACTGGTAGACGTTGCCGACGGCCTTCACGAGGTCGGGGCTCTTCGACAGGTACGCGCCGATGGCCTGGAAGCTGATGGCCGAGGTGACCGTCGCCGCGGCTGCTGCAGGAGCGGGAGCAGGAGCGGCTCCACCTGCCACGGCCGAACGATCCATCTTCTTGAGGAAGTCGAGCTTCTGCGACGCCATCACGTTGCCGGAGATCTTCAGCTTGCCGCCCTGGAAGAGCTTCATCGGGTCGGCCTTGCCGCTCACCATGTCGAGCCAGTCGGCGTCGCTCAAATCGAGCGTGCAGTCGGCCTTCTCGACCGTGCCGGCCTTCACCGAGCCGCCGCCGTTCTTGAGGTCGAGCACCCAGGCAGAGTCAGGGCTCTTGAGGCGGAACTGGTAGACGTTGCCGACGCTCTTCACCAACTCGGGATGCGACGCGAGGTGCGCGCCGATGGCGTTGAACGAACCGGCGGCGTCGATCTTCGCGGCGACGGGCGCAGCAGCAGCGGCGGCCTTCGGAGCCTCCTTCGCCTTCGGCTTCGGGATCTCAGGGTAGAGCTCGACGGCGGCGTTCGAGATGCAGACCTTCTCGCGCTCGACGACGGTGGCGCGAACGATGATGCGCAGATCGCTCTCCTTCCACATCTCGATCTTCAGCGTCTCGCCCGGGTACACGGTCTCGGCGAAGCGCACCTTGATGCTCTTGAAGAAGCGCGGGTCACCCTTGCTGAACGCGTTGATGACGGCGCGGCCGACGAAGCCGAACGTGCACAGGCCGTGGAGGATGGGCTTGTTGAAGCCGAACATCGTCGCGAACTCGGGGTCGACGTGCAGCGGGTTCCAGTCGCCCGAGAGGCGGTAGAGCAGCGCCTGGCTCTCGGTCGTCTTCTCGGTCGCGACGGCATCGGGAGGACGGCTCGGCGGAACGTTGACGTCGGATGAGGGACCACGTTCTCCGCCCCAGCCACCCGCGCCACGCACGACCATCGACACGTCGTTCTTCACCAGCAGCTCGCCGCTCTTCGCGTCGTAGGTGTCGAGGTGCGTGACGACGACGGCGTTCTTGCCCTTGTCGAGGATCTCCGAGATGCGCGCCTTGTGCACGAGCTCGGCGCTCGGCGGCAGCGGACGGAGCACCTCGGTGTACTGCTCTCCGTGGAGGATGCGGTCGAGCCCGTAGTTCAGGCCCGGCGCGCTCTTGCCTTCGGAGACCATCTTGAAGATGGCGTTGAGCGCGGGAATCACGCCGTAGGTGGGCAGCGCGTAGAAACCTTCGCCGTTGCGCTCGTAGACGAGGTGCAGGTCGCTCGCGTCGGTCGGGTTCTTCCCAGCGCCGACGCCGAGCGCGTAGAGCGCGAGGTCTCGTTCGTCGTACGTGGAGCGGGCCTCTTCCATCTCGAAGCCGAGCGCCGCGTCGACGTCGATGAACTCGTTGCCGCCCTTCGACTTCGACGACAGGTTCGACATCACGGGACCGAGCGCCTCGGTGATGTTGGCGGGGTGCGTGGACTTCGTGAAGTCGGTGACCTGGTCCCACGCGCCACGAATGGCCTCAGGGGAAATTTCACGACCGAGCTTGAACGTCTTGCCCTCGGTGCGCTCCCAGCGGAGCTTGCCGAAGAAGCCGGCGCCGACCTCGAAGAGGCCTCCGTTCTCTTTGCAGTCCTCGTGCGCGAGCCACGCGACGAGCGGCGTCACGTACTCGGGCTTCAGGTTCTCGAGCATGTCCTTCGGCAGCACCGTCTCGGTGAGGCGCGAGGCGGCGATCGGAGCGATGGCGTTGGCGCGCACGTTCTTCTTCTCACCTTCGATGGCGAGCGTGTTCGACAGGCCCACGAGCCCGAGCTTCGCGGCCGAGTAGTTCGCCTGACCGAAGTTGCCGTAGATGCCGGCGGCCGAGGTGGTGAAGATGATGCGCCCGTAGCCCTGGTCGCGCATGTACGGCCACGCCGCGTGCGAGCAGGCGAACGCGCCGTTCACGTGCACGCGCATGATCAGGTCCCAGTCGTCCTTCGTCATCTTCTGGAAGCTGACGTCGCGGAGGATGCCGGCGTTGTTGATCAGCACGTCGATGCGGCCGAAGGCGTCGATGGCCGTCTTGACGATCTTGTCGCCGTTCTCGACCGAGTCGTAGTTGGCGACGGCAGCGCCTCCTGCGGCCTTGATCTCTTCGACGACCTTGTCGGCAGCCGCCGACGACTGGCCCGCTCCGTGCGCGGTGCCGCCGAGATCGTTCACCACGACCTTCGCGCCGCGCTTGCCGAAGAACAACGCGTGGGAGCGCCCAAGCCCTGCGCCTGCGCCCGTGATGACCACCACTTTTCCGTCGAAGCGAAGCTCACTCATGCGTGCGTCCTCTCGAGGGGCCGGTGAACGATTGGCCCGAAGCCGTGCGGCACTGGGGGCTTCAGAGCAGAATATTGATTCTGGAGTCAACATCGGACCGGTGACCGTTCGGAGGACCGTCACTGGCGCGCGACACTGCACGCCGATTCTGAAGCACACTCCGCGGCGTGCGCGTCCTCTCTGCGGTCGTGAAGGTGCTCGTCGGGCTCACTCTGGGCGTCGTCATCGCCGAGCTCGTCTTCCGTGCGCGTGACGACGGCGCCTTCCCGCACCTGAACCTGTACGAAGAAGACGCGTCGCTCGGCGTGAAGCTCGCGCCGAACGCGCAGATGAAGCTCAAGCTCGGCGCCAACCCGACGACGACGATTCACACCAACACGCTCGGCTTCCGCGGGAGCGATTGGTCCGCGCCTGCGCCGACCGACGTGCTCGTGGTGGGCGACTCGCAGGTCTTCGGCCTTGGCGTGGAGGACGTCGAGACGTTCTCGGCGCAGCTGGCGGCGATTCGAAACGTGAACGTGCTCAACGCCGGCGTGCCGACGTACGGCCCGGGCGAGTACACCGCGCTGGTCGAGCGCCTCGTCTCCGAGCGCAAACCGAAGCACGTCGTCTACGTGATGAACGTCTCGAACGACCTCTTCGAGCTCGGCAAGCCGAACAGCGGCCGCCATCACGTGTGGGACGGCTGGGCGGTGCGCAGCGAGACGGCGCCAACCTCGACGGTGAAGTTCCCGTTCCGGCACGCGGTGATGAACGGCTCTCACCTCGTCTATGCGGCCCGCCGCCTCATGGCCGGCTCGGTGAACCTCGCGCAAGAGAGCGCTGGCGAGGGTACGTGGAAGGACATCGTCACCGCGTCGTCGGCCACGAAGCCACTGGAGCGTGGAGACACCGCGACGAAAGAGGCGCTCGAGAAGCGCAACGCGACGACGAAGCAGCTCGACGAGCTCCAAGCCGAGCTCGACCGGCACGTGACCGACCGCATCAACCAGAACGAGCCGTACGCGCAGGCGGCGAAGGTGCTCCCGCCGCTCAAGAATGGAGACCCGCGCGACATCGTCCAGGTGCCCTTCATGGAAGGCGCGCGCGCCGTCGACGTCACCGCGCACCAGCTCTACACGGCCGCGCTCGGCATCGAGGGCAACGAAGACAAGCTGCTCGCGATCGCGGAGAAGACGAAGGACGTCGAGCTGAAGGCGCTGGTCGAGAAGCGAAAGGCGCTGCGGATCGCGCTCGGGGCGACGCTGAGCGCCACCGACGCCCACGCCGTCACGCCGCTCGAGGCGCTGCTCCAGCGCACGAAGGACGCCTGCGACAAAGCGGGAGCGACGTTTCTCGTCGTGGCCCTGCCGCTCGACGTGATGGTCTCGAAGGACGAGTGGAAAAAGTACGGCAAGGAGCCGGTCGATCTCTCGGTCACGCAGGTCCTGCTCGACGACATCGTCTCGCGCGCAGAAGCAATTGGTGCGCTCGCGCTCGACCCCACCGAGGCGCTCCGCAAGGCCGAGCCCGGCGCGTTCCTGGACGGCGACCTTCACCTCACGCCGAAAGGCCATCGCGCGTTCGCTGAAGCGCTCCACGTGGCGCTGGACTCGAAACCGAAGCCGAAGAGCGCGCTCGTGCTGCCCGAGGGTCGCTCGTGGCCGCCGACGGACGACGAGTGGCGTGCCGTGCCTGAGGTGAACGTGAAGGGCTCGACCGCCGCGAACTGCGAGACCCGCGTGGTGCGCGAGTGGTTCCGCATGACGTGCCGAGATTTCTACCCCGATGAAGGAGACGCCCCGACGCTCCGCATCGCTTCGATTCGGGTGCTCCGTGGAGGCCATGGTGACGTGCTGCTCGATGGCTCGGCCAACAACCAGCGCACGGTGGTGCTGCCGGTGTTCGAGGGAGAAACGACAGTCCTCGACGTTGCCTGGGAAGACCACACGCGCGAGCTCATCCTCGAGCACCCCAAAGGCTCCGCGCCCAAGCGGGCCTTCAGCGACAGAGAGCCGAAGCGGAAGAGCGAGCGCCCAGAGTGGAAGGGAGTGGAGACCGACGGGAAGCCCTGTCGCGGCCGGCGCTGTGAGCCCGTGGCGTGGTCGAACCCGCTCCGAGCCATCACCTGCAAAGACGGAGAAGTCCCTTCCGGCGCCCTTCGTCGCTGCGCCATGCCGTGCAGTGCCTCCGCCCCGTGCGCGACCGGCACGTGCCACCCGTGGCCGACCGGCGACTTCTGCGGAGTTCCCTGACCCATGCGGCTCGTCTTCGCGCGACTGCTCAAGCCGTTCCGCTGGCGAAGCCCACGTGCCACCGCGCGCATGTTGATGGCGTTCGCGCGCGCCGAGCGCTCGAGCTTCTTCGACATGATGGAGGCCGCGAACACCACGAGCGATCTCTCGCGCCGCGCCAAATACCTGAGCCACGCCGTCGACGAGAATCGCCACGCGCAGATGTTCTCGCTGCGTGCGGTGGAGCTCGATCCAACGCTCGCCTTCGACGACTCGGTGGCGCGCGCCGACTTCGAGCACTTATTCACGCGACTGGGCGAAACGCGCTTCCTGGCGTTCGTGCACCTCGGAGAGAAACGCGCGCGTGCGCAGATGGTGATGTTCCGCGATGAGCTCGCCGCGTTCGAGGGCACGGCGCGCGCGGACACGAAGACGAAGGCGCTGCTCGACGCGGTGATGGTCGATGAAGCGGTGCACGAGTCGTACACGCGGGAGTTCCTCTCGGCCCTGGCGCCCGAGGCCAGCGAGCTGCGCAGCGCGCGGTTCTGGGAGCTGCGTCGCGGGTGGTTGCGTTGGGGCGCGGCGTCGTCAGGCGTGTTGTTCACGCTGACGATGTGGACGCTGTACGTGTTGATGGCTCCCCTCGCGCTGATGGAGCGAATGAGGCCGCAGCTCCCGTCAGGATGGCGCGACTCCCGATGAGAGGTTCATCGACCGACGCCCTGCTCGCACAACCGCCAATCAGGGCGCCGCTCCGATTCCTGCGAGCACGCAACGCATGAGCGCGGTGCTCGGCATCTCGGCGAACTACCACGACGCGGCGGCGGCGCTGGTCGTCGACGGCCAGCTCGTCGCGGCCATGCAGGAAGAGCGCTTCTCTCGCATCAAGAACGACCCCTCGCTGCCCATCGCCGCCGCGCGCGCGTGTCTGTCGATGGCGAAGCTCGACGTGAAGGACCTCACCAACGTCGTCTTCTACGAGAACCCGTACCGCAAGCTCGAGCGCGTGCTCACGATGATGCTGCGCTCCTTCCCTTCGTCCTTGCGACAATTCCCGCGCGCCATCGCCTCGCAGCTCTCAGGCAAGGTGCAGGTGCTTGATGAACTCTCGAGCCGCCTCGGTGTGCCGCGCGACCGCATCAGCCATCGCGAACACCACGAGTCGCACGCCGCGAGCGCGTTCTTCTGCAGCCCCTTTCCTCGCGCTGCCGTGCTCACCGTCGACGCCGTCGGCGAAGAGACCTCGACCGCGCTGTGGCTCGGCGAAGGCACCACGCTCACCCTGCTGGAGCGCATCACCTTC
>JAUXRI010000116.1 GCA_030681895.1 Myxococcales bacterium | reverse complement strand
TTGTTGATTGTTTATTGAACAGCAGACAGTGAAGACGTCAGAAGGCTCTGGCCCAAAGACAACTCAGAACAACGAGCGTTGAGGGTCCGATGCGTCGACGACGAGCTTGAGGTCGAGCAGTCGAATGCGCATCGCGGTGTTGGAGACGTTGTCGAAGCTACCGGCAGCGATGACCTGCGCAGCGACGTCGATGAAGGTCGGGTCGGGCACCCTTGCTTGCAGGCGCGACTGAATTCCTTCCCAGGTCGGGAGCCGCCCGCCGAAGGCATCGTGGACCGCCGCGCGGACGAGTCTGCCGGGCATCAGGAGGCAGGCAGCGAACTGGTCCGCCTGCCACTCCACCTGCGGCTTCCTGCCGGGCCCGAAGCCTGGTTGCGGCTCGATGAACTCGGAGACGTCGAACAACGCGCTGCCTTTGGGGTGCATCGCGAGGTGGGGCCTATGGAGCACCCAGTGGCCGACCTCGTGTGCGAGCGTGAACGCGAAGCGGCCGGGCGTCTGCTCGAGGGACTGGTCGACGTAGACGCGCTTCTGGTCGACCACCGTCGCGCCGAGGACGTCGGGGTTTCCCAAGAGGCCCTTCAGGTCGATGACGCCGAGGTCGAGCCCGAGGAGGCGCTCGATGACGAAGTCGACATCGACGGCGCCATTCAACGGGCCGCGCACTGTCGAGTAGCGAGCGAGCATCTCTTCGGCAGAGCGCTCAATCTCTTTCACCGTCAGGAATGGAACTCGGACGTGCTTCACGGCTTCCCTCCCTTCGTCTCGAGCATCTTGATGAGGTCCTTCCCGCTGAAGCCTTGCTCGCCGGCGGTGCGAAGGAAGGTGGTCAGCTCCGGGTCGGCGACGAGCTTGTCTTCGATGTCCTCAGGCACCCGCCCCGCGAGCAGCATGAGCTCGTCGAAGTCGTCCTCGAGGAGCGCGGCGATGTCGGCGATCACCTTCGCGGCCGGCGGGGTCTTCACTTGCCCCGTCTCGATCAACGAAAGGTACGACGCCGAGATGCCGAGCTTGAGCGCGGTCTCGCGCAGCCCCAGCTCTCGCAGCTTCCTGAGTCGCTTGATTCGGTCTCCAAGACGTTCTCGCTTCGCCATCGGTCCCTCCCTCACGTGTTTGCGAGATACTGAACAAATGAGCAGTCGTCAAGAGCGCCGCGTTTCACGCAGGGCCGATTTGCCGCCTCCGCAGCGATTTCGCGGATCTGCCGAGAGAGATGTCCTCTGGAAATTCCTCGAACCGCATTTTCAACAGCATGAGTGACCAGCCCCGACAGCCATCGCCGACCCAGCAGCCCTCGCCACCGACCGAGCTGACCGACGCGCAGCGCAGGCGCGCCGACGTGATCGACGTGCTCGCCGAGACGCTCGTCGACCTGCTCCTGAAGCGCGCGCAGACCCGCGGAGGGACCGCGCGATGACTACTCGTTCTCCGCTTCTCGACTTGTCTTCTTCCGGGGCCAGAGCGTCCATGACCGACGTCGAGAGGCATCCCGCCTCAGACATCGGAGACACGATGAGAACTGAAGGAACAGTCGCGGTCCGGGCGCGAGCAGGCGCGCGCTCTTACAAGCCAGAGGTCGACCGGGACGTTCGCGCGCTATGCGACATGCGCGTGCCGGACCTCGAGCAGAAGTACCTTGAGCTCTACGGCGAGCCCACGCATTCACGGAACCGGCAGTACCTGATCAAGCGGCTGACCTGGCGCATCCAGGAGCTCGCCTACGGAGGGCTCACCACAGGCGCGCTCGAGCTCATCTCGAAGCACGGCGACAGGCTGCCCGAGAGTTGGCGGATGCGCTTCGCAGGGCCGAAGGAGGAAGAGGCACCTGAGCGCGACCCACGGCTGCCGCCGGCCGGCACGGTGTTGCGGAGGATGTTCGATGGCATCGCGCACGAGGTTCACGTGGGCGCGGAAGACTTCGTCCACCGAGGGCAGCACTTCAAGTCGCTGAGCGCGGTCGCGCGGCGGATCACAGGCACGCCGTGGAACGGGTTCCTCTTCTTCGGGCTCAAGAAGGAGACCGCCCGTGAGTGACGTCCCCTTCTTCCGCACCGTCATGGGCCATCGCTTCATCGAGGCGACAGTCCCTGCGCTCGTCACTGAGCTGCAGCGCCTGAACAAGAACCTCGAACGGCTGGTCATCGCCATCGAACGCGCTGCTTCCCCCGCCCCGAAGCCACCCGAGGAGCCGCGATGAAGAAGAAGGCTACCCCCGCTGCCGACGCGCGCTGTCGCTGCGCCATCTACACGCGCAAGTCGACGACCCACGGCCTGGACCAGGAGTTCAACTCTCTCGACGCGCAGCGTGAGTCCTGCGCCGCGTACATCAAGCGCCAACCCAACTGGACCCTGGTCGACGAGCACTACGACGACGGCGGCTTCACAGGCGCGAACATCGAGCGGCCCGCGTTTCAGCGGCTGATGGCCGACGTTGAGGCCGGCAAGCTCGACGTGGTGGTCGTCTACAAGGTCGACCGGCTCTCGCGCTCGCTCCTCGACTTCGCGAAGGTGATGGAGCGCCTCGACAAGGCGCACGCCTCGTTCGTCTCCGTCACCCAGAACTTCTCGACCGCAGACGCGATGGGCCGGCTGACGATGAACCTCCTCGCCAGCTTTGCCGAGTTCGAGCGCGAAATGATCTCGGAGCGCACGCGCGACAAGATCGCCGCCACCCGTCGCAAGGGGCTCTGGACCGGCGGCCCCCGCCCGCTCGGCTACCGGGTCGAGAACAAGAAGCTGTTCATTGACGACGTCGAAGCGCCGATCGTTCGCGAAGCGTTCGAGCTCTTCCTCGCGCACGGCCGCATGTCGACGGTCGCGACGCTGATGAACGAGCGCGGGCGCTTCCCCAAGAGGTCCAAGCGCAACGACAAGCAGCCGAAGTGGAGCAAAGACACGATGGCGAAGCTCCTGCGCAACCCGATCTACGGGGGCGTCATCGCCTACTTCGACGAGCGGCACGCCGGCGAGCACCAGCCCATCATCGACAAGGCCACCTTCGAGCGAGCGCAGCACTTGCTGAAGAGCCGCTCGCGGAACCTCAAGTTCCACGGCCTGAACTTCGACTACGTGCTCCGCGGGCTCCTGAAGTGCGGGAAGTGCAGGCGGCCGATGATCCCCGCGTCCTCGAGGAAGGGCCGCCAGCTCTACCGGTATTATAAGTGTTCGAACCGCGACAAACACGGGCGCGACGAGTGCAACGCCTCTCCGCTCGCCGCGGGCGCGATCGAGACCTACGTCATCGAGCGCATCGCCGAGGCCGCGGACAGCAAGAACCTCCGGCGCGAGATCGAGCAGGCGATGCTGAAGCGGCTCAAGGCGAAGGAGGCTGAGTTCGCGACCGTCAAGTCGCGAGCACCGCAGCTGATCGCCATGCACTCGGCGCGCGCGTCGAAGCTGGTCGATGTGCTGACGCAGCTCGAGGGGCGAGCACGCGACATCGCCGCAGAGAACCTCAGCGCCACGACCGAGGAGTTGGCCGCCGCCGAGCGGAGCCTTGCCGAGGCAGAACGTGGTGAGCGCGAGGTGCGCGCCGCGATGGAGGAGTTCGGACCGATCCTGGACTCGCTCAAGAACTTCCTCGAGGTCTGGGCGGTGATGACCCCGGCGAACCGCGTGCGGTTCATGGGCGCGCTGATCGAAGAGGTCGTGGTCGACGACAAGAAGGGCGAGGTCTCGATCAGCATGGTCGACTTCGAGAGCGTGGTGGCCGCATGACGCTCGAGACCTCCGCCGGCGAGGGACAGCCGAAGCGCCTGGTGCTGAAGGGCACGTTCTTGCGCCAGCGAACGGGCAAGGCAGTGACGTTCTCGAGCACGCCGACTCCCCCGAAGCGCGAGCCCGTGCGGCGTCCCGCTCACGTGGCGCACATGTTGGCCCTCGCCCACCACCTGCAACGCGCGATCGACCGGGGCGCGGTCGCCGACCGAGCCGCTGTGGCTCGCAAGCTAGGCCTGACGCGAGCGCGGGTAACACAGCTCCTCGACCTGCTCCTGCTCGCCCCTGACCTTCAGCTGGCCGTTCTCGAGATGGAGGCGGTGGACGGCGTGGAGCCGACCAGCGAGCGACCGCTGCGACGGGTTGCGCACGAAGCGGCGTGGGCCGGACAGCGAACGCAGTTCTCAAGACTCACGGGTCGAGTTGAGCGGGGCTGATCACCGCATGCCAAGTTGTCGTTCCAGGAGCTCCAGTGCCTCTCGGATCTCGTTCAAGGGCCTCGTGGATTCGGCCAGAGTCCCCTGCTTACTCGCTCCTTCAACTCGGCTGATCTGGCTCAGGAACCGCAATCGAAGCGTCCGTGCCTTTGGTAGCTGAACCCCAGATTGAAGCTCAATGAGGGCCTTCGCTTGCTCACGCAGGCTTTCATGTTCTTCCAGATCGACGATGGACTTCGTACGAACACCGGCTCCCTCGGGGGCGGGGAGATTGGCCTCTGCACGGAGCTGCTTGACTGGCTCCACAACGCCCGTACCTCGGCGGACGAGCTCCGCTGACCTTCTCTCAGAACTGGCCTGCAGACGGGTGTTCTTCTGATGCCGAGCACTTCGCTGCCTGCTCGAGGGAGGTCCTTCTCTATTCGTCTTGCGTTCGTCCGCCGTGCTTCCGCTTCCGATGTTGATCGTATTGATCTGGCTTCGATCAGCGAGCGTGCTTCCTGACGTATTGATGCGTGTGACAAAGGGCAGCTGCTTCACCTCCCGCGCCGCGGTTGCGGTTGCGGTTGCGGTTGCGGTTGGCGTCGTCGGTGCTGCGGGCTTCGGGTTCAATACGACGGTGGCCGGTTTCTTGTGTTGCAACGAAGGCAAAGGACCGTGACCCGCGGGCGGTGAACCGGTTCGTGGCTTCTGTTGGGGCGCCGGCTCTGGCATCGTCGCCCGTTGCTTTTCCGCGACCAGATATGCAGTCAGCCGCGCTCTGCCCTCAGAAATAGTGCAGGGCGACTGAGCACTGGGAGTAAGTTTGGGCCACATCTCGCCGTAGATCAGTGCGGCCTGAAAGACGCGAAACTCATCATGGTGTCGGATGCACGCCGCCAATTGGCGGGCGGAGAAAATGAAACCATGGTTCTTGATTGCTTCGATACCCTGCAACACAAGAGGGTCAAGGCTCTTCGAGTGGCGGCCTTGCGCGACGATCCACGAGGTCCACGTCCCAGAGTCGAGTGGACGAGCGTGCTTGAGGATCTCAATGTGACCTCGCTCGACGACGCGGATGAATGTGAGTTCGCGTTCTTTCCTCAATTCACCGACCGAAGTGAACGAAATCTGAAGTCCTTTGCTCAGATTGGAAAAATGCTCGTAACAATCGTAGCCAACAATCAGCGTCGCGCGGGTTGACTCATTAAAGAGCTTCACCGTCCTCTTGATCGGGTGCCCACAGGCCTCGCAGGAAGTTGCCTTCACCAGTGTTGGCGGCAGGTCTTCGACCGCCCATTCCGCAAGTGCCGCACGCTGGGGATGCCTCTTGCGGCTCTGCCGCAGAAGCGTCGTCAGGATCGCTTCGCCAGGCGACATTCGATCCTCCCGTTCTGACCAACCGTTCCCGACCGGACCTTACTACTTGGCGGTGAGAACCTCCGTGATGGGCCTCCGCGAACGAGCGCGTCGAGATCACACCGCCTGTCGGATGTCTACCGAAAGGCGTCGGGGTGACAGGTGGGGACAGCATCGACACCGAGCCCGAAGAAACGAGCCGCAACCCCTTGAAGCGCGAATAGATTCTTGCTGCGCGATGGCCTTCGCCAGCCGCAGAATGAACCCGCAGATTGAACGGAACGGGGATTGAGAACGAGAGTGGCCGCCCCTCGACGTGAGCGGCCTGGATCGCAGGACTGACGAGGCCGATGGTGGGGGCGTTGCCGAGCAGCGAACAGCCGAGCGGAACTGGTCGCCGCGAGCAGGAGCCCGCGCAAGCGAGGCGCGCCTCGCTCACCATCCGCTTCGGGTCGCCGGCAAGTGCCGCAAGCTACCTAAAGGCGCTGACAAGCCTTCTGGCGGGCGCCAGCATGAAGACAAGCGCCTGGTTGAAGACCGGGGAACGGCGCGACGCGCTCACCACAGCGGAGATCGCCAGCCGGATTCAGAGCAACAGCATCGGGAAGCTCCACTTCGCCCTTCGGAAGCCTGCAACCACACTCGGGCTACTGGTTCGACCCGATCAACCGACCACCGTTGTGGTCGACATTCCGCTCGCGAGCGGGATCGCGGACTCAACCCTCTGGTTGCAGGCCGACGTGGACGTGACCGCCCCTCTTCCGTCGCTCGCGCTTCCCTTGGCGCATGACGGACTCGCTCCGGATGCTGTTCACACACTTGTCGGACTCGCGGCCCGATCCGGTGGCTTGAATGAGGCCGAGCTCGACGGAGAGCATCCGCTCCGGTGGAACACGAGTAGGCCCAGCAACGACGCAAAGCCGGTGTGCGGCACTCTCCGCGATGCGCTTTGGCGGATCGACCCGCAGCCAGAGGGCGCCGTCGCCCTGTGGCTCACCGGCCTTCCACCCTCGCCGAAGCGTCGCCCCCCCGAGCCCGGCTGGTGGGAGCAGTACGACGTGCTCACGCGGAGCCCGCGCGAATCGCTGACCGAGCTGCATGGTCACCTTTCCGCTCACTTCGACATTCCGTTCGCCTGGAGCGTCGTCGACACTGCCCCTCCTCCCGAAGGCACCTTTGTGGTGCCGCCTGAAGCCAACGCCGTCGCGCGCCTCGTGCCGGAAGCCGATCGAGTAGTCGTCGCCGTTGACCTAGAGCAGCCCACCTCACTGATCGCCGAGACGCTGCTCCACCTCTGTGCGCACCTCGCCCTCGGACACGTTCGGCCTGGCGATGCTTGGGGCCATTGGGACACGCAAGCCTCGCTCTCGCCGACCCCGCACCGACAATGGGACCGAGAAGCGCGCGCCTTTGTCGACGCCCACTTCGCCCGCCCTGTACGCCGCGTCTCGTCACTCGAAGAGTGCAACTCACGCGAGAAGGCGTGGCTCGTGTTGCTCGATCACATCGGGCGGATGGTCGGCCAGACACGCACGCTGCACCCGAAGACGGAGACCTACCAGGCCGCCGCCTACCAGCGTCAGGCTGCACAACGCCTTGTCACCCAGCTCGAGGAGTACGGCGGCGCGATGCTCTGCGACGGCGTCGGCCTCGGGAAGACCTACGTCGCAACCACCATCGCCGTTCACTACGCAAACCAGTGGCGTGACCTGCTCGCGGATACCAAGCGGTCGGCGACCGATGACCCGTTCCGTATCACTGTGCTCTCGCCCAACTCGGTGGTCAGCACCTGGCAGCGCGAGGCCATCGCGCCGCTCGCAGCGCACGGGGTTCCGCTCGCCACCATCCGCGTCCTCTCGCACTCGAAGCTCTCGCGCATCGTTCCTTCGAGCGACATCCTCGCGCGCGGCCGCACCAGCATGAGCGACATGGAGCACCTGCTCCTCTCGGATCTCGTCGTCGTCGACGAAGCGCACAACTTCCGTTCTGTTGGCGCGCGCCGCACGACTGTGCTGCGCGACCTCCTGCGCCTGCAGCCGCGCAAAGACCTGCGCCGCAAGGTGCTGCTGCTCACCGCGACGCCCGTCAACAACAGCCTCGAGGACCTGCGGCAACAGGCGGCGCTGATGTTCGGCAAGCCGCTTTTCTTCAACGACAGCCTCACGCCCGACAAGTACCGCACGCGGGTATTCAAGGACGTTGAGGAGCGCGTCGGGAAGGCCACCAAGGGCAAGGGCGCGGCCGACGTCGCGGCGCTCCTCATCCACGGCGACGCTGCCGCGAAGTTCGCCTACGCGCCTGACTTCCGCGACGACGTGCAATTCGGCGTGCAGGTGCCCCGCGTAGGCGACTACCTCAAGGAGCAGGAGAAGCGTCTCATCGCGCAGCAGGCGGCCGTACGCGCTGCCATCCAGAGCGGCCAGCCTCCCACTGAAGCGCCCGTTCGCATCGCCGGCGAGCTCCTCGACCGTATCGTGGTCCAGCGCTCGCGCGCGCTTTGCAAGCAGATCGAGCGCGAGCAGGGCTCGAACGCGCGACTCCTCTTCCGACCCGACGCGGCAACGCCCGAGAAGCTCGTCTACGAAGACGTCTACGACGATACCCGCGACGTCCTCGCACGATTCCTGCCGCTCTTCGAGACCGGGGGCGACGCCGTCGGCAAAGCAACGCCACCGCTCTCCCTCAAAGTCTACATGTGGGCCGACGTTCGCGACGGCATCCGCGATGCGAGCGAAGTCTCATCTGTCGTAGGCCTGCAACGCGTCTTGGTGCTCAAGCGCCTCGAGTCCTCGCCGGTCGCGTTCCTCATCACCCTTCTCCGACTGCTTGCTCTCCACGCACATCGCCTCAAACAGCTTGGCGAGCTGTGCCGCGAGGTAGGCGACAAGGAGCGTGAGAAGGCGCTCTCGGCCGAGGTGGCGGGCCTCATTGACGAGGTGACGCCCGTGGAGCGCGAGCGCATCGATGCTCTGCTCACCGGTGGCAAGTCAAAGGCTCGTGGCGACGACTTGGTCAGGCGTTGGAGCGCCGCCCACAGCGCGCGTGCTGCCGCTGACACGGACGACCCTCCACCGCCGCAGCTCGACCTGCTCGGGCAAGACGACGACTCGGCGGCTGAGCGCAAGGAGCATCTGGACCGGCTCTGGGACCTTCGAGAGGACCTGACGCGGGATCTGGCGACGTTGTTACGAACTACCCCCGGCCTCGCCGATATCGTGTTTGGGCGCTTCGCTCTGAGCGATTGGCCACAGCGATTCATCAACGGCGGGCAAGAAGTCGAGTGGCCGGCGTCGGCCGCCTGGGCGATGCGCGTCGTGACAGACGGCAAGCTGCGTCGCCTGGTGGCGCGACTACTTCGGGCGCGAGCCAATGGACAAAAGGTCATCGTCTTCTCGCAGTTCACTGACACGCTGGCCTACATCGACTCGGTGCTGCAGGCGGCACGCGCTCTCGACAAAGGGCAGTGGGCCGAGGTGACAGCCTTGCTCAGCGCCGACGTGGGAGCGCCCATTTTTGAGGATGACGTGCGCGCGCTTGTGAGGCTCAGCGCCGTCGTGAGTGGTGAAACGGAAGACCGCGACTTCGTCGTCCATGCCTTCGCACCATTTTATCGGCTCGGACCTGCGCGCCCGCAGTGGACCCGTGTATCGACCTTCGAACAGCCGGATCTCGAGGCGCATTGGGCCACCGCATGGACGCAGGCGCTGCAGCACCCCATTGATGTTCTCTTCGCGACGGACGTGCTCGCCGAAGGTGTCAACCTTCAGGATGCGGCGCTTCTGATCAACTACGACGTCCACTGGAACCCGGTACGCATGATCCAGCGCTCGGGCCGAATCGACCGCCGCTTGAACCCTGACATCGAGGAAGCCACGAGCTTTCCTGACCTTGAGCGGCTCGCGCGCGAACTCGGCATCAAGCCGCCGCGCTACTGGTGGCACGCGCACACCGGCGCCGCGCCCGTCACCGTCAACCTGCTCCTCCCCGATGAACTCGAGGCTGAGTTGCAGCTCCGTGAGCGCATTGCCAACAAGACGCTTGCCATCGACTTCACCCTCGGCCTCGAACAGGGCACCGGCGCCGAGGCCGACTGGATGGGAGAGTACCGCTACCAGGGCATTTCGGCGCTCAACGCATGGCAAGGCGACCGCGCAATCGAGCGAATCGCGGGCTACCAGCAGCGTCTCCGGCGCCTGATGAACGAGCGCGGCATGGACGAGAAGTGGATCGTCGCGTGGAACGGCTGGCTGCGCGAGGTCGGCGCAGACGCGAGCGAACGCATCATCGCGTGGGCCAGGCTTGGCCGGAAAGGCGGCGAGGCCAGCGCATACACGCGACTGCTGCAGCCGCGGCTCGTCGATGGCGTTCCGTACTGGCTGTGGACGACGGCGAAGCCCGCCGACTCGCTGCTCAACTTCTGGCTCGCGCTCGACAGCAAGACATTCCCTGCCGCGACCCGAACGGGTCTCACCTTTTCCGAAGACGCGTCTCGCCCCATCGCCGCCGAGGATCTGCTCGCGGTGGCGCGCCGCCTCGTCGACGAAGACACCGTGCTCGAAGAGCTCGGCGACATGCGCCGCCCGCTACTCCAAGGCGCCTCGGCCATCTCGGCGGGGTTCTTCGAGGCCGAGCCAGACCGGCGCGCCATCTCCGTCGGTGGATTTCGACTCCTTCAGCTTCGTCGCATCGACGAGGCTGCGCCCGTGACATCGAGTGAGGCCTCATGCTGAAAGAAGACTTCGTACGACGCATTCTCGACGGTGCTGCCCCGACGCCCAAGAAGGCGTCGAACGCAGCGTCGTCGCCCGCCACTTTCAGCGGAGACGACGTCTTCGGCAACGACGACGCCACGCCTGCCTCGCTCCCGCCGCCCGCCGACACGCGCTTCGCGCAGCTCCTCCTCGAAGAGGTCTTCGGTCATGGCGAGGCGCTTGATCGCGATGAAGTCGTGCTTGGCGAACAGAAGACCAGCCGACTCCTGCCTAACGGCGGGCGCTACTGGCCGAAGACCAACGAGCGACCGTTCCACATTGTGCTGTTCGAGCTCGACAAAAAGGGCCGCGAGGTACTCGCCGACGGGCTGTTCACCAAGAACGACCTCCTCGAAGATGCGCTCCACCGCATCATCCAGGACGTCCTCGACGGTTTCGAGAAGCCGAAACGGGCGGCCTCGACGCGCCAGGGCGCGCAGAGCGAGACGCTGTGTGTGGTCTCCCTCGTCGACGACCGCAACTCCTCCTCGGGACGCCAGCTCGTGTGCTTCGGCACCAAGAGCACCGAGACCAAAGCGCTCGAGGTGTTCACGCTGCGCGAAGAGGTGCGCGACTGGGATCGTCCCTTGGCAGAGGAGCACCTCGAGCAGCTGTTCAACCGTCACTTCGACAAGCTCGCGAGCGGCGCCAAGTGGCAAGACGCCTTCATCACGGGCGCCGAGCGGAAGAAGATCAAGGAGCTCCTAGCGGTTTGCACCCAGGTCAGCCTGCTCGGGCTAGCAGAGGAGGAATTGCGCAAGAAGATCCGTGATGTTCTCGACGAGATCGCGGGATCGTTCGGCATCGATAGGAAGGCGGCCATAGGAAATCGCCGGCTCGACATGAGGGAGCTCCCGGACAATCATCCGATCGGCGCCCCTCGGACCGGCTCGCAGAGGGGCAACGCCAAGAACCCGCTGCAAGGTGTACGCATTTACGACCGCGACGAGCGCCTGCTCGGCTTCGTCCTGTATGTCGCGCGCGCAACGGCGCCAATTCAGGAGCTGCAGCGAGTACTGGCGGTGAACAACCACTACCATAACGTGCTTGTCATCTACCCAGACAGCGCTGAGCCCGAGCTAGAATTGTGGCAGGGCGGAATACCGTTGCGTGGTCGGCTCACGCGCGGTGCGCGCCGCACGGTTTTCGACGGTGAAGGCGGCGTCGTGCAGCTCCTCGCGCGCTTCTTCATCATCAGCAAGAGCGCCATCGAGACCCCCAAGCAACTGGCCCAAGCGCTGGCTCATCGTGCCCAAGACCTAAAGGATATAGCGGTCGAGGAGCTTCAGAAGGAGATCGACTCCAAGAACGACAAGGGCCCGCTCAAGAAGCTGTTTGACACGTTCAACGCCGCTCTCGCCACGCTGACGGTTGAGAAGTTCGCCGACGCCTACGCGCAGACCATCACCTACGGCATGTTGGCCGCCCGTTGGATTTCAAGCGGCGAGAGTCCGCTGTTCACTCGCAAGAACCTGAAGGACCTGCTTCCCGAGACGAGCGCGTTCCTAAAAGATCTCTTCGACAAGCTCGTCAATTCAAATTTCGACAAAAACCTCTCTTGGCTGCTCGACGACATCACGAGCCTGCTCGCGCGCACGAGCGTCGCGCAGGTTTTTGAGGACGAGAAGCGCGACCCGTCGATCCACTTCTACGAAGACTTCCTTGATGCCTACGACCCGCAGGTCCGCAAAGACCAAGGTGTCTACTACACGCCCGATGAGGTCGTCTCGTACATCGTGCGAACGGCTCACGCGTCGCTGCAGAACGACTTTGGCCTTTCGCTCGGCCTCGCCGACACAACGACGTGGGCGGCCTTCGCCAAGGCGAAGAATCTCAAAGTGCCTGAAGGCGTCGACCCAAAGGCACCGTTCGTCCAAGTGCTCGATCCGGCGCTAGGAACGGGCACGTTTCTCCTGCGCGTTATCGAAGTCATCCACGAGACGAAGCAGGGCGAGTTCAGGAAGCTTGGCCTCAACGAACAGGCCGCGCAGAAGGCGTGGGTCAACTACGTCCGGAAGGACCTCCTTCCCCGGATCAACGGCTTTGAGCTGATGATGGCTCCATACATCGTGAGCCACATGCGCCTCGGCCTCGCGCTTCAAGAGACCGGCTTCACGTTCACGAAAAACGATCGCCTTCGCGTCTTTCTCACCAATACGCTCGAGATGCACACGCCCTCGCAGCTCTCGTTCATCGGCGAGCACGTGGCGGAGGAGGCGAAAGAGGCCGAGTTCGTGAAGAAGGAGGCGGCTATCTCTGTGATCGTGGGCAACCCGCCTTACGAGCGCGAGTCGGCATCCGGCGTAAACAAGGGGGGATGGATCCTGGTCGGCGAGGATGGTGGTCGACCCGGCATCGAGGATTTCGACGAACGCACGCGCGCGGCCGGTGCAGGCGGGAGCATTCAGGCCACGCGGAATCTCTACTTCTACTTTTGGCGCTGGGTAGTTTGGCGCGTGTTTGAACGAGCCGCTGGTGCTCCAGGCATCGTCAGCCTGATCACCGCCTCGTCGTACCTGCGAGGCCCGGGCTTTGCTGGAATGCGCGCCTATGTCCGGGAGCGATGCGAGCGATTTCATGTTCTGGATCTCGAGGGCGACCAACTCGGCACCCGCATCACGTCGAACGTGTTCTCGATCAAGATCCCAGTCTGCGTAGGCACGCTGCTGCGAACACCGGACGCGACAGCGGCTCGCGGTGTCGTGAAATACCATCGTGTATCAGGCGAGCGGGCAGATAAACTCACTTATTGCGATTCGATTCTCTCTCTCTCTGATGTGGACTGGAGCAGTGTTGCAGCGACGGGCGATGGCCCGTTGATGTCGGAAGGCGGCAATCAATACGCCGCGTGGCCATCACTCATCGACTTGTTCCCTCTCCGTTTCACTGGCTACCACTTCTACAGAATGTGGCCGATCGCTCCTGATCCCGACACTCTGCGGCGACGATGGTCGGCTCTGGTCGGGGCTGATGAGCGCGACAAGCCAAGACTATTCAAGGAGACGCGCGATCGAAAGGTAACGAAGACCTACGCCGCGCTGGACGGGTCGGAAACGCGCGAGGCGGCTATCGTCGAGCTTCGCCGCGGCGCGAGGTGCCCCGAACCGACTAGAACCACCTTCCGATCCTTTGATCGGCAGTGGTGCATCGCCGACATGCGGGTTGGAGACTTCATCCGTCCTTCGCTTTGGCGTGGGTGGAGTTCACAGCAGTGCTACCTCACGAGCCTTCTGTCCGGCGTGATCGGCGCCGGACCCGGAGCGATGGCAGCCGCGTATGTACCCGACTGCCATCACTTCCGTGGGTCGTATGGTGGAAAGGACGCAATTCCCCTCTGGCGCGATGCTGAGGCGAAGACGGCGAACGTCACGGCCAGCTTCGTCGCCGCGCTGGAGACGGCCTTCGGCAGGGCACCGAGCCCAGAGGACATCTTTGCCTACGCCTACGCCGTGCTTGCCAACCCCGGCTACGTGAAACGCTATGAAGCCGAGCTACAGGTTCCCGGACCACGCCTACCGGTGACGAAGGACAAATCGATCTTCGCGCGCGGGGCTACGCTTGGCCGCGACCTCTTGCGTTGGCACACCTACGGAGAACGATTCCGCGAGAAGGGCGACAAGTTCAAGCTGAGTGGCAGGGCGAAGGTCATTACGTCAATCCCGACCACGCCAGCGAAGTACCCCGAGAAACACAAGTACGACGACAAGACACAGGTGCTCCGCGTCGGCGACGGCGAGATCGGCAACGTGAGCCCGGAGGTCTGGAATTTCTCCGTTTCCGGCCTGCAGGTCGTGAAGTCCTGGCTCGACTATCGAATGAAGAAGGGCGCGGGAAAGAAGTCCTCGCCGCTCGACGACGTTCGCCCCGAGCGCTGGACCGAGGAAATGACACGCGAGCTCGTCGACCTGCTCTGGGTGCTCGATCACAGCCTTGCTACGTACCCGGCGCTGGACGCTTGGCTCGACGAGGTGCTCGCGGGCGCGCTGTTCACCAGTGACGAAATCCCCAAGCCCACCGACGCCGAGCGCAAGGAGCCGAAGGTCAAGCGCGACAGCGACCTGTTCGAGGACGACGATGAGTAACGCCCGCTTCTGGTTCGTCCCCCTGAAGGACATCGCGCCCGCCGCGCAGCAGAGCCAACTTGAAGCGAAGGATGAGGTTCGGGCGAGCGACCTGCCCACGTCGTTCAACGTTCCATCGAAGCTCTACCAAGAGGGCATTCGCGCGGGCCACTTGCTCGCGCTGCACGACGGCAACACCGTCACGGCGCTCGCGCGCGTGCTGGCGCTCGACGGTGCCAGCACGCTTCACTGGCTCCGACTGCCGGTGGTGGAGGGACCGCAGCTCTCGGCGACGCCAGAGCTGCGCGAAGTCACGGGGACGGAGGCACAGCAGTTCAAGCTCAGCATCGACGCTGTCCTGCGCGACGTGCCTACGAGCACCGGTCCGACCGCTCCGCTGGCAGGTCCCGTCAAGGGCTACACGCCCACCGGCCCTGCGTCGAACATCATCCTCTACGGGCCGCCGGGGACTGGGAAGACGCACAGCGTTCGTCGACGCGCCCTCGAGCTCATCGGAGACCCCTCTGCGTCGAAAGCCCCGGCCTCGAACGTGAACGCCGAGTGGGATCGGCTCCGTCGCGAGGGGCAGATCGTGTTCTGCACCTTCCACCAGGCCTTTGCGTACGAGGAGTTCGTCGAGGGCCTGCGTGCCATCACCAACGAGGACGGCGACGTCAACTACCGGGTCGAGCCTGGTGTCTTCAAGCGGCTCGCGCTGATGGCCGCTGCCGAAGGGCTTGCTGGCGACGACGACGACGAGGCATTCGACGACCTGTGGGAGACACTACTCGAGGAGCTGCGGGCCGAGCCACGGGTCGTCGATAGTGCGACGAAGAAGAAGTACCAGCTCCGGCCGGCGCTCCGCGGAGCGATCGGGGTAACGGCGGGCGAGGTCGACGACGACCTTGTATTCGAGTCGAGCGAGAAGTCGCCTCTCATCGCCTCTGCGCACAGCATGCGAGCGTTGTGGGAGAAGCGGAAACAACTCGGTGCGAGTCCTTCGACAACCCAGATAGGCGCGATCGCGACGGGCCACGTGACCGCGATGTGGATGGTCTACCGGGCATTGCTCGACCTACAGAAGAGCAACCACCGGAGCGCGGATAGTATGGCTCGGGCGAATCGGGCTTTCGTGTCGGGGCGCAGCTTCAGCTTCAGCGCGAGCTGCCGCCATTTCGTCCTCGTGATCGACGAGATCAACCGCGCAAACATCTCACGAGTATTCGGCGAGCTGATCACGTTGCTCGAACCCGACAAGCGTCTCGGCAACCCGAACGAGCTGCGCGTGCAGCTCCCTTCGTCGAAGGAGTGGTTCGGCGTGCCTCCGAACCTGCACGTACTCGGCACGATGAATACAGCCGACCGCTCCATCGCGCTGATGGACGTGGCGCTACGCCGGCGGTTCACGTTCGAAGAGATGATGCCCGATGCCAGTGCGCTGAACGACACGCTCACAGAAACAATTGAGAAAGAAGACGTGCGCGAGCTCGTCGTCGATGTCTTCACGAAGCTCAACGAGCGGCTGCGCTACCTCTACGACCGCGAGCATCAAATCGGCCACGCCTACTTCCTCGGGGTTCGCTCGCTCGCGGATCTCCGCGCCGTCTTCGCGGACCGCATCCTTCCACTCTTGCAGGAGTACTTCTTCGGCCAATGGGACAAGGTCGCGCTCGCGCTCGGCTACCCCATCAAGCCCGACGGTGCGCCGAAGGAGCTGCGCGACGCGAGCCACGCGCAGGGCACGTTCCTCATCGCGCAGAAGCTCGACGAGAAGAGCGTGCTCGGCTTCGATCACGACGAGTATGTCGACCAGGTGGCGTGGGAGATCCACCCGAACTTCCGCCCGCGCGGCAAGGCTGAGGACGCGTGGCTAAAGCAGGCCTTCGAGGAGCTGGTGGGGGCGAAGGGGGCCTGATGCTGCGCGTGACCGTCCTCGAGCGGGGACGCATCCTGCGGTCTGACTCCGACGCCGGCAGCGTCGAGCTCGGGACGCCTTCGCGCCGCGTGCTGCCTCAGCGGCTCTACGATCGGCTTTTTCGCAGCGAAGGCGCTCGCGAAGACCGCGGTGAGGCAGCGGTCTTTCGGTGGCGGCGCAACCACTGCTTCGTCGGGCCGTGGGTCGGCGTGATGCAGATCCCCGGCTTGCAGCTCGAAATCCTGCCGAAGACCGACGAGAGCGCAGCACAGGACAGCGACCAGGAGGTCCGCGACATCCGCAGCAACTTGATGGAGATGTTGCTGCGCGGTGGCCTCGGGGCGGTGCGGGCGCGCGGGGTTGCCGACCTCGCGCTCAAGCGCGGAAACCTCCATGACCAGCTTGTCGACGCTTTCCTCGAACGCGCGATGTTCGAGCTGCGGCGCGGACTCGATCGCGGCTATGCCACCGAAGAAGACAACCTCGCGACGCTGCGAGGCAAGCTCGTGCTCGCGCGGCATGTGGCGCTGAACGCGGTACAGAAGGCCCGCTTCTACTGCCGCCACGACGTGCTCACCGACGCGACGCAGATCTCGGTGCGCCTCAAGCAGGCGTGCCGAGTGCTCGCTGCCCGCGCGCTGCCGGTGACTGTGCTGGTGAAGTGCCAGCAAGTGCTCGCATTGCTCGACGACGTGCCCGACCTGCCGTTCCGCCACCACGAGCCCGACCCGGTGTTCACGCGGCAGAACGAGCGCTTCGCCGACATCTACGGCTTCGCCTGCATGCTGCTCGAAGGCCAGGCGCCCGACGCGCGCAGCGGCGAAGTTGAGACCTTCTCACTCCTCTTCGACATGGAGCAGGTGTTCGAGCGCTTCATCGCCGCGTTCCTCTCCGCCGAGGTCATGCACCGCTTCGCCGACGCGAGCCTGTTCCCGCAGGCGAAAGGGCAGCGTCACAACCTCTACCTCGACGGGCAGGAGAAGGTGCTGCGCATGGCGCCGGACCTCGTGTTCGTGCACGAGACGGCCGGCGCGAAGAAGACGCTGATCATCGACACCAAGTGGAAGCGCCTCTCCGAAGAGGAAGGTGGTCGCCCCAGCCGGCCGGATCTCTACCAGCTCTACGCCTACCTCCATCGCTACGACTGCCAGCGCGCGCACCTGCTCTATCCGAAGGCAGCAGGTATCCAGACGCGCGACCTCAATGCACGAGGGCGCAACGACTCGGACGTGGGCATGGTGGGCGTGCGCTTCGTCGACCTGAACCGGAAGCTCTGGACGCGCGAAGGCAAGATGGCGCTGGCCGATGAGCTCGCGGTCATCATCCGTGAAGGTCTCGATCCCGCCGCGGCGGCGCCTGTGGAGGCCACGGCATGACCCGCGCTTCCTTCGACGTTCTCGTCGCGCGCCTCGCTGCGTCGCCCACGACGTTCGCCGAGCGTGTTCTACTCGAGCCCTCGCATTGGAGCCTCGGCGAGGACGCGCGGCTGCGCGAAGACCTGCGCTTCCGTGAGACGCCCTGGGGGCGCTGGATGCTCGCCGAGGACCTCGTCGTCAACGACGCGGTCTACCGCTGGCTCCACGCCGAGCGGCGCGGCTCGATCGCGCTCGACGCCGCGCTGAAGCGCGCAGGCGAGGTGTTTGGGCGCCGCTGCGTGTTCTGCGCCGACGACTCGCGCTTCATCCTGCGTCACGACGAGATCCACCTCGCAGCCAGCGAGCTATCGCTCCAGCCGGAGTTGGAGGAGCAGGTCGGCGACCTCGAGAAGTATCGGACGCACCTGCCGCTCCACAGCCTCAAGGCGGCCGCGGCGTCCGAGCCATCTGGAGAGTGGGGCAATCGCGCGCAGGATCAGGTGATCGAGACCCTCGGCTGGGTGCGCGTTTCGCTGTCCGGGCGCGGGCTCAACGACCATATGTTCATCGCGGCCATCGAGGGCCACAGCATGGACGATGGCAGGAGTGGTCTCGTCGACGGCGGCTACGCGGTCTTCGAGCTGTGGCCGTCGGGCACCAAGCAGAACCTAAGCGTGCTGGTGCGCGGTGCGTTCTCCGACCCGGAGACCGGAAGCTACGCGGTCAAGAAGTACGTGGCCGACCAACGTGACGAGGACGGCCGCCACAACAAGATCTCGCTTGTCTCGTTGAACCCCAACAAGGAGCGCTATCCGAACATCGAGCTCCAGCCCAAGGACGATGACGACATCACCGTCGTGGCCAAGGTGGTGCAGGCGCTCTCGACGGAAGACTACGAGCGGCGCCCGAAGGCGAAGCGCCAAGTGGGGCGGCGCAACCTGGAGGGCGACGAGCAGACCACGCGGCTGGGTCGACGGGTGGCAGCATTCTTCGACGGCACCGAGCCTGAAGCGGAAGACGATGACGCGCCGGCGATCGAGAGCACTGGGTGGCAGGCGCGGCTCGTATGCCTCGACGTCGACGCTGGTGGCCTGCACCTTGAAGTTGGCCCTCTCGAGGGCTTGCCGCCATTCGTGAAGAAGCTGCGCGTGGTGGGCAGCCACAACTGGGATGGCTTGGTGCTCGCCGCCAACGCGCGCACGCGCCCCGCCCGCGCCCCGGTACGGCCGGGAATGGGCCCCTGGCGCTGGGAAGCCGTGGGGTTCGAGGCTGAGCAGGACCTCGGCATCGACAGGCTCGGGTTTGATGCGCTCGAAATGGAAAGGCCGGTCGTGTTTCACGTCGACGCCGACGGCGTGGGCCAGCACATCCGGGCCACGACCCTCTCGCCTGGGCAGGCGTACCGACTGCTGCTCCCGCCGGGCGTTGGGGGCAATGAAGGCTCCCCCCTCGATGACGGCTGGCGCATCTGGTCACTCGATCTGGCCGCACAGCTCTCGCCCACGACGCGTCAGATGCTGACCAGCCTTGGCCTCGAGGTCGGCGAGGCGTGGCCGCGTCTCGAATGGGCACTGGGTCCACCCGCCTCGTGGCGCACCAACGCACGCGGCGAGAGCTACCCGGTCTTCGAAGCGGGCGCAGAGCTGTTCGTGAGTGTCGGAGGCGTCTCGGTAGATGAGAGCGATGAAGCTGTGCTGTTCCTCCACGGTCCTGCCGGCACGGAGCGATTGCCGCTCTCGTCGAGCGGCCTCGTCTCGCTGGGCAGGCCCGCAACTGGGAGCTGGGCCTGCGCGCTCCTGCACACACGCACGAGCGTGCAGTCCACGACCTTGCTCTTCGAAGTCGCCGAGGACGCGTTTGAAAACGTCCTGGCCTCAGCCTCTGCGGTCGCCCACAGCGGCATCGCTTCGCTCGAAGCCGCGGCACCGCCTGGCTGGCCCGTCACGCTGCGCTGGCGTGTCTTCGCCGCCTACGAGGAGCCGCTGGCGACCCTGTACGGGAACGAGGACGGCACTGTGCCGGTCGACGGTACAGCGTCTTTCATCGAGGACCGCGCCAGCCGAACCCGCATCGCCGACCTCATCGTCGATTTCGGCGAACTGGGGCGCCGCGTACTTCCCCACGACGGCCGCGCCTCGTTGAAGCAGGTGCGTGAGCAACTCACTGCGCTCTGGCAGCAGTGCTCCGGCCTCGTGCAGAGTCGCAAGGGCGCGTGGCTCAAGCTCAGGAAGCCGTGGTTTGAGCCCGTCACGCAGCTCTTCGGCTACGGCCTCGAGGAGGCAACGCTGCTCGCCGACATCCAGGCTCCTCACGACCTCACTGCGTGGGGTCTCACGGTCGACGAGCGCATCATGGGCAGCATCACGCGCTCACTCTCGCGTGTCCTCGTCCTCACCACGGACCTCGACGCAGTGTTGCGCGACCACCGCACGTGGATCGACAGCGCGTGCTCGGCAGTGAAGGTGCGTGACGCCATCATCACCGATGGCGCCCGCTGGACGACGCACCGCAAGGGCAGCCAGCAGGTCAAGCAGCAGGTCTGGAGCCTCGATCACGCCATTGGGCTCGGCACCATCGACGAGATGCTCGGCGACCTCGCGGAGGGCTTGTGATGGCGCCCTCGAACTACGCTGCCATCGGCGACGAAAACCGAACGCGCTATGGGACGGACATCGGCCGCGTTGGCCCGATGCTGCTCGCCGACCGTTACGACGACCGCACGCACTTCATCTTTGAGCTGCTCCAGAACGCCGAGGACGCGCTCGGTCGACGCGGCAATACCGGAGGGCCTCGAAGCGTCTCCTTCACGCTGTCGCCAGGCCGGCTGAAGCTCTCGCACTTCGGAAGGCCGTTCGACGAAGCTGACGTGCGTGGCATCTGTGGCATCGCGCAGAGCACGAAGGACCAGTACTCCATCGGCCGCTTCGGCATCGGATTCAAGTCGGTCTACACGTTCACGGATCGCCCCGAGATTCACTCGGGCGATGAGGATTTCGCCGTCGAGAGCTACGTCCAGCCGAAGACGGTTGCACCGCTCGCACGGAACGAAGACGAGACCCAGATCATCCTGCCCCTCAAGTCGGGCGACAGCAGCGCGGAGCAGGAGATCGCCAACGGCTTCCAGCACCTCGGCCCCGGCGCGCTTCTTTTCCTTCGCCACATCGATGAAATCAACTGGAGCATCGAGGGCGGCGCTTCTGGCGTTTACATGCGGAGCGCCCCGGAGGCTCTCGCCGCCAACGTTCAGCGCATCAAGCTGATCGGCCAAGAGACCGGCAAGCCCGAGGTCGACCAGAACTGGCTAGTGTTCCACCGAGACGTGTACTCGGAGACTGGGGAGAGAATCGGTAGCGTAGAGATCGCCTTCTCGCTCACGCCCAGCAAGGACGAGCCCAGACGATGGGCGCTTCAGCAACTCGCGGCGTCCCATCTCGTAGTCTTCTTCCCCACGGTCGTGGCGACGAACCTTGGCTTCCTCGTGCAGGGGCCGTATCGCACGACGCCCAGCCGCGACAACGTTCCGCGCAACGACCCGTGGAACCAGCAGCTGGTGCAGAAGACGGCTGACTTGCTGGTGGAGGCCGTTCGCTGGCTTCGCGACAACGGGATGCTCGACGTCTCAGCGCTGCGCTGCCTCCCGACGGACCGAGCCAAGTTCCCCGAGGGCGCGATGTTCACGCCGCTCTTCGAGGCGGTGCGCAAGGCCTTCTTGGAAGAAGCGCTGCTCCCTCGCTTCGACGGCGGCCACGTCACCGCAGCACAAGCAAGGCTGGCGCGCACGCAGGAGCTTCGAGAGCTGTTCAGCGCCGGGCAGCTCGAGGAGCTGTTCAACGCCGAAGGCTGCGCTTGGCTCACGGGCGACATCACGCAGGATCGAGCGCCCGAACTTCGACAGTACCTTCTGCAGGAACTCGATCTTTCAGAGATCACGCCCGACAAGATCGTCGTGAAGCTGGGCAAGGCGTTTCTCGAAGCGCAGTCGGACGACTGGGTCACGCGGCTCTACACCTTCCTGAGCGGCCAGAAGGCGATCGCGGGCCTTGTCAGCGCGCTGCCCCTCGTTCGACTGGCTGACGGCACGCACGTCATCGCCCGCGAGAACGCCAAGTCCAACGCGTTCCTTCCAAGTGACATCGAGACGAGCTTCCCGACGGTGCGTCGCGCCGTGTGTTCGCCCGAAGCCCGTAGCTTCCTCATCTCGCTCGGACTCACTGCGCCCGACCCGGTCGACGACGTCGTATGGAACGTCTTACCCAAGTACGGGGCGGAGGACATCGACGTCGACGATCAGACGTATGCGCGAGACATCGGTCGAATCCGTACAGCCTTCAACACCGACTCAAAAGCGCAGCGCGAGAAGCTGCTGAAGGAACTGCGCGAGACCTCGTTCGTGATGGTGGTCGATGCCGGCGACGGCAAGGACTACGTGTCCAAGCCCGGTGACGTCTACGTCGCGACCGAGCGACTCAAGGAACTCTTTGCTGGCGTGTCAGACGTCCTGGTCGTCGACGACAAGTATGAGTGCCTGCGTGGCGAGGATGTTCGCGACCTCCTCGTGGCTTGCGGCGCAAGCCGCTATCTGGCACCACAGGCGATCTCGAGCACGCTGAGTTCGGCCGAGAAAGAACAACTGCGGAGAGACGCCGGGCTGGAGCGCGCGACCTGGGCGCATCAGCCAGAAGACTTCACGATTCGTGGACTCGGAAAGGTTCTCCAGGCGCTTGAGTCGCTCGCCCCCAACGAGGCCAGAGCACGGGCCGCGGTACTCTGGGATGCGCTCGTGGATCTCGAGGGCCGTGGGACGGGGTTGTTCTCCGGGTCCTATCGCTGGGGATACTCGCACGAACAGAAGGTCGCCCGCTTCGACGCGAACTTCGTTCGCGAACTCAACGAAGCGAGTTGGGTGCCCGACGCCAGCGGCGATCTGGTGCGACCCGCGCTCGTGACTTTCGAGACCCTCGGCTGGAGGCCAAACCCGTTCCTCCAAAGCAAGATCGCGTTCAAGCCGCCGATCATCGACCAACTCGCGAAGGCGGCTGGGCTCGAGCCCGCCTTGCTCGACCTCTTACGAAAACACGGCATCACCAGCGCTGATGTGGCGGCCCGTTTCGGCATCGTCAGCAGGCCTGCGTCCTCAACGCCTGACGAAGCGGCGACCAATGACGATGAAACGACAGATGACGGCACGGAGCCGCAGGCTGCGGCTGTCGACGAAAACGCCCGCGATGATGCTGATGACACCCTCGGCGTCGCCGAGCAGGCGCCCTCGAGGGACGACGACGCGCCTGCCCTGAGCGTGGCCGAAGCCGATGAGCCGGCGGGGAGCGACACCAACGACGAAAGCTCCGGCGCAGAACCGACCGAGCCGCGCGCCAACGGCGCTCGCCACCCTCGGTCAACCACCGGCGAGCACCGCCCCCACGGAGCAGCGCGTCCGGGTCAGCGCAACATCACCGGTCAGACCGGGCTCGACGAGCAGGCGAAGCGGCTGGGACGCCGCGTGGCGTCGTTCTTCGAGGGCGCGGACCCCGACGCAGACGACGAAGATGCGACCGCAAGTTTCAGCGTCGCGTGGCAGACGAAGCTCGTGTGCCTCGACGTCGCTGCGGGCGCTCTCCAGCTCGAGATCGGTCCGCTCCATGGTCTCCCGCCCTTCGTGAAGAAGCTCCGCGTCCTCGGCACCGAGTGGGATGCGTTCGTATTGGCGACGAACACGAAGCTGCGCCCAACGCGGGTGTCGGTGCGGCCCGGAAGCGGTCCGTGGCGGTGGGAGGCCGTGGGCTTCGAAGACGAACAGGACCTCGGCCTCGACGGGCTCACACTCGGTGGGCTCGACGTTACGACGCCGCGCGTGTTTCGTGTCGACGCAGACGGCGTGGGCCAATTCGTCACGTGCACCACGCTCTCTCTCGGGCAGTCCTATCGGCTGCTACTTCCGCCAAACGCCGGTGGAGAGGCCGGTACGCCTATTCTTGACGGGTGGAGGGTCTGGTCACTCGACCTGTCGGTGCAGCTCGCGCCGTCGACAGTCGACACGCTGAAAGCCCTCGGCATTGACGTGGGCGAGGCATCGCCGCGCCTGGAGTGGGCCCTGGCCCCCGCTTCAGCGTGGCGCACGAACGCTCGTGGCGACAGCTATCCTGTGTTCGACGAAGGGACTGAGCTGCACTTAAACGTGAACGGCGTCGCCCTCGAAGACGGCGACGAGGCCATGCTGTTCCTGCACGGCCCCGCACGCACCGAACGTCTGACCCTCTCGACGAGCGGGCTGGTCTCCCTCGGCAAGCCAGAGGCGGGACGGTGGGCCTGCGCGCTGCTGCATTCGCGGACCAACGTGCAAATCGCAACGCTGGTCTTCGAGGTCGCTCAGAGCGCGACCGAGTACATCAGCGTTGCGTGGACAACGAGCGTGCCGCGCGGGTTGGCTTCGCTCGAAGCGACGGCCCCGCCTGGGTGGCCCGTCTCCGTGCGCTGGGGTGGCCTCGCCGCGCACGAGGAGACGATCGCAACGGTCTACGCCAACGATGACCGGACGGTGTCCTTCGAGGATGTCCATCCGCTCCTCGAGGCCCGTGCCGCGCGAGCGTCCGTTGCTGACCTCGTGGTCGACTTTCGCGAGCTGGGGCGCCGCTTGATCCCTCTCGATGGGCGAGCCTCGCTGGAAGTGGTCCGCGCGCAGCTCATCGCGCTCTGGGAACAGCGCTCCGAGTTCATTCGGAGCCGCAAGGGCATGTGGCTGCAGCTCATGCCCACGTGGTTCGAGCCGACGACGACGCGCCTCGGCTATGGCGTCGATTCGCTCGCGATACCCGGCGGCGCAGATGCCCCGCACGACCTCGCCGCGTGGCTGCTCACTATCGACGAGCGGACGAACGGAAGCATCATGCGATCCCCGTCGCGTCTCCTCGTGCTCACGACTGACGTCGACAGCGTACTGCGCGACCTGCGTGCATGGATCGATGACGCTTGCACCCTGGCCAAGGTGCGCGACGCAATCGTCACCGATGGCACTCGCTGGGCGATGCACCGCAAGGGCGATCGCCAGCTCAGACGACGCGAGTGGTCCCTCGACCGCGCAATTGTTCCCGGCAGCGTGGACGACATGCTGAACGAGCTCACGGAGGGTTGGTGATGACGCTCTCGCATGTCACCCGCGAAGAAGCAGTGAAGCTGCTCACCCAGAGCCGAGCCGGTGGCCCGGACTCCATCGAAGCGCTCTGCGATCTCCTGCGCGCCGAGATTCACGCCCGACAGCACGCGCCGCGAGCTGCGACGCTCTCCCGCGTCGCGCGCCTGCTCGCGCCTGCCATCGCCGTCGATGAGGAGCGCTTGGACGAAGCGTGCGACGCGCTCGAGCGCGAAGGTGATGTGATGCTCAATCCCGGTGGGATCCTCTATGCGACGCCCACCCGCGTGGTTGCCATGGCGACGAGCGCTCGCCTTTTCAGCAGCCTCCCGACGCGTGCACTCTCAAAGGAACTCGGACGAGACGTGTCCGCCAAAGGAGCCTCGCGCACGCTCACATCCATCGATGGCCTCAACGAAGCGGTCGCCAAAGCGAGCGGAGTGATGGTGTCTCCCGATGCCTGGGCGGGGCTTGATCGCACACCGAACGCAGACGCTGCCTTCCTCGACAACCTCGAACAGCGCCTCCAGTGGCAGGCCCTCGGCGCCGGCTCGCTCGAGAAGGACGGCACGCTCGAATGGCGGACTTGGCAGGTCTTGGCGGAAGGCGGGCGCTGGCGGCGCGCAAGCGAAGGCCGCCTCTGGTGGGCACACGCGCCGTTCGGAGGCCACCGGCGCGCCTGGACGGCCGGCGGGTCCCCCGCGACGAGCGTGTTCATCACCCTGAGCCCCGAAGACGCCGACCGGGCACGCTTTGCTCTCTCGCGTGAGAAGGCATCGGCCTCAATGCTCCGCGTCGAGCGAGCCGACAATCGTGTGACCCTCGAGGTTCCGGGATGGCTTCCTCGCTCCGAGTACCGCTGGCTGTCTCTTCACGCAGCACCCGTTGCGGAGAGCAGGGGCTTGCGCTGGCAGGTCTCGGCTGACGCTGAGCCGAAAATCACGAAGGTCCTGACCGACCGGCTCGGACTCGTCGTGGAGACCCGATGACGCGCCGACAACTCACCATCAAACCCAGCTGCATGCGCGAGATCGCCACCTTCCCAGCTGACCGCGCAGCCCTCCTCTGGGACAAGATCGACGCACTCGTCTCCGATCCGCTCCCCGACGGGAAAGTGAAGAAGAAGTTGAAGGGTGCGGACGGCGTCTATCGCATGAGGGTGACCGACCACCGCGTGTTCTATCGCTTCGGCGACGACTGGATCAGTCTGCTTGGGATTCGGCGACGCGCCGAGGACACCTACGACGCAATGCCAGACGCGACCGCCGACGCGCCCCCGCCCGATGACCTTGATGACAATCTGGACTCCCTCATCGCTGCGTCTCAGCCGAAGGTCTTCCAATTCAAGACAAGCACACCCGAGACCCCACTGCCCCAGCCGATCACGCAAGAACTCCTCCGCGAACTCGCCGTACCTGTCGCGGCGGTACCGACACTCTTGCGATGCAAGTCGGAGGAAGCGCTGCTCGAAGCACCGGTCGCTCCTGACGTGCTCGGGCGTGTGATTGACCGCTTGTTCCCACCAACCATCGAACGCCTGGATCAGCAGCCGGACCTTGTCGTGCCGTCGACTGCGGATCTGGTCCGCATCAAAGAAGGCGACCTCCTCGGGTTCCTTCTCAGGCTCGACGAGGACCAGCTCAAACTCACTCAATGGGCACTGAAGGGCCCCACGATGGTTCGCGGCGGCGCCGGTACTGGGAAAAGCACGGTCGCTCTGTACCGAGTGAAGGCGCTGCTTGAGCGACGGGGAGCGTCCGGAACCGAGCGTCTCCTGTTCACCACGTACACACGTTCGCTGCTCACCGTAACGCAGCAACTGCTGGAGCAACTGCTCACCCCCGACCAACTGCGGCGCGTCGAGGTGGCAACCTGCGACCAGGTGGCGTGGCGAATCGTCTCCGGTGCACGTCAGATCGGAACGCTGGAATCCGATGGCGATGCACTCCGCAGGCTCTCGAAGGTCAGGGCGAAGCACGTCCCGAGCGGCTCAGCCTTTGAGTCTCGCCTTCGCGCTCGCGCGTTGGAGCGCTTGACTGACTCGTGGCTTCTCGAAGAGTTCGAGTGGATCATCGAAGGTCGCGGTTTGAAGACGGTCGCCGAGTATCAGGCCGCAGCTCGTCCCGGGCGGGGTCTGCCGCTCAATGACCGAGCTCGCGCGGCAGTCTGGGAACTCTACGAGGCATTCGCAGCAGGTGCGGGAGAGCGTTATCCCGCGCTGCGTCGAGAGGCACTCAAGCGCCTCACCGATGATCCCAAGCCGAACCGGTACGACCACGTGGTCGTCGACGAGGCACAGGACCTGAGCCCGGTCTCGCTCGCGATGCTCGCTGAATCCTGCAAGTCAGCCGAGGGGCTCTTCTTCGCTGCCGACGACAAGCAGTCCCTGTACTCGCGCAACTACACGTGGAGTTCAGCGCACCCTCGTCTTCAGTTTCGAGGCCGAACGGCTCTTCTCTCGCGCAACTACCGGTCCACTCGCGAAATCGACCGCGCCGCATTCTCTGTTCTCGTAGCTGGAGAAGACGAGGAGATGGTGGCGTCGGACAGCGTTCACGAAGGTCCGAGCCCTGTGCTCGTCCGCGACGTCCCCGCCGAGAAGCAGGCTGACTGGACCGCGCGCTTCATTCGCCAGATGGCGCGGCATCTTCATCTGAAAACGAGCGCTGCAGCAGTCCTCGTTCCAACATCGGCGGCAGGTGAAACGCTGGCCATCGAACTGCGGACGCTCGGCGTCGAGGCCCAGTTCTTCCAGGGGCGGGACCTGGATCTCAAGGCAGACACGGTGCGCGTACTGACCCTGCACGCTGCCAAGGGCCTCGAATTCCCAATCGTGGTTGTAGCCGGTCTCGACGCCGGCGCCTGGCCCGTGCCTGAAGACTTCGACGAACCAGACCTTTTTGCGGAGCGCGCGCGTCATGAGCGGCGCGTGCTCTACGTCGGTCTCACCCGCGCAATGCGAGGATTGATGCTGATCGTTCCCAAAACGTGCCGCCATCCGGCTGTCGTCGATCTCGACCTCAGCCACTGGCACGTGGAGACCGCACCGTGAGCAATGTGATTCTCCACAGCTATGCCGAAGAAGGTCGCCTCGTAGACGCGGACATTGTCGGCTTCCTGCGCAAGAAGCTCGACAAGGGCGACAAGCTCGACTTCACGAACATCGTCGAGGTGAGCGATGCCGTGCTCGACGCACTGTTCGACGGCTGGTCACCGGAACAAGTAGCGGACGCCACCGCCGAACTGAGCCCAGCTGCCGATGCGGCACTCGCCTCCTGGTCGGATCGGGCCGGCGGTAAGGTCACGAAGGCAGAGAAGCCCACGCGGAGGGCAACGGTGCGAAAGCCGGCGCCTGCTCCGCGCGCAGAGTCAGTGCTGGAGCGAGACCCAACAGGCGACGAGCGATTCACGCCCACGCGCCTCGTGCGCCGACTTCAAGAGGCGCTGCAGGGTTACATTGAGAGCGCGTACCCGCTGAACGACCCGACCCTGGTGCGCGCGCGCCGATGCTTGCTTGAGGAGGATGCAGGAGGGCACCTGCTGGCGCAGGAACCCTACATCGAGACGACAACGCGGTACGCAACGTCGAAGTCGACCTATGGGGACCTCGGCCTCACACCGGAGATCGCGAGCCTCTTCTCGAAGCTCGCCAAGACGGCGTCAGCCCAAAGCACACCTGACGACGAGCGCACGGTGCTCTTCCCATCAATCTACGTGCATCAGGAACGCGCCTTCCGCGAATTCCTCGTGAAGCGAAAGGACATTGTCGTCGCCACGGGTACAGGCTCGGGAAAGACCGAGTGCTTCCTCGTTCCGATGTTGGGCTCGCTCTACGACGAGGCGGTGCGCTCGCCCAAGACGTTTGAGCTGCCCGGTGTTCGCGCACTGATCCTCTATCCAATGAACGCGCTGGTGAACGACCAGCTCTCCCGTCTGCGACTCCTGCTCGGTGACCCAGCGGTGGCCGAAGCGTTCAAGGGCCTCGGCAAGGATCAGCGCTTCCCTCGCTTCGGCATGTACACAGGCCGCACGCCCTACCCCGGCCCACGCACGAAGGAACGCGATCGTGAGCGCGTAACCCCCCTGCTCGACTACTACCTTGGACTCTCACCTGAGGTGGAGGAGCGGCTGCGGCGTCTCGGCCGCTATCCGGCCAAGAACCTCGATGCCTTCTACGCGAAGCACGAGGTCCGTCAGAAGACTGACAAGAACGGCAAGCAGAGGAACGACTACCAATGGGACCGACGGCTGCACACCGGAGCCAACGATCGCGAACTGCTGACACGCCAAGAGATGGTTCACGGGGCGGGCAGCCTTCCTGGCCATGCCCCGGACGTGCTGGTCACCAACTACTCGATGCTCGAGTACATGCTGATGCGCCCCTTCGAGCGCCCCGTCTTCTCAGAAACGAAACGGTGGCTCGACGAGGACGGCACCCAACTGCTGCTCGTGCTCGACGAAGCTCACATGTACCGAGGCGCCAAGGGCGCGGAGGTCGCGTTTCTCATCCGTCGCTTGCGCGCGCGCTTGGGCATTCACGACCGCCCGGACAAGTTGCGCGTCATCGCAACCAGCGCGTCACTCGGCGCGGGCTCGGCGGCCGTCGAGGCTGTTAAACGATTCGCCGCGGACATCACCGGCAAGCGCCCCGAGAGCTTCGAAGCCATCACTGGCACCCGCGACGTTCCAACCCCGGCCAGCCCGGCGCCCAAGGAGGTCGCCGACACCCTTGCCGCGCTCGACCTCGATGGCATCAATGAGGCGCTCGACGCAGCGGCGCTTCGCGACAAGCTTGCGCCACTTCTCCCGACGAGCATGGACCTGAATGCAAGCGAGACCGAAGTGCTCGCAGCCCTGCACGCAGCGTTGAAGGACAAGCCTTGGGTCAACCAACTGGTGAAGGAAGCCGCGGGCCACGCGGTCGCACTGAGCGACCTCGCCCCGCGCGTGTTCCCTGGCCACCCGCAGGCGCGCCGGGCGCTCGAAGCGCTGCTCACGGTTTCGACGCTCGCGCGCACAAAGGCCGACGAACCAGGTCTTGTGCCGACTCGCGTGCATGGACTTTTCCGCGGTCTGCACGGGCTCTACGCGTGCGTCAACCCCCGCTGCGCCGGCAGACAGAGCGAGCCCAGAGAAGTGGCAATCCTCGGCAAGCTCTTTACGACGCCGAGCGCGGTGTGCGATGCGTGCGGGTGCCGCGTCTTTGAGATCGCGTCGTGCCGCGACTGCGGGAGCCCGTACCTGCTCGCCTATTCGCAGGAGGAATCGCTCGACAGGCTTTCGTTCCTTTGGGGCGAGACCGAGGGAGCCCTGTTCCGCCTGCAGCTCCTGCCAGGTACTCCGCGCTACACCGAGCGCACTGAGGTCGTGAGACTTCACCTACGCACCGGCTACCTCGACACCGGCAATCGCTTTCCCGACGCCGAGGTTCGCAACCTCGCGGTCTGGCTCGACGGCGACGGCAAGCGCGAGGCTTCTTTCGATCGCTGTGCCATGTGCCAACCATCCGCGAACGCGAAAAGTCGCATCCACGACTTCAGAACGCGCGGTGAGCAGCCATTCACGGCGCTCATCGAGGCGCAATTCGCAGAACAGCCGCCGCAGAAGAAGGACCCTCGGTTGCCAAATCACGGGCGCAAAGTGCTCGTCTTCAGCGATGGACGGCAGAAGGCCGCGCGCCTCGCCCCGGCCCTCGAGCACAGCCATGCCCGTGACCTGTTTCGCCAGGTCGTTGCGCTCGCCGCCCACGCGCTTCGCGCTCAGTCCGGCATTTCAGCGATGCAGTACCTGTACCCGGCGATCGTGCACCTCTGCGCACAGAACGGCTACGACCTGTTCCCAGCTGCGGACGAGAGCGAATTCCACAACCACCTCAAGCAGGCGAAGGGCCGCACCCTGGAAGAGGTTCGCAAGCTGGCAGACCGCGGGATGCTCCGCGCCACGCGCTCGTTCGCGCAGGCCATCTTCAGCGAGCTGACGGACCGCTACTACTCACTCCAAGCGCTCGCGCTGGCGACCATCGAAGAGGACCCTGACACGGCGTTCATGATCTTCGACGACTTCCCGAACGTCGGACTCGGTGTGGACGCACAGAAGGTGCTGTTCCGTGCGTGGCTTCGGCAGCACCTCGAGCGGCGCTCGTTCAGCCCCAACGGGGCCGAGACTCGCGAGCTTGGCGAAGGCTGGGCCTACCCGCAGGGCATCAACGCCGGGAGACTCGAGCACGTCCTGCCCAACCGCTTCGACCAGTACCTTGCCCACGTCCTCAGCGGAGACACCGCGAAGGTCGACGAGGTCGGCAAGTGGTTCCAGCGCATCGTGAGAGACAAGGGCCTGCTGCATTTCGAGAGCGACCTCTACTACCTGCGACTGGAAGGGTTGAGCCTGAACCTCCGCCTCGACGCCAACTGGCTGCGTTGCCAAGACTGTGCGCGAATCCACCCCGAGGCACTGGCGAATGCCTGTCCCGCGTGTTTGGGCGCCGTCGTCGAGGTCGATCCCGACTACCTGGACGCACGCACCGGTTTCTACCGGCGGCAAGTGCAACGTGCCTTCGACAAACGCGCTCTTGAGCCATTCGGGCTCCTGGCGGCAGAGCACTCAGCACAGCTGACGGGCCAGCCGGACGAGAGCGCCTTCAACAAGGTTGAGGAGTACGAGCTCCGCTTCCAAGACGTGCCGCTCGACAACCTGCCACCAATCGACGTGCTGAGCTGCACGACGACGATGGAGGTCGGCATCGACATTGGCGCGCTGTCCGGCGTGGCGCTGCGCAACGTACCGCCGCACGTCGCAAACTATCAGCAGCGCGCAGGTCGCGCGGGCCGGCGTGGGCGCTCCATCGCGTCAGTCATCACCTACGCGCACGGGACCTCACACGACGCACACTTCTTCGACCACCCTGAGCAGATCATCTCGGGCGAGGTGCGAGCCCCTATCGTGTACGTCGAGAACCAGCAGGTACTCGAACGGCACGTACACGCCTATCTTGTGCAGCGGTTCTTCCACGAGCGGGTGCCGCCGGACCCGACCAGCTACGACCTGTTCGGATCCCTAGGCTCGGTCGAGCAGTTCCTCTCCGAGGCGCATGCTTGCTCACTGCTCAAGCTCGAAGCGTGGCTCGATGAAAACGCAGGAGTCCTGCAGCGCGAGCTCGCAGGTTGGGTCCCGACCTTCAGCTTCGGGCTCAACGAACCCATCGAGAAGGTCCAAGATACGATTCGCGGCGCCATCGACAACACGAAGAAGAGCATCCGAGAAGTACTGCCAGTGCAGCAGTTTGCCGCTCGCGAGACGCTGCCTGAGATCGAGCGCGAGTCGCTGGAGCGTCGATTGGAGGAGCCGCTTCTCGAGACGTTGATCGGACACGCAGTGTTTCCGCGGTACGCGTTCCCGACCGACGTCGTGACGTTCTGGGTCTCAAAGCCTCGGCAACAAGGCGATGCTCCAGGAAAGCGATCCTTCGACTATGAGCCCCAGCGCGACCTGCAGCTCGCCCTGACTGAATACGCGCCTGGGCGGAGCCTCACCATCGACAAGTGGCGCTTCGAGTCTGCAGCGCTCTACTCGCCTTTCGAGCCAACACCCGCCCACACCATACAGAGGCAGCGCCCATACACGTCGTGTAGCGACTGCTCGTGGGCCACGATGGACGGCGCGATCGCGCAGTCCACCCTCTGCCCCGTTTGCGGAAGTGACCAGCTCAAACGCACCGCTTTCATCACCCCAGCCGGCTTCGCGCCCGACCTCAACGCCAAGCGCGAAGTCGATCGCGGTCAGGCCATCAGCTACGCGGGCATGACCGATCGTGCACGGCTGGAGCCACAGGACCCTCCCTCTGCGTGGACCGAGGGCTGCGACGGTCGGCTACTGAGGTGGACCGGTCCGCGACGTCTCGTCATGGTCAACAAGGGCGTGGGCCAGCGAGGCTTCCGCGTGTGTCCCGACTGCGGTCGCTCGGAGCCGGAGTACGGCCCTGGCTTTACCGCAACGAAGCTCATGAAGAAGGGCGCTCCAACCTCGCATGACAATCCCCTTGAGCGCGGCAAGGTATGCGCTGGCGTCGCCGAAGGGCCGTTCTTGCTCGGACATGAGTTTCCCACGGATGCACTGCTCCTGCGGTTGCGCGTTACGGCGCCCGTGCGACTTGGTGCGGCGAACACGACTGGGCTACTTACGCGTGCCTCGCGCATGGCGCTGTCTTCGCTTGTCGAGGCGCTCGGCCTGGCTGCGTCGCGAACGTTGCAGATCGACGAAGGGGAGCTTTCCGGTTGGTGGACTCCCGTCATGGGTGGGCGTCCCGACGAGGCGCAGCTGTACCTCTACGACCTTCTGCCAGGCGGCGCGGGATACGCGCGTGCAGTTGGAAACGACCTCCCCGCGGTACTCGGTGCTGCAGAGACACTCCTTGGAGGGTGTGATTGCCCAACCTCCTGTTACCGATGCATCCGGCACTACGGCAACAACTGGATCCACAAGTCGCTTGACCGCCATCTCGCGCTCGCGCTGCTCCGCCACCTCAGAACCGGAGCGGTACCGAGTCTGTCAGACGTCGAGAAGGGCCGCGCGCTCGTGGCGCTCCGGCAGTTCCTTGAGCTTCGGGGGATCAGAAGCGAGGAGGACGTGAGCGTCGGAACGACACTCGTGCCGCTCATTCTCCGCCTTCCGAACTCGAAGGTATTCATAGACGTCCATCACCCGCTGGTTGACCCCCTGGCGCACGAATCGCCGGTCGTGGCCGCGGGACGCGCGCAGTTCCTCGAGACCGTCACCCTCGACGCATTTGACCTTCTTCACGACCTGCCTGCGGCCGTGGCGCGCTTGAAGCTGCCGAGCGGAATTGCTGGATGAGCTTCTACGAACTCCAATGCCCCTCGGAGTGGGCCGACCCTCCGTCAACTTGGAGCAGTACAACGCTCGACGACGTCGAGGCCTGCCCGCGGCGATGGCAATTGCTCCGTTCGCGCTGGGGTGAACACACGAAGTTTCCTGTGCGACCGAATCCGGCAGCTGCTGAGGGCCAGATTGTTCACGATGCGCTCGACAGGCTCACTCGCGCCTGTGGGCAACACGGCAATCCAGCGTTCGGGAGTCCAGAGTTCGCCAACGCGGCGGCCGATGCGGACTTCTTTCCCGGGTTCACCCGGGCTGTCACCGAGTGGCAGCAGCAGCTGACCGCTCATCCAAAGCCAGGCCCGCCGTTCCGGCTCCGGGTGACTGCCGAGGAGTTGGCGAACCGCGCCGTTCGGCTGTTCCGCGAACAGTACAGACCCAACGGCCGCCACACGTCACAGCCAGCAGAGCGTGCCACCGAGAAGATGGTCGACGTGATGATGCTGCTTCGCCAAAAGCGAGCGCTCTCTGAGGTGAAGCTGAAGCACCCGACCCTTTCCTTCCTCGGTGCCCTCGATCGCGTGCAAGTGGCGACGGACGGCGTGGAGATCGTCGACTTCAAGACGGGGAGACCAGACGAGAAACATCACCACCAACTCCTGCGCTACGCCGTGCTCTGGTGGCGCACGACGGGCGAGCTGCCAGTCCGACTTAGCGCGCAGTATCTCGATGGGGCGGCATCATGGCCGGTCGCGCAGGGGGAACTTCTGGAGATTGAGGCCGAGATCGCGGCACGGATTCCGGCGCTTACCGAGGAACTTCGCGACCGCCCGGCGAAAGCGGCACCCGGGCTGGGGTGTCAGAGGTGCCCGGTCCGTGCGCGCTGCTCCGCTGGCTGGGCGAACGCAGAGGAGGCTGCACTTGCAGATGGTCGCGGTGACGCCGAATTGGTCGTGACCATGCGGCCTGGTGATCACGGCTTTCTCGCGCGATCACGCGCTGGAGCGGAAGTCTCGGTCGTCTACGAGACGGCGGTCGCAAAGCTGCTACCAGCGCTCGACAAGGGCCACGTTCTGCGCGTTCTTGATGGCGTCTGGCGAGAGAAGCGTTCACAGCTCGAGCTGAAAGCGTGGACGGAGGTGTTCTACGTGAGGAAATGAGCGGAGGGGTCATGGCAAAGCGAATTGCGAAGGCAAATTTGAAGGCCAACCAAGATGAGTCAGTGCTCTCCATCAGGGAACGCGACCTGATCATTCTTCAGGCGACTCCTCACGTTTCGCTGTCGGTGCTCGAAGACATGGTGCTTCAGGGCTTCTCGAGCGCACACGAACTCCCGAAAACGGGGGACGATTGGCTGGCCTTCAGCGCCAGCCAACGCGCCCATTGGGCGGGGAAGACCCTCTGGATTGGCCTTTCAGAGAGCGTCCCGCTCGAACTCGTTGACGGCCTGCAGGCGCACCTTGAGAGCGCCGGGCTATTGGTCGAGCGCGAAATGGGACGAGCGCTCCACAATGGGATGAACCCGTTTGCCCGCATGTCGGGTGCTGAACTCGAAGTCCTGGTTCCGCAGCCGTTGGTCAGGACACCCGGAAGGAAGGTGAACCGCGGCGGCATTAAGGCAAACGTCCGGGGCTACTTCGTCAAGCGGTAGAGCTGCAGGCCCGTCCCCGCATTTCGGCAATGCAGTCTTTGGATGCAGCATGAAGCGACGAGTGCGAGCGACCTACGGGGTACCCACTTTCACGATTCTCAGGGGTTCCTGAGCGGCGCCGAGGGGTTGGGAGTTCGTCACTCTCTGTTAGGGCTAAAGATCGCGTTCGTAAGTAGCGCCCTATGCGGAGCACAGTTTGACGGTAGTGGGAGAAGCCGCAGGTCCTGAGAAGGACTGCGGTTTTTCTGCTTTCAGGCCTCCGCTTCGTTTCTCCCACAGACCTTCGGCGTGATCACGATTCGGCCGTCGTGGTGCACGACGATTCGCTCGATCAGGTGCTGCACGTAGTGCCGTGCAACGTCATCGCGACGAAGCAGGTGGCGCCATTCCGTCATGACAACTTCGACAGGAGCGCCGAGACGGTGGGCGAACACTCGTGATCGATCCTCGGTGCAGACTACGATTTCGATCGCATCGAGCACCGCGTCGTCGAGCGTCTTCAGCGGAATGCGAAAGCCCGAGCACGCCTCTTTGCCGACCCGCAGCAGGTTTCGACAGTTGTAGTACCCGTAGGTGTACTGCCCGTCGACCACGCGCTTCCCGCTCGTCTCGTACTGGTAGCTCGCTCCACACACGCCGCACCACGCCAGCCCTTTGAGCAACTTCGGTTGCGATGGCGCTCGACCTGGTGAGCGACTCGGCTCGCGGTCGTGCCTGAGCTTCTGCACCAAGGCCCACGTGTCACGATCGACGATCTCGGGAACCGGAAGCGACAGCCACTCCTCGCGCGGCCGCAGCACCCCACCCTTCTTGATGCCCCAGTGCACCGTGCCCGTCAGCGCCTCCTCGCCGAGAATCAACACCACGCGGCTCTTCGACCAGAGATCGCCCGCACGTGTTCGACGCCCGCGCTGGTTGAGCGTTCGCGCGACCGACTTCGCGCCGCTCCCCGCGATGTAGAGGGTGAACACCTCGCGTACGAGGTCTGCCTCGAGCGGATTCACCTCCAGGCGGTGATGCACGACGCCTGGTCGCACCTCGATCGGGACACTCCGGTAGCCGAACGGCGCACTCGCTCCGGGCCAGAACCCCTGCTTCACCGCTTCGCGCATCGCGGCCGAGGTCCGCAGGCCGTTCAGCTCCGACTCGTACTGGTCGATGCACTCGAACAGCCCCTCCATCAACGTCCCCATCGGGTCGTCAGCGAAGTCCTGCAGAACGGAGATCACTCGAACACCTGCCTTTCGCAGCTTGGACTTCACGACGCGTGCGTGGGTCGAATCGCGCGTGAAGCGAGACGTGTGATGGACGACGATGGTGCTGATCGCGCTCGTCGGCTTGAGCGCGTCGCCGAGCAATCGGTTGAACACGGGGCGATTCGCGTCGGTGCCCGAAGCACCTGCCTCGATGTACTCCTGCTCGATCGACGCACCGTGCCGAGCGGCGAACTCGCCGATGGCCTTGCACTGTGCTGGCAGGGAGAGGTCCTTCTCGGCCTGTTCCGTCGTGCTGACGCGCGCGTAGGCCACCCATGTTCGACGTTCATCTCGCGGGCGCATCGTTGCGCTCCGGGCTCTTCTTCTCATCGAGCCGTTCTGCGAGGAGCCGCTCGATCCACTGCAGTTCCCACGCCGGGAGTACGACTGGCATCGGCTTTAGACCGGTGACTGAAAGGGAGAGGTCGCGCCGGCGTCTTCGACGGAGTTGGGGTTCGTTCATGCCCGGGCCAAAGCCCGGTTCGAGCCCGACAGGGGACAGCCGTGCGCCAGGAAGAAGACGAGTTGACTGCGGATGGAGAGAGGGCTCCCTCGTCGCGTTCATGAAGGAGAAACGCGAAATCGAAGGGCTCTGCGGGACAGGGACGCGCGCATTGTGGATGCGGAAGCGTCCGGGTCGCCCCAACGATCTGAGTTACCTCGGCTTCCGATTGCTCGCCGTCGCGCCCAACGCACGCCGTGAACGTTCGACGGCGTCGACCAGGGTGGCCTCGTCGGGCAGCGCTGTCCGGTACTCCGCGGCCATCACCTTGTTGGGCAAGCCCTCGAGCGCGTACCTCGCCACCGCGTGGTCCTTCTCCGCGCAGAGGATGAGACCGACAGGCGGATTCTCGCCCGCCATCGTCCAGTGCTCGCGTGCGTAGTTCAGGTACAGGTGCATCTGCCCCGCGTCCGCGTGCGTGAACTTGCCGATCTTCAGGTCGATGATCACCAGGCAGCGCAGCTCGCGGTGGAAGAACACGAGGTCGACGCGGTACCACTCGTCGCCCACGCGGAGCCGACGCTGGCGCCCAACGAACGTGAACGCACCGCCGAGTTCGAGCAGGAAGGTCTCGAGCTGTTTGATGAGCGCGTCTTCGAGCTCGAGCTCCGAGTACTCGTCCTTCAGGTTGAGGAACTCGAGAACGAACGGGTCCTTCAGCGCTTCGTCGGGCGTCACCGTGTCACCGGGCTCAGCGACCTGGCCCTTCGACAACATGCCGGCCTTGTTCTTCGAGAGCAGCGTTCGCTCGTAGAACTGGCTCTGGATCTGCCGATCGAGCTGTCGGTGCGTCCACCCGCCGCGGAGCGCTTCCGTCTCGTAGAAGGCCCGCGCGCTCGGGTTCCTCACCGCGAGCAACCGCACATAGTGCGACCACGGGAGCGGGAGCCCACGAGCAACGGCCCGCACCAATTCCGCAGACGACGTCTGCGCTTTCTTCCCGCCACCGAATTCCGCAGACGCCGTCTGCACAATTCCTCTGTGGGCGAGGAAGACAGCTCGCATCTGTTCGAGGTTGCGCTGGCCGAACCCTCGCCCAAACTGCGCCGTCAGGTCGGCCGCCAGCCGCTCGATGAGTCGCTCTCCATACCCGGCGCGCCCTCGACCTTGTTGCTCCCCTTCGACGATTCGCCGCCCGATCAGCCAGTACGTCGACGTCATCAGGGTGTTGACCGTTCGAGCTGCCGCCGTTCGGGAGGCGACGAGGAGCGCCGCGACGTCATCGAGAACGTCCACGTACTCGCGGTCTCGCACGGCAACGGCCTTCTTCGACGCCATGGCGCCAACCTGCCTTCCTGCATTCTGGACTTCAAGGAACGCGATGCCCGTGCGTCAGCGCCAGCCACTTCCGGAATTCGACCTACTTCGACTTCTTCCGAAGATGGTCGGGGACGAAACTGAACCCGCTCGGCCGCATCAGCCTTCCGGCGTCCACTGGTGAGTCGCGGCGCACGAGCGCGTGACGCGCCAGCGACGTCCTGATGAGTGCCCGACCCGGCAGTGGCGAAGCGCCTGTGCGGGTTCGCGGTCGAACGCTGCGTTCCCGCGATGGGCGTGCGCACCGAGGCATCGAAGATCGCGACCAAGCGGAGGCCGTTCGCCAAGCCGCAGCCTCGCCAGGCGCGATGGCCCAGAACTCGTCCACCGGTCGAGGTGCCGGCAATCAGTAGGGCTTGTTGGACTCCAGAGTCGGGGAGCAGGACTTCCCGATCCACGGAACCGGACGAACCGTGGCGTCCTGTCAGAGTTCAGCGAGTTAGGTCCGGCACAGTCGCTGCTCGTGGGACGAGTGCTTTCCCTTCGCGGAGTGACAATGAACCGTTTGTGCGTGGTCGCGATGTCGATGTCATTGTTTGCCGCCTGTGATGGCGGAGGTGCGAAGACCTGCGCCAGTGGGTGCGGCATGGGCACCCGCTGCGACTCGGCCACGGACTTGTGTGTTCGTGATGAGGGCGGCGCTGGAGCGGTTGGAGGAGGTTCTGCTGGCGCATCGGCTGCTGGCGGCTCGGCGGCTGCCGGTGGCGCGACTGCTGGCGGCGCGACTGCTGGCGGCGCGACTGCTGGCGGCGCGGCGGGTGGCTCCAGCGCAGGCGGCGAGGCTGCTGGCGGCGCGGCGGGTGGCTCCAGCGCAGGCGGCGAGGCTGCTGGCGGCGCGGCAGGTGGTTGTGCAGCTGGTTCGTTCGCTCGCGATGGATCTTCTGCCTGCAGCCCGTGGACAGACTGCTTGCCTGGGACTTCGGTCTCATCGGCAGGGACAGCGACGAGCGACCGGACGTGTAGCGCCTGCGCCTCAGGCTCGTTCAGCACGACGGCGAACGCCGCGAGCTGCTCCCTCTGGGCGACGTGCAGTGCCGGCACCTCGGTTTCATCGGCGGGGACAGCGACGATCGACCGGACGTGTAGCGCTTGCGCCTCTGGCACGTTCAACACGACGGCGAACGCCGCGAGCTGCTCCCCCTGGGCGACGTGCAGTGCTGGCACGTCGGTTTCATCGACAGGAACAGCGACGAGTGACCGGACGTGTAGCGCCTGCCTCTCTGGCACGTTCAGCACGACGGTCAACGCTGTCAGCTGTTCTTCCTGGGCCACATGCAGTGCCGGCACGTCGGTTTCGTCGGCAGGGACAACGACGAGCGACAGGACGTGTAGCGCTTGCGCCCATGGCACGTTCAGCACGACGGTCAACGCCGGCAGCTGTTCTCCCTGGGCGACGTGCAGTGCTGGCAGCTTCGTAGCTTCGCAAGGAACAGGCTCGGCGAACCGGACGTGCGGTGCCTGCGCCTCTGGCACGTTCAGCACGACGGTGAACGCTGTCAGCTGCTCTCCCTGGGCCACATGCAGCGCTGGCACGTCGGTTTCGTCGGCAGGGACAGCGACGAGCGACCGGATGTGTAGCGCTTGCGCCTCTGGCACGTTCAGCACGACGGTCAACGCCGTCAGCTGTTCTCCCTGGGCGACGTGCAGTGCTGGCAGCTTCGTAGCTTCGCAAGGAACAGCCTCGGCGAACCGGACGTGCAGTGCCTGCTCCTCTGGCACGTTCAGCACGACAGTGAACGCTGCCAGCTGTTCTCCCTGGGCGACTTGCAGTGCTGGCACGTCGGTTTCCTCGGCAGGGACAGAGACGAGCGACCGGACGTGTAGCGCCTGCGGCCCCGGAACCTTCAGCGGCGGCACAAACGCCATCGCCTGTGCTCAGTGGGCTAGCTGTCCACAGGGTACCTTCATCGCTTCGCAAGGCACGGCAGTCGCGGACCGCATTTGCAGTTCCTGCGCACTGGGCTCCTTCAGCACTCAGACCAATTCGGTCGCCTGCACTCCGTGGGCGACGTGTGGGGCGAACGAGGAGGAGCAAGTGCCTGGCAGCGCCATCACCGACCGATCGTGTGTTCCTGCGCCGTGGACGCGTCAGTTCGGAACCTCGGGAACCGACGCTGCCTACGGCGTGGCTGTCGACCCGGGGGGCAACGTGCTCGTCGCGGGCTCCACGTTCGTCGGACCAACCCCAGGTGGACAGTGGGAAGCGTTCGTTCGCAAGTACGACGCTTTCGGTACACTCCTCTGGGTTCGGCAGTTCGGTACGGCCGAAGCATCAGGAGTGGCTGTCGACTCGCTGGGGAACGTGCTCGTTGCCGGCCTCACCCGGGGTTCTCTGCCGGGGCACGCGAACGCTGGAGAGAGCGACGTCTTCGTCCGGAAGTATGACGCCTCCGGCAGCGAAATGTGGACGCGTCAGTTTGGAAGCACCACCCTTGACCTGGCGCGAAGTGTCGCGGTCGACACTTTCGGTAACGTGCTGCTCACGGGAGACACCAGTGGCGCGTTGCCCGGCGCCGTGAGCATCGGAGCCACTGATGTCTTTGTGCGTAAGTACGACCCTTCGGGCAACGAGCTTTGGACGCGTCAATTTGGGAGTCCGACGAGTGACGAAGGCCGAAGGGTCGTCGTGGATCAGTCGGCCAACGTTCTCGTCGTCGGAACAACCGTCGGGGCGCTGCCTGGGCAGACCTTCGCAGGAGGCGCCGACGTCTTCGTCCGCAAGTACGACGCCGCAGGCAGCGAGGTTTGGACCCGGCAGTACGGGACTACCGACGTGGAGCTTGCCAGAGCTGCGGTGGTCGACGTGATGGGCCATGTTGTCGTGGTGGCGCAGGCGGGCGGCATCTCAATCGTTCGGAAGTTCGATGCTTCGGGAAACGAGTTGTGGACCCGACAACCGGCGACCAGCGCTCCATCGGGTCTTGCCGTGGACTCAGCAGGTAATCTGGTGCTGGCGGGGTTGGCACCAGGTGCGGGCCCCTTCGTCAACAATGATATTGCGTTGCGCAAGCTTGACTCCTCGGGAAACACTGTTTGGGCGCAGCAGTTCGGCGGCCCCGGAGAGGACCGATCGTGGGGTCTGGCTGTTGACGGGTTGGGCAACATCCTGGTCTCGGGTTCAACCACCGGTCAGACGGTCGTCGGCGACCAAGATGCGTTTGTATTGCGCGTGCTGCGCTGAAGCTCGAGCGCTGCTCGCGCCCTCGCGGATCGAGCCCATGAAGGCCAATCGCTTTCCGTAGTCGTCCCCACCTTGCTCGATCCGCAGCCCCGCGTCCCGGAGCCCTCAGTCGACATACAGAGTTCCGCTCAACACCAAAGCTCCGTTTGACGCTTGAACCACACAGTCTTCCGAATGAGGCTTCGACGATGCGACGAACGCTTGGCGTAATGTTCCTTGCATGGGGGGCTGCGTGCACCTGCCAGAAGGAGATGCCCGACGGGAAAGACGTCACTGCGCCGACGTGGCCTCCTGACGCAGTCATCACTCTGACTGACGTGACTGAGACCGGCGCAACGGCCAGCTGGCCGGACGCCTCCGACGACGTCGGTGTCACGGGCTACATCGTCGAGAAGGAAGGCCAACGCCTGGCGGAGACGACGACGCCAACCTTCGCACTCACAGGCCTGGCTGTTGGCACGCACGAGCGTTTGACGGTGAAGGCGCGAGATGCGGCTGGAAACGAATCGCCCCTTCTGACCGCCGAGGCTGGTGGCGCTCCTCGATTCACCCTGCCCTCGACGGACGAGTCGATTTCCACCGACTTCTGCGCCGCGATGCAGTTCTTCTTCACTGGCGCGAGTGCTCCCCAGCAGGGCGCAGACGCGTCGAAGCTCTCATGTGATGTCATTGCAGCCATTCACGGCAGAGCCCTGACGCCCTCAGGCACCGTCCTTCCCGGAGTGCGCATCTCGATTCATGGCAGGCCCGAGCTCGGCAGCACCTTCAGCCGCGCCGACGGCGCGTTCGACCTCGTCGTCCCAGCGGGCCAGCACACCGTGACGATGGCGGCTCCTGCGTTCCTCACCGCGCAGCGACAAGTCCTCGCGGTGAAGGGCCGCTTCCAGCAACTCGAGGAGGACGTGGTGTTGCTGCGTGTCGACGAGAAGTCGACGGCGGTCGCGCTGCCTGCTGGCGGCTTCCACGAGGCCTCGAGCCACACGGACGAGTCAGGCAGCCGCGTCGTCCGCCTCTTCATCCCGCCCGGCACGACAGCCGTTGCCGACATGCCCGACGGCACCACGCGCCCCCTGTCGACGGTGACGCTGCGAGTGACGGAGTACACCGTCGGCCAGCGCGGTCCCCAGGCGATGCCGGCCAGTCTCCCCGGAGCATCGGCCTACACCTTTGCGGCTGAGTTCTCCGTCGACGAAGCCCGCGCGATGGGCGCAGCAGGCGTCACCTTCAGTCAACCGGTCGCGTACTACGTCGACAACTTCCTCTCGGCTCCAGTGGGCAGCTTCGTTCCCCGGGGCAGCTACCGGCCAGCCGAGGCTCAGTGGAAGGCCGGCAGCAACGGCCTCGTGGTGCAGGCGTTGGCCGGCGGACTGGACGTCACGGGTGATGGCGCGGTCGACAGTGAGATGCCCCTGCTGGCCGGTGAGGCCGACGTCATCGCCTCGAAGCTGACGATGGGAAACCAGTACGTCCGCGCCGAGACGACACACTTTTCAACGGATGACGACAACTACGCCTGGGTCTGCAGCGGCACCTGCGCTGGCAGCGGAGGAAAGGTGCCGGGCGCGTGTCCCGGAGGGTGCAAAGAGACGGGCAGCATCATCGACGTCCAAAACCAGACAGTCTCGGAGTCAGTATCGATTCCGGGAACGGGAATCGCGGCTTTCCTGCACAGCCACCGGCAGCCCCGGCCGTCGTTCTCCCTCGATGTTCCTCTGCTGACAGGCGCAGACGGTGGCGTGAAGGGTGCGTCGGCCGGACGCGTGGTGTTGGAAGTCGGCGGGAGGCAAATGACGGTGGACGCTCCCGACGCCGGTGAAGGCGAAGTCGTACGGGTGTCGTGGGACGGCAAGGACGCTTTCGGACGGACGGTGCGCGGCCCCGTCAACGCGACGGTGAAAGCCGGCTTTGTCTACGGAGGCATGTACGTCCGAACGGGCGGCACCGCGCGTCGAGGCGGTGGAGTGACGACGACCATCGTCCTCACCCCGCCCTCCTTCGCGGCCTGGCCACCCATCGATGGAGTGGTCGAGGTCGGACCCACCCGGCAAAAGGCGTTCATCTCGAAGTCGCAGGAAGTGCTGCTTGGCAACTGGACCGGCCCCGAAGCGCTTGGCGGGCTCAGTCTCGGCATCCTGCATGGGTACTCCGCCTCGACAGGCACCCTCTACACGGGCACCGGAGACACCGTGCGCACGTCAGACCTCGGCGCGACGGTGCAAGTGTTTGCGGGGGGTGGAAACTCCCGGCTCGAAACCGGGCCGGCGAAGGGCGCCGGCCTCAACCAACCCTCACACCTCGTCGCGGGCGCCGATGGAAGTCTGTACTTCGTCGACAATAGTCGGGTCGTGCGAAAGCTGTCTGCTGATGGCGCGACGCTTTCGTCGGTAGCGGGAAACCTGGCCTCGCGAGGGTTCGGCGGAGACGACGCCGACGCGAAGGCGGCACTCTTCAGTGGCATCGATGGCCTGGCGGTAACTCCGGCAGGCGACTTGTACATCGCCGACACCGACAACCAGCGCATTCGTCGTGTGGACGGCAAGTCGGGCATCGTTACCACCGTCGTCGGCTCCGGCATGCGTGGAGTTCCCGCCGTTGGCGACTCGCCAACCGCCACCAAGCTCGATGCGCCAAAGACGTTGCTCGTCAGCCGAGATGGCAGCCTCTACTTCTTCGCCTTCGGCGGCGGTGCGGTTGGCGACATTCTCTTCAAACTCACCACTGACGGGAGGCTCGAGAAGGCTGCTGGCGGAGCCTCTTCCGGCGGAAGCACGCCACTCGAAGCAGCGTCGCCCTTCGGCGTCAGCTTCTCCACCTTCGGCAAGCGCATGGCCGAGGGGCCAGATGGAAGTCTCTACATCACCGACAACAGGGCGACGCTGCGACGAATTGCACCCGATGGCCGGGTATCCCTGGTGGCTGGGGGCGGCACGTCAGTCGAAGACGGCGTCAGCGGTAGCGCAGTGCGTTTCGCGGACGTCATGGGCGTCGCAGCCGACGCAGAGGGCCGGGTGTATGTCGCCGACAGAGGCGGGAGCGGAATGCGCCCAGGCGGCCGGGTTCGCGTCATCGGCGTCGACGGACGGATCAGCACCGTCGCCGGAGACGGGACACTTCCGCTCGGCCGCACGCCTGACGTCGACATGCCTGGGCCAGCAGCAAGACTCGGGCAGACGAGAGAAGTCGTCGCCCTGGCTGACGGCCGAGTCCTCTTCGCTGAAGCCTGGTTCGGCACCGTGCAAGTGCTGCAACCGCAGCGAGGCCTCTCCCTTGGCGAGCGGGCCGTCGGCAGTGGCGATGGCAGCGAGCTGTACGTCTTTGACCCATCGGGCCGGCACTTGCGGACCATCGAGACGCTGACGGGCGCCGTCAGCTGGCGGTTCGTGTGGAATGGCCAGGGACAGCTGGGGACCATCGTCGATAGGAACGGCGACGAGACGCAGGTGCTCCGCGACGGTCAGGGGCGCTTCGCTGGCTTCCGGGCGAAGGACGGCCACGTCCTGACCGCCACTGTGGATGAGTCGGGCCGGTTGAAGTCCCTCGTGGACGGGCGCATGCGCACAGTGAAGGTCGGATGGAACGCAGCCGGCCTGCCCGAGTCGTGGGAGGACGCCAACGGAACGCAGCGCGCTTCCAGTACGACGCCGATGGCCGGCTGGTTGGCGATACCAACGCGCTCGGGAACGAAAAGCGATTGGTGCGTGAGTCGCTGCGCGGTGGGTACGCCGTCTCCACCGTGACGCCAGAGGGCAGGACGACGCGGTATGAGTACCTCGAAGACGGGCAGTTGCGTCGCTACCGCAACACCGCGCCCGATGGCACTCTCACTGCGACGTTCGCCTCGGGAGGAGTGACCTCGACAGCCACGCCGACTGGAGTCGTCGTGACGACTCGCCTGGCCTCGGACTCACGGTTTGGCAGCCAGTCGACCTACCCGGGCTCCACGTCCGTGGTGCTGCCCTCGGGCCTGACGCGCCTGTCGACGGCGAAGCGCACCGTGACGCTGGCCGCGCCAGGCGATGTCTCAACGTTGAGTCGCCTCGAGGAAGAGTCCACCATCAACGGCAAGCGATGGCTGTCTGTCTACACCGCCAATGACAAGACACTGAGTCTGACGTCACCGCTGGGGCGCGTGTCGTCGGTGACGCTCGACGACAAGGGACGCGCCGTCTCGTCGGCTCCCCCCGGAGTTGCCCCCACCCAAGTGACGTACGACAGCCGAGGCCGGGCGACCCGAGTCGCCCAGGGCATGCGGCGCATCGACGTCACCTATGGCGCCAACGGCTTTGCGGACTCAATGACAGACGGACTGGCGCGTACGACGCGCTTCAGCACCGACGCCACTGGCCAACTCGACTCGGCCATTCGGCCCGACATGGCCGCTTACGCCTTCGGCTGGGACGGCAACGGCAACCTGACTTCTCTCACGCCTCCGGGGAAGCCTGCCCATGCCTTTGCGTACTCGAAGGTGAATGAGGTGACGGGCTACGCTCCGCCCATGGTGGCTGGTGTCGGCAACGAGTCGTACTCCTGGTCGCGGGACTCGCAGGTGTCGTCCATCGTCCATCCCGACGCAACCAGCACCACGCTGACTCGCGACATCGCCGGCCGCGCGACACGCATCGCTGCTCCGTGGGCGACTTCGACGTTCGACTACTCGACGATGACGGGCCAGCTGGTCTCGTCCTCCCGCGACGGCCAACGCATCGACTGGCGGTACGACGGCATGCTGCCCGTGCGCGAGTCGTCCTCTGGTGTCGTCTCTGGCAGCGTGAGCCGTCGCTACGACGAGGACTTCCGCGTCGTCGAGTTGGCCGTGAATGACGCCGGAATCACGTACGCCTACGACGATGACGGCCTCCTCACCGCGGCCGGGCCTGTCGTCATGGTTCGGAGCGCTACCACTGGCCAACTCCAGACAGCCACTACGGGCACCGTCGCCACCTCGTACGCCTACGATGCCTACGGAACGCCCGCTTTCGTCGAGACGCGCGTCGGTGCCGCGGTTGTCTTTCGCGAAGCCCTCACGTGGGACGACATCGGCCGCATCACCGTCAAGGACGTCACGGTCCAGGGGACTGCGAATCGGTGGGAGTACACCTACGACGGCGCGTCTCGTCTCAGCCAGGCCAGACGAGTTGGGCAGCCTGTCGGAGTCTGGGCCTACGACGGCAACGGCAACCGCGTGTCGGCCGACGGCGTCGCGGCCACCTTCGATGCGCAGGACAGGCAACTAAGTTCAGGCGCAGTCACCTTCGGGCACGACGCCTTCGGCAACCGGACGAGGAAGACCGAGGGCACGCAAGTCACCCAGTACGTTTACGACGGCATCGGAGGCCTGCTGTCAGCGACGCTGCCTGACTCCACGCGCCTCGAGTACCTCATCGACTCCCGTGGCCGCCGAGTCGGCAAGAAGCGCAATGGCACGCTCGAGAAGGGCTGGCTGTACGACGGGCAACTCCGCATCGTCGCGGAACTCGACAGCACGGGCGCCGTCGTCAGCCGCTTCATCTACGGAACGATCCGTCACTCGCCTGACATCATGCTGCGAGGCGGCGCTACCTACCGGTACGTCCACGACGTCCTCGGCAGCGTCCGACTCGTCATCAACGTCGCGACTGGCCAAGTGGCTCAACGCATGGACTACGACTCTTGGGGCGTCGTCACCTCCGACTCAAGCCCGGGCCTTCAGCCGTTCGGCTTTGCTGGCGGCCTAGTCGACCTCGACACCGGCCTAACGCGCTTCGGCGCCCGCGACTACGACCCCGCAACCGGAAGGTGGATGTCTCAAGACCCAATCGGATTCGAAGGCAAGACAGCCAACCTCTTCGAATACGTGAGCAACGCGCCGGCCCATCGCATCGACCCGAGTGGAGAGCGTCTGCGACTCCTCGACTCCCACGCGCGGTCCTTGGGATTCGGTCTCTCACAAACAGCGTCTGGCCGCGAACTACTAGAAGCTCTAGAACGCTCCCCTGACACCTACGAACTTGAGGGGAACGCGCCAGTACCCCCAACAAACACGGGAGGGACCCTTGGCGAGTTCATGCCGGGGAGCTACGCCGACTCAAAATGCAGCGAAGGGGGCGGCAGAATCAAACTGTATCCAAATCTTGCACGAATGGCAGGCCGAAGCAGGCTAGCCAACGCAGCGCACGAGTTGAGCCACGGGGCACTACAAAATGCGGAACGTCATCCCGATGCGAATGTACCGTCAAGCATTACGCCATTTCGCGGAAGCTCACGAAACGGGGCGCTGCCCGACGGACCTCATCAGGCACTCGACGCGTACTGGCAGCTGACCTTCCCATAGCAACGCACCCCAAGGAGCTGCTCTTGCTTTGCACAGGATTGACAATTCTCGGACTCTGCCTTCCGCTTCCAGGAACGCTCCGCGCCGACCTTGACACTGGAGGATGGGGACCCATCACTTCAGATACGCGGACCGGCGCCTGGTGGGTGAACCGGGTCTTCAAATCTGGAACCGCCGTCTTCTCAATCTCAGTGGCCGGCCAAGGCAATACTACACGGGCAACGCTCATCAAATCCACGGACTTCACAGTGACTGAGATTGAACAGTTCTTAGGTAGTGATTGCGGACCATCGTCGGATCCTGGCGCGTGCACAATCAAGAAGGGGCGTCTACGCAAGCGGCAGTGCTGGCAGGGCATCTTGCTCGCTGCTCATGGCGAACCCCCGACTCCGCTTGAGGACTTCGTGTGCGACGGCAAGCCCGGCCGACTTGGCTCCGACTTGAGCCCGTTTGATAGCGCGCTCAATGCTCGTGCCTCTGGACAAGACGGAGGTGTACCTCCTTGGTACTTCCCACAAGCGCCGGTTCGTTCTCGTTAGTGCTGCCAAACTCTCCAGTTCTGCACTGGCGCCGATACTACATGGTGTGCGCGGTATCATTTGCGTGCGCGTTGGGAGTGCCTCTGGCCACCATTGCTCTCAATGGGTCGCCCTTGGTTCTTGTCTTGATGGGTGGGTTCGTTGGCGCAGGGTTTGTGGCAACTCGATGGCGCTGTCACAGATGCGACCGCCATTTCTTCATGAAGTTCTTGCGAGTTTCATCATTCGCCGAGAGCTGCCGACATTGTGGCGTGCTGCGGTTGACTCTCTCTGAGTGTTGGCCACCGAAAACGAAAGACTGATCTCCGAGGTAGGGGGCTCATGTTGATTGAGCGGTCCTCTCTCCAGCGGCTTTGGGCTCCTTGGTGCGAGGGGCGCAAGCCGCGTCTAGCTACGCGATGGTGCTTGAGAGGAGCATCCGGCGTCGAGTGCGGCCAAGGTTGCCGGAGTCCACAAGGACGCCGATCATCGGCTCGGAGGGCGGCCAAGGGCTGGGACAGGCGCCAACGACTGGTGTTCGCCGACCAGATCGAGTGTCGCGTTCTGCAGCTCAGGAACTCAACGCGCGGTTCATGAAGATCGTGAGCAGCAACCGTGACAACGTCGGCTTTCTGCACGTAACTGACAACGATTGGTGGACGATGAGGACGGCCCTCACCTTACTCGCAGCGTCGCCGATCTTCCTGGCCGGCGCATTCATGGCTCTGCGAACCTGGCTACTCATTGTCCTTTGGCGAACCGGCGCTGAGGTTCAGTGGAGACACCCGGACGCGATCGGTCGCGCTCTCGCCAACGCATCGCAGGAAACGGCTCTGAAAGTGGCTCCACTTCAACTGCTGCTGCGGAAGCTGGGGGTCGCATTCGCCGTTTCCCTGGTCCTGAGTTTCGGCTTGGCGCTGTATTTATCGTCTCCTCCCTGACGCTGGTCTCTTGCTCCCGAGGGGCCATCGTCATGGTGGACTCGCCAAGCGAATCGAACAGAATGCCATGATATGATTGAATCTTCCTATGGCTCGGCCCCTAGCGTGCCAGCACAGCCAGGAGACCGATGGGTTCTGGTGCTAGGCGGCGTAACGCAAATCGACCCCGCCGATCTGATAGCGCCGAACCGGTTTGCCAAGAACTTGAGAGAGAGATTGAGACTGGTTCTCCCTCACATTCGACAACTCGTTTCCCTGAAGTGGGGTCGCGGTTGGCCAGGCACGGAGGGTCCCTGGTGTGCCAAACTTGAAGTCCAGCTTGTGAAGCCGCCGCGTGAGATACATCCCAACACAGCAAAGGAACTGGAAGTGACCGACCTTTCGCTGGTGGACAAACTGGGGGTCAGAGCCTTCTCCATCAGTGAGTTGGGGGAACTCTACCTACGACAACCGAGAGCCACAGGACTGGCAGATTCAGGCACTCCCGTTCATCCCGAGGTCCGAGAATGGCTCGTTTCAGGTCAACATGGTTGAGTCGGCAGCAAGGAGTCGTCCTTTGAGACCCGTGCTCAACCCCGCCACAGTCCGGCGCCAGCGACGCGCCCTCTATCTTGCCGCACTGAGTGTTCAGGTGTTCCTTGTCGCAGCGGGAATTGAGTGGCTCAGCGGGCGCCGAACGGCTCCCGCTGACTTGGCGTGGGCTGCAAATGCTTCTGCCCGTAACTGCTGTTGTTGGCGCCCGAACAGCCTTCGGGCTGGACGCATCGGCGGCGCTGTTGCTCGGAATCGCCTTCTGGCCCGTATGGCTGTTCCTCTCACGGCGTTGGCTCCGGCAAGGTCCAGAGTGCTCCACCGGATTCGCGTTGGCAGTGTGGATGTTTCTCGGTTTTGCCCAGCCGGTCGCACGCTGGGGGATGTTGATGTCGGCGTAGTCGACCGCAGGCGCATTCACGCAACACCCGATCATCAGAGGGTCGGCAAAGAATGACGGACACTGACCTTGCCCTGCTCAAGTCCGATCTCAGGTGGTCGGCGCCAGTTCTCTCGTGGCACCTCGTGATCAGAGGCAGCTCAACTTTGTCTCGCGGGGACCTTCTTCGAAGGGGTGCTCGCGCGCGGGCCTACGAAGACCGACTCCGGAAAGCAGGCCGCATGTTCCCGGGTCTCAACTGCAGGGCGTTCGCCTGGGTCCATGAATGGCCTTTCTGTCGAAGCGGCGCCGGCCTGCTCTGCGTGACCGACACGCCGCTGTTCAAGGGACAGCTGAACGCGGCCACGCTGGCTGAGAAGATCCCGAGTTGGCTCGAGGTCTTCGCCACCGACCACCAGGGTCGAGTGGCGATGGCCTCGGTGAGCCACGAGAACATGTACTGGGTTCGCGGCGCGTTCCTCGTCCCTCCGCAGCGCGGCACCAACGAAGCGCCTCGCTGGAAGATGGCCGACCACGAGCTCCTCGATCCCGAGTCGATGCAACTGCTCCGCCTCTGGAGCGGGCAAGCCGCCCCGTGACACAGCGACCTATGGGGCCTCACTCGCGCATGGACGGCGCGAACTTGATCGAGAAAACCGATCAAGTCCCAGTCCTCCCGCGACCTTGCCTCTCCCTGGCCGGCGCGAACGCAGTTTGGGTGTCCTGAGAAACGACGCAGAGAGTGGTTCGCAGCTCGCGCCCTACGCGGACCCGGACCCGACCGTCGATCGCAAGGGCATCAAGTACCTGCAGGACAACGGCGTGAAGCTGAAGCTCTGCGACCTGCCCTTTGGCCAACATGCCGGCCTTGGACTTCGATATCAGCGTTCGCTCGGAGGACTGGCTCTGGGTCTTGCCGATCGAGCTGCTTGATCGTCCACCCGCCACGAAGCTGCTTCCTTGCTGCTCGCCTTCAACAATTCGTCGTCCGAGCACCAGTAGGTGGCAGTCAGCGTCCGCTGGGGGTCGCATTCGCCATTTCCCTGGTCCTGAGTTTCGGTTTGGCGCTGTATTTGTCGTCTCCTCCCTGAGGCTGAACATGAAAGAGCGAGCCCTCCTTCTCCTTCAGCCCGGAGCTGGTCTGGTGCTGCCGAGCAGCCTCTCGTGGCACCTCGTGATCAGAGGCAGCTCAACTTTGTCTCGCGGGGACCTTCTTCGACGAGGTGCTCGCGCACGCGCATACGATGACCGGCTCCGGAAGGCGGCGGCGGCGCCCTTTCCGGCCTCAACTGCAGGGCCTTCGCTTGGGTCCATGAGTGGCCGTTCTGTCGAAGCGGAAGCGGCCTGCTCTGCGTTGCCGATTCGCCGCTCTTCAGGGGTCAACTGAACGAAGCCACGCTCGCTGAAAAGCTGCCGGACTGGTTGGACGTCTTCGCCACCGACGAGCAGGGACGTGTCGCGATGGCCTCGGTGAGCCATGAGAACATGTACTGGGTTCGCGGCGCGTTCCTCGTGGTTCCACCACCAGGGCGTGAGTTGCGGGAGTCGGATTCGAACCGACGGCCTCCGGGGTATGAGCCCGGCGATCTGCCACCTGATCTATCCCGCGATGAGTCTGAACAAAGACAACACAGTGTTCCCGGAGGGAATCGAACCCCCGACCTCCTGGACCGCAACCAGGCGCTCTCAATCCAACTGAGCTACGGAAACATGTGCCCCTGCCAGGAATCGAACCTGGGCCGCTCCCGTACCGGGGGAGTGCTCGACCATCGAGCTGCGGGGGCGCTGCGTGTGGAACCGGTCGGCATCGAACCGACAACCGCCTGGGTGCAGACCAGGTGCTCTCCCGATTGAGCTACGGCCCCAAAGTGCGCGAGCAGGGAGTCGAACCCCGTCCCTCGGTGTGTAGGACCGATGCTCGACCGCTCGAGCTCCTCGCGCATGCGCCGACCCCTGGGATCGAACCAGGATGTTCCGCTCTTCAGGCGGATGCATGGACCACCACTGCCAGGTCGGCAAACAACACCACTGCGGTCCGTACGGGAATCGAACCCGTCTCGCTGCCGTGACAGGGCAGTCGCCTCACCAGATGCGTCACAGACCAGACATCAACGAATAGGAGCGGAGGGAATCGAACCCCCGTCTCGCGGTAATCGGCCGCGGGCCCTGCCATTGGACGACGCTCCGGGAAGTCGAACGCGGCGAGAGTGAGGTCCACCTCGGGATCGAACCGAGCTGACCGCTGTTGCAGAGCGGCGCCTTCACCATGAGGGCCAGTGGACCGACGACGACGATGCTGGGAAGGAAGGAATCGAACCTTCAGCCGTCGGCTTCAGAGGCCGCCGCGCTACCAGTTGCGCCACTTCCCAATACAACTTCTCCTGTCAAAGGCGGTCGCTCTGCCGTTGAGCTACGCCCAATGAGCGGGTGGCGGGAATCGAACCCGCGCGTGTCAGGGTGGAAGCCTGATGCCTTCCCGCTTGGCGGCACCCGCATGTGGGACCGGAGGGAGTCGAACCCTCATCCTCGCGCGTAAGAGGCGCTTGCTCTGCCAGTCGAGCTACGGACCCGTGTGGACGGGGTGAGGATCGAACTCACCGTGCTCGAGAGCGGCGGGGTTACGGCCCGCTGGACCTCCATTGGTCGCATCCCGTCCTTGTTCGTCGCGCGCCCCAGCTGCCGAGCGCACGACGTTCACCACTGCTATTCGCGCTGTCAGAGAACGACGAAGAAGAGCGGGAGGCGGGAATCGAACCCGCTTCTCCGGGAAGGCGTCCCGGTGCCCAACCAATGGGCGACACCCGCTTGTGCACGGCAGGAAGGAGTCGAACCTTCAGCAGCGGGTTTTGGAGGCCCGTGCCCTTACCGATGGGGCTTCTGCCGTAGAGGACTGAGCTCGGCTCGCCGCTGAAACGTGAAGAGGCCGGGGAGCTTTCGCCACCCAGCCTCGTGAAGGTCTCCTCGATGGAGAGCGTTCAGGAAGTGGGGGGCACGCCAAGGCTCAGGGCGAGCGGCTGGCGCTCGGAACCCTTGAAGCTGCAATCGATGACCTGGTCGATGCTCAACGACGAGCCGGACAGCGAGATCGCCGAACACGATTCGGGGCACCACTTCGAGCTGAGCAAGATTGAAGTCATTGAAGACGAGCCTCCTTGCTCAGCCCGACGAGGGAGCGCCGGAGGAACTGACACACTGTCGGTGACGCCCTGTGCGTTCCTTCAACCCGAGCCACGGCAGCAAGGCCTGGTCGCGCGTCCTCGTTTCCACCTCCTTGCAGTGGCCCACGCCGGCAATCGTGCAGACACTGCCTGCACGATTCCGCAGACGACGTCTGCGCTTTCTGCCGCCAGCTTCGTGCATGACGACCCGGAGTTGGGCGACCAGCTCCGGATCGTCGCCGAGCGCCGCGTCACTTGCTCCGCGCTGTTCCTGCCTGCCGACCGGGGCGCGTCAAACGGCGGCATAGCCGCTGCAGTCTGGTTCGGTCGGAGTCCCGAGAAAGGAACGCATCATGAGCACCACTACGTTGATCGTTTTGATTGTTCTGGCTGTCGTGCTGTTCGGCGGCGGAGGCGGCTATTACTGGAGCCGGCGGCGCTGACCGTTTCAGCGAGAGGAATGCGCAAACCCGCGATGTTTCGCGGGGAACGTCATGAAATCTGCTGAGAACGCCGAATGTCCTGGGACGCCTCCCGGATGGAGATTCACCGCGGCTGGGACGACGGCTGCAAGACGATCGAGTCACCGCGCCGTCGAGTAGTACCGGTTCAAGTCGAAGAGCCCACCTTCGACAGGCTCATCTTCCGCGGAGCGCTGCTGGAACCAATCAGAGACGGCCCAGAATCGATCGTCCGCCCGGTTCACCCCGAACTTCGCGAGGCGATCCAGGTCCCTCGGGCTCTTCGTGAAGGTGGTCAACAAGACGAAGAACTCCGGCAGCTCCTCCTGCCGCACGTCGATGAAGTAGTTCGGATAGGCGCCGATGAGCCCCGAGATGAAGTCGGCGCTGTCCTTCGCCCGATTGTACCGGCCGCCTTCGCCGAACATGAACGCGACGTTGTCGTGCCAGCGATTCAGGACGATCGTGCCCGCGAGGTCCTTCCCGGTCTTCATGCGGATTCTCACGTACGCGAGGTTGGCATTGTGCTCGTTCAAGAGGGCGAAGAACGGCGTGCCTGGTCCGGCAACCGACGAGAACCCACGCAGGACGTCCTCGCGGGTCTCGTACTTCTCAGGCTGGCGCTGACGCGCCGTTCCCGCTGGCAGGTAGTTCGTGGGGTCGAGACCGATCTGCGTCGCAGGGAGGAAGTGCGTGTTCACCAGGTGCTCGATGAACTCACGCTTCGGCTCGTCGGTCGCGAACGCGATCCTCGTCGGTAACCCCGACGGGTTGTAGTCCATCTTCCTCAGGTCAACGGCCAGGTACCACGACTGCATCAACGCCCGCCGCTGCTCCACGGGCATGAAGTCCAGGAAGGAGCTCTCGCCCTCGATACGCAGCCTGTCCATGTAGAGGCGCAGCGAGAGCTGGTGCCCGAGCGTGCCGTAGACGTCGAAGCCGGCGACGAGCGAGTAGTAGATCCGCTCGAGCTGGGGATAGTCGATGACCCACAGAGTCTTCGGCAGTTCACCCAGCGCCCCCTTGTGGACGGATGCGCTATCGAAGTGCCGGTAGATCGTCAGCATTGGCGCGTCCGAACTGCGGGAGCCCCGCCAGATCGCGTCGTAGTCCAGCCCGCCGGAGTTGTGCGTCGCGTAGAAGTCTTGCCGAGCGCGGTAGTACGCGACCGCCGCAGCGTGGTGTTCGTCGTTGAGCGCCGAGAACGCGCCGTAGTTGCTGCCCTTCTCGATGGGCATTCGCAACTGCTCAGCGTGCACCTTCAGAAACCCCGGGTATTTCACGCTGAGCTCATGGCTGGGGTCGAAGAACACCACCCAGAAGTGATCCTCGATCACGTTCAGGGCGATCTGGCCCTTGCAGACCGGGCCCTGAATGAAGGTCTTGAGAGTGTAGAGCGAGTTGTCCAACAGGAACTGGTAGCGGGCGCGAGCCGGGATCTGCTCGAAGGCAACGAACGGATTGGCGCTGAGCTTCGGGTCGTAGCCGACGAGGTGCGGGGTCTGCTGCCAGTCGGGCTCGATGAACAGGGCCTTGAAGCGCGCCAGCTGGGCGTCATCGAACTCGAAGACCATGTGCGTCTTCGCCACGATGGTCGAGTGGATCTTCCTCAGGCGATAGTAGACCTGCGCGACGCCCGGATCGTCGTACGGACGCACGGTAGGAATGAGCTCGATCGACTTGCCGGGCCCGGTCCTCGAGCGCACCACCTCGTAGTACTCGTCTGTCCGGGTGCCGAAGGTCAGGTGCGCCAGGAACAGGTGTTCGTACAGGTAGCGCGCGGTCATGGCGTGCTTGGCGTCGTCGTGGTTCAGGAACGCCTCCCAGCGCGCGATGGCAGCGGCGTCGGCCGGTTTCGGCGTGGTCAGCTCCTGTTGCTGCTCGGCGCTCGGGCCTCGAGCGCCCTGCGCCAGCCAACCAGCGACCAGCTCGAATTCTCCCTGCTGGAGTGCAGGAAAGCCGTACGGCATGCCACGGTTCGGGTGCTTCTCGAGGTACGAGGCCGCCTCGCTCACGTCCCTGGAACAGGTCAGCGTGTCCGTCTCGGGGCTGTACTCGCCTTCGCTCCGGGGCGTCCGCATCTTGTGCGCCAGCAGCTGCGCCATGATCGAATCAGTCGGGCCGTCCTGCGGAGCGCCCTGGGTGACGCTGAAGAACTCCTTCTTTCGCCATTCGCTGGTGGAGTGCGCGTCGGTGAAGAGGCGCGTCGGGCTCATCGAGTTCAGCCGTGAGCCATCATAGACGGCCCGCTTCGAGCCGCCGCGGTCGACGCCCTCGTAGGCCTCGAGCTTCAGCTGGCACGGGGAGTTGTAACAGGAGTGGCAGACCACGCACCGCCGGTCGAGGAGCGGTTTGATCTCTTTCAGGTAGCTGATGGTGCTGGTCGGCGTGGGGACCTGCACGGGCGGCAGCTTCGCCACGCAGCCGAGAAGGCAGGCCGTTGCCAGCACGACGACGGCGCGATGCAGTTGCCGATGCACAGGTCGATCTCGTCGAGCGGGAGCTTCTGGTCTGAATAGAAACGTCTTGAAAAGAATGAAGCTGTTGTTCGGAATCTCCTCGATCTTCGGAATCTGTTTTCTCATCGAAACAACCTTCAATCGGCGTGGAGGCTGGCGGGGGCCACGTGCGGAGCGCGTGCAAGTGCTGGACCTATCAGGGCTTGACGCTGATCATCGACTGCGGCCTCGAGCGGTGGCGGGTCGCCGACACCCACTTCAGAGTGATGGACAAGGGCCTCAGTTCGACTTCACGGCGGGTAGCGGTGAACGTGCTCGGACCCGAGCTCCTCGCGAAGCTTGACGCCACGCCGCGATCGAAACCTGACTGGCGTTCGACCAACCGCATTCAACCCGGGGCCTTCACCGACCACCGACCACGGCGACCTCGCACCACCACGTACTGATCCACAGATCAGCAATCGACTCGGTCTTCTGCCGGTCGGTTCCTTCGCGCGCGGCCCGGGCATTGAGGTACCGCAGCCGGGCAGCGAAGGGGATCAATGCAGCCTCGCGCCTGGCACGACCGCACGCCTGGAGCGCCCGAAGCCGCGCTTGCTCGAGCTGTAGAGCCAACGCGCGAGCATTACGAACGGCAAAGACGCCCTTCGAATCGAGTCCCGCACCGACGGCTGGGTAGGCGTTGACGAGGTACGAGGCGTAGATGCCTTGCCGAGCGGCAAGGACCAGCCGGGCGCGAGCGTCGGTCTCGGTGCTCAGCAGGCTCTGGTACCCCGTCAGCTCCAGGGCCGTCTCGTCTCTGGAGAAAAGCTCCGACGGGCGTGCCCGAAGCGAGGCGTACGCGGCGGCGCCGCCTGCGACGTACGAAGCCGACAGCCGCTCGGCGTCGATGGGCGTGAGCGCGTTCTTCAACTTCGGGAGCGAGGCGTAGATGGTGAAGAACCGCCGCCCGTTTTCGAGCTCCTCGCGGGCCCGAACCAGGTCTTCGGCGTGCTTTCGCGCCAACTGCGCGAAGGCCGGGTCGTTCGGCTCGAGCGCGCGCAACGAGGCGATCGTCTCGCCAGGTCGAAGCGCCACGCCCGCGTTCACGCTCTCGAGCAGATCCATCGCGTACAGGTCGTTGGCGCGAGAGGAGTTGGGAAACCTGACTTCGATCTCGCGCCTCAGCGCCCGGCGTTCCACTGGCAGCGCCTCTTCCAGAAGCTGGAGCTGCGCGATCACCCGCTCCGTCTCGTGCGCGTCGAGGGCCTGAACGAGCCGCACATCGAGCACTGCGACGCGAGCCGCCGCCAGCGCGGCGCTCCAGACGACGAGGGCGCGAACCGGGTCACCACCCTTCTCGAAGTCGGTCGCCTGTCGCGTCGCGCGCTCGAGGCGTGCTCGCCAACCACCCGCAAACGTCGGCGTCATGCTGGCGAAGGCCTCCTCGAGAGCAGCGCGTTCGGTCTCGAGCTCCGCGCGGACCTGTGCGGTGCTTCGAGAGATGGCCGCGAGCTCGGCGGGCCACAGCTCCATGTCGGCTTCCCTGGCTGGTTCCCCGCGCGGGAGTGCTTCGCCCGTCATGAAGAGGTACGCGTCATCGAGACCACGGAGCTCCTGCACCACCACGCCCAGCCGCTGGCCCTCGACGACGAGGTCGACAGCCGCACCCGACACGTCGACCTGGTGTCGTCCTCCCATGGGAAAGCCGAAACGTTTCACGCCGTCGAGCGCCGCCGCACGAAGTCGCGGAAGCACCTCGTCGACGGGGCAGGCGGTGCCATCCGGGTTGACCGCTCCGGTGACGGTCGTGTCGGGGAGCAGCTTCTTTCCACGAATGAGCGCGGCGAACGTCGACGCCGTGAGCAGCCCGGAGGACGGCGCATCGACATGGCCATCCGTCGGCGCGCCCACGCGCAGGGAGAACTCGAAGGCGCTCAAGCTCGAGTCGGTCGCCTGGGTCGCCACGAAGGCCGCGCGCCAGAGCGTCGAAAGCCACGCGTCGACCACCAGGGAAGACGCAGCCATGACCCCAACCGACGGGGCTCGACTGTCGTTACGACCGAGCCTCGCGGTGACCCGCGTCACGCGCCCCGCCACGCCACCGTCCACATCGGTGACGCTCACGGATCGAACCTCCGCATCGCGTTGAGTGGCTGGCGGCTTTGCATGCGCCGTGAGCGCTGCGAGAAGAAGGAGCGTCGATGCGTGCCTGGGAGTCACCTCGCGAAGCTACCGCGGCTCGTGGTCAAAGCGTTCAAGGCAGTGCAGCGTCGCGAGCCCCTTGACCTCTCCCCACGCGCGCGCGACGAGACGACCGGACATGAAGAACACGCCCATCGTCACCATGGAGAACACCACGCGATCCTTCGGCGCGCGCGCGGTGCTCTCGGGCGTCACGCTCACGGTCTCGGCGGGAGAGATGATCGGCATCGTCGGCCCCAACGGCGGCGGCAAGAGCACGCTCTTGCTCCTCATGGCCGGCCTCCTCCGTCCCACCAGCGGCCGCGTCACCGTCTGCGGCGTCGATGCCTTCGCGCTCTCACTCACCTCCGCGGGCAGCGTCGGTCTGGTGACGGCACGGCCCGGTCTCTATCCGCTCCTCACCGGCCGCGAGAACCTGCACCACTTCGGAGGACTCTTCGGCCTCTCGCCTGCGGAGGTTGACGCGAAGGCGGAACCGCTCGCGCGCACCCTCGAGCTCACCGCAGCAGGCTTCGAGACCCGCGCCGGCCAGCTCTCGACCGGCATGCAGCAGAAGCTCTCGCTCATCCGCGCCCTGCTCCTCTCTCCAAAGCTCCTGCTGCTCGATGAGCCCACCGCGAACCTCGACCCGCTGGCCTCGCGCGCGCTCTACGCCGAGGTGAGAACGCGCGCCGACGCTGGCCTCGCCTGCGTGCTGGTGACGCACGACCTCTCGGCCGCCGAGGCGGTGTGCGACCGGGTGCTGCTCGTCAACGGCGGCATCAAGCGCGAGCTGACCTTCTCCGACCATCGCGCGCCGCTCACCGGGCCGACCCTGAAGGCCTGGCAGGAGCTGCTCCGATGAAGCGCCTGCTCCGCATCGCCCACACCGAGGTGCTCGAGCAGCGCAGACAACCGTGGATGATCTTCATCCTCGCCGCGAACTACGCCTTCTGGAGCGTGACGTTTGGCGCGCTGTTTCTGCTCATCGACCAGTTCACCGGGCGCGCCGAAGACCTGGCCCTCTTCAAGCAACGCCTGAACGACTTCGGCGTGCAGTACGACACGGTGCTCCAGCTCACGACGTCGACCTTCGGATCCCTCACCCTCACGAACCTCCCGCTCTTCGTCGCCATCATGTCGGGCACGTCGGTGCTTCATGACCGCGAGTGCGGCACCATGCCGTTCCTCATGCTCGCGCCCGTCACGCGGCTGCAGCTCCTGGTGGGAAAGCTCGCCGGCGCCATGGTCATTCCGTTCGGGTGTCACGTGGTGTTCGTCGGCGTGAGCAGCCTCGCGCTCGGGCAGCTCGCGTCTCTGGCGCCCTACGCGAACAAGTTCGGAGCCTCTCCAGCGTGGTGGGTCGCCTTCCTGCTCGGGGCTCCAGCCTCGGCGGCGTTCGTCGGCGCGCTCGGCACCGTCATCTCTGCGCTGTCTCGCGATGTGCGCACGTCGATGCAGTACACCTCGTTCTTCATCGGCCTCCTGAGCCTCGGCTTCGGCGCGGTGCTCGTCGACGGGCTCACGAAGGGCCTCGCGCTGCAGGTCGCCTTCGCGATCGCCTGTTTCATCGCGGCGGCCATCACGCTGGCCATCGGCGCGCGGCTCATCAGCAGAGACGTGACGGGCCCGTGAGGTTGCTCGTCTGGGACTCCTCGTCTACGCGGCCGTGAATGCTGACGACGCCGCCGGACGAGCAGCGCGCTCGCGAGCAACGAAACGCCGCGGCGCGCACCTTCGTCGTCGTCATGGGCGTCGTCGCGCTCTTCGGCGACATGACCTACGAGGGCGCTCGCGGGCTGGTCGGCCCGTACCTCGCGTTGTTGGGCGCCAGCGCGACGGCGGTTGGGTTCGCGGCCGGGCTCGGTGAGTTCCTCGGTTACTCCCTGCGCCTCTTCACGGGCTGGCTGGGCGACAAGACGCGCGCGTACTGGCCGCTCGTCATCGCCGGCTACGCCGTGAACTTCATCGCCGTTCCTGGCCTCGCGCTGGTGGGCAGCTGGCAGGCGGCCGTCGCGCTCCTGCTCCTCGAGCGCATCGGCAAGGCGATTCGAAGCCCTTCGCGCAGCACGCTCGTGTCGTACGCCGCGAACGAAGCCGGCGTCGGGAAGAGCTTCGGCATCGAAGAGGCGCTCGATCAGATCGGCGCGGTGAGCGGCCCGCTGTTGACCGCGCTCGTCATCTGGGTGGTTCGCGACGAGCCCGCCGAAGCCCGCTATCGGCTCGCGTTCCTGGCGTTGATGCTGCCGGTATTTCTGAACCTCGGCTTCGTGCTCTTCGCGCGGAAGAAGTACCCGAGTCCCGAAGCCTTCGAGCAGTCGACGCCGAAGCCCCAGCCACAGCGGAGCGCCCTCTTCCGCTGGTACCTCGCCGCCGTGATGCTGCTGGGCCTGGGGTTCGCCGACTGGGCGCTCGTCGCTTTTCACGCCACCCGCACTGGCCAGCTCGACATCGGCACGCTGCCGCTGCTCTACGCCGGTGTGATGGGCGTCGATGCGATCGCGGCCCTGGCCTTCGGCACGCTATTCGATCGGTTCGGGCTCTCGGTGCTGGCCGTCAGCGCCTTCATCTCGGCCCTGTTCGCGCCCCTGGTGTTCCTCGTTCCATCAGGCTGGGCGCTGGTGATTGGCGCTGGGTGCTGGGGCATCAGCATGGGCGCGCAGGACTCGGTCTTCAAAGCCGCCATCGCGCAGCTCGTCCCGAAAGACCAACGCGGCCGCGCGTACGGCGTCTTCTTCGCCCTCTTCGGCTTCGCGTGGTGGGTGGGCAGCACGGCGATGGGCTGGCTCTACGATCGTTCGCTGATGGCGCTCGTCGTCTTCTCCGTTGTCACGCAGCTGGCTGCAGCACCGTTCTTCCTGGTGCTCGGCCGGAAGCTCTCGGCGCGACCCCCTCAGTGATTCGGGTTCACCGGCAACGCGAGCGCGAGGTAGCGGCCGTCGAGTTCGAGCAACAGCTGCCGCTCGAGCATCTCGGCCAGCGTGGCGTCGAGCCAGGTCCGGTCTTCTCCAAAGCGCTCCACCACGTCGACCGTTCGCCGGGCGTCGGCGCAGAACTCGTACAGCTCTGCCGCGCGCTCGTCGAAGCGGGTCGCCACGGTCTTCCCGCGCCGCGCGTCGAAGATCGACAGGCTGCCGGGCGTCTTGAACGAGGTCAGCGTCGGGCGGTGTGAGTCCTTCCACCGGGCCGTCCACTCGTCGACGAGGCTCAGACATTCTTCGTAAGCCTCGGGCGGCGGCACGTTCGTTCGCGTGTCCTCGAAGTAGTACGAGATTCTGCTGAGGTCGAAGTCGGGCGGGTACAGGTGCTGGTAGACCGGGGTCGGCACGAGCGAGCCCATCTTCTGCTCAGTCGGCGCCTCGTACATCGGAGACCCGCGATCGGGCCGCGCCTTCACCATGCCGTACGGCGGCTGGAAGTGGAGCAGCTGCGGAATCACCCTCGCCTGCTCGACGTAATCGTCGGCGGTCTCGCCCGGAAACCCGTACAGCAGGTTGTAGGCGTTCGAGATCTCGTAATAGGCGGTCCACTTCAGCAGCTCGACGTTCTTCATGCCGGTGGTGAATTTCTTCATCAGCGTCAGCACGTGCGTCGACAGGCTCTCGACGCCAGGCTGCACCGACACGAGCCCGCCGCGACGCATGGCCTTCAGCTGCTCGTGGCTGACGGTGGGGCGAATCTCGTAGTGCAGCTGCAGGTCGGTCTTCGCCTCGGCCAGCACGCCGAACAGATGCTCCGCGTATTCAGGCGCGAGGATGTTGTCGATCGCGTTGAAGTGCCGCGTGCCGTAGCGCCGCGCCAGCACCTTCAGCATGTCGACGACCTGCGCTGGCGACTTCGAGCGAAACGCCATGCCCTGACGGTTGAGCCCACAGAACGTGCAGTGGTTCTTCATGCCGTACCAACAGCCACGGGCCGTCTCGATGGGCAGCTGAATCGAGGCGCCGGTACCCAGCGACAGCGCGTCATGGAGCGCGACGAACTCGTCGAAGTCCGGTGTCGGCGTCAGGTCCATCTGCTCGAGGTTGGGGGCGCGGCCATTGAAGCGCACCGCACCGTCGGGCCCGCGGAACATCGCGCCCGGCAACCCATCGAGCGGCAGGCGGTTCGACACGCGCCGCGCCAGCTCGGGCACGGTCTGATCTGCATCTCCACAGTGAACGACGTCGACCCACGGGCACCGCGCCATCACCTCGGCCGCGATGTCGTCTTCGAACGTCGCGCCACCGAAGACGATGGGCAGCGTCGGCCACCGCGCTTTCAACGCCTTCGCGAGCGCGAGCGAGGCAATCATCTGCTGGAAGACGACGGTGAAGCCGACGAAGGCGTACTGGCTCCAGTCGTGCTCGGCGACGACGCGCTCGATGAACGCGGGGCAGGCCTGATCTCGAAGCCGAACGAGGGCCTCAGGTGTCTCCTGGGCCGGCTCGGTGATCGACACGAGGTCGTGGTGAAACCGCGAGAGGTACTCGCTCGACGGCCGAACGTCTCCGAAGGCACAGCGCGTCCATATCCACTCGCCGGCGAGCGACATGTGCACCTCGGCGAGCGCGCGGTTCAGCGACGGGCCGATGTGCCGTGAGAACTCGAGGAACAACGAGTGCGGCACCACCGTGTATCCAGCGCGTTCGAGCGTCGGCTTCAGCAGGGCGAGTTGAAACGACGGCACGTCGTCGCGGAGCGTCGGCATCGACACGAGCGCGATGGGCTTGGTCATGAAACGTCAGTCCTTTGCCGGCAACGTCAGCAGCAGGTTGATGAGGTGGCCGACGAAGTCCTGCCGAACCTGTCCGGACACGAGCGACTGGCGCACGCCACCCAGCGCGCGCTCCGGCTTCGGGAGCATCGGCACGTCTTTCGCCTGGCACACGAGCGAGTCGACGAAGCGAAGCCCGGCCTCGAGGGCGCGACGAAGCCGAGGCGAGGGGCGCGCGCGAAAGACCGCCGCGAGCCCTTCGAGCGGGGGCACCGATGTGCAGCCCGGGCAGTCGTCCTGCTGCCCGGTGAGGAAGGCGCCGTCGAGCTTCGACTGGAAGGTGAGTGTGTCGGCCGCGATAGAGGCGGCGTCGTCGACGCGATCGAACGCGACCAGCGCCTGCATCAGCCAGGGCGCGGCGCCATGAGAGTGATTGAGCCGATAGCGGCGCAGGCTCCACGAGAGCGCCTTCGGGACGATCTGATACGTGTCTTCGATGAGCCCGAGTCGCAGCGCGGCCTCGAGCGCCAGCAGCGCCTGTCCCGGCGCGTAGTCGAAGTCGGCGTCGTGCGCAGAAGGGCCGAGGTCGAACTTCCCGTGCGCGTCGATGCCCTCGAGGATCGCCAGCGCCGTCTCGCGCACCTTCGCGCCGTGATCGCCCAACGCCAGTCGGGTCAGCAGCCCGAACGAGAGGACGGGGAGTGAGCGCTCCGCGTCGAGCCGCGCGAGATCCTGCCGGGCTTCACGCTGGAGCCCGACCCGCGACTTCTGCCACGCGAGGAACGCAATACGCGCGGGGTCGAGGCCGTCGTCGACGCGATCGCTGAACGGACGATAGGTGCCCGCGTACTCACCTCGCGGCCGGTGGTGCGCCTTCAGGTACGCGGTCGCGAGCTTCAGCAGTTTCGCGCGCCGCTTGCGGAACGACTCCTTCGCGTCGGGCGGCGGCAGCCCGTGCTGGAGCTTCGTCACCCTCGAGCTCGTCGCGAGCGCGCTGTCGCAATCCAGCCGCGTCCAATACAGGTCGCCGTCTTCGATGCCCGCCTTGTCCACGAGGGCGTACGTGTACTGCAGCGGCGTCAGATCATGCGTCAGCGGCACGGACGGCAGGAGCAACGCGCGACGCTCGCCCTGCATGACCTCGAGGCACTGCTCTCCGAAACGAAACGGCCGCGACATGAACTCAGCGTCGGCGACGCCCGTCTTGAAGGGCTTCGTGAGCACCGACACGCCGACCGCGATCGACACGCCCTTCGTCCGGCGAGGTGAGAAGCGCTCATCGGACCAGACGGCCTTCGCGAGCGTCTCGAGCACGTCGTCGATGGGCGCTCCGGTGAGATCGGCGCCTGCACAGCCGGCGAGCGCGCCGTCGAGGTAGAGCGACACGAAGAGCTGAACGGCCTCGGGCACCCGCAGAGGCTTCGAGGGACGCGCAACGCCAATGACGTGCGCGCGCGCGCGGCGGGCGACCTCGAGCAGCACCGCCTCAGAGATGCCTGGAACGCGGCGGCCCGGCACGCCAGACGACTGCCACTCCGCGCCCGGCTCGACGTCTTTCGCGACGGTGTGCTGGTACACGACGTACGGCTCACCCTCGAACAGCTGCGCGTTGCGCGTGTGCGCGTGGCGGAACTGCTGAAACGTGTTGGCGATGCCCGGCATGTTCGGCAGCGCGCCGCCCATCACCCGCTGGCGGAGCAGGCTGCGCACGACGAGCCCGGTCTTCGAGTTGTCGAGTGCTCCGACGTCGCTCTCGACGAGCGGACCAAACGTGGTCGTCGCCACCGCGCACTGCTCGAGGCCTTTGAGTCCGTACCCGTCTTCGGCGAAGCGCCGCGCCGTCTGCACCGCCGCGCGAACCACGCCCTCAGGCGCTGGCCACGTCTCTTCGCCGGGAAACGTCCAGTAGCCATCTCGGGCCGGGCGGTCGTGCACCTCGGCGCGGCTCCGCAGGCTGACGTACACGCCACCACGCGCGTCACGCTTCACCGACATCGTCTTCGGAGCCCGCAGCATCACGCCGTCACGCAGGTACGCCTCGAGCGCGAGCCGGGCGAGCGCAGCCGGGTGAAGGCCTTCGGGCGCCGCAGTCCCGAGCGCAGGCCACTGCAGCCACTTCGTCGGGTTGAGCGGCCCGGTCGACGCGCCTTCCGGAATGAGCGGAAAGAGATCGTCTTCGAGATCGAGCACGGCTTCCACACGAAGGCCGCGCTCCTCGAGCCTGCTCACGCCACCGGCTCCCAAACGAACGAGGCAGACCACGCCTTCGACGTCGAGCCCCTCTTCCCACAGCGCCTCCACCGCGCGCGTCACCGACTCACCGGTCGCCAGCGTGTCGTCGACGAGCACGACCGGTTGCGAACGATCGAGGTCACCTTCGACGAGCTTGAAGGCGCCGTGCGGCTTGCGCTCCTTGCGAATCAAAAGGCCTCGCCACGACGGCCCACCGGCGAGCACACACGCCTGCAGCAGCGGCACGGCCGTGGTGCCGAAGGTCGCGAGCTGCCGGGACTCGAAAGACTGGAGGAGCGGCGCGAGGCACCTCGCAGCGAGCGAGGCGCCGTCAGCGGTCAGCGTGAACTGCAGGGTGTCGAGCATCCACGGCGCGGGCCCGCCACCGTTGGCGTAGAGCGGGCGCTCAGGGGTCGACCGGACGAACCCCTGGCGAAGAACCAACGCCAGGAGCTCCTTCCGATCGCGCTCGTATCGAGCACCGAGCGCGCCGCGCTTCAGACCAATCACTGCTTACCTGGTCGGCGGCTTCGGCGGGGCGATCTCCATGATCACCTCAGGACGAGGCTTCGGGCCCGGCGGACCGATCTCCCGAATCACCTCGGGACGAGGCTTCGGGCCCGGCGGGCCGATCTCCCGAATCACCTCAGGACGAGGCGGCGGGCGCGGCGGGCCGATCTCGCGAATCACCTCAGGACGAGGCGGCGGGCGGGGCGGGCCGATCTCACGAATCACCTCGGGACGCGGCGGAGGCGGATGCGGCGCGATCTCGCGGATGATCTCAGGACGCGGCGGTGGCGGATGCGGCGCGATCTCGCGGATGATCTCAGGACGCGGCGGTGGCGGATGCGGCGCGATCTCGCGGATGATCTCAGGGCGCGGCGGCGGGTGCGGCGCGATCTCGCGGATGATCTCAGGGCGCGGCGGCGGGTGCGGCGCGATCTCGCGGATGATCTCAGGGCGAGGCGGGTGCGGGGCGATCTCCCGAATGATCTCGGGACGAGGCGGCGCGATCTCCCGGATGATCTCGGGACGCGGCGGCTTGCCCGTCGGCGGCTTCTTGGGGAGCGACGGCAGCTTCGGTTTCGCTGGCGCCTTGGGCTTCGATGGAGCTTTGGGCGCCTTCGGCTTCGCAGGCGTCTTTGGGCTCGTTGGAATCTGCGGACGGCGTGGACCACCAATTCGCACGGCAACCCCCGATCAAAGAAAAACTGAAGGTCTGGTTGTAGGCCCTTCGAACCCACCCCCGCAAGGCCCTGTCACGTCTTCCATGGCGTCGCGATGGGGTTCGTCGCCTCGTAGGCGTTGGGCACGCGGAAGTTGGTGAGCGTCAGCGAGATGCTGACCGACTCCGACCTGACGTGGTGCCACCAGCCCGCGGGAATGAACACCGACTCGCCCGGCCCGACGGTGCACTCGACGATGTTCGCGTTCCGCAGCGAGGGGTGGTTCTTCCGATCCGGTCCATCGAGATCGAGCAACGAGTAGTACGCGTGCGAGTCGTGCAGGAGCGCCGTGTGCGCTGGAGAGATGAGCGTGAAGTGTTTGGTGCCGCGCACCTGCGTGAGAATGATGTTCACGGTGTCGTGGTGGAGCGGCGTCACGGTTCCACCCGGCCCGAACCACAAGTACGCGCACCCTTCGACACGCCTGGGGTCGAAGTACGTCGTGTCGTAGCGGCAGTCCTTCAGCAGGGTCGCGACGAGCGGGTTCGACAGCGCATCGTTGTTGCCCACCAGGTAGCGATCGTTCGACTTCGGGTGCGCCTCGACCCAATCGATGAAGTCACGGAAACGCAGCTCGCGAGACAACGCCTTCGCCTTCGCGTCGTACAGGTGCGTCTTCTCCCGGTTGTGCACGACCTTCACCGTGGCGTCACCACAGGTGCGACGCAGGTACGCGTTCGTCCACTTCTTCTTCGCGGGCCAGGCCTTCCCGAAGTCGGTCAGCACCACGGGGCGGTTGGTCGCGAAGTACTCGTCGAAGAAGACCTTCGCGGGCGGCGTCTTGCGGCGCTCGATACGCGTTCCCCAGCGGCCGACGAGCTCGAGCTGCCGGCGGACATCGGCGAGCCACTCGTGCCGCTTGAGGAGCAACACGAGCTCCGACGCCGCCGCGTGGAGCGGGTCGCCCTCGAGTGAACGGTCCAGGACGCGGAGCTGTTCGAGCGTGAGGCGCCCCTCGCTCTCTTTCGCGATCGTCTCGTCGTTCACGCCGAGGAGCTTGCAGGTCAACGCCCACCGCTGCAGCTCGAAGGGAACCTCGCCACGAAGTCGTTCGTTCGAGTCCATGGCGAGCATCAGAACGCGGGGACGGCGGGCTGTCATCGCAGAAACTCGGCCCGATTCGACTCCGCATGGAGAAGACCGTTCGTCAGTCGCCGGCTCCCGTTCGTCGCGGGAACCGAAGTCAGGCGGCGCCGTCGGGCATCTTCTCCGTGACCGCACGCACCTCGCGCGCGGAACACCGAAGGAGTCCCGACATGCCCTCCCCTACCCTCGCCGTCATCGGCGGTACCGGCTTCGCTGGAGCTGCCACCGTCGGCGCGCTCGTCGCCGCAGGCCATTCCGTTCGAGTCATCGCGCGACATGCGCCCACCTCACGCGCGCTCGTCGAGGGGTTCGCCGCCAACGCCGCTGACGCGAACTCGCTGACGCCGGCGCTCGAGGGCATCACGACCGCCGTGCTCTGCGCGCGCCCGGACTACTGGACGTGGCCGACCGAGCTGGTGCCGATGTTCGAGAACGTGCTCGAGGCCGCGCGGCGGACCGGCACCCGCCTGGTGCTCTGCGACAACCTCTACGCGTACGGCATTCCCGACGGGCCGCTCACCGAGACGTCACCGCTGCAGCCGCATGGACCCAAAGGCCGCGCGCGCAAAGACGGTGCGGAGCTGATGATGAGAGCCCACGAGCTCGGCGAGGTGAAGATCGCCATCGGCCGCGCCGCCGACTTCTTCGGCCCGGGCGTCGACTACCCGAACCTCAAGATGCTCTTCGGCGCCGCGCTGCAGGGAAAGACGGTGCGGGTGTTCGGCGAGGGCAACACACCCCACTCCATCTCGTTCATCAAAGACGTCGGCCTCGGCCTGGCCACGCTCGCGCTGCACGACGAAGCGTTCGGAAAAGTGTGGCACCTGCCAGTCGCGCCGCCGATGACCGAGCTCGAACAGGCTCGGCGAATCGTGTCACTCGCGGCCACCGGCGCTTCGGTGGGTCAGCTGCCTTCGTGGGCGGTGCACGCGATGTTCAAGGTGATGGGGCTCTTCTCCCCGATGATGCGCGAGCTGCCCGAGGTCTGGTACCAACACGAGCAGCCGTTCGTGGTCGACGACAGCCGCTTCGTGAAGGCCTTCGGCGTTCGCGCGACCGACCTCGACACGGCCTGCCTCGAGACGCTCGCGTTCTGGCGAACGAAGCTGGGCCTCGTCGAGCAGCCCGCGGCACGCGCGGCCTGAGCGTCTACAGGCTGGCGAGGGCGACCCGGTACAGCGCGCGATAGCCCATGCGCGGCGCCGGTTCGAACCGCTCGGCGTGGAACATGTCCTTCAAGACCTGGCCCCCTGCGGCCGAGTCCTTCATCGCCAGCAGCGCCTTCTCGAGGTCGGTCACCAGCTGGCCGGACATCGACATCGCCACCGCGACGCCGTCGTTGGGCGACTCATCGGTGTACGCGAGCACCCTGAAGGCCTGCTCCTGGCCCGGCCACACCTCGTTGATGCCGGTGGACTCACCGCCCGACGCCTTCGAGGGCGCGAACAGGCTGGTCACGTCGACGACGCCCTTCGCGACCTGCTCGAGCGCGGCCTTGTAGCTGCCGACGAAGTCCTGCTTGAAGAAGAGCTTCGCCGGGTCGTGCCCCTGCTCGCGCAGCCACGCCATCGGCAACAGGTACCCACCGACCGAGTCGCGATCGCTCCAGGCGGCCGAGGTGCCCTGCAGAGTGTCCTTGGTGACGTTCGCGTCGGAGCGGCACACCAGCGCGGCGCGGTACGTCGAGGCCCCGTTGCGCACGCCACGGACCAGCACCCGAACGCCCATGGCCTCGATGCGCGCGCACACGAACGGCGGCGCCCAGGCTGCGTCGACCTTGCCAGCGAGCAGGTCCTTCGCGAGCGATTCGTACGACGAGGGAACGACGACCTCGGCGGGCTTGCCGATCGCCTCTGACAGGTACGCCTGAAGCGCGGCCGAGCGCGTGTGCACGTCGGCGAGCGTCGGCGGGACGGCGAAGCGCAGGGTCGCGCGCGCGGGCCTGGGAGGATTCGAAGTCGCCATCACGCCTCCACAGAGAGCTTCTTCGCTTCGTCATCGGCGAGGCCGAACGTGCTCTGCAACAGCTCGAGCACCCGCAGCTCCGACGGCCTCGGGCCGCCTTCGGACTTGGCGACCCGAACGGCAAGCTGAAACGCCTTGCGCCGCTGCGCTCCCGTGGTGAGCCCGCGCGCCAACACCGCCAGGCGCCTGGGCAACCCCTCGGCTGCGAGGTTCGTGATGGCCGCCTTGAGCGCCGCTTCCGCCGCCGGGCGCGACACGTCGCGGAACACCGGGTCACCGGCGAGGTTCTCGAACATCGTCATGAGCTCGGCTTCGCGGACGACGCCGTCGGCAGCCCCAACCAGCACCATCGTCTCGGTCAGCAACATCTCGGGAGGCTCGCCCAGCACCTCGGTGAGCGACTCACCACGCTGCACGACGTCGACGACCTTCTGAACCTCGACCTCCGAGATGCCGAGGGCGAACTGAATCGTCTTGAGCAGGCCCAGCTCTTCGCGCGTCGCCTTGTGATCGGCGAACGCGATGCTCGCGGCGAGGCCGAACGCGAGCAGGCGGTTTCGGTGCTCCGGGAGCCGCTCACGCAGGCTCGACAACACGTCTTCCAGCTTCTTCGCGCTGGCGAGCTTTGCCACCGAGCCCTCGACCATCTCGTTGAGGGTCTCGGCGCTGGTGCCCTCGAACTCGGGCCGCTCGATGACGCGGGCGATGAGAATGCGCAGCTCGCGAGGCTCGACGGTGCCGTCCGCGCTCGCCGCCAGCAGCATCGCCTCGATCAACGCGGCGTTGCGCTCTGCTCGGGCCTTCTCGATCGATTCATGCGCCATGACGGTTCCCCCCAGAGGCGCCGGCGTCGCCGAACTTCAGCGGCACCAGGGCATCAGCCTGCTTGAGCTTCGCGCGCTGCGGAGCTTCTTCCGTCGGCGCGGTCCAGAACTGCTTGTCTAGCAGGTGCGACACATGAAGGTTCCCCATCGCCGAGACGATGCTGCTGCGCAGGTTGGGGATCTCTTTCGACAGCTCCTGCACCAGGCGCTTCACGCGCTGCCGCTGCAGGTTCTCCTGCGAGCCACAGAGGTCGCACGGAATGATGGGGAAGCCCTTGAGCTCCGAGAAGCGGGCGATCTCGGCCTCGCTGGCGAAGGCGAGCGGGCGAATGACGGTGTTGCGGCCGTCATCGCTGTGGAGCAGCGGCGGCATGGTGGCCGAGGCGCCCGCGAAGAAGAGGTTGAGCAGGTAGGTGTGGATGAGATCGTCGCGGTGGTGGCCCAGCGCGATCTTGTTGCAGCCGAGGTCGACGGCGGCGTTGTACAGAATTCCGCGACGCAGCCGGCTGCACAGCGAGCACTGGGTCTGCCCCGGCTTCAGCTTGTCGAGGACGATGGAGTACGTGTCCTCCTTCAGCATGCGGTACGTGTAGCCGTTGTCCTTCAGCCAGCCCTCGAGCAGGTGGCCGGGGAAGCCCGGGTGGCCCTGGTCGAGGTTGACGGCGATGAGCTCGAAGTGCACGGGCGCGCGACGGCGCAGCTGCTCCAGGCCGTGCAGCATCGTGTACGAGTCTTTGCCGCCCGACAGGCACACCATGATGCGATCGCCGTCGGCGATCAGGTTCCACTCGGCGACGGCCTTCCCCATGGCCGACACGATGCTCTTCTCAAGCTTGTCGAGCTCATTCATGGGTCGTCTTCCGCCGCGCCCGTAGCCCAAACGCGAGGTTGTTGCTAGTCGCGCGCCGTGCCGATTCCAGAAGTGGTGGTCGACGTCAGCCGCGGGTCACAACTTGATGACGTGATCACCGGTGTGAGCCAGGTGAAGGAGTTGGCGGTCGACGTCGAGGCCGACTCGATGCACCACTTCAAGTCGAGTCTGTGCTTCGTGCAGGTGGGCACCGACGAGACTATCTGGCTGCTCGACACGCTCCAGCCCGACGTCCGGGTGGGCGCGATGGCCGAGGTGTTCGCCGACCCGTCGCGCACGAAGGTGTTCCACGCGGCGATGGGCGACCTGCAGTACCTCGCAGAGGCGGGCATTCGCGTCTCGGGGCTCTTCGACACGCACCGCGCGGCGACGCTGCTCAACTGGCCGAAGGTGGGCCTCGGCGATCTCGTGAAAGAAAAGCTCGGCGCGACGCTGAAGAAGGAGCACCAGCAGGCCGACTTCTCGGTGCGCCCGCTGCCGGCCGAGCTGCGTGCGTACATCGCCGACGACGTCCGGTACTTGACGGAGCTGGGCCGCATGGTGCGTCAGAGCTGCCGCGACGCCGACGTGCTGGAAGAGGTGGAGCTCGACTGCGCACGCATGTGCGCCGAGGCGCAGGTGCGGCCGGACATCTTGCAGACCGAGCTGAAGCTGCCGAAGCAGGGGCTCAACCCGAAGCAGATCGCGCTGGCACAGGCGGTGGGAAAGCGGCTCCACGTGCTCCGGTTGGCGCTCGCCGAGAAGGCCGACGTGCCGATGGGCCGCATGTTGTCGAACACCGCGCTGGGAGAGATCGCCACGAAGGCGCCGACCCTGATGCCCGAGCTGGTTCGCCTCAAGAACGTGCGCGGCCAGTTCGCGAGAGAACATGGCGAAGCCGTGCTCGCCGTCGTGAAGGAGTGCATCGACGCCCAGCGCGCCGGCACGCTCGCGGTGGAAGAAGAGAAGAAGGACCGGGAGCCCGGCAAGCGTCGCCGTGAAGAGGCGCTGGTGGCGTTCCGCAAGGAAGCCGCCGCGAAGCGCAACGTGACGCCCTCGGTGGTGCTCTCGAACCCGCTCGTCGACGAGATCGCGTCGTTGAACCCGAAGGCGCCTGAGCTGCTCGCGACGCTCCCCTGGTTCGGGCCCAAGCGGCTGGCGCTGTATGGCGAGGCGATCGTCGCCACGCTCGCCGCGGTGAGGTGATGCTCGGCCTGCTGCTCCTCTGTTTCAGCCTCGGCGCCATCGCGCGGCGAATTCCGTCGCTGCCTCGAGAGACGCCGAAGGTGCTGAACACGTGGGTGCTGTTCGTGTCGCTGCCTGCGCTGGTGCTCAAGACGGTGCACGGCGTGGCGCTCGAGGCGCGGTTCTTCGTCGCGGCGGGCGTGCTGTGGGCGCTCTTCGGGCTGGCGGCGCTGGTGGCGATCGTCGCGGTGAAGCGCGGCTGGGCGACGCGTGAGGTGGCGGGCGCGCTGGCGCTGAGCACGGGCCTGGGCAACACGGCCTTCGTCGGAGTCCCGCTGATCGAGGCGCTCGGTGGACCCGCCGCCGTCGCTCCCGCAGCGGTGATCGATCAGCTCGGCACCTTCCTCGTCTTCGCGTGTGGGGCCCTGCCCTTCGCGATGGCTTTCGGCGGAGAGCCCACGCGGCCGGCCGTCGTGCTCAAGCGCCTGGTCACCTTCCCGCCGTTCATCGCGCTGGTCGCGGCGTTCGCGCTGAGGCCCGTGGTGTTCCCGGCGGCGATGGACGTGGTGCTCACGCGCTTCGCCGACATGTTGACGCCGCTCGCGCTGGTGTCGGTCGGCTGGCAGCTCGAGCTGTCGAGCCTTCGGGGCAACGGCGGCAAGCTGGCGCTCGGGCTCTCGTGGAAGCTCGTGGGCGCGCCGCTGGTGATGCTGGGCGTGTTGTTGCTCCTCGGCGGCGAGTTCGGGCTGACCGATCGCGTCGCCGTCGCGCAGGCCGCGATGGCGCCCATGGTGACCGCTGCGGTGTTGGCGAGCGAGTACCGGCTGGCGGCGCCGGTCTCGGCTGCGATGTCTGCGGTGGGCGCGCTGCTCTCGTTCGCGACGGTGCCTGCGTGGTGGGCCCTGACCGCGCGGCTGGTCTCGAGCTAGTCAGCGAGCCGGCGGGAGCGCGTACGTCACCACCGCGTGCGCGCAGGGCTCATTCGACGAGGCCGGCCGCAGCGACACTTCTCCGACCGCGAGCGAGCGACCCAGCTTCAGCATCGTCGCGTCGGCGATCAGGTCCTCCGGCTTCGGCCTGCGCAGGAAGTTGATCGACAGGTTGGTCGTCACGGCGAGCGGGACTTCTCCGATGGCCGAGAGCACCAGCGCGTACATGGCCGTGTCGGCCAGGGCCATCATGGTCGGCCCCGAGAGCGTGCCGCCGGGCCGGAGCTGATGCGGCCGGTACTCGAGCAGCAGCTCGGCGTGTTTGCCTTCGGCGGACCGCACCTTCGGGGTCTGCACCTCGGGGAACTCCTTGCTCAGGAACACCTCGATCTGCGCCGCCGTCATGCCTGCCATGCATCGGCTTCTCCTCTGCGCTGGCTCGCCGTACAAGGCCCGCATGCTCCTCACCGACGCCGAGCGCGACGCCGCCTTCGATCTCGTCAAGGCCGCGCACTCGGAGTTCATCGCCCGTTTCCCGGGAGACGGCGGCCGTCGCCAGCCGCTGCATGTCGTGTACGGCGGCATGCACCTCTTCTCCGCGAACACGCCCGACAAGCTCGGCCAGGTCGCGCGCTCGATGCTGTCCACGTACGCGCCGAACGCCTCGGCGCTGGCGGAGATCTTCGAGCTCGAGAGCGCCCACGCCGACGAGGTGTTCGCGCGGGTGAAGCACAAGCTCGAGACCGAGCCCGTCGAGGACTACCGCATCGACTCCGAGGACGGGTACGGGCACCGCTCCGACGCCGAAGAAGACGACCACGCGACGCGTGCTGGTGAGGAGGTCGCCAGACTGCTCGCGACTGGCAAGGCGCCTCCCTTTCTCGGGCTGCGCATCAAGCCGCTGTCGGCCGAGCTCGCGCCGCGCGCACTTCGAACGTTGGAGCGCTTCTTCCTTTCCCTCGGTACGAAGACGCCGGCTGGCTTCCTCGTCACGCTTCCCAAGGTGACCGACCGTCGCCAGGTCCAGGCCATCGTCGGTGTCCTCGACGCGGTGGAGCGGAAGTTCTCGCTCCCCCCGCTGACGCTTCGGCTCGAGGTGATGATCGAGTCGGCGCCGGGGATCTTCGATGCCGAGGGTACGCTCACCCTCCCGACGCTCGTCGAGGCCGGCCGTGGCCGCCTCTTCGCCGCGCACCTGGGCGCGTACGACTACACCGCGTCGATGGACGTGGCCGCGCCGATGCAGCGGCTCGATCATCCGGCCTGCGATCACCTGCGGCAGCTGATGAAGACCTCGTTTGCAGGCACCGGCGTCTTCCTGTCCGACGGCGCGACGACCCGACTTCCCATCGCGCCACACAAGGGCGAAGGCCTGAGCGAGTCACAGCGCGCCGAGAACGCGACCGTCGTGCACGACGCCTGGAAAGCGCACGCCACCAACATCACCCGCGCGCTCGACCAGGGCTTCTTCCAGGGGTGGGATCTGCACCCGGGCCAGCTGGTGCCCCGCTACGTCGCGTCGTTCGCGTTCTTCCTGGCGAACCGCGCCGCGATGACGAAGCGCCTCTCGAACTTCGTCACCCAGCTCGGACAGGCCACGGCCGTCGGCACCTCGTTCGACGACGCGGCGACCGGCCAGGGCCTGCTGAACTTCTTCCTGCGTGGCTGGTCCTGCGGCGCGTTCACGAGGGCGGAGGTCGAGGCGACGGGCCTCTCGGTCGACGAGCTCCGTACGCGGGACTTCGGTGCCATCGTGCGCGCGCGGCGCGGCGCCTGAGGCTCAGATCTTCAGCGGGCCCTGCGCGTCGACCTTCGCGATGACGTCTTTCGTGAGGTCTTCGCCGGTCGACCAGACCACCGCGCCCTTCTCGAGCACCGCCTCGAGCTTCTTCTGCTTCGCGAGCTCGATCACCACAGGCCTGGCGCGATCGATCACCTGCTGCCGAAGGTTGGAGCGCTTCTGCTCGAGCTGAGCGAGCAGCTCCCGCTTCTTGTCTTCAGGCTGCGACTTCGCCTCGTTCCACGTCTTCTCGAGTGCCTTCGCCGCGTCTGCGCCGACCTTGCTGGAGTCGAGCAAAAGTGTGGTGTCGAGGATTCCAATGATGGCCATATGGATCTTTTCTACCCTGTAGGCATAGGGTCCGGCCATGCCCAATGTGTCTGGCCCCCGCCCCCTGCCTGGTACCGGTTCCGTCTCCTCCACCACCCCGACGACGCCGGCCACGCCCACCACTCCCACCTCTTCGACGCAGGCCACGCAGGCGACCGGCTGGGCCCCTGGAACCGGCAGCCGCGGCACGGTGAACCCGAACGTCACCTCGCCGCAGTCGAGCGCGGCCGACGTGCAGGCCACCATGCCCAACCCCGTGCGCACGGCGGTGAACGCGAACATCGACCGGCTCAACAGCCGCATCGAGTCGGCGCTGGGTCACGACGCGATGAGCATGGCGCGCGGCAAGATGCCGGTGCGTGAAGGCGACGTGCTGACCGACGCGCAGCAGACCGAGCTCAAGAACGCCGGGGTCGACTTCCTCAAGGACATGCCGATCGGCGCGCTCTCTCCTGAGATCGCCAGCGGCATTCAGGAGCGCCTCAAGGCGGCCGGCGTGGACGTTCGCGACATCGCCAGCACCAAGCTTGGCGACCTCGGGTCCATCGGCGGCGACATCGCCAAGGACCTGATCAAGGACCTCAAGAGCAACTCGCCGGCCGCGTACTACGGCCTGGTGGCTGGAGCGGCGGCTGCGGCTGGCTACGTCGCGTGGACGGGCGGCAGCGAGAAGCTGCAGAGCCTCGGCATCAAGCCTGAGATCAAGCAGAAGTTCTTCGACGACAAGCTCGAGGTGAAGCTGCGTGGTGATTGGCAGGCCCACTTCAAGGACTTCAAGGTCTCGGGCTCCGCCACCTACACGCAGAACGTCGGCGACAACTGGAAGCTCTCGGGCAGCGTGAGCGCCGACTCCAGCGGCCTGACGCGGGCCGGGCTCGGCGCGCAGTACACGTCAGACACGCTCTCAGCGAACGCGTACCTGAACGCCAACCGCAACGGCCTCGAGAACGTCGGCGGCAACGTCGTCTATCGCCCCAACGACAACTTCCGTCTCTCGGCGGGCGTCGATCACAACTTCCAGACGAACCGCACCACGGCCCAGGCCGAGGCCTCGTGGAAGGTGCGCGACAACGTCGACTTCGCGCTCTCGGCGAGCCACGACAGCCGCGGCGACTCGCGCGTCGGCGTCGGCGTTCGTATCGGCTTCTGATCGTCTCCGGCTGACCTGATCAGCGCGTTTGCTACAGCGCTGTGTCACACGGAAAGTCCGCACCGCCCTGACAGGTCTGTCGTGCTACGCCTCGCGGGGCTGATCAGGTCTCTCCGCATCGGCAACGAAACGCGCGCGGTCCGTGCTGGGCCCACGAGGGAAACGACATGGCTTCGCAGTTGCACCACGCGCGGCTCGTGAGAGTCGTGGGCTGGGCGGCGATCGCCATCGCGATGACGGGGTGTGTGACGGTCTACCAACCGCTGGTGGGCCTGCAGCGCCCCATCGCCGTCGACCCGCAGTCACCGAACACGTTCACCTCGACGCGAGTGCTGCTGCGCTGTCACCCGGCCGATGGCGTGGAGCCCGACGTGCTCTGCCGGAACCTGCGCAGCTCGCTCACGAAGCAGGGCGCGACCGTGACGACCGAGGTGGTGCGGCCTTCGGCGCGAGCGGCTGCGGCGACGCCGTCCGAGAACCCTCCGCAGTACATCATCGACATCACCTCGAAGCTGATTCACCAGCACGACGATCTGGCGCTCGCGATCCTCTGCGCGTTCTCGTTCACGCTCGTGCCGGCGGTCAGCGAGATGACCTACGGGCAGGAGATCAGCATTCGTGACTCGCAGGGCTTCATGCTCGCCCAGCAGTCGCTCCAGGAGCGCTTCGTCGAGTCGTTCGGGCTTGGCGTGTGGGCGCTCAATGGGCTTATCGATCTGATCATTCGCCCCAAGGACGAGCAGGTGACGGGCGACGGCTACAAAGCGGAGTTCACCCGCGATCTGCACGGGCACCTCGCGCAGCTGCTCTACAACGCGAAGGTCCGCGCGCGCGTGATGAACAGCTTCGCGCCCGAGGCCACCACCGAGAAGCCGAAGGGGACCTCGCCGTGAGGCCGCTCCTGGTGCTGCTCATGCTCCCCGCGTGCGCAATCGACCCGCTGTATTTCAAGTCACGCGCGGAGCGCCGCAACCTCGACTGCTATCGCCTCTCGCAGACCGACGCGGCGGCGCGCTTCCCCGGACAGGTGCCTCCGCCTCCCGGCAAGCAGATCGCTGGCGACAACACCGACGTGCTCACGTGCAGCACGCGGTACGTGCAGACGGCCGAGCGCCCGGCCCGAGACGAGGCGATCCTCTCGACGTTGACGAGCCAGGTGACGGGCCTCACCGAGACGGCCAGCGCGCTCGTCGACCCGGGAGCGCTCTGGCACGTCGATGCGTTCTACCCGTCGCTGCCGGTGGCGCAGAAGATCGCGGTGGCGGCGCGTACGCTGCTGGCCGAGCGCGGACTGCCCGTGTCCGATCGGGTGCCGACCCTCGCCGCCGGTGACGTCGCGGTGCTGGCGACGCTGCCGCAGAGCGATGTCTACCGCATCGCCTGCGCGCGCTCGTTCTCGACGTCGGTGATGGCAGAGGGCGACGTCTTCCTCGGGCTCATGATCGTCGACGCGAAAGAGACGATCCTCCACGGCGGCATCTGCCAACGCGGTGAGTGGCGGTGGCTGCCATGACGCGCGCGCTCCTGTTTGCCTCCATCGTGGCGCTCGCGTCGACGGCGCTCGGAGAAGACGACGTCGACCTGCGCGAACGGCAGCTCGATCTCTTGCGGGCCGAGGTCGGCAGTCAGGTGCAGCTGCAGGCGGCCGAGCTGATCGACGAGCTCGTGTACGGGTGGACCCTGCGCGCGCCGTTCGACGTCGACACGGGCATCGTCCTGGCGGGCGTCTCGGTGCCGGTGTCCCTTGGCACGGGCCTCGAGGCGTATCTCGAGAACCACCTCGCGGGGCTGGTGACGCGCAACCCGAGGACCCACGTGCAGCTGGTGCACTGCCCGGCGTGTTCGGCGTGGGTCGTTCACTCGGGCTCGAAGGGCACCGTGGTGACGCGCGGGTTCGATGCGCCCGAAGCGCTCTCGCAGGCAGGCCTCTCGTCAGGCGCGAAGCACGCCCTGTTCCTCGACTTCGAAGCCGAGGGCTCGTCGCTGGTGCTGCGCGCGCGAATCACCACGCTCGACACCACCTTGCGAATCGTCTCGGCGCGCACCTTGTCCACCGCCACCTCTGCGCCCGCGATGTTGCGCGAGAGCGAGCGGCTGACCAGCGTGGCCGAAGCTCGCAAGGAGTACCTCGAGGCGCTCGGCGGGCGAGGGCTCTTCCTCGTGCCGGTCCGCGTCGGCGTGCGCTCCTACGCCCCGGGCACGCAGACGCAGATCAACGCAGCGCCCTTCTTGTGGGTCAGCGCCGGGCTCGAGGCGGCGTTCAGCCAGGCGCGCGCGTGGACGGCGAGCATGAACGCGGCGTTCTCGTGGCTCCCGCAGTCGCACATCGCGGTGATGGCGCAGGGACGCATCGCGCGCCTGCTGACGGGAAACACGACCTCGCTCACGTGGCCAGACGTCTACGGCTTCGTCGGCGCGGGAGTCCTCTTCGGCTCGGGCCGCGGCATGCTCATCTTCCGCAACACCAACCCGACCATCGACGAGATCCTCAGCACCAACACCAACAACGAGCCGCGGGCGACGCTGGGCATTCTCACGATCGGCCTCGAGCTCCGCGTGAAGAACCGCATCAGCCTCATCGGGTACCTCGAGACGCTGCCGGCGCTCGAGACCACCGACAACATCGGCAACTTCATCGACTTCGGCATCCGGTTTCAGTCGTTCGGCGTGGAGGTGGCGTTCTGCTTCTGACCCGCGCCATCGCCGTGCTGTTGGTGGTGTCGTCGCTCCCGGCGATGGCGCAGCGTGAGGCCACGCGTGGAGCGCTCGCGCGCGTCGAAGAGGCGCTCCCGCGGCGGCTCAACGATGGAGTGCTGTCGCTGAAAGACCTGACGCCCGCGTTGATCGTCAGCACGCAACCGGCGTTCGAGCAGACGCGCGCCTGGTACCCGGCCGCGGCCGTCACGGCGCTCTCCCGGGTGTTCGGTCCCGGAGCGTTGCGAGCCTGCGAAGCGTGCATGGCGCAGCGGTTGATGGTGGAGGACGGACGCCTCGAGCAATTCGCGACCAGCCTCTCGGTCCAGGACCTGGTGCGCCTCGACGAAGTCACCCGCGGCAGCACGGCGAGGGCCGTCAGCGCGATCTGGATCGACGAGACGATGGAGGGCGTGGCGATTCGCATCGTCGACCTGCGCAACGGCCGCATTCTGCTCGCCGAGAACATCGATCAGAACCTGGTGTCGATCGCCTCCAGCAAGACCACGGTCACGCTGGCGCAGGAGCTCGAGCGCCGGGCCCGCGGTGACGCCATCGCGCACCTCTTCGTCGACCTCGGCCTCTTGCCGCAGCAGCACATCTCGCTCGACTGGCTCGAGCAGTGGGGCCCGGACAACGCCAACTTGTCGGGCTTCACCATCTCGATCATCGATCCGCTCATCGGCCTGGGCGTGTCGTACTTCCGCGTCATTCCGCCGGCGTTCAACCTGATGGTGGGCGCGAAGTTCCTGCTGAGCGTGCCGAACGCCGTCATCAACTCGTTCAACCCCGACAACCCGCAGGCCTTCCTCGGCGACTCGCTCTTCACCGGCGTCTTCATGCTGCGCCTGCCGCTCTTCAAGACGAACTACGCGCTGCTCGCGTCCATCTCGACGAACGGCCGTGTGGCCATCGGCATCTCGTTGCTCAACTTCTCGCTGCTGCCCTTCCTGCCATGAACCAACTCAGCGCTCTGCTCTTCGCCTGCGTGCTGTGCACCTCGTGCGCAGCGAGGAACTACACGTATTACCTGATCGAGCCGACGGTGAAGAAGAACACCACGCTCAAGGAAGACGACACGCTCGTGCGCCCGTTCGGCTACGGCTCGACGACCGTCATGAAGGTGCGGTGGAACGACGGGAAGGTGCTCACCGAGGTCGACGTGCCGGTACTCGCGAGCGGCCAGCGCATCGTCATCGAGCACGGCGCGGGCAGCCCGGGAGTGAAGACCATCGCGCCGATGCGCATGGTGCCTCCGCCGCCAACGAAGGCCGACACCTCGCTCGTCGAGGCGTACCGCGCACGCGGCCTCAAGGTGGAAGAAGACGCGCCCGACGTGAGCATCACGAGAGCGCAGGCGCTGATGCAGGAGGCCACGCGCGCCGGCAACTACGCGCTCGCCCTCGAGTGGTGCGAGACGGTGCTGCAACGCTACAAGTCGCACCCCGAGTTCTTGAGGGCCAAGGCGTCGCTGCTGTTGATGATGGGCGAGCGCGACAAGGCCATCGAAGTCTACGAGGCGGCCGAGGCCGTCGAGAGTGACCCCGCCGTTCGCAAGAAGCTCGAAGAGCTTCGCAAGCAACAACCCTGACGCAAAGAGGAGCAACCCGTGCAGCTGCTCGGAATCGTCGTACTCGGTTTCATCGTGTGGTTCGGCTTCCAGGATCGCGAAGCTGGCCGCGCCGTGTCGGCCTTCGACCTTCACGCGCTCGTGATGGTCGTCGTCGGCTCGTCGTCGGCGGTGCTGTTGTCGTCGTCGGGCCGCAACGCCCTGCGCACCCTGCTCGCGCTGAAGGAGCTGGTGCCCGGGCTGCGCTCGTTCCACCTGACGACCGAGTCGATGGAGAAGGAGCGCGAGGAGCTGTGTTCACTCTGGAAGAACGGCCAGCGCAGCGCTGCCGTCGCGCTCGCCGAGAAGAGCGCGTTCCAGTCGACCAAGCACACGCTCGACCTGCTGCTCCAGCGCGCGCACGAGACCTCGAGCGCGAAGGTCTTCACCGAGCTGCGCCACGACGAGATCAGCGACTGGCAGCCGGCCATCAGCAACTGGGAGATGCTCGCCAAGCTGGGTCCGGCCTTCGGAATGGTCGGCACGATCACCGGCATGATTCAGCTCTTCAAGAACATGTCGTCGGAGAACCTGAACATCGGCGCGGCCATGTCGCTGGCGCTGCTGGCGACCCTCTACGGCGTGGCGTTCGGCGCCGGCATCGCGGGCCCCATCGGCCACTTCTGGAACGGGCTGCTCGACGAGCGCCTCGGCGTGCTCGAGCGCTGCGAGAAGAGCGTCAACGAGCTCGTCACGCGCGGCGCGGGGGCGTGAGATGAGACGACGCAAACCAGTGGGGGAGGAGAGCTGGCTGCTCAGCTACGCCGACCTCATCACCAACCTGCTCCTGTTCTTCGTGGTGCTGCTGTCGGCGGCGAACCTGAGCAAGGGCCGCATGCAGCAGATCGCCAAGAGCTTGTCGGGCGCCGAGCAGCCGAAGAGCCTCGAGTCGATTCGCAAGGACATCGACGCGCGCATCGCGGCGCAGCAGTTGAAAGACCTCATCTCGACGACCGTCACCAACGACGGGCTCGAGATCTCGCTCAACTCGGGCCTGGTCTTCGACTCGGGCAGGGCCGTCATTCGCCCTGAGATCGAGGCCGTCGTCACCAGCATGCTCAAGACGCTCGAGCCGTATGGCACGGGCTACAACTTCGCGGTCGAGGGCCACACCGACTCGAACCCGGTGCTCGTGGGCGGAGCGTTCTCGAGCAACTGGGATCTCGCGGCAGAGCGCGCCATCGTCGTCCGTGAGCGCCTGGAGTCGGTCGGCATTCCCCGTCAGCGCG
>JAUXRI010000102.1 GCA_030681895.1 Myxococcales bacterium | reverse complement strand
GCGTGGTGCACGACTGCGCGGCGCACGGGGTGCTCGGCGCTGATCAGGACTCCGGCAGTCTACTGATGGAGTTCGTCGAGGTGTACCGGACTGGCAACGGCACCTCGCAGCATCAGGTGTACATGGCGACCGACGAGATCGCGCATCCGGGCAGCGTGTTCCGCATGCGGTACTGCTACCTGCACGACGCGAACGGCGGCAACAACGTGAAGTCGCGCGCGCAGCGAAACGAAATTCACTTCAACTGGATTGAAGGCGCGCAATACCACGAGCTCGAACTGATCGGCCCCGACCCCGGCGGCGCGGCGCCGACGTGGAATATCGACACGGCACGAGAGGACTCCGAGGTCGTCGGAAACGTGCTGCGAAAGACGGGGACCACCTTCGTGGCGCGCATCGGAGGCGACGCGACGGGTTGGTCAAAGGGCCGGTACCGCTTCGTGAACAACACCATCATCGTGCGGCCTGGTGGCAGCGCGGTGTTCCGGCTGTTCGATGAGCTCGAGAGCGTCGAGATGCACAACAACGTGCTGACGGTCGATGGCACGGGCACGGTGAACGTGATGCGCGCCGACGCGATGGAGATGCGGTGGGTGGGGGGCACGCGGCGAGTGAGCGGCACCAACAACTGGGTTCGGACCGGCGCGACGAATACGCCCGCGGAGTGGGTGGGCACCGTCACCGGCTCGGATCCGGGCTTCACGATGCTTGCGTCGTTTGATGTGCGGCCGTTGATGGGCAGCCCGCTGATCAATGCCGGAGCGACGACGTTTCCGTCTCCACCGGGCGCGACGTTTCCGAATCCGCTGGTGTCGGTGACGTCGCATCCTCCGAGGCGGTTGTTGACACCGGGGATGAGTGAGCCGCGGCCCGTCGTCGGAATGATCGACATCGGCGCGTATGAGTTCGGAGTGAGCACGGCGGGCGGTGGTTCAGCAGGTGGAAGTGCGGCAGGCGGAAGTGCGGCAGGTGGAAGTGCGGCAGGTGGAAGCACAGCAGGTGGAAGCACAGCAGGCGGGAGCGCGGGGGGCGGGAGTGCCGGCGGCTCAGCGGGCGGCGGCGCGATGACGACGCCCATGGGTTGCGGTTGTACGAGCGGCGCCGACCTCTCCGCGCTCGCCATCGCGCTGCTGCTCCTCAAACGCTCGACAGCCCGAGCCCGGTGACGACCGCAGCCCGCCCGGCCGTCGGAGGCGTGCGTGCTGGTGACAGCTCTGTGGGGCGACAGTCGTGAAGGGCGTCCAAAGCCTCAAGGCACGAGGGCCAACAAGAATTGGCGCGGAGCCGGAATCGACGCAGCCGAGGGCGGGGCCGATTTCCATGGGCTGTAAACCGGGTGACGCTTTTGCGACCACAAGGTGACGTCACTTTGTGGTCGCGTATCCGTCACCCTGTTTACAGTCCCCAGAAGAGCGACCGGCTCCCTCGACCCGAACGGCCGAGGCACCGCGGGGTGAGCCGCATTCCTTCACGACGACCCGACACTCGAGGCTTCGGAGCGCCCTCGACCAGCCCTCGCGCTCAAGGAGCTGCTTCTCACGTCGAGACGAGCGCGTGACCGGGCTGTTCGCGCGTCTGCCTCACGCGATTCCGCCGAACGGGTTGCAATCTGACGCCCTGCCCGTGAACCACCGGGCCCATGACTACCGCTCTCGTGTTCGGCGCCGCAGGCGGCCTCGGACGCGCCATCACCACCGCGCTGAAAGCCGCCGATGTCCGGGTCCTCGGCGTCGCGCGTGACGAATCCGTCCTCACCGGGCTCGAGGCGACGAGCGCAGACCTCACCGACGAGAACCAGGTCGCCGCCGCGTGCCTGTGGGCTGCACGCGAAGTCGGAACCATCGACCTCCTGGTCCTCGCGGCCGGGCGCATGGCGAACGCACCGCTCGCCGAGACGTCTGCGGCCGCCCTGCAGCACCTGTGGGCCGACAACGTGCTCTCGGCGCACCTCGTCACCCGCCACGCAGCGCCGCTCCTCACGCCGGCGTCACACCGGGTGTACCTCGGCGCGCACGTCGAGAAGCTGCAGTTCCCAAAACTCGGAGCCTACGCCGGCGCGAAGGCCGCCCTCGACGCCTGGGTCCGCGTGCTGATCCGCGAGGAGCGCCCGATGAAGACGACGCTGCTGCGGCTCCCGGCCGTCGACACGGGCCTTTGGGCCCACGCGCCCTTCCCGCTCCCGAAAGGCGCCCTCACGCCCACAGCAGTCGGAGACGAAGTCGTCCGCTGTTGGCGAGAAGGAAAAGCCGGCGTCGTCGACCTCGCCTGAACGCCCCGCCACGAACGAGCATGGGAAATTCGTCCCCGTTAACTCCACTCGCGATGTCTCCGACGCGGTTTCTCTCTTCGTCCACCGCTGATCCGCGCGAACACCGGCTCGCCACCTTCCTCGAGCGCACCGACCCGCTCGCCGACGCCGTCATCGACGCCCTGGTACCGTTGCCGAGGCCTGCGCAGGAGGTGCTGATCTCCCGCCTGGTCTCGACGTCACCCGGCCACCTGCCTCCGGCCCTCGCGACGTTTCACGAGTGGCTGCGAGAGACGCCGGTGTGGTTCGACGAGGCGCGAGCCGAGATTGGCGGCGAGGTCTTGCTGCGTACGGGTCTCCTCTCGGGCCTGGTGCTCGGCTTCAAGTCCCTCGTGCTCGGGTACTGCTCTCCCGCAGGCAACAAGCCGCTCGTCTTCTCCGGCCGCCTCACCGGTGACGTGAACAAGCGGCTGGCCGAGACCGCGCGCTTCGTCGAGGCCGTCAGTGAACCAGCAGGCCTTCGCTTCGGAGCGCCCGGCTTCATCGCCACCGTGCGAGTGCGTTTGATTCACGCGCGGGTGCGTCACGCGCTCCAGCGTTCGACCCAATGGAGGGCCCAGGACTGGGGCGCGCCCATCAACCAGTACGACATGGCCGGTACGGTGCTGCTCTTCTCGTCGATGCTCCTCGACGGCCCTCGACAGCTTGGCGCGAGGGTCACCGACGCCGAAGAAGACGCGACGCTGCACCAGTGGCGCTTCGTCGGACGGCTGATGGGCGTCGAGGACGAACTGCTCTCGACGACCGCGCACGAAGCGAAGTCGCTGTGGGCGCTGCTCGAACGAACGCAAGGCCTGCCCGACGTCGATTCCCGGCGGCTCACCAACGCGATGATCAACGAAGGCACCGACCGCGGCGCTCCGACGGCCGCCATCGACTTTGGCGCAGCGCTCTGCCGGCACCTCATCGGTCCGCGCTACGCCGACGCGCTCGAGCTGCCTCGAGGCACGTGGGACCTCGCGCCCCGACTGCTCAGCGGCGTCGTCCGCCGAATGGATGACGTGGTGCGCTTCATCCCGGGCGCGAAGCTGCAGGCCCTTCGTCTCGGCGAGAAGTACTGGCGACGCTCGGTCTCGCTCACCTTCGGCGACGCCGAGGTGCCGTTCGAGCTGCCTGCGAACCCGCTGCGTCCAACCCACGGAAGGTAAGACGTTCATGTCGAAGCACGCGCCGCCCCGCTCCATCTGGAGCCGATCCAGCCGCCTCGTGTCACTCGCCGCAGGCCTCGCGAAAGAAGAAGTGAAAGGCCGATTGAGCCGCGCCATCGAGCGTGGCGAAGCGCTCGCACAGCAGGCCGAGCAGGTGCGTGTCCAGGTCGAACAGGCGCGCGCCATCGTCGAGAGCCTCGGTCAGCTGAAGGGCGCCGCGATGAAGGCCGGGCAACTGCTCAGCATGGAGCTGCGCGACGTGCTCCCGCCCGAGGTCATCACCATCTTGAGCCAACTGCAGGCGTCGGGCTCGACGGTGGCGTTCGAGGAGATCGAGTCGATTCTCCGCGACGAGCTCGGGGCCGAGCGCATGGCCCAGCTCGACATCGAACAGACGCCGCTCGCGAGCGCGTCGATTGGCCAGGTGCATCGCGCGACATGGCGAACGCTGGACGGCCAGTCACACGCCATCGTGCTCAAGGTGCAGTTCCGCGGCATCGCCGACACCATCGACAGCGACCTCGCGTTGCTCGAGCGCATCGCCCGGCTGTTCCTCGCGGTGCAGCTCAAGCAGTTCGACGTGACGGCCGTCTTCGCCGAGCTCAAAGACGTGCTGATCCGCGAGACCGACTACGCGCATGAAGCCGACGCGCTGGAGCGGTACCGCGAACGCGCTCATCAGGTGCCTGGCCTCCGCGTGCCTCAGGTCTTCCGCGAGCTGTGCACGAAGCGTGTGCTGGCGCTGTCGCACGAAGCCGGCGTCACCCTCGACGCGTTCCTCGCCACGGAGCCGTCCGTGGAGGCGCGGGAGCACTTCGCGCACGGGGCGATTGCAGCGCTCCTGACGAATGGTGAGTCCGCTCTCCGACTTCGAGCGCCGACACGTTGAGCCGTGGGCGCCCGGTCAGCCATGCGGCCGACGCTGGCGCGACACGGCGAGCGGCCTGATGAGGTCAGCCTGGAGAGGCAGTCGAGCGATGAGGAGCCGCTGCTTCAGGGTGGCGCGGAGGCCCTTCATGGGGCGACGACCGCCCGCCGGGCTCGTCACGACTCAGCCACCACCGGACGTCGACCGCGTTGCCTCGCACTCGACCCTTCGCCCAGAATCCTGCTTTGTTCCTCGTGTCCCTTCCGTCCGTGAACCCTTTTCGCCCACTGCTCAAGCTCCTGGACTTCGTCCTCGGCAACGATTTGCACGAGCGCGCGCCCGAGAAGAAGCGGCCTGACGTCAGGCCACCAGCGCAGCGGACTGCGGGTCCGCAGGTCGATGGCTTCGACTCCGGCTCGAGAGGGTCGCGCGTCGACCTGCGCGGCGGCGTGAAGGTGCCGGTGGTGATGCCTGACGAGCCCGCTGGTCCTCCCACCGCCATTCCGCCGTCCGACTTCAGCGCGTCGCTTGATGATCTCGCTCTCCTGACCGACGACCCGATGGAGCCGCGCCCCGAGTTCATTCCCGAGGGCGGGATGTCCACCGAGTCACTGATGCGCGAGTTCGAGTCGCTCGATGCCGAGACGCAAGCAGCGGGAGTGGAAGCGGCAGCGGCGAGGGAACTCGCCACAAACGTGGACGCCTTCGAGCCGGCTTCGGAAGTGCCCCCTTCTCCCATCGAGAGCGCGCATCAGGACGAGGGCCAACACGCTGAGCCACCAGCGCCTGACGCTGTGCCCGCCGTCGACGAGCCGCTCGAGCCGACGCCAGCGCTCGCTCCTGAGGGCGGCATGTCGACCGAGTCGCTGCTGAGCAGGTTCGCCTCGCCCGACGCAGACCCGCAGGCCGCCGGAGCGCAGGAGACCGCGTCGAATGAAGCCGCGCGCATCGAGCCCGCAGCCGCTCCGATTCCTCCGCGGCCCGTGTTCATCCCTTCCGGAGGCCTGTCGACCGAGTCGCTGATGAGCGAGTTCGAGTCGATCGATGCTGACACTCGAGAGGCGGCGATCGCAGAGGCTGCGGCGAACGAACTCGCGCGCCGACAGGCGGAGGAGGCAAAGCGTGCGGACGAGCAGGTCGACTCGTTCGAGGCGACTTCGCCGCCCGTGCCAGGGGCAGAGAAGACGAACGAAGAAGGAAGCTGAGTGAAGGGCCCGCCGGGCGCGCGCTCCACAAGCGCGGGTGGCCAACACGTCGCGAAAGACCTGACGCGAACGAGCCCCACCGAGCAGAGGTACCAGGCTCGGCGTGACCAGTTCCTCGATGGCGTCGTCTTGAACTAGGTTCTCCCTCGAGCGCGCCGGGCTCGATGCAAGAGAGGCAAGATGAGCGAGCAGTTCAAGGGACCGAAGCGGAAAGCGAAGCCGCTGCTGATGGCAGGAGCCGGCATCGCGTTGCTGACGATGGCGAGCGGAAGCCTGTCGTGCGGAAACCTGCCTGCCAGGAGTTGCGGAGACGGCGGCGTTCAGGACCCGTGCGCGCAGAATAGAGAGCAGCCCAACGACGAACCAGACGGCGGCTCGGACGGAGGCGTCCTCGGCGGCGACCGATGAAGGCTGGGCACGTGCTGTTCGAGCTGTCGATGTGGGGTGGCGCGGTCGAGCGCCGGTACCGGAAACTGCGACCCGAGGTGGAGCGCCTTCCGTGGGGTTCGCTCGACCTCTCGCGGGCCAGCCCCGCTGCAGTGCTCGCCGCACGAAGCACGTGGACCGAAGCGGCCTTTCAGGAACATCGAACCGGGGCGGCGTGCGCTGCGACGCTGCAGGCGTTGATTGCCTGCCGCGCGCCCATCGACATGGTCGCGATGGCGAGCCGCTTTGCGCTCGATGAGATGGTGCACGTCGAGCTGTGCGCGCGGCTGGCGCAGCTGCTCGGCGGTGGCGCTCCCATCTCGTACGACCCCAGGGCCACCATCGTCCTGCCCGCGCCCGAGCTGACCCCAACCCTCGCCGCTGCCGAGCTGGTCGTCCGAAACTTCTGTGTCGGCGAAGCGCTGAGCATTCCCATTCTGAGGGGCTCGTGGCACGCGACGAAGCAGCCGTTGATCAAGGCTGTGCTCGGGCGAATCGTGAAGGACGAAGCAGCGCACGGAGCGTTCGGGTGGATCTTCCTCGACTGGGTCGACGAGCAACTCTCCGACGACGACCGCCTGCACCTCTCGAAGCAGGCCGCGCTCACGATGGACGCGGTCATCGATCGATGGCCGTTCATTCCGGTGTTCGAAGATGAGACCGCCGAAGACCGCCTCGGCTGGATGGACGCGAAGACCTACTTCGGGGTGGCGCGCCGCTCCCTGCGCAGAGTGGTGCTCGAGCCGCTGCTCGCGCACGGTCTTGATCCGCGACCGTGGATGAAACGATCGATCGACGCGTGAGCTGATCAGGCGTCGAGGGAGCGTCGAGCGGCCGGTGGTGACTTCACGGGCCTTCGACGGCACCGATGTCTGGGCCGAGGCCTCCATCACGGGGGCGGCCGAAGAGGTCGAGCGGCAACAGGGTCGTGTCGACCCGGGCGCCGATGACGCCCTTGTCTGCGCAGGCGCTGCCCGGGGCGAGGAAGTGGGGAAACCCGAACCCTCCGTCGGGGAGATTCGCGGGCACGGCGAAGCACGAGCTCGTGCCGCCGAAGGTGTTGCCGCTGCCAACCCCGCCGTTCAGCAGCACACCGCCGTCAAACAGCGACTCTCGAGGAGAGGTCGCGCCCGCGAAGGTCTGCACGAAGTAGTTGTTGGTGATGCCTGGCGCGAGGCTCGCGTTGAAACACGAAAAGAACCCGGGCTGTGAAGCGGGGCCGATCATGCGGGCCTCGGGGCCACGGCCTCCGACGATGATGTTGGAACCCAGGGTGAGCGACGCGGCCCCATCGCACCCGACGCCCACGGTCGGGCCCGTTTGACCCGGCAGGCCGGCAGGGTCGAAGGTGTTGCCAATGGCCCGCAAGGTCGCTCCGTTCGAGACGTCGACGGCATGCGCCCCCCAGATGCTCGACGAGCCTGACGAACGGCATGCCGAGGAACCGTTGCTGACCCCGAGCCGAACGCTGTTGCCATACAGCTCGACGACGGGCGCCGCGGTGCTCAGGTACACCCCACTGACGAAGGCGCCATTCGAGGCGGTGATGAGGTTGCGCTCGAGCCGCACGGGCCCGGTGGTCAGCACCCCCAGCACGTCGCGGTTACAGGCCCCCTGCCCCTCGACGTCGATGACGCTGTCGGTGACGCTCATGTTGGTACCCAACAAGCCGCCGACGACGTTCACCCCCACAGGGGACTCGTTCGCGCGAATGGAGATGGACGCCTGGCGAATCGACAACGGCCCCAGGTTCACCGCGCCGTCGATACGAACGCCCTGAACGCCGATACCGTTCGCCGCCAGTGAACCTCCACCTGTGGAACGCACCGTGAGCCTGCTCACCACGAACGTGGCACGGGGCCCGCCGACGTGAAGCCCCATGGTGTTGGTGACCGGGTTCCCCGACGTGGGGATGTCGAGGTCGACGTCGTCGACGGTGCCGCCCGCGTTGTCGAGGAACAGCCCCTGGTTGTTGCCATACAGCACGCCCGTGTGCCCGAGCGAGGTGGCCTTGAGCCTCGAGAGGCTGAGCTGATTGCACTGGTTGAAGACGAAGACATGCCCGGCTCCGAAGGCCACCTGGGTCGACACCGGCCACGACGCAGTGAGGTCTTGCGCGACGAGCGGCGTCTCGACGCAGTCGTGCACGAACACCTGCGAGACGACCTGGCTGGTGCCGCTGGTGACGCGACCCAGGTTGACGCGACGCACGACGGTCGCGGTGGACGGAGCGTCGACCTCGAGGCCCCGATAGTCGGTGAGCACCGAGACGTCGGCCGTCGACAGGTCCTCGAGCAGGCCGCCGCTGCGCCCCAGGTACAGAAAACCAAAGGTCGCACTCCCGCTGATCATCGACAGCCCGTTCAACCGCGCGCGCCGCACGACGACGTTGGTCGAGTCAGAGACCCCGAACAGCGTCGAGCGGCCTGACACGAGGCAGGCGCCGAGCTGAATGTCGCCGTCGACATCTTCCAGCGTCAGCCCGTTGACGAAGCGAAAGTCGGCCGCGGTGGTGCCGCAGCGCCCAGTGCCGGTGGCCCGTACCGAGAGGCCCGACACGGCGACGTTGCTGCGGGTGCCCGAGACCACGGAAGCGTACGCCGCGACCAACGCATTGCCGGGCCCCGGGGTGCCGACGCCGGTGACCACCGTGCGAGCCGCCGTGTCCCTCACCCACCGGTTGGCGCCGCACACCGTGAAGCCACCCGCGAGGTGCGTATTGCCGGGGACCGACAACGTCGCCGAGCCCAGGTCCCAGGTGTCTTGCGCGAGCAGGCCGACCACCACGTTGCCCGCGGCCACGGTGCCGAGCAGCGCCCCGGTGGGCGTCGCCGCGGTGAGGCCAGTGCCGCCCGCATCGCGCGCCACGAAGCGGTTGGGCACCACGTCGACTTCGCAGAAGCCGTCGGAGCAGCGCTCGCCGACCTTGCAGTGGCACGGTTGGGTGCAGGTGAACAACGCGCCGCCGTCGAGCCACGCCCCTCCGTCGGGCCTGGGCGCCGTGGCCGTGGGCCGCGCGCCGCACTGGCCCGTGACGCACAGCTGTTCCCGGGAGCAGTCGAGGTCAGTCACACAGGTGCCGTTGCGTTTGCAGATGCCCAGGTCACACGTCAGGAAGGGGCTGTTGCAGTCGGCCGCTTGAGTGCACTCGGGGACGCACTGACCTGCACTGCACCGCTGGCCCGTTGGGCACGGGAAGGTGGCGTCGCACACGGCCTGGCACACGTTCTGTGCGTTGCAGAGGGTGCCTGCCGGGCACTGACCCACGCACGACAGCACACAGGTGCGCGTCGTCGGGTCGCAGGCGCGGTTGAAGCCGCAGTCCGCGCTGCTCGTGCACAACGGCACGCAGCGGTTGACGTCACACCAGAACCCCTGCGTGCAGTCGTTCTGTCGTGTGCAGGCGACCCCAGCGCCAGCGTCGGGAAGGCCCCCAGCATCGGCTCCGCCAGCGTCGACTCCGCCAGCGTCGACACCTCCAGCGTCGGGGACGCCCGCATCGCCCATCCCGGCATCACCGGCGTCAAAGGCGCCCGCGTCGAAGGGCAGCGGTATCGGCCCGGCGTCGAAGGCCGGCTGGGTGGTCAAGGTGACCGCGCCGAAGTTCGTCTCCCGTCCCGACGTCACCAGCACGTTGATGACGTCGACGCTGGTGTAGCCGCTGCGTGACGCCACCAGGCGGTACAGGCCCACCGGCACCGACGCCGCTTGAAAGCTCAGGTCCTCGGCCACCGGCACCGGGAGGGTGGTCTCGGGCGAGACCAGGCGCACCGCCGCGTCGCCGACACCGACCGCCGTGGGCACGAAGGCCAGCGAGCCCCGCACCGTCCCCGGCGCCAGCGACGTCGCTTCCTTGAGCACCACGTCTCGCAGCTCGACGGTCTCACCAGAGCGCAGCCGCAGGCCTCCGAGCGAGGCCGGCTCGTAGCCCGCGCGAAAGACGAACAGCTCGACGGGGCCCTCGGGCATCTGCTCGAAGGAATAGCTGCCGTCGTCGTTGGTGGTGGCCGTGAAGGGCCCGGCTGGCACGAAGACGGTGCTGCCGCCGTGGCCGCCCCGCGCGGGCAGGACGTCGACCCGCAGCACCTTGCCGCGCACCCGAGCGTTCTCGCCGAGCACCAGGTCGCCCAGGTTCACCCTGCGGCGAGCACCGGTGCCGAAGTCAGCCAGCTGCACGACGCGTTGTCGGGCCACCCCGCCGACCTCGGCACGCACCAACAACAGCCCGCTCGTCAGCTCGAGGTTCTCGAGCACGAAGGTGCCTGCTGGCGCGGTGGTGGTGGCGAGGCCCGAGCCCAGCACGCGCACCTCGGCCCCGCCGAGCGGCCGCCGCTCACTGCTTCCCGGCTCGGCCAACACCACACGCCCACTGACGGAGCCGGGCCCAGGAGGCTCTGGCACCGTCAAATCGAGGCACCCGGCCAGGCAGACACTGCACAGTCCAACGGTCAGACGCGACATTCGAACTCCCCCGGCGAGCAACCTGCGGCGGTGCGCTCACGGCGGAGCGCCCGCACCCCGATGACCGACTGTTCGCCGCGACGAACTGCCTGCAGCGGGGCTCGGTTCATCTCACATCTCGAGCGCCAGCGCCGCACCACGAACTGATCAGGCGCTCGTCGCCGGTCCTCCCAGCACGTCACTCCCACCTCGCGTCTCTGCCGTCGAAGAGGGGCTGCTCGGTTGGTGACGCGCTTCCATCTGTCTGGCAGGAACTGCGAGGAGACGTGCCACTGGAGCGATGAACGACCGTGAAGACTTGCATTCAGGTCATGGCTGCACTGTCTGTGCTGGCTCCACTCGCAGCGTGTGGTCCGCCCAGCGCCTGCGAGCGCCTCATGACTGCGGCAGACCGCAGCCTGCAAGGCTTTGCGCCCTGCAGTGGCGTGTGCGGCTCGACGACGATGGGCGCACCGGGTTTCTGCGATGCGCACCTCGAGAGTCTTCCTGAGGCCACCTGCTCGGGCTCTCTGACGAACTGCACCGATGCTGATCGGATGATCGTCGAACAGTACGTCGCCTGCTTCCAGGCCAAGCCACCAAGGCCTCAGACACCGCAGATGCGCTGCGACGCGTTCGTGGTCAACGGCACCTCGCCCGCGTGCGCGCACCTGACGCGCCAGCTGTCTCCAGAGTGCCCTCTTGCTCACCTCGTCTGGCGTCGCTGAACACGAGAGCGGCGAGGGACCCGTTGCATGGGAATCGCTCGGGTGACCGACCTGGTTCTTCGACTGGGCCCTCATGCGCCCACTGACTCAAACCTCCGGCCGCGCGAGGGCTCGGAGCTGTGTGACTGCTCCGGCGCGTCGCTTCTCCTCCTGGCGCCTCTGCACTCCCACAGCTGTCTGGCTGACGTCGCCACCCAGCTCCTGACGTCTGGCGGACGCAGAGGCAGTACGCTGTCGTCGAGATGTCCGACGGCCCCTCCGACTTCAAACGCCGACACGTGGGCCGCTACGAGCTCGTGCACCGGCTCGACATCGGCGGCATGGCGGAAATCTTCCTCGCGCTGGAGCGTGGCCCGCACGGCTTCGAGCGGCTCGTCGTCATCAAACGCGCCCTGCCCCACCTCGCGTCGCAGCCGGCGTTCCGCGAAATGTTCCTGCAAGAGGCTCGCTGGGTCGCGCGGCTCACGCACCCGAACATCGTGCAGATTCACGAGCTCAGCGACGCCGACGGCACGCCCTCCATCGTCATGGAGCACGTGCTGGGCGTGAGCCTTCGCGACCTCCTGCGCGCGGCGATTCAGCAGGAGCGCCCCTTTCCCATCGGCGTCGTCGTCGGCTTGATGGCGCAGGCCTGTGCAGGCGCGCACGCCGCGCACGAGCTGACGGACCCGGAAGGCAAAGCGCTCGGTCTCGTCCACCGCGACATCTCTCCGCACAACCTGATGGTGACGGCGGGCGGGCACGTGAAGCTCCTCGACTTCGGCATCGCGAAGGCGACCGAGCTCGGCGTCGACACCACGCGCAGCGGCAGCCTCAAGGGGAAGCTGCACTACATGTCGCCGGAGCAGGTGCAGCAGCAGAAGCTCGACCGGCGCAGTGACGTCTTCGCGCTCGGCATCGTGACGTGGGAGCTGCTCACCTCGCGCCGCCTCTTCAAGCGAGACACCGACCTCGAGACGATGCAGGCCATCATCACCGCCGACGCGTGGCGGCCGACGGACTTCCGAGCCGAGCTGCCGGAGCCCATCTCGCAAGTGGTGATGCGCGCGCTCTCACTCGACCGTGAGCAACGGCAGCCCACCGCCGACGTCTTTCGTCGCGAGCTCGAAGCCGCGGCTGACTCCGTCGGCCTCAAACATGGTGCTGATCAGCTCGCGGCCTTCGTCGGCGAGGTGCTGGGCGACGTGCTGCGCGCCAACGAGTCCGAGGTGAAGGCGGCGGTCGAGCGCGCGAAGGTCGAGGGCTTCAAGGACGAAGAGCGCACGACGTGGGACGAGCCGGGAAAGGACGGGAAGGCGCCGAACACCGGCGAGACGATGCCGAAGGCGTCCCTCAGCGCGCGGGTGTCGACGCGCACCGGGTTGACGGTGAAGGAGCTGGCGCTGGCAGTCGCGCTCGCGCTCGTCGCGACGGTGCTTGGTGGAGGGCTGGCCGTGCGCGTGTTGCGGCCACCGCCGAGTGGGCCGGTGCTGTTGGTGGGCTGGCCACCGACGGTCGATGTCGCGGTGTTGTCGGCCGACCTCGAGCCGCTGCGGCGCCACCTCGAGCGGAAGACCGGCCGGCCGGTGCAGTTCGTCTACTCCTCGAGCTATCACGAGCTCGCGGCGCAGCTGCTCGACGGAGGCGTGCAGTACGCGTCACTGCCGCCGACGCTCTTCGTGCGCACCGAACGTCGCGACGCTCGGGTTCAACCGGTCGCGCTGAAGCTGGTGGGCGGCGCCTCGGGCACCGACGGCGTGCTGCTCGCGGGCGATGGCTCCGGCATCTCGACGGTGGCCGACCTGAAGGGCAAGACGTTCTGCATTCCCGACGATGACTCCACGACGGGGTTGCTGTTTCCACGCATGGCGGCGCGCAAGGCAGGGCTCGACTGGGCGAAGGACGTGTCGGTGGTGAAGAGCGGAAACCACCTGCAGGTGCTGCGCGACCTCGCGGACAAGCGGTGTCAGGCGGGCGGCACGTACTCGGGTGTGTTCGTCAACGCCGTCACGCAAGGCATCGACGTGTCGACGTTCCGGCAGATCGCCATCACCGGGCGCTCGCCACAAGACACCATCGTCGCGGGGCCGGGCGTGCCGACGGCAGAGCTCGACGCACTGAAGGTGGCGCTGTTCGCGTTCAAGCCGGTCGGTGGCGAGAGCGGCTCCATCGAGCGGGTGACGGGTTTCGTCGAGGCGAGCCCGGGTGACTACGCGGTGCTGCGCGAGCTGATCTCGGAAGAAGACGCACCCAGGTAGTCGACCCACTTTCGACTCCCGCGCCGACGACGCGCGAGCGTGATGGCAGTGTTCGCGATCGCCCTTGCGGTCAGACGAGCGTCGCTGACGTGGAGTGACGTGGACGCCTACTTGCGGGCCGGCTGCAGCTTGAGGCTGGTCAACGCGTCACGGCAGGCATCGCGCACCGGGAAGACCTTGACGCCGTACACCCGTCCGTTGGTCACCGTCTCACGCACGACGAAGAAGCTGTCGGAGTCGGCCAGCAGCTGAAGCTGTGGCTGCGCCGTGGTGGCGCCGAGCTTGCCGAGGGACGCGCAGCTCCTGACGCGCGAGGTGTCCTTCTTCGCCGCGAGCAGGCTCAGGGCGACGGCGGTGCCTTCTGCTTTGCAGCCGGCCTCTTCGAAATAGAACAGCAGGCCGACGCGCACGCCTTCGGGTGCGTCGGTCAGCGCCTTGAGCAGCATCGAGCACTGGTCACGGCGTCCAGCGAGGAGAAGCCACGTGCCGATGTGGGAGCCGGCATACGACGCAGCCTTGACGTTGAGGAACGATGGGCCCGCGTGCTCCCGCGCGTAGCGGCCGAACGCAGCGAAGAGCGGCACGCCGTCACGCTCGAGCCGTTGCAGTACCTGCACGCCGGTGGAGGTGTCGCGGCCCTCTCCGAGATGCGCGAACTGCTCGAAGATCTCGTCGTACTTCTCGCACTTCGCCAGCCGGGCAGCCCACCTCGACGAGAAGTCGACCGGCGCGTCGAGGTCGGCCCGCGTCATCTTCGCGCTCCGGGAGCGCTCCACCACCGTCGAGCAGTCACCAGTGTCTTCGTTGGACTTGATGGCCACGAGCTCGGCGCACGCGGCATGCCTCGGCTCCCGCTCGACTGAGCCGAGGGTCTCGTCGTCGCAGAGCGCGGTGAGCCTCGACACATCCCGCGCCTTGATGGCGCTCGAGACCTCATTGCTGGCGTTTCGCTTCGGCCCCACGCCGAGCTCCTTCATCACGCCGGCGCAGCTCGAGGTCATCACGAGCGCCACCAACATCGCGGCATTCTTCAGGTGCTGTTGCATCGGTTCTCCGGGGTGTGAGTGCGAAGCGTCTGCCCGTTGACCCGGCTGGGTTACGATGTGTGCAGCTTGGTTTACGGCATATTTCAGAACAGCACTCCCCCGACGCACCAGGGATGCCCATCCAGGTGCAATCGCGAGCCACCGCGGCCGTACGCGAGCCGATGGGGCGCTCCTCCTGGCGCAGCGCGATGGCGATCGGCCTCTCGATGGCAGGCCACCTCGCGCTCATCGTCTGGGTCCGCGAGCAACGTCTCGATGAGCCGCTCCCTCCACCGCCGCGCGCCGCGCCACTGACGTGGATTGACGTGTTGCCGCCCCCGCCGCCAGCCCCGGCGCCGCCACCGACGTCGCAGCGGTCCACGGTGCGCTCGACGTCACCGCGCGTTGATCAGCAGCCCGTCGTGGTCGAAGCCGTCGCGACGCCACCCGCAGACGCCACCGCCTCCGCTCCATCGCGCGTGCGCCTCACGCCGAGCGACGACGTGCTCGGAACCGTGCCTGGAGGCTCGGAGTCCACCGGCCGAACACTCCACCCTGGCGACGAGCCGAGCGAAGACGAGCTGCTCGCTGAAGAGACTGAACGGGTGCATGACCGCGTCGACGGCTGGGTGCGCTCGTCGCTGCGTCGTCAACGCGTCACGAACGGCATCGTCGACGCCGAGTACTCCGACCTGCAGAAACAGCTCGCTGCGGCGACCGACACCGTGCCCGACCTCATCGGCCTCGACGACCCGAAGGCCGTGGTGAACGCCGTGAAAGACGCGTGGCAGACGGGCGCGGAGCGGTACGGCAAGACCGGCGCTCCGTACGACACGCCCGAGGGCTGGAACCCGGCCATCGAACAACCCGAGTCGTTGATGCGCCTGGCGAAGGCCGGCTCACCCGAGATGCAGAACTTCGTGCAGTTCCTCTCGGCAGGCGCGCGGCTGCAGGAGTTCGCCGATGGTCGCGCTGGCAAAGAGCTGATCGCCCACGTCGCCCTCACGCAGGCCGCCGATGGCTCGGTGCTCGAGCTCCGCCTCGCGCAGCCGTCGGGACTCAAGCCCTTCGACACGTGGGTGATGGAGACGGCCCGCACGACGCTCGCTGGCGTTCATCTCGATGCCGGCACCCGCGAACGCGGCTTCTTCAGCGTCTGGCAATTCGCCGGCCGCATCTCGTTCGTGAAGAAGGCCACCGCGCCGACGGTGAGAGACCTCGCGGGCACGCTCCCGCTCGTCGTGTTGAGCGCGCTGACCGGAGGCCGCGTGCCCATCGCGCTCGGCCGCTTCGACGAGACGACTGGCGAGGTCGAGGTCGTCGACCTGTCCTCACCGCACTACGAGTGCCGGGTGACCCTGCTCGAAGCCGAGTGAACCGACGCAGAACCCCATCTCATCGGGCCTGACAGGCACGAGCGCCGCCGTACCGACCGCACTCCTCGACACCGCGCGACGACGTCACACACTCACAGCATGGCCTTCCTCTTCGGGCGTCGCGTGGTGATTCCTCCGCCGAGCGGTGAACACCAGCTCGGCACCACCCGCTTCGACGTGAAGGAAGCAGGCTCGACGCGGCTCATTCCGGTGCAGGCCTGGTACCCGGCTCAGCCGAGCGCCGAGCCCCGAGAGCCGTACCTGGACGACGTGGTGCGCGCGGCGCTGGCCGACTTCACCCGGGTGCCGAAGTTCCTGCTCCCGCAGAACCCGTCACACAGCCGGCTGAACGCGCCTGTCGTGCCGGGTCGCTGCCCCGTGCTGCTCTTCAACCACGGCTTCGGCTCGTTCCAGAAGCAGAGCACCTCGCTGATGGAGGAGCTCGCGAGCCACGGCTACGTCGTGCTCAGCGTCGGCCATCCCTCCGAGTCGCTGGTGGTGCAGTTCGCCGACGGAACGAGCCTTCGTCACCGCGCTGATCACCCCGCATGAGTCGAGGTCGCCGCCGGCTTGAAGTCGCTCGAGCAGAACGTTCGCGAGGTCGAGCCGCTGATGGCGAGCGCACGCGCCGCGAAGGACCCTGCCAGCCTGCTCGTCGCGATGAAGGCCCTCGCCAGGCACCGCACCTACGCCGCGCTCGAGCCCGTCGCCGCAGCGTGGCGGCACGACACTGAGATCGTACTCGACCAACTGAAGACCATTCCGTTGAAGGACAGCATCGACGCCACACACGTGGGTGTCTTCGGCCACTCGCTCGGTGGAATCGTCGCGGGCCAGCTGGCGATGACCGACGGCCGGGTGCTCGCGGGCATGAACTTCGACGGGCCACAGCTGCCGCTCCCGGGCGACGCGCCGTACGCGCTGCGGGTGCCGTTCTGTTTCTTGTACGCCGACGCGTCGAAGGTGGGCGCCGCCACGGCTCGCAGCGAAGGCATGAACGACGCGCTCCTGACGGCCGGTGGCTTCGGAGCCGTGCTGCGCGGCGCCTCGCACCTCAACTTCACCGACATGAACAACCTCTCGATGATGGCCCGTGCGTTGGGGCCCATCGACCGCGCCGAGATGGCCAGGGTGTTGCGCGCGACGACGGTCGGGTTCTTCGACCACCACCTGAAGGGAAAGCCGCTGGTGGGCTTCACGCCCTCGGCCATTCTCGAGTTCACGAGGTCGAGCCCGCCCTGACGCGCGCGCGAGCGTCGAGCGCACAGTTTCCCGTCGCGCCGTCACGGCCCCGGGTAGAAGGGCCGCATGAGCATTCGACGTGTCGCCATCAACACCGGCGGCGGAGACGCCCCGGGCCTCAACGCCGTCATTCGTGCCGCCACCCTCGCCGCCATCAACCGCGGCTGGGAGTGCTACGGCGTGCACGACGGCTTCAACGGCATCTTCTTCCCCGAGCGCTACGAAGACGGCGGCCTGATTCGCCTCACCCGTGACCGCGTGCGCGGCATCGCCCACCTCGGCGGCACGATTCTCGGCACCACCAACAAGGGCAACCCGATGGCCTTCCCGCTGCAGATGGCGGACGGCTCGGTGAAGGAAATCGACCGCTCGAAGGAGATCGTCGAGTTCTTCGCGCGCAAGCAGATTGACGCCCTCATCTCCATCGGCGGAGACGGCTCGCTCACCATCGCGCACGCGCTCGGCAAGCTGGGCCTCAAGGTCGTCGGCGTTCCCAAGACCATCGACAACGACCTGGACAAGACGTTCACCACGTTCGGCTTCGACACCGCGGTCTCGTTCGCGACCGAGTGCCTCGACCGCCTGCACACGACGGCCGAGAGCCACCAGCGCGTCATCGTGGTCGAGATGATGGGGCGCTACGCCGGGTGGATTGCGCTGCACTCGGGCATCTCGGGCGGCGCACACGCGATTCTGTTGCCTGAGATTCCGTTCGACCTCGACAAGGTGGCCGAGAAGATTCGCAGCCGTGACGAGTACGGGCGCGGGTACTCGCTCGTCGTCGTCGCCGAAGGCGCCCGCGTCATCGATGGCCAACGCGCCATCCTCGCGCAGGCCGAGGCGGGCCAGGCCGAGCGGCTGGGCGGCATGGGCGACCTGGTCGCGCGCGCGCTCGCGAAGAAGACCGGCAAAGAGACGCGCGTCGTGGTGCTCGGCCACCTCGTGCGGGGTGGCTCGCCGACCTCGTTCGACCGCCTCGCGGCCCTGCGCTTCGGAGCCGCTGCCGTGCGTGCGCTCGAAGAGGGCCTGTCGGACGTGATGGTCAGCCTCGCGCATCCGAACGTGCAGTACGTGCCGCTCGAGCAGGTCGCCGGACGCATGAAGGCCGTGCCTCTCGACAGCGACACCTTGATGACGGGCCGAGACATCGGCGTGTGCTTCGGCGACTGACGTGCACGCATGACGACGCTGGTGTTGATGCTGGTGCAGGCGTCGCTGTGTCCCACCGGCTGGGAGCCCCTCGAGACGCCCGGCTGCTTCCGCCGTGGTGGAGCGCCCGGCGTCGTCGTCTACCTGCCGGGCATGATGGCGCCGAACGAGTCACTCTTCGGACGCGAGCTCGGCTTCGTGACGCCCGCGGCCAGGAAAGCCGACGTCACGGTCATCGCGCTGCGTGGTGCTCCGGGTCTCTGCGATTGGTCGGCGGAGTACAAGACGTGGTGGTGCTGGCCGTCCGCGAAGAGCCGCACGAGTGACGTGGCCGAGGTGATGCGCCGCATCGCTGGCGCGCTCGACGAGGTGGCGAAACGAGTCGACCGGAAGCTCCCGGCGCCGCTCATCGTGGGTTACTCGAACGGTGGGTACTGCACGTCGATGTTGCTCGAGGCGGGCACGCTCCAGGCGTCGGGGTACGCGGTGCTGCACGCCGGGCTGGTGACGAGCGTGACGGTGGACGAGCGGCCGAGGCCGACGCTCCTGGTCGCAGCGGAAGGCGACACGATTCAGCGCCCAACGATGGAGGCGTTTCGCGCCGCGCTGGAGCAACGCAGCTGGTCGCCCGCGTTCGTGCTTCGGAAGAAGGAGCACCCGCTCGAGCTCGAAGACTTCGAGCACGTGATGACGTTCGCGCGCCGGCTGGCGTGGAAGCCGCGCTGACGGGCGAAAAAGCGCTCGAGAATGGTCGACGAAATGCCCGCCGGTTTGTCTGCCCGCTTGGCGTTTCTTCTCAGGTCGTGAGCCCGCCCCCGGCCGACCATTCCCTACATGCCTCTCCCCATCCAACCGCGCCCCGTCGTCACCACGCCGCCGTCGACTCCGGCTGCGACGCCGGCCGCGACGATTCGTGAAGCCGAGAAGCTGCTCAAGCTCGCGGGGTTCAGCCCCGGCACCGTCGACGGCAAAGAGTCGCCCGCCTTCAAGAAGTCCGTCGAAGGCTTCCAGGGCGCGTGGGGCCTTCCCGTCACCGGCGCGGTCGATGCGCGCACGCTCGAGAAGATGCGCTCCACCGGCAAACGTATTCGCGCGCGGCAGAACGACTTCTTCGCGTCCATCGGCCAGAAGTCTGGAGCCATCAAGACGGTCGAGCAGCGCCTGCAGAAGCTCGGCTACGACGTGGGCAAGGCCGACGGCGTGTTCTCGCGGCAGACCGCCGACGCGGTGAAGAAGTTCAAGGCTGATCAACCCGACATCAAGAAGGCCACGGGCGCCATCGGCTCGCGCGGCGCGGCCATCTTGAAGAAGGAAGTCCAGGCGCTGTCACACCGCCCCGAGCGCCGCCGCCTCGCGCCCACGAAGTCGCAGACGCGCCTCGACACCGCGACCGCGAAGGCCGCCTCGAAGCGCAACCCTGATGGCTCGGTCGGTCTCGCGGAAGGCGCCCGCGGCAACGCCGTGAAGAACGTGCAGCGTCACCTGCGCGCAGCGGGCTTCAACCCGACGCACACCAACGGCGTCTTCGATGAGCGCACCGGTGGCGCCTTGAAGGCGTTCCAGAAACAGTCAGGGCTTCCCTCCTCCGGACAGGTCGACACGAAGACGTGGGCGGCGCTGAAGAAGAGCTTCATCCTCTCGAAGAAGCCGGCCAGCCCCGCGCAGGCGATTGGAGAGCGCAGCGGCGCCGTGAAGGCGAGCGAGGCTCTGCTCAAGAAGCTCGGCTTCAACCCCGGCAAGGTCGACGGCCTGTTCGACTCCCGCACCCAGCGCGCAGTGAAGGCCTTCGAGAAGCGCCACCACCTGACGCGTGATGGACAGATTGGAGCGAACCAGCTCGAGAAGATGAAGAAGCTCGAGGCCGGCGCCGGCTACCGCAACAAGGTGCTCGACACTGCGCGCCGCTGGCTCGGCTTCCGCGAAGGCGGCGTGAACCAGAACCCGTTCTCGAAGTACTTCGGCCGTGGCCCCGAGGCGTGGTGCGCCGACTTCGTGAGCTACTGCTACACGAAGGCCGGCAAGAAGCTGAACGACCCGTGGACGCCAAGCCTGCTGCAGACGCTCAAGAACAACGGCACCTGGAACCGCAACAACCCGAAGCCCGGCGACATCATCATGTTCGACTGGAGCCCGGGCAGCGGCCGCCTCGCCGAACACACCGGTCTCGTCGAGAAGGTGTACCGCTCGGGTGGCAAGACGTGGGTGCAGACCATCGAGGGCAACTCGGGCGACATGGTGCGTCGCAACCGCTACGCCGTCGGCGACCCGCGCATCTCGTTCGGGACGATTCGCTGAAGCCCGTCGTAAGGAGTGCCCATGGCTCCGGGCAAACCGTTCGACGACGACGATGAAGTGACGGTGAACGACGGGCAGGCGCTGAGCGTCGCGGAGGACGCGACGACGCCCTTCGTCGAGACCGTGCCCGAGCCTGTGGACGATGAGGTGCCTGAGGACGCCGGCGCTCCGCCTGAGCCCGACACCGTCGCGCTGCGGACCCTCGCGGTCGCGTCACTGCTGCGACGGCTGGAGCTCGAGTCGCGTAACGCTCCGTTGAAAGAGGTCGAGCAGCTCGAGGCGTGGGTCGAGGAGCATGGACTCCACGCCAGCTTTGGCCCTGTCGCGGTCGAGCTCTTCGACGCTCCGCCGGGAGAGTGGACGGAGGATGACGTGGCTTCGGTGGGCTGGGCCGCAGAGGAGCTCGCCGTGCTCGCGTGGGCGCTCAACCGTGCCGAGCTCCCGCCAATGTTCGCGCGCGCCGACGTCACGCCGGTGCTCTCCACGCTGCCACGCAGTGGAGACGTCACCGCGTTCGTCGGCTCCGCGACCGTGCGCGACCTTGCGCTCATCGATGAAGCCCGCGCCTTGTTCGCCACGCTGGAAGAGGCCGCGCGCGCCGAGACGTGGGCCCGTGGCATCGCGGCGGACCCGTCGCTCGCGGACGATGAGGAGAACCTCGAGGTGGTGTTCGACGCGCTGGTGGACGAAGGCTTCGACCGCGCGGCCGTGACGGCGGTACGCGGGAAACAGGGCGCCGCCGTCGATGCGCTCGAGCAGTGGAGCCAGGTGTTGGTGACGCAGCTCTTCAGCTCCGGCTCACCTCACGCCGCGCTCGCGTTCGATGCGAAGAGGCTCTCGACGCTCGACGACGATGCGCTGGGGACGTTCCTCGCGACGTGTCAACTGCGGTCCGAGACCCTGGCGTGGCTGCTCGAGGGCGACGAGTGGGCCGGAGACGAAGACGCTGCGACGGAGTGACCGTCACTTCCCGCCGACGACGAGCGCGATTCCACCAATCAGCGCGAGCACACCGCCACCACCGATGACGGCTCCGGCGATCTGCTCCGACTCACCCTGCGTCTTGAGGCGTTGGGCTTCGAAGATGTCCTGAATGGTGAAGGGAAAGCCGTCGCCCTTCGCGTAGTCGGCGAAGCCCAGGCCCGCGACGATGCCACCAGCGATCATCGCGAGTGCTCCGACTCCGATGAGCACGAAGCCGGTCACGCGGGTCACCGACATCCCGGGCTCGGCAGGCGTGATGGTCATCGGCAGCGGCGGCGGCGCAGTCGTGGTCGGCGTCGTCTTCACCTCGACCGGCGCGTCCGTCTTCTTCTCTGGGACCACGGCCACCACGGGCGCGGGCGGACCCAGCACCGGCTCCGACGCGCTGGCGAAGGTGGCGACTGACTTTCCATTCGCGTCGAGCGCCTGCACCCACGTCTTCGAGCCGGCAGGGAGCGCGAGCACCACTTTGAGCCCGTCGAGCGTGACGGACTTCTTCGTGAACTCTCCCGTCGTCGCTTCCCACGCCACCACCGACAGCGGCAGCCGCCACGGGTTGATCAGCTCGAGCACGAGCGAGTCGGAGCCAGACGGCCGCTTCGCGAGCTGCACCGTGCCTGGAGGAAACCGCGCGCGCTTCGCCGCCAGGAACGCCTGCTTTACCTTCGGAGCGCCCGACGGGTCCTCGGTCATCGGGTCTTCACCGAGCTGCCCTTCGAACGCTGCCTGCGCGTTGGCCGCTTTCCCCACCGCCAGGTACGCACGCGCGAGCAGCCCGTACGCCTCGGCCTTCTCCCCCGACGGCGCGTTCGACGTCGTCACCTTCGTCAGCGCCGTGATGGCCGCGGCGTACTTGAGGCTCGAGGAGGCGGCGCGGCCCTCCTCGAGGTCGGGGCTGACGTGGAGCAGCAGGGTGATCAGCGAGAGCAGCATGGCGGTGAGTGTAGTGGCTGTCGCGCTGCGGGAAGGATGTTTCGCGGCCGCCTCACTTCATCGCGGCGACTTCGATTGGCAGGTCGCCTGAGAGGGCGAGGTCCTCGGCGTAGGTGTACGCACCGCTCGAGGTCTTGAGGCTGCCTTCGAGCTTCACCGACACCGAGCCCTGGCCGAGCGAGGACGCCGCGATGCGCTGCTTGACGTCAGCCTCGAGGAAGTCGTCGAACGCGCCCGAGAGGGTGACGCGGCCCTTGAACGACTGCTCGACGATGCCTCCGGCCGCGGAGCCTTCGATGCGCTGACTCACCTCGAAGCTGCCGTTGTAGATGGCGACGCCGGCTTCACTCTTCGCCAGGCCGCAGTTGACGTAGGTGAGCGTGAACGTCTGCGCGACGACGCCGCCTGCGCTGGTGCCGTTGACGCTGAGCGCGAAGTTCTTCAGCGACGCCGAGCCGCCGTGCGGGCACGAGTAGTCGACCGAGCCGGTGACATCGATGCCGCCCATCGCCTTGCTCACGCCCGACTTCGTCGGTGCCGACGCCGCCTGGAGCGCCTGCGCCGCGCCCGTCTTGCCGCCGCCGACCTTCACGCCAGCGCCACAGCCCATCAAGCCAAGCCCTGCAACCGCCGCCATCGTCATCAGTCGCTTCGAGTTCATTTCGGTGCTCCCGTGTGGTGTGTGAGTGCTTCACGACAGACACAGGGCAAACGCGCGGCCAGAGGGAATCTGGAGTGATGACGGCGGGTTGTGAGGGTGGACGGCGCCTCGAAAGCCCCGTTTGGAGTGGAGCAGAAACCGTCGGTGTCCGGTCGGCAGGACGGTGTGAGAGAAGGCTCGAATGCACGTGATGGCGATGGTGGCAGTGGTGATGAGCGCGGGTCCGGTCGAGCCGAAGGCGGGCACGTACATCTTCGAAGGTGGCGCCGGTGAGCTGGTGCTGGGCAAGGGCCGCTTCGAGATCAACGTCGTCGGCGCGAACGCGCACGTCTGTCAGGTCGGCGGGGTGTGGAAGGGCGCGACTGGCGTGGCGAACGAAGAAGGCGAGAAGTGTGAGCTGACGTTCGTGGTGACGGGAGACTCCATCGCGGTGACGTCAGTCGGAGGCGAGACGTGTCGCAGCTACTGCGGTGCGCGCGCGTCGTTCGATGGGAAGTACCTGACGCCGCCGAAGGGCTGTACCCGCACCGAGCTGAAGAAGACGCGCGCGACGTTCAAGAAGCTCTACGACGCGAAGAAGTTCGCCGAGGCGGTGACGACGCTGACGCCGCTGGTGACGACGTGTGAGCCGGTCGTCGACCGCTTCGAGCGTTTCTGGATTCGCAATGACCTCGCCATCGCGCAGCACCACGCGGGTGACGACGCCGCGTGTCTGGTGACGCTGGAGCCGCTCGCCGAGTACCGAGACGCGCCCCCGGGAGAGCCCGTCGGGTACGAGCCGTCGTTCGCAGATGAGTTCGGGAAGATCGCGAAGGCGACGCGCACGAATGCGCAGCGGTGCGGCTTCGTGTGGAAGAAGTGAAGCGCCGCAAAGCGGAGCGCTCGCAGCAGGTCACCGAGGTGTCGGAGCCCGGCGAGCTGGTGCGCCTGTACGACGAAGATGTGTCGCTCGTGTGGTGGCGGCTCCCAGTGCTGCCTGACGCCGAGGCGGTGCTGCGCCGCGAGCCGTTCGTGTGGACGGGTGAGGTCGGCGCTGCGGGAACGGAGCTGGAAGCGCTGGGAGCGCTCGTCGAGTCGGCCTCCGTGCTCGAGCGCGCGCGCCGGCTCGTGGAGCTGCACAGCGCGTTGTTCGAGGTCGACGCGGTGGGTGTTCGCGTGACGCTGACCCAGACGCCGTTGTGTCCCTCGTTTCACGTGAGCCGGCAGCACTGTCAGCTGCTCACCGCCCTCGCGGGTGACGGCACGCAGTGGGTGCGTGGACCGCTGTACGCCGTGAACGAGACCTCGGCCGTCGAGCAGCTCCCCTCGGCGGCGGTCGGCTGGTTCAAGGGGCGCGAGTGGCCGGACATCATGCCGGTGGCGCACCGGAGCCCGGCGGTGACGGCTCGGCGGCTCGTGATGAGCATCGACCTGCTCTGACGAGGCGTGGACCGTTGCGTCAGTGTGGCGTCGTCGCTCGACGCCGGGAGCGTTGCGGAACGGCTCTCGGGGAGCGCGGGGTGAACGAGGGCGCTCGCGAAGCCTCGAGTGTCGGAGGGCGTGAAGGAAAGGCGCGGGCTCCGTGGTCGTCTCGACCCGCGGGCGGCTCTGCTTTCGCCACGGAACGACTGAACCTCGAGGTTAGCGCGGCCGATTCGCGCTGGCCCTCCTCCTGGAGGCCGTCGTGGCCACGAGTTTGCGACCGAAGAGGTCTCCGCGCCGAGGTTCGAGCGGCGCCTGGGGCGCGATGATTCGGACACGTCTCGTCCGGGACTCCGGGCGCATCGAGGTTGACGCGAATTCACGTCAACCGCGACCTCACTGGAGTCACGCGAGAGACACGTTGCGGAAGTCGGTCGCGTCATCCAGCCGCACTGGTCTCACCGAACTGGTGGCTGTGACGACCTGAACCCGACTCGCGCCGAGTTGCGGCAACGCGGACGACGACGACTGCGATCTTCGCGAGCAGCGCCCTTTGCTCAACGCCCCGCGGCTGACGCCGAGCGCGCCGGGAGCGAACACAACAGCCCCGCGAGCCGCGCGAGGTCCTCGAGGGCGTGCGCGTCGTGCTCGAGCTCCGGCACCTCGACCCATGCCACGTCAGGCGGGAGTGACTTCGCGAAGGCATCGAGCCGCTCACGCTCGACGTCCGCGAGTGCGCGGGCGGCCGACCAGGTCTGCTGCAGCCACGCCGTCACGCTCGCGTCTCCCTCGGCGGCGGCGAGGACGTCAGTCTCGAGCGTGCGTGGACCGGGCAGCGGGTGAACGCGGTTGGCGATGACACCACGCAACGGGGCGGCCATCTCCTTCAGCCCTGCGGTCAGCTCGACCGCACCAGCCAGCTCTGGCGCCGTGGGCGCGACGACCAGCAGAAACGCGGTCTCCTTCCCGGTGAGCAGCGCGCGGCCCCGAGTAGCGCGGCCCGAGAGGTCTCCGAACATCGCGTCGAGCGCCGTGAAGAAGCCCGACGCTTCGCTCATCGTGCGCGTGCCCATCGCGCGCTCGAGCTGCTTGATGAGAAAGCGGGCTCCGCCCGTCACCGCCTGCAACGCGCCGCCACCGGTCCGCCCCAGAATCCACCGCGCGACCTCGGGCGCGAGCAGCTTCTCGAGGCGCTCGGGCGCACGGAGGAAGTCGATGGCGCGGCCCGACGGCGGCGTGTCGATGATGATGAGGTCGTACGCGCGGCTCTCGTCGAGCCGGCAGAGCTCCTCGATGGCCATGAACTCGGTGGTGCCCGCGAAGGACGTCGAGACCTTCTGGTAGAACGGGTTCGCGAGCATCGCGTCGCGCACGGCCGTCGTCGGCGCGTGGCGCGTGATGAACGCATCCCACGAGGCCTTCAGGTCGAGCATGCCGGCATGGAGCATCCCCGGCGCGGTGAGGCCCTTCGTGTCCACCGGCTCTCCAGCGCGGGTCAACGTCTCGAGGCCGAGGGCGCGCGCGAGCTGACGAGCCGGGTCGATGGTGAGCACCATGGTGCGCCGCCCGAGTGACGCCGCCGCGAGACCGAGCGCTGCTGCCGTCGTCGTCTTCCCCACGCCACCGGTCCCGACGCACACCACCGCGCGGTGACGCAGCAGGAGCGATGCGAGCACGTCACTCATGACGACACCTCCGCGGACACCAACGCGGCGAGTTGCTCGAGCTCCGGCAACCCGAACGACGGCGACGACAGGCGCGGCAACCGGAGCGCGGGCTTGGCGAGCCGGTGCTCCAGCGAGGTGATGCCCTCTTCCTGCAGCGCCGCCCAGGTCAACGCGCGTTCTGCGGCCACGACGAGTGAACGGCCAGCCTCGTCGGGACGCCGCGCCTTCACTCGCGCGACCGCCTCGTCGGCCCCGACCGGCGGCACGGGCCAGCACTGGTTCACCACCAACCGCCCCACCGGCAACTGCTGTGCGCGGAGCTGCTCGATGACGTGCCCCGCCTCTTCGAGCGGCATCACCTCAGGGCGCGCCACCACGTGCACCGTCGTCATCGATGGATCCGCCAGCGTGCCCGAGACGCGCGTCGCCTCGCGATGAGCGAGTCCGCTCTTGAACGTCCGCGCCGTCGCCGCCGGCATGCCGAGCAGCTGCAGCACGTGCCCCGACGCGCCCGCGTCGACGACGATGAGGTCCCACCGCGGCGACCCCGACGACAGACCGAGCAGCTCGTCACGCACCTTGCCGATGGCCATCAACTCCCGCACGCCCGGGCCGGCCGAGACGAACGCGCGGTAGAGCGGGTGTGCGAAGAAGGGCTTGAGCCGCCCGCCGAACGGAATGAACCGCACGATGTACTCGGCGAGCGAGGCTTCACCGTCGTACCAGGCGACGTGGAGGTTCTTCGCGGCCTGCACCGGAACGCCGTGCTCCGTCGGCCGCGCGCGCAGGAGCGTCGACAACCCACCCGGCTCGCCGAGCTCGAGCGCCAGCACCGCGTGACCCTGCTTCGCCGCCGCGAGCGCGAGCGCGGCCGAGAACGTCGACTTGCCGACGCCGCCTTTGCCGGTGACGACCTGCAGCGGCGGAGTCACCTGCGTCGGTCGCAACGGCGCCGTCATGCGCGTGCTCCAGGGAGTTCGAGGCGAAGTGGAGTGCGCAGCGGCGCTGTCGTGCGAGTGCAGGCGCCAGCGACACGACGGTGCAGTGCTCTGGAGCTGCGGCCGAGCGACATCTCGTCGTGCCGAGAGCTCATGTGCGTCCTCCAGAGAGATCGCCGTGCAGCGCCGTGGCGCGAAACCGATTTGCGTCGAAGCCGAGGTCGCGATGGTCGCCGCCGTGTCGCGAGACCGATTGGCATTGAAGCCGAGCACCTCATACGTGCGCTCCGGGAAGTCCGGCGAGGTCGCGGTGCAGCGCTGCGTCGTGCGGAGGAATCGCCGTGAAGCCGAGCACCCTCGGATGCACCCCCGCCACGGTGAGCGACACGAGGTGACGCACCCGCTCACGCCCCGGCAACCCGGCAGGCGTGAGCGGTGAAGGCAGTCCCTCAGCGGCACGACGACCGAGCGCTCCGTACGCGCGACCGAGCAACATCACGCCATGCCGGTACCGAAGAGGAATCGTCGCCGCGCCGAGCTCCGCGCTGTGAGCGTACTGTTCCGCGAGGTCGGCCAACCCACGGAGCACCGGGCGCAACCGCACGTCCGCCGGATTCGCCAGCACGTCGTCGCTCGACAGCCCCACCTCGCGCAGCCGCGTCGCCGGCAGGTACACGCGCTCACGTCGCGCATCATCCTCGACGCCCAACAGCACGTTGCTCAGCTGCAGCGCCACGCCGAGGTCCACCACGCGCCGCAACGCCTCGTCACCTCGCACACCCAACAGCGGCGCCAGCATCAGGCCCACAGATGAGCTCACCTGGTACGCGTAGCGTACGAGCGCCGCGTCGTCGGGCACGCGCACGTCCAGCAGGTCCGCCGCCATGCCGTCCAGCAGGTGACTCGCGCTCGACAGCGGCAACCCACTCCGCGCAGCACCGGCCACGAACGCGGCGATGAGCGGTCGAGGCGTTCGCCGGCCCTCCAGCTCCTCACGCCACTGCTCCAGCGCAGCAGCGGCTTCGGCGCGCGACGGCGCCTCGTCGACCGCGTCGTCGAGCCGTCGACAGAAGCAATACAGCAGCCCCACGTCGTCACGGTCGAGCGGAGGGATGAGCTCCGGAATCAACCAGAAGCGCTTGGCGACCTGCACGAACTCCTCGCGGCTCGCATCGACGGTCTCGGCCCACGGTGCGTAGCCGGGCCACGACGGCATCGTCAGCTCCGGCCGCTGGCGTCCAGCTCGCTCGCGAGGCGCACGTCGACGATGCCCCACAACAACGCGCGGTCCTCGGCGGCGCGGTTCGTCGGCAGCGGGCCCGTCGGCTCTCCGAAGCTGCGCAGCACCACCTTCGCGCCGGGTTTCGCCGCGCGCTTCACCGCTGCAAACAACCGCTCCCGGTACGCCGGCGCCGCGCCATCGAGAATGTTCGAGAGCGTGAAGCCCTCGAAGCTCTGCGCAGGTTGGCTCTCGAGGTACGAGGCGGCGTCGGCGTGAACGAGCTGCACCTTCTGGGCTTCAGGCGGCGGCGGGTCCGTCGACAGCTCTCCCAGCAGCAGCGCGCGCGCCCAGGGATTCTTCCTGTTGGGGCTCGCACCGAGGCCACGCTCGAGGCGGTCGTGAAAGACGGCGCCGAGACGACGAGGGAGAAAGTCGAGGAAGCGCGACGCATACACGGCCCGCAGCGCAGTGAACGAGAACGCAACACCAAGCGCCGCGCGAAGCCGCCAGGTGTCGAGGTGTTCTTTCCAGTACGCCCGCTGCGCCGCCGGGTCATCGAGCTCCAGAAACGCGCGCACCTTCGACGGCCACCAGCCCAGCAGCGGCGCGAAGAAGCGCATGAAGTCCATCACCCGCTCGGCCCGGCCACGCACCGACGGCGCGCCTGCGAAACGCTGTGACGCGTAGGCCAATTGCACCGGGTTGATGTCGAGCGCGACGACGTCGTGGTGCGGCGCCAGCGCCATCGCAGTGCAGCCTGCCGACGCGATGCACAGCACGCGGTGCGCGCCCTTGAAGGCGTCGAGCTCGATGGCCGGGTCTTCGTACATGCGCCCGAAGAGCACCTCTCGGCCGCTCACCTTCGAGTCGAAGCGCCCAGCGACCCACGGCGTCTCGGCTTCGGTCGTGACGAGCGATGGAGTCGACATCACCAGCCCTCCGGCAGGCTCGCTGCCACCCAGCCGAGCACGAGGAACGCGAAGTTCTTCACCACCATGCCGGCCGGGTCGTGAATGAGCTTCCGCGACCACAACAAGCCGTTCGCGTTGAGCGTCACCAGCAACACGGTTTGCGCGATGGCGCACTCGAACGGACGCAGGCCCGACAGCACCCAGACACCGAGCGAGAGCTCGACCACGCCGAGCGTCATCAGGAAGAGCTTGCCCACCTTCGGGCCGTACGTCGGCACCGCGGTCACGATGGTGAGCTGGTTCGGGTCGCCGCCGAGCAGCTTGCACCACAGGCCCTCGTAGACCCACACGCCCGCCACCGCGACGCGCACGAGCCAGATGGGAATCAACAACGTCATCATGTGCGCGCTTCTCCTTCGAGGCGTGGAGGCTGCTCCGCGTGGCGCCGCATCTCGCGAAGAATGTGCCGGTGGAACATGTGACAGACGGTGGCCTCGACGGGCTCCCACAGCCACCTCGGGCGCTTCGGGCTCCGGTATCGCGTCACCGCTTCGACCTCGGTGCGCCCGTCGGGCATCGCCGTGAGCGTGTACGCGCCTCCCGACAGCCGCATGCCGCCGCCGACGTCGAGGTCCTGCTTCACGACCGAGAAGCCGTAGTGCCGCCCCGGCTCGACCGCCGTGACGCGCTTGATGAGGTTGCCGCCCTCGTAGAGACAGAGCGCCTCGTCGCCCACCTTCTCCTTCGAGCCCTCGGTACGAATGGGCACGGGGAGCAACAGCCGCAAGTGCAGCGGGGGCCGCGACTCGAGCTGCTCGTAGAACATCAAGGTGTCCCACGCCCGCGCTGGTGGAGCCGCGAAAGTCAGCCGGGTCGTGACGACGGTCTCAGGAATGGGGTCGGAGGAAGTCACGCGTACCGCCTTTCAGGACCTCTCATGTACCAGCCTCAGACCTCAGCAAGGGTGAGGATGGCGCCACGTCTCACCGGTTGCTCCAGGTCACGCGCGGCGCTGAACGAAGCAGTCATTCTTTGTGGTGATCGAGGTCAAGTACCAACCCCGGGGAACGAACCGCTCATCCAGCTCCGCGCGCTCAGCCGCGCTTGAGGCCGTGCTTCGAAATCAACGTGTAGAGATGACTGCGCGCCATCTTCGCCTCGCGCGCGACGGCGGCGACGTTCCACCGGTGCTTCTCGAGCAACGCCTTGAGCGCATCGGCTTCGAACGCGCCTGACACCTTCTCGCGCGCGGCCTTCAAATCAGTGTCGGGCGTCGCGCCGTCGACGGGCTTCGCGGGCTCCCAGGTGCCGAGCGTCAGGCTGCGCTCCACGGCGTGCTTGAGCTCTCGCGCGTTGCCCGGCCAGGGGTGCGCCTCGAGTGACGCGAGCGTCGACGCCGACAGCTTCACTTTCGGCCCTGCGAACTTCTTCGCCAGCGGCGCGATGTCCTCCCGGCGTTGATGGAGCGCCGGCACGTCGAGCACCACCGCCGCCAGCCGGTAGAAGAGGTCTTCACGCAGCTCCCGGTGCTCCACGGCGCGCTCGAGCCCACGCTGCGTCGTCGACACGATACGAACGTCGACCGCCTTCGTCTTCGTGTCACCGATGCGGCGCAAGGTGCGCTCCTCGAGGAAGCGCAAGAGCTTGGGCTGCAGCTCCATCGGCATCTGGTCGACGTTGTCGAAGAGCACCGTGCCGCCATGCGCCAGCTCGAGCACGCCAGCCTTCGCCAACACCGCGCCGGTGAACGCGCCCTTCACGTGACCGAACAGCTCGCTCTCGAGCAGGTCGCCGCGCGCGCCGGCACCGTCGAACACCACGAACGGGCCCTTCGCTCTCGCAGACGCCGCGTGGAGCGCGCGCGCCACCGCTTCTTTTCCCGCGCCCGTCGGCCCGCGCAGCACCACCGAGACGTCCGTCTTCGCCGCGCGCTCGAGCCGCCACACGAGCTGCCGCATCACCAGGCTGCGCGCCACGAGTGCGTGCCAGTCATCGGTCGCAGGAACAGCGGAGCCGTCAGCAGGCCTGCGGAGCTGCACGACCGTCTTGCCCAGGGTGACGCTCGCGCCGATGGGCACCACGACGGACTCGACCTTCGCGCCGAGAAACTTCACGCCGTTTCGGCTGCCGAGGTCTCTGACCCGCACCGCGCCCGGGAGCAGCTCGAAGGTCGCGTGCCGGCCCGACACGGTGCGGTCGTCGAGCACCAGGTCGCTGCGCGAGCTCGAGCCGGCCAGCACCATGCCCTGCTCCAGGCGCAGCACGACCCCGTTGGCTTCGAGCTCGACGGGCTCGATGAGCGCACCCTCGTCAGAGAGGCTCTGCGTCGGGCCGGTGAAGTTCGTCCGGCTCATCGCACGTCCACCCGCAGTGAGAGGCGTTGGCCGGGGTGCACCTGCACGACACGCTTCACCGACTTGCCCGTCTCGGGGTTCTTGAACACCAGCGTGTGCACACCCGGGAGGACGGACACGTTCGCCAGCGGCGTCTCGCCAATCGACTTTCCGTCGAGGGTCACCTCGGCCCAGGGCGTCGCTTCGAGGGCCAGCGTGCCGGGCGTGCGGTTGACGGCGACGGGCGCCTCGACCACCGCGACGACCGGCGCAGGCGCGGCGCCTGCGTCGATGGGCACTACCGGCGCGACGACGGGCGGTGGCACCACCGCGACTGGCGGCACGTCGCTCGGCTTCGAAGCGGAGTCGTTGAACGCGTAGAAGACGCCGCCGCCGATGAGGAACGCCAGCACCAGCAGCGTGATGGGCCCGCGCCGGTCCTTCTGGAGCTGCGGCAATTCGCTCGCCGACATCGACGTCTCGGGCGGCTTCTGGAGCACGGGTTTGCGCTGCACCGAAGGCCGCTCGGGCTGGGTCTCGGGCAAGCCCTTCGCGGCGCGCTCCGTCTTCGCTTCGAGCTCGATGAGGGCCGCAGCGCAGACACGCCGAATCAACGCGCCCAGCGCATCGGGCGCCTCGGGAGACGCTACGGGCAGCGCGTTGCGGAAGTCGCGGGCCGACGCGAACCGCTCGTCGAGTGAAGGCCGCATCGCGCGCTCGATGGCCTCGCACAGCTCCTTCGGCAGGTCGGGCCGCATCACCCGCAGCGGCACGATGGGCAGGCGCATCGGGTCGAGCGTCGGCCCCGTCGTCGACTCGAACGGCTTCTCGAGGGCCGCGAGGTGGAAGAGCGTGGCACCGGCGGCGAAGACATCGGCACGCGCATCGACGGGCTGGCCGAGCAGCTGCTCCGGCGGAAGGTACGAGAGCTTGCCCAGCACGATGCCGGGCTTCGAGAGCTTGTCGCCCTCGGCCACGCGCGCGATGCCGAAGTCGGTCAGCTTCACCGCGCCGTCGACCGAGACGAGCACGTTGTGCGGCGTGACGTCGCGGTGGACGAAGTGCAGCAGCCGGCCGTCGGCGCCCTTCTGCTCATGTGCGACGAAGAGGCCGTCACACAACGAGCGGGCGATGAAGCAGAGCAGGTCGGCCGAGAGCCGCTCCTGCGCGCCGTGCAAGCCCGCGATGAGCTTCGACAACGAGACGCCGCGCACCAGCTCCATCACGATGAAGTAGCGGTCGTGCTCGAAGCCGACGTCGTAGACCTGCACCACGTTCGCGTGCGTCATCGCCGCGCCGAGCCGTGCTTCCTGCAGGAACATCTTCACCAGGCGCGGGTCGTCGATGAGGTGCGGCAGCAGCAGCTTCACCGCGACCGGGCGCTGGAACTTGCCGATGCCCGTCTGCAGGCCGACCCACACCTCGCCCATGCCGCCGGCGGCGACCCGCTCCAGCAACTGATAGCGGCCGAAGGTGAGCGCGTCGGACACGAGCACCGTCCTACACCGCCGTCGTCAGCTCCGGGAGTTTCGTCGAGCCGCGGTGCTCACGTGCAGGCGCTGGTTTGAGACGAACGGCTCAGCTCCCAGCGGGCGCAGGTGCAGGCGCGGCGGCCGGCGTGGGCGACTCGACTGGTGCTGGAGCCGGTGCGGGAACTGACGCGGGAGCCGGCGTCGACGCCCCGAACTGGAAGTTGCCGCGCAGGCCGACCGAGACGATCCACCCGCCGGCCGAGTACTGCCCGTTGCCGACGATGCCGCCCTGCAGGGGCATCATGGTGTTGATGTCGGTGCCTCCGGTCGAGCCCTGGCGCTGGTTGCTGTCGGTGATGTTGAGCACCTGGGTCGGCGTCCACGCGAAGCCCGCGATGACGTCGATGGGGCCGAGGTGGCCCGTCACGCCGCCGGTGAGGAAGAGCCGGCTGGGGTGCGGGAAGTCGAGCGCGAAGTACTGCGACGGCTGCGCCGAGGTCTCGTACCAGACGCCCGCTGAAATCGACGTCCACTTCCAGGGGCGGTAGCTGCCGCCGACGCGGCCCGAGAACGTGCCGACCCAGTTCTTCGGAATCTTGAAGGGCGCGACGTTCGTCGGCTCGGCGGAGCCGATGGCGAGGGTGACGCCGATGGGCGTGAGCGTGAGCGCGTCGAGCGAGTTCCAGCCCTGGTAGACGAAGTCGGCGTTCACGCCCCACGTCTTCGAAGGCGAGTAGCGCGCGCCGACGCGAATCTCGAGCGGCATGGTGAACGCGAGCTCGCCCTGGTCGCCCGTCACGGTGGTGTTGAGGCTCTTCGGCGTCTCGCCGAGCTCGAAGGTGAGCTTGCCGCGCCCGCGAATCGCGATGGGAGGACGCACCGAGGCGCCGAACGAGAGCGAGTCGGTGGGCCGCACCATCACGCCGCCGACGGCCGTAAAACCAAGCTGCCCATCGAGGTTCGCGCGCACGACCGAGTCGAACGAGGTGTCTTCCTCCGTCGACTTCGTCGGGTCCGACAGGCCGCTGTAGATGGCCTGGTTGAAGTCGAAGTGCGACACGACCAGCTGGAGCGACACGCCGACCTGCACGACGGGGTGAATGTCGTAGGCGAGCGAGAGCGTCGGGAACGCGATGAGGATGTCTTGCTTCACGAGCATGTAGCGGTTGGGCGCGAACCGCTTGGGGTTGCGCACGTACTTGCCCGTCGAGTCCTTCGTGTAGTCGGGAATCGGGTACTCGTTGAGGCCGACGGCGGGCGGCACGAAGAGCCCCAGCGCGACGGTGAAGGCGCGGCCGAAGAGGTCGAAGCCGTACGACGCGCCGAACATCGGCGACGCGAAGAGCGTTCCACCGGGCGTGAGGTTGCTGCCGGTACGCGAGACCTTCTCCATCAGGTTCGACGGCGCGCCGGGGTTCCAGCCCGGGTCCTGGCGCCAGAACGTCACCTCGTTGTTCATGAAGTTGCCGTCGACGAGGAACGAGAGCCCCTTGAGCTGCGTGAGGCCGGCGGGGTTGTGCTGCATCGCCGAGACGTCGTCGGCCTGCGCGGTGAACGCGCCACCCTGCACCATCGCCTTCGCGCCGTTGTCGCCGAAGTAGAAGCCCGACGCATGGGTGGTGGCCGACGCGATCAGCAGACACGAGACGAGCAGACGCTGCATGAGGACTTCCCCCGGGAAGAATGACGGAGGTGGCGCCTTATTCGGTGCCCGCGCGGGTGTCGACAGTGGGCGAGTGAACCGTCGCGCCGTCATGCGGCATGGGCGCCAGCCCGCGACGGCATCGGATGAGACCTCGGGTTCTCTCGGTGTGCTCACTCGTTCGACCGTTCAACGCACGGCCCGGCTGCTGGCGTTTCCGCGACAGCTGTCACACGCTCGACCACCGGAGGTGGACGTGTCTGGGCGACTGATCATCCTCGTGGCGTCGGTGGCTGCGCAGGCCTTCGCCGGGCCGCCACCTGCCGACGACCCCGCGACGTTGCTCGCGAACGCGAAGGCGGCGCGCGCCGAGAAGGCCTACCCGACGGCCATCACGCTCCTGGAGCGGTGTCTGTCGCTGGCGCCCGACGACCCCGACTGTCTCCTCGCGCTTGGGTCGACCTACGCAACCCGCGGTTCCCAGGAGGACAGCGAGAAGGACAACAAGAAGGCGGCGCACTTCTACGAGCGGTTCCTTCGGGCGGCGCGTCCCGACGACAAGCGCATTCGCAGGGTGCGCGACATTCTCGGCTACGACCCCGACGCGCCCATCATCGTGCTCCAGCAGCCGCCACGCCCGAAGCCGGCCGCGAAGCCCATGGCGGGCGAGCGCGTCACCATCGCCGTCGGCGGCACCCACCGCATCTCGGTGCCGAGCTTCGAGCGCGTCGACATCGCGCAGCCTGCCATCGCCACCGTCGAGCTCGAGAGCCCGGGCGTGCTCCTCGTCACGGCGCTCAAGGTGGGGAACACCACGCTCACGTGGTCGACGCAGGACCACCAGACGTGGGCGATTCCCGTCAGCGTGAAGGCAAAGTAGGCGAACCGGGCGTTTCGCTCGCCCCGGCACGCCGTCGCGGGCAGGCAGCGCGCATCGAGTCCGAAACAAACGACACGGGGTGTCGAAATCCTCAGACTCGATTCGGGTTCAGCGGCTCCACTCAGTCGTTCGAGCTCGTCGGGGTGAAGACCTTGGGACCTTTCAGCGCATCGCGCGGCCCGGACCGTGCGCCACCGCGGCCACCACGACGCCGCCGCGCTTCGCGACGTTCACCACCAGCTTCTGCGACGCGCGCGCCAGCACCGAGAGCCCATCGTCGGTCGGCGTAAGGCCCAGCACGAGGAAGAAGGACTCGTCCTGCACGTGGCCATCGGCGCCCACCACGGGGCACTCGATGAGCGGCAACGGCGCCAGTCGCTGCACGACCCACTCGCGCGGCTGCGACACGGCCAGCGCCAGTGCCGCGTCCCACTCGGCGCTCGTCACCCCGGGGCCCACCACGACGCCCGTCCCTCCGAAGGCGCGGTTCGGCTTGAGCACCAGCCCTTCCCGGCCATCACGAATGAACGGCAGCAGCTCGCCATCCCGTCCATCTGCCAGCGTGGTGCGGCGCTCGAAGACCCTCCGCGTCCACGGCACGTGCCGATGAAACAGCGCGCGCTCCTCGTTCGAGAAGTGGGCGGCGTAGGCGTCGTCGGTGAGCACCTCCCAGGCTGCCTTCACGTCCAGGTCGCCTGCCACCGACGAGACCATGCGGTTGGTCTCGAAGAGCCGGCGCATCGGCCGCACGTCGACCCCGCTCGCCCTGAGCGCGAGCACGTCAGCCAGAGAGTAATCACGGTACGCGCAGTGAATCGGCTGGCCGTCGAAGGTGACGAGGCCGCCGCGCAGCTCGAGCTCGGCCGGGTCGGCGTGCAGCGCGGTGATGCCGAAGTGCTCGTGGCAGTACGTCGCCAGCGCGCCCTGGTCGTCAGGCCCGCTGTCCGAGTACTTCGGCTCCAGGAAACACAGCGTCCTCCCGGGCTCGCCGACGGCCTCGAGGTGCTCGATGAGGGTCTGCATCAGCAGGGCACGTACGTCGGCGCTCAAATCGAGCGCGAGCCGTGGGTCGACGCGTTGGAGAATCGGAAACACCAGCTCCTGCACGGCGGCCTCGGCCGCGGGGAGCAGATGCAGCCCGCCCACGCCGTTGAGGTTCGGCTCGATGAACTGCAGCGTCTGTTTCCAGTGCGCGCTGGTGACGTCGACGACGGCGTCGAGCCGCCCGAAGACGGGGTTGGTGGCCGCGACGGCTGGCGTCCACAGCTCCCGAAGCCACGCGTCCTCTTCCTCCGAGAGTCGCACGACGTCGTGCACCGCCTCGTCGGCGAGCGACATCGGCAACAGCCGCCGCGTCGCGTGGAGCAGCGCGAGCGACACGCTGTGCAGGGAATGGAGCTGGTCTGACAACAGCGTCATCGGCGTCGGCAGAATTCGCACCGCCTCGTATTTTCCATCGCGCTCGTAGACGCAGCGGCGCTCCCACGCGGCCGTGGTGAGGGCCGAGAGGAGCTCCTTCGTCAGGCCCTCGTCGAGCTGGTGCAAGGCCCGTCGCACGCGCGCCGCGACGCTGTGGCCCGCGAGGCCGAGCTCTTCCGCCGGAGTGAGCATCTTTTGACTGCGCTGCAACCGATGGACCCCGGCCACCACCTTGCACTGGTGAGCGATTGATGACCGCGTCGAACACAGACCGGGGGCTCCTCACGCAAAGGATGCGTGAACGCGCTCTTCTGCTTTCGACGAGCGCATTGCTTTCCTGGGACGAGGAGACCGGCATGCCCGCCGCTGGCGCGCGTCATCGGGCTGATCAGCAGGCGCAGCTCGCGGGCCTCGCGCACGAGCTGGTGGCTGACCCTCGCGTCGGTGAGTGGCTCTCGTCGTGCCCGGCCGACGACGTCGACGTGCGGCATTGGAGGCGACTGCATCAGCGGGCGGTGCGCGTGCCGCGGCGGCTGGTCGAGACGCTCGCGAAGACGTGCACGCTCGCGCAGGAAGCCTGGGTCTCGGCGCGTGACGCCAACGATGGCCGCGTCTTCAAGTCGCAGCTGAGCAAGGTCATCGCGCTCAAGCGGGAAGAGGCTGGAGCGCTGGCCGCTGGTGGCGACCTCTATGAAGCGCTCCTCGACGAGCACGAGCCCTTCGTGGCGCCCGGCACCACCGAGCGTTTGCTCGAGGCGCTCGCGCACGAGCTGATGCGACGCTCGGCCGCGTGGGAGTCGGGCCCGCCAGAGAAGGCGCCAGGGCCGGTGCCCGACGACGCTCAGCGCGCGCTCTCGACGACCATCGCGAAAGCCCTTGGCTTCTCGGAGCGACGCGGGCGCCTCGACACCGCGACGCATCCATCGACCATCGGCATCGGCCCCGGTGACGTGCGCATCACCACGCGCTTCTCGAAGACCGACCCGCTCGAGTCCATCTTCTGCACGCTGCACGAGCTCGGGCACTGGCACGCGGAGGACGGCCTGCCCGAAGACGCGTGGGGCACGCCGATGGGAGAGCTCGCCTCGTTGTCACTCCACGAGTCGCAGGCCCGCTTCCTCGAGAACCACCTCGGCCGCAGCGACGGCTTCTGGGACTGGCTGTGGCCGAAGCTCAAAACGACGTACGCCCCTCACTTCGACGCGTCATCGGCGCCGGTGATGAGGCACCGGGTGAGGCACGTGCATCGCGGCCTGCACCGAATCGGTGCGGACGAGGTGACGTACGACCTGCACATCGTGATGCGCACGCGCCTCGAGCGCGCCCTCATCGAAGCGAGGTTGCAGGTCGACGACCTGCCCGGGGCCTGGAGCGACGCGTCGGCGTACTGGTTCGGCACCCGCCCGCGCACCGACCTCGACGGCTGGCTGCAGGACGGGCACTGGAGCGCAGGCCTGTTCGGCTATTTCCCGACCTACACCATCGGCAACCTCGCGGCGGCACAGCTCGCCGAGGCGCTGAAACGAGACCGGCCCGACCTCGAGCACGAGTTCGCGCGCGGCGAGTTCGCGCCGGCACTGGGCTGGCTGCGCGAGAAGGTGCACCGGCACGGCAGCAGCGGGAACGCGTTCGAGCGGGTCCAGGCGGCGACCGGCCATGCGCTCGCGCCCGAGGCGTTCCTGCGGCACCTCGACGCGCAGTACGGGCCGGGACAGCGGTAGGTTCGATTCCGTGAAGCTCCCCGCACGACGCCGCACCTGCCTCGTCGTGCGGGCCTCCCTCCTCTTCGTCGCGTCGTTGCTCGGGTGCCGAGACCCGCTGCTCGTCGGCGCCCTCGAGCCGCTCTCTGTTCCCGACGTGGTCGATTGCGGGCGAGCGCTGATTGGGAGCACGACCGCGTGTTCCTTTCAGGTGGTGAGCGCCGGCCCGATTCGCCTCAGCCGCGTGGCCCTGCTGGGCGAGTTCACCGGCCCCGCGGAGGTGGAGCTGGCTCGCGGCGAAAACCGGCTCACGATTCAATTCCAGCCACAGCGCGCAGGGCCCGTCGAAGGTCTCGTCACCTTGAGTGACGAGCATCACGTGGCGAGCATTCGAGTCGTCGGGACCGGCGTCGCTGCTGGGGTCTGCGCGCGCGAGCCTTGCCGACAGAGCACCTTCGACCTCGAGACCAGCCAGTGCGTCACGACGAACGAACCTGACGGAACGAGCTGCGCGGCGGAGCGCTGCATCATCGAAGGCGTGTGCGCGGCAGGCCACTGCGTCGGGCCTCCACGCGCATGTGATGACGGCAACCCATGCACCGTCGACAGCTGCAGCGCCACGCAGGGCTGCCTTCACGAAGCGCGCGTCTGTCCCTCCTCGGCGAACCCCTGCGAAGCATCGGTGTGTGATGCGACCTCGGGGTGCGGCTTCGCGCCCGTCATCGACGGAACATCGTGCGGCGTGAGCGACTGCCGCACCGCGCCGATTTGTCTGAGCGGGCACTGCGAGCTGCGCGCCGCGCCCATCGGTTCGACCTGCGGGACTGGCAGCGCGTGTCGCGGCCCTGGTCAGTGTCTCGCCGATGGCACCTGCAGCCCCGGACCGAACACGTCACCGCGCGTCGCGTGGCGGGTCTCACCTCCTGCTGGGCGCAGCCTGATGTGGTGGACGACGACGCACGTCGGAAGGACCACCGTCGTCACCGAGAGCACGCAGGGCTCGGAGATCTGGATGCAGGGGTTCGACGCCAACGGCCTCGTCGAGTTCTCCATCGACCTCTCCGCGGAGGACTCCACCATCGCGAGGGTCAGCACCGTGCTCGACGACGACGCGGCAGTGCTGTGCGTCGTCACTGAACACGGCCCACGACGTGAGATCCAGGTCTCGTGCCGCGACCGGCGCACCGGAGCACGCCTCTGGCAGCGCGCGCTCTCGAGCCTCGCGATTCCCGTGAACGACCCGATGAACGGACGAGCGAACTTCATGCTTCAGCGCATCGCCTCTGGTGGACAGGGTGACGTGCTGCTGCTGGTGATGGAGGGCAACCAGACCCACACCCTCCATGTCATCGCGCTCGAGGGTGCCACTGGTACGCCGAAGTGGCGCGTCCAACGGCACGGCCACGGGCGACTCTTCGTGGGCCGCAGCGGCGAGACGTGGCTCACCTCGAGGCCCTGCTCCGGCCAGCCTCAATCAATCACGCGCATCTCGAGCGCCGGTCGGTCGGCTCAAGAGCGGGTGGTTCCATGGGCGCTGCGCGCCATGGCCGGCGAGACGCCGATCGTCACGACGCCGAATCAGGTTCTTCAGCTGGCTTCCGACGGGTCGGCGCGTGAGGTGTGGGCGCACTCGGCCGAGCCGTGGGCGGTGCTCTGGGAAGACGACCTCCTCACGATGCACTCGCGCACCACGGCGGGAACCTCGGAGCTCCTTCGCGTCGACCTCGACGGTGGGGTTCAGTTTGTGGTGCCGCTCGACACGAACAGCACGGTGCTGCAGTTGATCAGCGATGGCGGCGTGGCGACGTCGACGAGTCATCCCGACGGAGGCTCGACCCTTCGCCTGTACTCCGCGACGGGCGCGCTGTTCGAAGCGTGCGAGCTGGCCGTTCCCGCGTCCCGGGTCTCCAGCGGGCGCGCTTTCGGGGGCAGTCTGCAAGGCCTCGTGGTGTACGAGCTGCCGGGCATCGGCGCCGCACCTTCGGGCTGGCCGAGCATCGACGGGTTCAACGGGGCCTTTCGCGCGAGGTGACCGAGAGCGTGTGAAGAAGGTCTGAAGTTGGTACCATCTTCGGACCATGTCCTCGCACCCCGTCTCCTACGTCAAAGCGCACCTTGCTGAAGTGCTCGCTTCTGCAGCCAGCAGCGGGGAGCCCGTCGTCATCACCCAGAATGGCGAAGAGACGGCGGTGATCCAGGACCTCGCGAGCTACACGGCGCTCAAACGAACGCTCTCGATGCTCAAGCTGGTGGCGCAGGGCGAGCGCGACGCCGACGAGGGTCGAACCTCGAGCCAGCGCGACGTCTTCCGTGCGGCCCGAAAGCGCCTCGGCGCTCGATGAAGCGCTACCGGGTTCGTTGGACACAGGTCGCGCAAGGCGACCTGCAGCGCATTCTCGACTTCATCGCGGCGACGTCGCCCCTCAACGCGGTCAGGTCCTGGACCGGCTCGAGGCCCTCGCATCGAAGCTGGAGCACTTTCTGCAGCGAGGGCGGGTGGTACCTGAGCTCGCGCGCACCGGAATGCGCGACTGGCTGATCAGCCGGCGCGCTCGACGTCGAACAACGCCTTGTCGACCTTCTGCGGCTTCACCTTCGACAGCTCGAAGCCCGTCAGCACCTTGCCATCCGCCGAGGTCTGCTTGAGCCGCACGACGAGCCCGTAGCCCTTCACCGAGCGCAGCGCAGCTTCGACATCGGGCGCCAGCCGTTGCGCCGAGGCCACCAGGAACTCGCGCGTCTCGTCACCGACGAAGCCCACTGCGCTGCAGTACTCCGACACGCCGTCTGCGCCGGTCAGCACCACCACGACGCAGGGCACGCCGGCCACCGTCGCGGGGCCCTTCAGCTCGGCCTTGAACTCACGCTTCGGCGCCACAGCGACGGGCAGCTTCGTGAAGCGTTTCTCCGACGCCTGCCACACCCACGAGACCTCTGCGTCGCGCGCGCGCACCACCACCGTCGTCTGCGTCACCTGGTCGAGGTACTTCACGGTGCCGCTGGTGTGCACGCCGAGCGCGGACACCGACGTGGTGATGGCGCCGCTGCCGCCCTGCAACACCAGCCGATACTCGAGCACGCCCTCGAAGGGCTTCGCCTGAGGTGCAGCCATCATGACCATCAGCAGGAACGGACTCATCAGTTGCACTCCGAGAGCGGCATCGCGCCACGACCGCGGTGCCATTGTGCCGACAACCGGCACGCGCGGTCCCACATGTCGATGAAGTCGTTCGCCGAGTTGAACATCGGGCCCATCTGCTCCCAGCTGACGCCGACGTTGCGCATGTCTTGCCAGATATCGGGGAGCAGGCCCTCGTTCGCGAGCCCGTCGATGTTGAAGTCCCACCCTCGGTTCTGGGCCGACGGATACACGCTGGTGCGGAACTTCCGCATCGGCCGAAGCTGGGAGAGCGGTCCACCACCGCCGTACGCCACCGTCTGCTCCACGCCGAAGCCGGCCAGCGCGCGGTCGTCACGGAACTCGGAGCGCGCCTGCGCGACGATGGTGCGCAGGTCAGGCCGGCCCGCGAAGGGCGTGCCGGTGGTGGGCCGCATGTCGTAGTCGTCGTACTCGACGGCGTTCGCCTCGAGGAACTGCGTGCGCACGTTCTGAAGGCCCGGGCAGCTCTCGTCGAGCGGGAAGAACGTGCCGGCGAGGGTGCGGCCACCGACCGAGTTGAAGCGGCAGCGCGCGGCGACCGACGGGTGGAAGTCGCGCGGCCAGTTACCGACGATGGGCATGCCGTCGTCTCCGAGGATGCCCTCGATGCGCTCGGGCGAGTCGCCGCTGAAGCACGCCGTCTCGTTGCCGAACCGGCTCACCACGCGCGGAGACGGGCTGTTGTTGTCAGTCGACGGCGTCACGCCGCGCCCGCCAGTGAGCCGAATCATCTGCACGTATTTGATGGCGTACGACTTGGTCGAGTAGTCGCAGTTGTTGCGAACCTGGTCGCCCACGAGGCCATCGGGGTCCTGAATGAAGCCGCCGTTGATGCCCGGTGAGAGGGTGCCGCCGTTCGCGACGATGTGCGCAATCTCGGCGCGCGTCTTGTCGACCTCGGCGTTGAAGCCAAACTGCGAGGCGTACGAGACGGCCGTGCCGCCGTCGAAGGCGTCGAGCGGATACGCGGTGTGACGCTGGAAGCGGCGCACGTCGGTGTGAATGCCGAGCACCGGGTACTCCTGGGTCTCGAAGGCGCCGGCGTCAGCGCGGAAGGCGGCCAGCTCGCGGTGCAGGTCGACGCGGCTCATCTGCCCGAGGTGGTCGCTGTCGATGATCATCCCCCGCTCCATCATCGCGGCGATAAAGGCACGCCCCTCGGTCGAGAGGCCGCGGTCGTTCATCTGCCGGCCCGTCGATTGGTACTGCGCGTGGGCCACCGGGTCGACCTCACCCACCAGCGGCATGAACATGCCGTCGAGCGAGCAGCGGCGGTCGCCCAGCACCACGCCGCCGGGCCCGTTACCCAGCAGCCAGTTCAGGTTGCTGACGCGGCTGGCGAACTTGAAGTCGGGCTCGGCGAGCGGGTCGTGCTCGGTGATGGTGCGGCCCTTCGTCGAGCCCTCGAGGCCGGCGCGGAAGGTGATGGCGTCGAGCTCTCCGATGAAGTCGGGCGCGACGCGCGAGGGGTGCTGCACCGAGAACCAGCCACCAGCGCGCAGGTTCCACGAGCACGACATGCCCACGCAAGCAGTGATGGGCCGCAACGACTGCACGAGGTTGCTCGAGGTCTGCAGCGTCATGCCGCCCAGCGGCGCCGGCAGCTCGGTCGGCAACGTCACGTCGAGGCGAATGCCAGGGCCCCAGACGCCATCGGCCACGCTGCGCTCGTCTTTGGAGAGGTTCGCGAAGACGGCGGCCGAGTTGTAGATGTCGTTGAAGTAGCCGGTGCCACCGAGCGGGTTGTCGATGCCGTGAATCGGCGTCACCTTGCGGTACCCCAGCGCGTAGAGATCTCTCACCTGCTGCTCGATGGAGTCGGTCGACGAGCGCAGCTTGCCGAGCTCTTGCGTCTCGGTGCCCAACACGATGGCCAGCTTGTTGCGCCGAACGATGTCGCGCGCCTGGCCCGGCGTGAGCGCGAGCTCGGCGATGCCGAACAACTTGCCCTGCTCGAAGCGCGGGTGAGTCGGGCCGGCGGTGAGGCGCTCCACGGCGTCGGCGGTGAGTTGGAAGGCCTGCCAGTCGTCCATGTCGTCGCGGCCGTCGAGCACGTACTGCAGCGCGCGGCTGTGGAGCGCGTCGATGACCATCAGGCGCAAGCCGCCCTGCCACGCACGTTGAATCATCGTCCAGTGGTAGCGCTGGTGCAGATACGAGGCGCCGAGGCCCGAGTGGAAACCGTCGGCGGTGTCCCAGTCCTGCTGCTCGATCATGCCGTGAATGATGGTCTTGCGAACGAGCTCGCGGTCGAACAGCCGAATGAGGAATTGAATCAACGGGCCGGCGCGCAGGCCGCCCGAGGTGGGCATCGCAGCGCCGTGAAGCGTGACGGAGGTGAGGCTCGGAATCGCGGTGAGCGCCGTGGCCGCGACCGAGAGCGCGACGGTGCAGGCCGTCAGCGTGATGGCGACGAGCGCAGGCCCGATGAAGGGCACGGCGCCGAGGGCCGAGGCGGTGACGAGACACACGCCCGCGCCGGTGCTGGTGATGAGCCCGATGATGCCGGCAGAGACGAAGCACTGCGTCTGCTTGTTGGGCCGGCCGATGCCCTGACGCACCACGTTCAGCGCCTTGTCTCGAATGACGGGGAGCGGGCGGTTGCAGTCGTAGACGTTCTCGAGCGGATCATTCGCGTCGCCCCAGATGTAGTGGCCACCGAGCGTCAGGTTGGCGGCGACGTGCGTATGCGTGTCGGTGACGCCCCACAGCGGCACGTCTTTCAGCGTCTGGCCGACCTGCGGGTTGGCGAGGCCACCGTCGGGCAACGGAAGCCACTGGATGTTCGGCGGAGAGCCACCCTCGCAGCGGAAGTCGTCGGCGTTGACGTGCGCGGCCTCGCCTGCGGTGTCGACGATGCGGAAGTAGGCCGTCTTGCCCTGGAAGCTCTGCACCGACCAGAAGACGCGGCGGCGCATGTACTCGTTGTCTTCGAGCGCGGTGCTGGCGCGAACCACGACGTGCAGCGGGCGCGGCTCGAGGGTGAAGGTGCCACCGCTCGCCGACTCTTCGACGTTGAGCCCGCGGTACTGCGCCATCAACAGTGGGGTGTCGTTGGCGGAACCGATGACGACGAGCTCGACGCGCTGGGTGGTGCGCCTGGCGCCACCGATGAGGAAGCTCAAGTGCGGCGTGGCGATGATGAAAGGCGGCGACTCGAGAATGAAGCCCGAGGTGTCCGCGAGCCTCGCGCCGGGGCGGGTGCGCCAGTTGGCTCGGAAGTCAGACGTGCCCGCCCAGTAGCGGCCGCGGTAGTTGATGTCGCGCGAGAACTCCCAGTAGTCGCCACCGACGTGCGTGCCCGGGCCACCGTCACGCTGGTAGCCAGGCGGAAGGATGCGGTCGATGGAGACGTTGTTGCCGTAGACGGCGAGGTCGTTGGTGCTTGTCAGGAGCGAGCCCGTCCACGGTGAGTAGCGGCCGCTCTCGAAGCCCCAGGCCTGCCCCGCGGTGCAGGGCATGTTCGCGGTCGGCGTGGGAGACGTGGGCTCGTCGAACGGAACGAACGGAACGGTGGCGTCGGGCGCGAAGAACCACTGGTCTTGCGGAGGCGTGCCCGTCGGAGGGCAGCCCGCCTGGTGGGTGCCACAGCCGCGGTAGTCCTTCGCGTCGAGCCGTCGAATCGCACCTGCATCGAGCCAGTCGGTCTCGACCACGTTCGTCTCGAAGCAGCCTGCAAGCGGGGTGACGTCGCCGGAGCCGAGGGCGACCATGCCTCCGTCGGCGCCGCGTCCGAAGCCGCCGTCGAACGAGGTCCACGGGCTGCTCGTTCTGTCGAGGCCGCCGTCAGGAAGCCGCGTCGGCTCGGGGTACGAGAGACACCAGTCGGGCACCGAGCCGTCTCGACTCCCGCCATCGCGCGTGACGACGCCGGCGTCTTCGGCAGGCATCGACGCGTCAGGCGCGCCCGCGTCAAACGTGCCAGCGTCGGGAGCTCCGGCGTCTTCGAGCGAAGCGTCTGGGCCTGCATCGGAGCCCGACGGGAGTGGACACGCAGACAACACCAGCGCGGCAGCAAAGCCGACGTGAATCCGGAGGTTCCCCATGCCGGCGACCTTCTCACGGACCAACGGTTGGAGCTTGAACATGCGGCGACCCAAGCGAGGCCCGTGCCACTGCGCAACGACGCGACGAAGCGCGCTTGCCGTTTCAATCCTGTGACGGTCGGAGCCACTGTGTCCGATGCCGTCACGTCACGGGCCGTGAGCTACGCTCGCGTCGTGCGAGTTCTCTTCGTTGCGGGTGTGGTGCTGGTCGTCGCGTGTGGAACCCGGCCGTCGATGCCTGACGCAGGTGGCGAAGGCTTCGATGCGGGCGTGGAGCCGACCGACTCCGGGTCGTCGTTCGACGCGGGGCTGATCAGCGACGCCGGAGCGGTCGCCGATGCGGGGAGCGACGCGGGTCTCGACGCGGGCCCGCGCATGGCGCTCGACGGTGGTCACGGACGCATCATCGGAGAGTGCCTGCGCGTGCCTCCCGAGCTCGGACGTCCGACGCCGTCGTACCTGGAGGTGCGCCTCGACTTCGGAATGGATCAATTCGACGACCCCGCCGAGCGGCCGCGGCTCACGCAAGGCGCGCAGACGATGCTGGCGACGCCCAACGCCGGGGGCAGCTCAGGCATGAGTGAAGCCTTCGCCTTCGAGGTGCTCGCGCTGTGTGAAGGCGCGTCGCTGGTGAAGACCGAGACGCAGATCACCTACGTGCCGCCCACCAGCAAGAAGACCGACATTCTCGTCAGCATTGCGGGCCAGCAGGTGGGCGTGAGCGTGACGCGCGCGGTGTCGTTCCCGCCCGACGCCGGCTACGCGCTGACGCCGGCGCGCATCGCCTTCGTCGAGGGGAAGCTCGACGACATCATCGTCAGCTCGATGAACGTTCAGCCGCCCGACCGCTGGGTGAAGCAGCTGTTGGTGGTGATGGCGCAGGGCGACGAGCACGCGGCGACGCTCCGCGCGGCGTGGGAAGCCATCGACGCGACCTCGAAGGCCGACACGGTGTTGTACGTCGTGGTGACCGACGGGCTCGATGGGCCGATTTACTGATCGGGCTCTGCGCCGTCCAAGCATGGGCTCACTTCTTCCGACAGGCGATCAGCTGCATGTACGGCGTCACCGGGCCCTACCTTTCGTTGAAGTGAGCCGTGTGCCTGCTCTGTGGCGAGATGGTCATGAGAGAGCCTCGGAAGCCTCGAGTGCCGAGGGCCGGCACGAATCTGCGGAATGATGAGCCGACCCCCGTGGAGGCGGCGAAGGAGAAAGGCGCGTGAGCACCATCGCGGCTGACTACGAGGCCGAAGCGACGAAGCTGAAAGACGAGCCCGCAGCCGCGCTGTACCTGGCCTGCGCAGGCAAGATGGCGCCCTCGCTGTGAGTGCTGCGCGGGGTCCGTTCCGTGCGCCACGAGACGTTCACCGCGTCGCGGCTCGGCCTTGCACGTTCCGGGAGAGCGAGGCGGCCGACTCCCGCAACACGTCTCGCGCGTGACACCAGTGAGCTCGCGGTTGACGTGAAATCACGTCAACTGCGACGCGCCCGGAGTCCCCGAGGAGACGTGCTCGCCGCATCGCGCCCCGGCCTCCGTCTCTGCCCCTCGTCCGTCGCTTCTGCGCAGAACGTTCGACGCTGCTCTCCGACGCGGCGCTGTGATTTCTTGCCCCCGGCGGAGCCGTTCACTTCGTCAGTCGCGCCGAGCTCGCGGCCCATCAGCGGCCGCACTCCTCGCCGTGAGGCCTCGAGGTGCGGGTTGAGCGACTGGCTCCCTCGACGCAGGTGGAATGAACGACGGAGCCCGCGCCATTCCTTCACCACGAGCGACACTCGAGGCTTCGCGAGCGCCCTCGACCGGCCCGCTGACCCAGGAGCCGCTTCACCGCCCGCGCGAACGTTCAGTCCGACCTCCGTTCCCCAGCACACTCATGTCAGCATCTGGCCCGTGCGCCCCTTCCTCTTCACCGCCCTCCTCTTCTCGCTCGCCGCCCAGGCCGACGCGCTGCTCGTCGATCGTGTCGCAGCCGTCGTCGATGGCCACCCCATCACGCGCTCCCTGGTCACGCTCCGCGCACAGGCCCGGATGAAGTCGGCAGCCACAAAGGACGAGAAAGCGAAGGTGCTCGCCGAGACCCTCGAGACCCTCATCGAGGAGCGCCTGATTCAGGAAGACGCGCGCCGCCTGCGGCTCGTCATCGCCAGCGAGGACATCGACCGCGCGCTCGCGGAGATCGGCAAGCAGACGCAGCTCTCTCCTGAAGCGCTGCAGGCCGAGCTGAAGCGGCAGGGACTCACGCTCACGGAGTACCGCGCCTCCATCGGTCAGATGCTGCTCGAGCTGAAGTGGCTGAACCTCAAGCTGAACCGGACCTCGGCCCTCGACCCCGACCGGGCCAGAGACCTGGCCGAGCGCACCCGTTTCCTCGCGGCTCTGCGCGCCGAGTTCGCCGTCGAGGTCCGCCAATGACGCGCGTCCTCGTGGCGATGGTGTTCGTCGGATGTGTGAGCGCGCCGGCACCGAAACCGCAGCCCGTTGCGCAGCCGTCCACGCCAGCACGCGCCGAGTGCCCAACCATGCTCCCCGTGCTGACCGAGGGCGGCAGCGCGTTCGGCTCGGTCATCGACAAGGTCTGTCTCGTCGGCGCAGGAGACGAGAAGCACCTGCGCCTCAACGAAGCCATCGCTCCACGCGAAGGTCAGCCGCTCGACGCTGCCGCCGTCCGTGACGACCTCGAGCTGCTCTTCACCGAGGGCGAGCTGAAGGACGTCGTCGTCATCGCGCAGCCACTCGACCCGAAGCGTGTGGTGCTCAGCTACTTCGTCACCGAGTACTCAGAGCTCACCGACGTGAAGGTCGAGGGCCTCTCGGCCATCAAGCCTGACGAGGTGCGCGACATCGTTCACGCCGGCCTTCGTGCGAGCCCTCAGCTCGTGAAGAGGACCGTCGCGACCTTGAAGGAGCTGTACGCCGAGGCAGGGTACCCGCGCGCGTCCGTCGACGGCGCACTGCAGGGCATGGTGCTCCGCCTCACCGTCTCGGAGGGCCCACACGCCGTCGTGCGGACCGTGACGTTCGAGGGCGCGAAGAAGCTCGGCGAGGCGAAGGTGAAGAACGCGCTCCGGCTCGTGAAGGGCTCGACCTTCAAGGAAGACCTCACGCAGGTCGACGCGCTGACCATCACCACGACCTATCTCGACTCAGGCTTCGTCGATGCGCGGGTCGAGGCCGCGTCGACGATGGATGCAAGCGGCGCGGTCGACGTCATCTGGAAGGTCACCGAGGGCGATGCGTTCCGGGTCGGCACGCTGTCGTTCAAGGGCCTCACCTTCGGCACCGAGAAGACCGTCTTGAAGTCCTTCGAGACGAAGACGAAGGCGGTGTTCTCACGCGCGATGCTGAAGCGCGACATCGGCCGAATCGAGGACCTCGCGCGGCGCGCCGGCACCCCGGTCGAGGTGACTCCCATCACCTCCATCAATCGCGAGAAGCACACCATCGACGTGCAGCTCGAGCTCGAACCGAAGAAGTGAGATTCACGGCTTCACGAGCACCAGCGCGCCCTGCGCCGGCACCTCGACGTCGAGCAGGCCACCCGCCTTCACCGTCAGCGTCACACCGGGCGTCATCGCGTCGACGAGCATCGAGCCGGCCGGCCGCGACGTCGTGAGCTGTACCCGCGACGTCTGCCGCCCGTTGGTGTTGAGCACCACCAGCGCGAAGTCGTCGCCGGCCTCACCACCCGAACGCTCGAACGCGAACAGGCCTGCGTCGGGCTCGGTCTGCGTATGGGTCGTCGAGAAGAGCACCTTCGTGTCACCCCGCCGCAGCGCCGCGTGCTGCTTGCGCACCATGTTCAGCCGCGCCACGTGCTGCCAGGTCGCGCCAGTCGAGTCGAAGCCCGTCGTCCACATCACCTCGCGGTTCGCGGGGTCGTTGCCGCCGAAGAAGTCGAGCTCGGTGCCGTAATAGATGCATGGAAGTCCCTCTTCGGTGAGCAGCAGCGTGAGCGCGTTGCGCAGCGCCGCGACGTCACCCCGGGCGTTGAAGAGGAAACGCGCGGTGTCGTGGTTGTCGATGAAGTTCACCGGCACGCGTGACGGCGCCAGGCCGATGCCGTTGGGCTGCGGTGTGTTGCTCCAGTTCGTCTTGCGCTGATTCCACAGCCATTCGATCTGCGAGGTGCCGCGCTGCGCGTTCGCGTCGTGCGCCTTCTCGAAGACGTCGGCGTACACGACGTACTTCTGGGAAAAGTAGAACACCGAGTCCATCTCACCGGGCTGCGTGAAGCTGCCGAGCAGATCGTCGCGCCCATCGAACGCTTCACCGAACATCAGGAAGCGGTCTTTCCCCTTTGCCGACAGGCGCTCACGCACTGCGGGCGCGAAGTGTTGCCAGAAGCCGTGCTCCACGTGCTTGACGGTGTCGATGCGGAAGCCGTCGAGGTCGGCCAGCTCGGCCCAGCGCGCGTACGCGTCGACCATCGCTTCGCGCACTTCAGGCAGCTCGGTCGCGACGTCTTTGAGGCCGCCGGGGAAGTCGCCCATCAGCAACTGCGCCGGAGCCTCGTAGTCCAGCGTGCGGCCGAACCCATGGTACGCGTCCGCTCTGCCGAGCACCTCGGGCCGCGGGCGCTGCCGGTACACATCGGGCAGGTCGAAGAAGGTGACGGGTGCACGACCTGCGACGCCGAGCGAGGTGGTGACCTGCACGCCGCGCGAGTCCCAGTCAGGATCGAACTCGGTGCTGCGCGAGACAGGCGAGCTGCTCCCGGAGCCGCCGATGTACACGTCTGGTTTTCCGTTGAGGTTCTGGTCGTAGAAAAACACCTGCCCCATGTGGTTGGTCACGATGTCGAGCACCACCTTGAGGTTCTTCCGGTGCGCGGCGTTCACCAGGCTGCGCAGGTCGGCGAGGTCTCCGAAGTGCGGGTTGGGCTCCATCAGGTCCTGCGCCCAGTAGCCATGGTACGCGTCGAAGTCGGCGTCGGTGTCGACGTTGCGCACGACGGGCGAAATCCACAGCGTGGTGACGCCCAGCCTCTCGAAGTAGTCGAGGTGGTTCTCGAGCCCGCGCCAATCACCGCCCTGGAACCGCGAGAGGTGGCCAGCCTGCACGCCGAAGTCGTTGTTCACGTCTCCGTTCGCGAAGCGGTCGACCAGCACCTGGTAGATGACCTCGTCACGCCAGTCCTGCACGTGCGTGGTGAGGGGCACCGGCGCCGCGTCGGGTGGCGGCGTGAGGCACGCGGTGAAGCACAGAGACAGCAGGAGCAGTGTTCGCATGAGAGACCTCACCGGGACGGGTACGTCGTCGCGTTGAACCACCACTCGACGCTGAGGCCGACGAAGTGCTCGACGCCACGGCGCGAGAACGGGTCGTCGACGCCGTAGAAGGAGCGCGCGCCCGCATCGCGGAGCGACAGCGCGTAGACGAGCCGCAGCTGCGGCCGTTGGAAGTTGCCGTGCCCGAGCGGCGAGAAGTACGGCATCACGCCGAGCTGGGTGACCGAGCCTCCACGGAGCGCGCCTGACTCGTCGACCAGCGCGTACACGCGACGCTGCATGCTCGCCTCGACCGCGACGCCGAAGTACTTCGCCGCGTACCACTGCAGCCGCGCTGACACCGCGCCCTCGTCGTACTTCCCCGCAGACGTGTCCGAGATGGCCGCGTCGCGCACCAGGTCGAGGTAGCCGCCGAGCTGCAGGCCGAGATGGGTCGAGTCCCATCCACCTGCGAGCGCCAGCCGCGTCGAGCGCGCGCCCACCGTGGTGAGCTGATTGTTGAACGTCGTCGGCATCGTCAGCTCGTCGGTCGTCGCGAGCCCTACCGTCTGCCGCGCCCACACATGCGCGAAGTGCTTCTCGTGCCACACCGTCGCCTGGCCACCGAAGAGCACGCCCCAGTCTCCCGGCAGCGTCTGCTCGTCACCCGTCGCGACGGAGCGCCGCACGCCAGACGGGAGCTGGTGCCCTTCTGCGTAGAACGACAGCCGCACACCGATGCCCGAAGGCCCGTCGAGTTCGTGCGTCAGCTTCAGGCTCTCGACGAGCCGCGGCCGGTCGAGGCGCGTCACGCTGATGGCGCCGAAGCCGACCGGGTTGTTGTTCGCCACCACCTGGCGCGTCGAGGGCAGATCGAGCCGCTGCATGCCGACGTGGAAGCGCAGCGTCGTCTTGCCGAAGCCGAAGCGCACACCACCACCGACGGTGTTCAAGTCATCGAGCGGCCAGAAGTTGAGCAGGTAGACGTCGTCGCCGCGGTACATGCGCGAGCCGGCCCACGCAGAGAAACCGTCACCGACCGACGCTTCGGCGTAGAGGTTTCGCAGCCCGATGCTCTGCGCCGACTGGCCATCGAAGTGGAAGAACGGCGGGAAGAACGCGACCGTCGACACCACGCGGCTCTTCACCTGGCCGAAGGTGTCTTCGCGGCGGAGCTCGAGCTCGGCGTAGCCGTCCTCGATGAGGCGCGGGCCGTGGCTGACGATGTTGGTGGTGCGGCCGACCTGGCCTGCGAGGTCGCTCCCGATGCCGACGCGGCCGTAGGAGCCGAACTCGAAGCGGCCGTTGAGAATGTCGAACCCGGGCGCGGGCGCGGGCGCCGCCGGTGCTTCTTCAGCGAGCGCCGCGGTGCTGATCACCAGTGAGACGAAGAGCGTTCTCATCACTCACCTCGCCACGAGAATGCGGACCTGCCGCGCAGGCACGGTGATGGAGCCGCCCGTCGTCATCGCGTTCTCGACGAGCTCGTTCATCGCCACCATCGGCAGGCCGGTGAGCGTCGCGCTCGAATCGCCGCGGTTGATGGCCACGTAGACGGTGTCGCCCGGCGTGTTCATCACGTAGAGCCAGGTGTCGTTGCCGACCGAGAGCGTGGTGCGCGCGCCGCGACGCAGGGCCGGGTGCTCCTCGCGGATCTTCCCCAGGCGTTGCAGGCGCGCGTGGAGCCACGACTGGTGCGGGTTGAGACCGCTCCACGGCATGACGCGGCGGTTGTCGGGGTCTCCGCAGCCCGCGAGGCCGACCTCGTCGCCGTAGTAGAGCAGCGGTGCGCCGCGGTTCGTGTACAGCACGCCGAACGAGACGCCGACGCGCTCGTACGGGTCGCGTGAGTTCACCGCCGCGGGCCCGCTCCACGCGCAGTTGCTCCCGTTGTCGTACTCACCCCAACGCGCCGGCCGCTCGGCGGAGTGAATGATGCGACCGAGGTCGTGATTCCCAATCCACGTGCTCATCACCGCGTCGGGCCCGTAGAACGAGTCGTTGCCGTCCATGAAGTTCTTCAGGTTCGTCATCGGCTCGGCGCCGCGCACCGTCGCCTGCAGCAGGATGCGCCGCAGCGGGAAGTCGAACTGGCCGTCCAACTTCGTGCGCGGGTCGATGAAGCTCTTCAGGTACCCCTGGTTGCCGAAGTCGTAGGTCTCACCCACCATGTAGAAACGCTGGCGAGGCATTTGCGTGGCGTGAAGCTCGGTCTCGAGGCGCTGGCGCAGCTCGGTCAACCACGAGCCGTCGACGTGCTTGATGGCGTCGGCGCGAATGCCGTCGAAGCCGACCCGCTTCACCCAGTCGATGACGTTGTTGACCGAGTACGCGCGCGCGGCCGGCACCGTGAAGTTCCAGTGCGGCAGGTAGCGGGTGAACCAGCAGCGCTCGCCCTGCGTGTTCCACGGGCAGACACCCTGGTCGTTGCAGATGCACTCGCCGCCGTTGAACTGGAGCGGCCAGAACCAGCCCGGGTTCTGCTGGAACACCGCCGCCGACGAGTGCACGTGCACCATCGCGTAGTCGAGGAGCACCTTGATGTTCTGCCGGTGCGCTTCGTCGACGAGCTCCTTGAGGTCCTGCTCGGTGCCGAGGCAACGCTCGGCGCGGGTGACGTCGGAGGGCCAGTAGCCGTGGTACGCGCTGTAGTTGCGCCCGTCGCCGCCAGCGCCGATGCCGTCGAAGTTCTCGGCCGCGAAGGTGATGAGCAGCGTGTTGACGCCGAGGTCCTTGAAGTAGTTCGCGCGCAGCTTGGCGGTGACGCCCTTCCAGTCGCCGCCGGTGTAGTTCGCCAGTGAGTCGACGCCCGCGACGTTGCAGTTGTTCGCGGTGTCGGCGTCGAAGAAGCGATCGACGAAGACGGAGTAGATGACCGAGTCACGCCAGTCGAAGACCCCGGACGGCGTGACGGGCGTAGAGCACGTGAAGGTGGCCGGGCACGTCGTCGCGGCGCGCAGGCTGTTGGTGGCGCCTCCCGATTCGGCCGTCGTCGGGTTCGATGGGTCGAGCACCCAGGTGCTGCCGTCGATGACGAACTTGTATTGCACCGGCTGGTTCCACGGCACCGAGACCGACGCACGCCATTGATTGCCAACGCGCATCATCGGCACGCCGCGCGTCCACCCGTCGTCGGCGAAGTCGCCGCGCACCTCGAGAGAGGTCTCGTTGCTCGCGGTGAAGGTGAAGTCGGCGGCGCAGCGCTTGAGCGAGTCGACGCACGTGGGCATTCCACCCGCCGCGCCGCCGGCGCTCGCCATTCCACCCGCGCTGCTGGTGCCTCCCGCGGAGCCCGCTCCGATGCCAGCGCCAGTGCCAGCTCCCGTTCCCGCGCCGGTTCCTGCACCCGTTCCTGCACCGGCGCCGTTCCCGGTTCCCCCGCCCGTTCCGTCGTGCGCGCAGTCGGGCGTGAAGGTGCGAGGCGACTGCAGAGACGGCCTGGTGGCGGTGTCGCCGCAGGCAACAGCGAGGGCGGTGAGGACGATGGGCAGGGTGCGGTTCATGGAGGCTCCACGGGGCCCGTTGGCACTCCTCGTGCCAGCGACGTGGCTCGCCAACCCGTCGGAATCGATGGGGGCCGCGCGGGTGGATCAGAGGACGACGGACGCCGGGGACGCCTGTCCTCCTCGCGCAGGCCCGGGTATGAACGTCAGGTGATGCGTCGTGTGGTGCCGGTTCTTCTCCTCGCTGCCTGCTCGTTGACGCCGATTCCGGACGTCACCTCGAACTTCGCCGAGCCGTGCGAAACGTCTCTCCGCGTCTGCGAGGTGCCGTTCAGCCTCAAGGCTGGCATGGAGCAGACGGTCGAGCTGCGCGGCGACTTCCGTGACGGTGGCTGGGCGGCGGGCGTGCCGATGGAGCGCGTGAGCGACGCATGGAGCACGACGCTCCAGGTGCCGTGGGGCGCGAGCGTTCAGTACAAGTTCTTCGCCGACATGAAGTGGCTGCTCGACCCGGTGAACATGGCGTCGGTGCCCGATGGGAAGGGCAACACCAACAGCGTGGTGCGCGACGTGTCGTGCGTGAAGTGGGCGTGCATGCCCGCTGCGCGGTGACGGAGGCGTGCCAGACTTTCAACCGATGGCGACCTCAGCGGAGAAGGCCCTGGCGAAACGATGGCTGTCGGGCTTCGACCTCGCCGCGCAAAGGCAACGCCAGCTCGCCGTCGTCGAGGGTCTCGACGCCAGGTGGGCGGTCGCCACGAGTCTGGCAATGATGGAGACGACATGGCCGATGGTGCACGGGGCAAGAAACGCCGCGGCAAAGGACCGCGAAGCGGCGCCGCGCGCAACGCTCGGGCACGTCACCGAAATCAAAACGCTGAGGTGAAGACGACCGTCGTGCGCTGACCGTCGAACGACACCGTCACCGGAGCGCTCGCCCACGCCCACCACTGCCATGCAGCGAACAACGCGCTGACGACGCCGACGCCGAGTGAGACATCGGCGATGAGGAACCGGCGCTGCACGTCGGCGACCTGAGATGGGTTGCACGACTTCGTCGCGGCGCACTCCTGCTTCAGCAACGCATCGAGGCTCGCGCGACCCGTCAGGCCCAGCACACTGAACGTCGCGACGCCGGCCACGGCGACGCCCGAGAGAATGAGCGGGAGCACCGGGACGCTGCGACTGATCCGCGTCGGAGCTGGCTCCTCCACCTGCACCGTCGTGGCGAAATCGAACACCACCAACCGGTTCTTCTCGCCGACGTTGATCAACAGCCGCTGCAGCCGCGTCTGCGTGCCCACCGTCACGGTGAGTTCGTGCGCTCCGGGCTCGATGTCTTCCGGCCGTCCGCTCAGCTCGGCCTGCCACAGGTGCCCATCGAGCAGCACGCGCGCCTGACGCTGGTCGACGCCGTCCACGCGCGCGACGACGACGAGGCTCGGCATCGAGGCCAGCACCTCGGCGAGCCACTTCGTGCAGTCGTTCTGCACCACCGCGGGGCACTGCGGACTCGCGCACACCTGCAGCTGCCGCTTCGCCGCCAGGTAGCTGCCGTTCTTCTGTTCACGCTGCGCGGCCGTACTCGCTGCGACGCACTGCTCGACCGTCGGCGCCGCCAGCGCCGTCACCGCGAAGAGCACCGCACATGTGGCCGTCAGGTGAAGCAATCCGACCTCGCTGCTCGACCCGCACGAGTCGATGGGGACGGGTGACTACACCGTTCGTCTCCGGGGCTCACGCTCCGAGGGCAGTCACGTCACTCGAGACACTCGACCTCGAACGGCTGCTCCCGACTCGAGTCGAGCGGACGTCGCGTCACTTGAGGCACTCGACCTTGAACTGCTTCACCCCGTTCGCGTCGATGGTGAAGGGCGGGTTGCAGCGGTCGACCTCGGGCTTCTTCGGAAGCACGGGCTTCGGGGTGGCCGTGACGACTGGCTCGGGAACGGGTTCCTTGCGCGGCGCTTCGGGCGTTGCCGCGGGAGGCGGTGTCGTGAGGACCGCTCGAGGCGCCTCCACGACCTCCTGACGCCGCCAGAACAGTGCGGCGCCGACGATGATGAGGGCGACCGCGACGACGCCCGCCATGACAGGCACGCGAGCGCGCGATGGAGCGACGACCTTCACGGCCGGCGCGACGACGACGAGATCGAGCGCCTCGAGTGAACTTTGACGAGACGTCAGCGATGCCGTGGCGTGGCTCAAGACCCAGCTCGCCACCTCGGCGGTCGACGCGACACCAGCAGCCTCGAGCGCCTGCGCCATCTCCATCGCCTTGGAGAACCGCGCCTCGGGCTCACGCTCCAGCGCGCGGTCGAGCACGGACTGGAGCGTCGCTCCGCCCTCCTCTTCTTCGAGCGGCGGCACGCGGCACAGCAGCACCTTCGACAACACCTCGGCTTCCGACGGCGCGTCGAACAACCGTCGGCCCGTCAGCGCTTCCCAGCACACGATGCCAGCCGCGAAGACATCGGAGCGGCGCGACGCCTCGCCATGCACCTGCTCCGGGCTCAGGTACGCGAGCTTGCCTTTGATCTGCCCATCCCTCGTGCCCTGCATGCGGCCACGCGCGCGGGCGACGCCGAAGTCGAGCACGCGGGGCACGCCGTCAGCGCCGACGAGCACGTTGCTGGGAGAGAAGTCACGGTGCACCAACTCGAGCGGCTGACCGTCTTCACCCTTCGCCTCGTGCGCGGCGTGAAGTCCTCTGAGTGCGCCGGCGACGATGGCGGTTGCGATGCGCGGTGGGCACCGCTGGCCCAGCTCGGTCGCGCGTTTGAGGAGCACGTCGAACGACTCTCCGTGCACGTACTCGAGCACGATGAACAGCTCGGGCCCGTCTTCGACGATGTCGAGCGTCTGCACGACGTTCGCGTGTTGAATCCGAGAGGCGAGGTGCGCTTCGTCGAGCAACATCGCGCGCGCTTCGGTGTCCGACGACGACGCCAGCATGCGTTTGATGACGACGGTGCGGCGAAAGCCTGAGGTGCCCTCGAGCCGGCCGAGATGCACGCTCGCCATGCCGCCGACGGCGATGGGCCCCGCCATGAGGTAGCGGCCGATGCTGCGCGGGCTGTCAGGGAGCTGCGACGACACGGGCCGTCAGCTTCGCACAGCGAGACGGGTTCCTGCTTCGCGGTCGTGTGCTCGGGGTCGCGCTGGAGCGCGGTGGCGAGGGCGTCTCCGGGACCGGCACCTGCGGCCCGAGGTCGCCACGTCGTCGCTGCGAAGACCTGCGTGACGATGCTGAACGCACTGAAGCGTGGACCAGAACGCTCCGAGAAGAGGAACACGGAGCACTGGTCGAGCTGACGGTGTCACGACTCGCGCAGCGTCTCGTGCGCAGCGGCCCTCGACATCGTCTCAGCCAACAACATCAACGACCGCGTCAGTGAGGCAACGATGTCGGCTGGCTCCGTCAGGCCCGGCTGCGCGCGCTGGAGCCGGCGAGCCGTCGCGAGCGCCCCCACCATCAACCGCATCGCGTTGAGCACCGTGGCCAGCTCGGGCGCCTTCTGAGCGACGACGGCGAAGGAGTCGACCAACCGCTCCAGCTCGTCGATGGACTCGGCCTGCTCGAGGCGTTCGTGTTCCAGGCCTTCGAGCTCGTCGGCGACGCGCTCGGCCTCATGCTGCGCCACCTCGAGCTGGGGCTGGACGGCTGCGAGCCGCTGGGCGAGCGCTGGGTCCTCGCGCGTTTCGAGCAGCCTCTCGAGGTTGGCGGCGGTCGCTGCGAGCCGGAGCACGTCGAGCTCGAGTTCCTTCTTCCGGCGGCGTAGCGCGCCGATGCGTGCGGTCAACTCGTCCATGTCGAGGCCTGCTCAGAGCTCGTGCTTCTTCAGCAGCCGGTTGATGTAGCTGCGGTCGAGGCCAGCGGAGTCGGAGAGCGAGCCAGCGTTCCGGCCGACCTTGCTGATCAGCCCCTTCAGGTACTCGCGCTCGAGGTGGTCGACCCAGCGTTCGCGCAGGTCCTTGAACGGCATGCCCAGGTCGACCTCGAGCGGATTCCCCGCAGGCGCAGCAGCGCGCGGCGGCTCGCGCGTCACCTCGACGCCCTTGAGCATCGACACCGCGCGCTCGAGGCCCAGCGCGGCAACCCGCTCCGCGAACCCTTTCAGCTGTCGAACGTTCCCCGGCCAGCGCTGCCCACGCAGCAGGTCCTTCGTCGCCGTGTCGATGGGCACGCCCTCACGCCCAGCGAGGAAGTGAGTCAGCAACAGGTCGAGGTCGTCAGGGCGCGACCGCAGCGGCGGCACGTGCAGCGGCAACACGGCGAGGCGGAAGAAGAGGTCTTCGCGAAACTGCCCCTGCGCCACCATCGCCTCGAGGTCGCGATGCGTCGCGCAGACGAACCGCACGTTCACGGGCCGCGCCTCGTTCTCACCGACCCGGCGCACGCTCTTCGACTCGAGCACGCGCAGGAGCTTCGGCTGCATCGACAGGGGCAGCTCACCGACCTCGTCGAGGAAGACGGTCCCGCCCTCCGCCGCCTCGATGGAGCCGGTGCGCGCAGCCACCGCGCCGGTGAACGCTCCACGCGCGTGACCGAAGAGCTCGGCCTCGAGCAGGTTCTCTGGCAACGACGCACAGTCGACGACCACCAACGGCTTGCTCGCGCGGCGCGACGCTGCGTGGAGCTCTTGCGCGACGAGCTCCTTGCCCGTGCCCGTCTCTCCGTGAATCAGCACCGACGCGTCGCTCGCGGCGACCTTCGTGAGCTGCATGAAGAGCTCGCGCATCGCGTCGGAGCGGCCGAGCAGCGAGCCGAGCCGGTCCTGCGGCCACAGCGCAATCTTCGTCGGCGAATCGAAGCGCACCGAGACGTCGAGGGAGCCCAGACGAAACCGGCCGTCCTGCTCGAGGCGCACGCGGTCGACGCGCACCGAATCGACCCAGGTGCCGTTGGTGCTCCCGAGGTCGCGAACCCAGATGCCGCCGTCGTCGAGGGTGAGCTCTGCGTGCAGTCGCGAGACGCGCGCGTCGACGACTCGAAGCGGCACGCCCTCGGCCGTGCCCACCACCATGGTGCCGGTGAGCGGGAGGCGATGCGGGCCGGTGCTGTCGGTCCACTCCACGGCCGCGGGACGCCGCAGTCGGGTGAGCTGCAGCGGCAACTTCGGGTCGGTCTCGGTGTGTGCGCCTGTCGACATCGGGGCAGACCTTACCGCCTGGAATCCGCAGCTGGGCCGCCGCTTGCGCCAAAAGCGTTGGCAGTGCACGCCGCACCGGAACGGCTGTCGAATGCGGTTTGCCCGCCACGAGGTCGGTCCGCGACGCGAAGCAACCGCGCCGTTGCGCTCCTCGAGCGAGTTGTTCGTCGGCTCGTTCATTCCCGCAATCGCCGCCGCGGCTGCCCGTACGGGTGGCACCATGCGAGCTCCTCTTCTCCTCATCACCCTGGCCACCACCGCGTGCGGCGTCGCCGGGAGTGGCGTCACCGCCACCCAATCTCGACCCATCGCCGACTTCACGAGCGTCTCTGCTGCCGACGGCGTGCGCCTCGAAATCTCACGCGGGCCGACGTCGCTGACCATCGAAGGCGACGACAACCTGCTCCCGCTCATCAAGACGGAGGTCGTCGACGGGCGGCTGATCATCCGCAAGACGACGCGTGAGTCCCTTCGAGCGACGCGCTCCATCGTGCTGCGGTTGACGACGCCCTCCTTGAGCCGGCTCGAGGCCTCGGGTGGAACGGACGTGCTGCTCGCCGACGCGGCAGCACCACGCTTCTCTGCGGACCTGAGCGGTGGCGTCGATTTCGAGGTGCGCGGACTCGACGTGGAGTCGTTCGAGCTGCACGCCAGCGGCGGCGTGGAGGTGAAGGCCTCAGGTGTCGCGAAGGCCGCACAGCTCACGGTGTCGGGTGGCGCAGACGTCGACGGTCGGCAGCTGAGAGTCACGCACGTCGCGGTCGACGCAAGTGGCGGCGCTGACCTCGAACTGACCGCGCTCGAGTCCATCGCTGGTGAGCTCTCGGGCGGTGGCAGCGTGACGGTGCACGGGCACCCGGCGAATACGCGGGTGCAGACGTCGGGCGGTGCGTCGGTCGACTATCGCGACTGAGCGGCGCCTCAGCTCAACACGCCGCTCAACGGGCCCGAGTTGCCGTCACCCCAACCCTGCACGGTCGCGCCCATCGACTGCGCCAGCGCGCCCAGTAACGCTCCATGGCGTGTTCCGTTTGTGTGCAGCAACCGTCCCGGGTTGATCCGCCCACCGGCCCGGCCGGCGACGATGAACGGCATGTTGTCATGCAGGTGCGTGTTGCCGTCACAGACCTCGGTGCACAGCATCACCACCGACGAGTCGAGCATCGTGCCATCTCCATCGGGGCGCTTCTTCAGCTCGCCGAGCAGATACGCGAACTGCTCCACGAACCATCGCCGCTGCTGCAGATAGGAGCGCACCTCGCGTTTCGAGAGGTCGTGCGAGTCGCCGTAGTGCGAGGCCTGATGGCTGCGCATGTCGAACCCCGGCTCGTACATCTCGGTGCCGGGCATGCGGCTCAAGATGAGCTCGCTGGTGTGCATCGACGCCTGCAGCGTTCCCACCTTCGTCAGCCCGCACGCCATCGCCGTCACCATCACGTCGATCTGCGCGCGGAGGATGTGACCGAACTTCGACGCGTCGTAGAGCTGGCTGTCCGTGAAACCCGTCAGGTCGATGGACGGCGTCACGCACGACGACGGCGCGGGCGTATTGGCCATCGGCTTCACGCGACGCTCCACTTCACGCAACGCCTCGAGGTGCAGGTCGAGCTTGCGCGCCTCGGAGCCACCCAGCTTCGACTTGAGCGCGTCGAGCTCGGCCTTCGCGTTGTCGATGACGGACAGCCGCGTGTCGGTGAGCGCGAGGTTCGGCGTGCCGGCGTCGCCCACCATCGCGTTCGCGAAGAGCTGCTGGAACACCTGCCGTGGGTTGTCGCGCGGCGCGACGGTCTGCCCGGCGGTCGGGTAGACGATGAACTTGTCGCCTGACGCGTTGTTCTGCGTGGCCATCGCGCCGAGGTACAGGTGCCGCCACGCGGCCGACGCGCCGACCGTGCGAGACAGGAAGTGGTCGACGCTCTCGCCGTTGCCGCCGTCGACGCCGGTGAGGAGCTTCTTCGCGCCGCCAGGGTGACTGCCCGAGTCGGTGCCGCCCATGCTGAGGCCGTTGAAGAACAGACAGTCGCCCTTGAAGGCCGTGAGCGGGTTCAGCTGATCCGGCATCGTGAAGTTCGTCTCGGAGCCGGAGCAATGCCATCGGCTCGGCTGTCCCTGCGCGCTGGGCCCAAGCACGCCGTCGGGGAAGTAGAAGAAGATGACGCGCTTCGCCTGCCGCGCGGCTTGAGCGTTGGCGCGACCCGGCCGCAGCGCCTCGAAGAACGGGAGCGCCAGGGCGGTGTGTCCCAACGCCTTCAGCGCCGAGCGTCTGGAGAACGTCATGGCGCCACCTCGCTCGACCGGGTGAGGAAGCGTTCGTCGGCGAGCGACTGAACGAAGAGCTCACGCACGTCGCCACCGGTCCTCAGGAAGCCGCTCGAGAGCGCCTCGACCGTGCAGCGCTCCTCGTCGCGTTCGTGCCGGCCTCGCGTCTGTCGGAACACCATGGTGGCGAAGCACGACTGTGCGCGTTGGCTCTGCGCGAGCTGCGTGGCCAATTGGGGGAGCGAAGTGAAGGACGTCGTGGTGCCCGCGCCGAACGCCTCGACGTCGCGGAGCTCGCCGGTCGTATCGATTGCCTTCCCGTTCTCGAGAGCGCGCGCTCCACCGATGGCGTCGAAGCCCTCGAAGCCGAAGCCCACCTCGTCGATGTACTGATGACATGCGCGGCACGATGGATCGGCCGAGTGTTGACGAAACCGCTCTCGCGTCGTCGCGTTCGGGTCGATCTTCGGAACCCCACCAGCGTTCGCCGGCGGCACGGGAAAGTCCTGACACAGCAGGTGCTCTCGAACGAAGACGCCGCGCTTCACGGGAGACGATTGATCCGAGTGCGCGTAGCTCGACAGCACGCTCGCGTGGCCCAGCAGCCCTGCGGCGCGCACGGAAGGAACGTCGCGCTTCTCACGCATCGCCGGCGCCTCCATGCCGTAGTGCCGCGCGAGAGGCCCGTCGACGAACGAGTACGGCGCGGTGAACAACTCCTCGAAGCGGCCGGTGCCGTCGAACAGCACGTGCTCGAAGAACGCTGGCGTCTCGGTGGCCATCGAAGCGCGGAGTTCTGGCGTGAACGACGGGTACACGCCCGGCGCCTTGTCCACCGTCGTGAGCCGCTCGAGGCCCAGCCACTGCGTCGCGAAGGTTCCCATCGCCACTCTCGCGCGCAGGTCGGTCAGCAGGCGGCGCGCTTCACGAGCCACGTCGTCTGGCGTCGAGAGCTTTCCCTGCGCCGCAGCGTCGAGGAGGGCGTCGTCAGGCGTCGTCTGCCACAACGAGTACGAGAGCGCGGTCGCGAGCTCCCACGGCGTGAGGCGAAACGTTCCATCGGCCTGCGGCACGCCGAGCTCGCTTCGATAGAGAAAGTGCGGCGACGAGAACATCCACTCCGCGGCGCGCACGAGGCCCGCGTCGAAGGACGGCGCGGCGACGATGACAGACGAGTAGCGCGTCACCTCTTCCATCGTGAGCGGCCGGCGGAAGACGCGACGACCGAAGGTGGTGACGAACTGCTCCGCGCAGGGCCGGGCGTCGGAGCCCGTCGGCCGACAGGGAGCGGTCACGCGTCCCGCGAGAGAGGTGGCCGCGCCCAGGTACGCTTCGACGTGGCCCGAGGTCACGAGCCCCGCCTCTGCATTGTTGTCGAACGTGAAGCCCTTCGGTCGCGACTCGGGTGGAAAGGTGGCGACGAGCTCGCTCATCGGGGCAGGCGTGCTCGTTCCGTTGCACTGCACGTTCAGCACCGAGTTGTTGCCGCCAAAGCCGTCGGACGCGCGCTCCGGATTTCCCTCGTCGAGCACCCACTGCCCATCGACGACGAACTTGTACTGGTGTGTGCCGTTGGTGAGCGGCCGCTTCACGACGTACGAGTCGGACCCTGCGACGAGCGTCATCGCCCAGCCGCCGGCAGCGACCGTCGCAGACCAACCATTGAACGAGCCCGCGACGTGAATCGAGGCAGGCCGTCGCCCATTTGCGCGCCAGAGAAACGTCCGCACGCCGCAACCGTCACGCATGCACGTTCCGCTGACGCACGACTCGGTTGCAACGGTGCACGTGGCATCCGACGCGCACGCACGGCCAACTGGCGCTCCGAGAAGATCAGAGACGCTGTTCGCGTACTCGCGCCGCGTGAGCAGCCGAAGCTGACGACGCGCGGGAGGAAACGAGTCACACACGAGGGGCGGCTGATCAGCCGGGAGCGACATCAGCCACGTCACGATGGCGCGTGCACAGGTCTCGTCGCAGCTCCCCTCGTTCCCCGGCGGCATGGTGCTCACGATGCGAAGCCGGAGCGCGTCGGCGGGCTGCTTCAACGGCACGAGCGCGTGACCGATACCTCCTCGCGCGGCGGGCCCATGGCAGCTCGCACACTGCGCGGCGTACAGCGCAGCTCCGTCGCCACCTTCGGGCGGAGCAGGTGGCTCGGCCGTCTGAAGCCTGGAGCACCCACCAAGAAGCACCACGAAGACGAGAAGCCGGGTCGGCATGGCTCACGCAATGAGCACGTGATGCGCCACGCCCGAAACACCCTGACTCCGACAGCTTGGACATCGACCCAGGCAGACTCCGTGCCTTCGAGGACGACTGTCCTCCTCGTCGACCGCGCTAGAAGGCTCTCCGTGCGACTCACTCTCTTCATCCTGCTCGCCCTGCCCTGCGTCGTCTTCGCGCAGCCCACCCCAGCACGGACCTTCTTCTCGTTGTCGTCGTCGAACGGCCACGGCGCGGTGATGGTCGACGCGCGCACCTCGAAGGTCGTCCACTTCCGCGAGCACCTGCCCGCCACCGAGGAGCCGCAGCTCGACGCGATGGGCCGCGAGGTGTGGGTCGGCAACGAGCCTCAAATCGTGAAGACGCGCGACGTGCTGTTCGATGCGTACTTCGGCCTGCGCGCCAGTGGGCAACAGCGCTGGCTCACCGGAGCGCCGACCTCGAGCGGTTACGTGACGGCCGCTCCGAGTCCTCGCAGTGGCTCCGGCATCGTCACCTGGCAGCACACCGTGCTGGGTCTCGAGGCGACGACGTACGTGTTCGCGCCGCGCTCGTTGCCGCAGACGTCGTTCGTGATGGCGATGAAGCTGCGCAACGCGGGGAACTTCACCGTCACCGGCGTCAGCGCGTTCTCACTGCACAACTTCCACCTCGGCTTCGGGCGGCCGGGCGTGATGCAGGAGCTGGGCACGAACGGAGAGACCATCGCCGTCGGCGCGGGCCGGGACGTGCTCGAGCGCGGGTTCGCGGGTGTGGTGGTGGCGCGTCCCATCGGCATGACGAGTCGCGCGGCAGCGTGGAACGCGTCGTCATCGATGGCCGAGAACGCCTTTCGCGTGGTGGAGCAGACGACGGGCGACCTCACCGACCGCACCGGCGACCTCGGCGTGGCGGACGACTGGGCGAGCGCGCTTCAGTTCGACGTCGGTGATGTGCCAGCAGGTGAGGAGCGGTGGCTCGCCGTCGTCGTCGCGCACCATGGAGACCCGTTCGGCGGCGCGACCGTGCAGGGCTGGTTGAACGCGTACGTGAATGGCCGCTCGGCGCAGCAGCTCGTCGACGCGGAGCGTGCAGCGTGGGAGACGTTTCAACGCGCGCTGACGGTGCCGATGGGCGTGTCGATGGAGGAGCAGGCGGTGCTCCGGCAGTCGGCTGTGGTGCTCGAGATGGCGCAGGTGAAGGCGGGCCAGGCGTTCCTCCGCGAGTCGCTCTCACGTGATGGAGAGCCGCGGTTGTCTCGCTTCCGCGCCGCCGATGGTGGCGCGACGTTGCCGGCGACCATCGTGCATCGTGGCGCGGGCGCCGTGCTCGCGAGCCTGCCTCCGGGTGAGTGGACGTATTCGTGGATTCGGGACGGCGCGTACGCGGCCTCGGCGATGGCGACGCTGGGCCTCACCTCCGAGTCTCGCGACGCGCTGCGCTTCTATCTCGACGCCGAAGGTGGCCGGTTTCAGAACTGGAACGAGTTGAGCAGCTACTCGATGCCGCCGTACGTCGTGTCCCTCACCCGCTACGTCGGCTTCGGCGTCGAAGAGACCGACTTCAACGCGTTCGGCCCCAACCTCGAGTTCGACGGCTTCGGCTTGTTCCTCTGGGCGCTGCGGCAGCATGAGCTGCACACGCAGGACACGTCGCTCGCCGATGCACGGTGGAATGACATCGCCACGAAGGTGGCTGATCCACTCGTCGCGCTCATCGACCCCGCGACCGGGCTGATGCGAAAGGACTCGTCCATCTGGGAGACGCACTGGAATGGCCGGGAGCGCGCGTGGACGTACACGAGCCTGACCGCGGCGCGTGGCCTGTGTGACGCCGCTGCCATCGCCGAACGCCGGCAAGACCCGATGCGTGCGATGCGGTACCGGATGGCGGCGCAGGCGCTGCGTCGCTCCATCGCCGAGAAGCTGACCGACTCCAACGGCGCGCTCGCCTCGAACCGGGAAGAGCTCGTGGCCGGCACCGACTTCTTCGACGCGGCCGTCTTCGACGCGATGGCGATGGGGCTGTTCGCACCGGGTGGACGCATCGGGCGCGCGACGACGTCTGGCCTCGAGCGCCTCCGCGTCGCGCTGGGGCCGGGGTGGTCTCGAAATGACGACCGTCGCGACCACGCAGGGCGGACCGACCTCTCTCCGTGGGGCAGCGAGTATGACTCGGCCGAGTGGGTGATCACCGACCTGCGTGGCTCCATGGTGTTGCGCGCGCAAGGAGACGCCACGAAGGCCGACGCGGTGCTCAGCTGGGTGACTCGCAACGCGACCGCGAACGCCGACCTCATTCCCGAGACGTTCGACGAGACGACCGGCGCGTGGAAGTTCAACGCACCGATGGTGGGCTTCGGCGCAGGCGCGTACGTGCTCGCGCTCTCGCAGCGCGCGGCAGGCACCATCGAGCCGGCGTGTGGAGCGTTCTTCGATGAAAGCGTCGTCGACGCGGGTGTGGAAGCGGACGCAGGCGTCGCGATGGACGCAGGCGTCCGCGTGGACGCGGGCGTCGCTCCCATCGATGCGGGCGTCACGAATCGGCCCGACGGCGGCACGATGACGACGAAGCCTCCTCCGACCGGGTGCGGGTGCTCGACGACGAGCTCGCTCTTCGTCGTTCCGGTGCTGCTGCTGATGGCTGTTCGTCGGCGGCGCGTGAGCAGGTCGAGCACGAATCGCTGACTCGTCGCTGCCCGCAGACGCAATGAGCCGTGAGCAGCGGCTCCTGGGGCGGTCGATCGCGACGTGATCAGAAGCCTCGAGCGCCGAAGGTCACCAGGAACAGTCGGAACCCGAGGCGTTCCGACCTCCGCGCTCAGCTGCTGAAGGACTCAGGAGAGAGGCCGGGGCGCGATGCGGCGAACACGTCTCCTCGCGGACTCCAGACGCATCGAGGTTGACGCGGTTTCACGTCAACCGCGACCTCACTGGAGTCCCGCGCGAGACACGCTCCGCAGCTCGGCCGCGTCGCTCCCTCCCACGAGGCTCGTGTGCCGCGCGAGCCCGCGGCAAGACTTCCGCACCAAACAGCCGACGCTGCGCTGCGCATGACAGGTCTGCCCGGTTCTGTTCAAAACCCCACTGCGCCCCCGCCACTCACCGTCCATGCGTATCAGCACCCTCCCCGAAGAAGACCAACACGCGCTGGGCCGTGAGCTCGCCGACCTGGCACTGGCGATGGGCCCAACATGGTTGCTCGACGCGCCCATTCTGCTGCCCCGGCCCGCAGACTTCCCCGACCAGTGGCGCCCCGACCTCGACGGCGCCGAGCTCATGCTCGAGCGGCTGCTCACCTGCGCCGGTCTCGGTGAGGCGCCGTTCACCATCGACGCGTACGAGAATGACGAAGCACTCCTGGCGGGGCTCACTGGCTGGCATCGCACCGGCGGAGCCGCCGCCTTCTTCGCCGGTCGACGTGACGACGGCGCGCTGAGGTTCGGCCTCGACGTGCGCCAGCTCGACGACCCCGAGTCCTTGAGCGGCGTCTGGGCCCACGAGGTCGCTCACGCCTTTCGGCACGTGCACGGCCTGGTGGTCGCCGACCAGGAGCTCGAAGAAGAGCTCACCGACCTCACCACCATCGCGCTCGGGTTCGGCTGCCTGACGACGAACAACGCCTGGCGCTTGCGACGCAGCGCCGAGCTGAACGGCGCGTACGTCAGAACCGAAACCAGAACCCAGCGCTTCGGGTACCTCCCGCTCCAGGCGATGGCGTTCGCCCTCGGCCTCGAGGTGCGGCTGCGCCTCATCTCAGGCCGCTCCGTCGAGCTCCGCGCGATTCGAGACGTGCTGGAGCCGGCTCAACGCGAGACCTTCGAGGCCACCCTCACGCTCGGGGAAATCGAGACCCGCGCGCTCGTTCCCATTCCGCCGCCTGCGCGGTGGCGTCCCGTCACCCTGCCCCAGCGCGTCGCTGCGCAAGCCCTGCCGACGCTCGAAGCGCCTGACGCGGAAGCAGAAGCAGCACCTGAGCCCGTCATCGGCTTCCGCGTTCGCCAGCGCGGCGCGTTCACGCCCACTTCGCTGCTCGTCACGCTGGTGAGCGGCGCGCTCGCCGTCGCGCTCTGGCCACCCTGGGGACTCGCCGTGTTCCTCATCGTCCCGCTCCTCATCGTCATGAAGCGCCGCTCCGCCCTCGAGTGTTCGGCGTGTGAGGGTGACGTCGACGCCGACGCCCACACCTGCGCTCGCTGTGGCGCGCAGCTGGTCGACACCATCCAGACCCGCAACGACCGCTTCGATGCCGAAGACCGGTGGCGAAAAGCACACGACGCTGAACCAGCGCCCGCGCCGGCGAATCGCTGACCCTCCTTCGCCAGTCGTCGACGCACCTGACGGGTGTGGCATCGTCGTCTGCATGACCCGACCGGAGCTGAAGACGTTCGCCGTCGTGCTGGGCGTCGCGCTCGCGGCGTGTCACCGCAGCAGCCACGTCGACACCGAGCTCGCCGTCCTGCCGACGTCTCCCGTCGTGAGCTTTCGCCGACTCACGATGTACGGCCCCTGCGGGGGCCCCCTGCTCGAGCGCACGAAGTGCCAGCTGCGGGGCCCACCCGAGACCAGCTGCATCTACGGGCTCGTTCACATCGGTGGAAAGCCGGCCCCGGCCATCGACTGCGCGGCGGTGTCGGGCTGGCCGAGTCCGCGCTCCGACGATGACGCGTTCAGCCTGTCGCGCGAGTGGGAGCGGAGCGCGACTGGCGCGACGTTCATGGTTCGTGAGCCCGGCTTCGAGGCGCCCTTCGACTACCGGTACGCGACGATTCCGGACGCCGGCGTGAGGGTCAACGTGGCGCTGCACGGCGGGCCCTGGGCGCGCATGCATCACCTCGACGCGCAGGGCGTCTTCTATTCGCATGACTCCCACTGGAGCGAAGACGCGGGCAGCCTCGAGGCGCCGCTCGCATCGCTCCTGGGACGGGGCTTCTGGTCGATGCGTCCTGAACAACGAGCCGAGGCCTGGCCCGTGATTCTCCGCGAGGACCCCGACAGCGCGGCGCTGGCGCTTCACGACGGGTACGACGACCCGAGCTACGACCGATATCTCGCGACCCTCGATGGCCCGCAGCGCGAAGCCCTCGTGAACTTCCAGCACGTGCTCTTCCAGGTGTGGGTCGAGGCCCCCCCGTCGAAACTGGGTGGGGTGAGCGGCGCCGACATGAACGCGCTCAGCTTCACGCGTTGGGTCTTCGAGCACCCCGCGAGCGAGCCCGACTGGTTCATGCCGCTGGCGAAGATGGCGGCGAAGACCCGCGCAGACCTCTTCCACTTCGATACCTTCCTGGCGCTTCGGGGAGACCTCGAGGCCCTGGCGCGGCTGTGTACCGACTGGGAGGACCCGGAGCAGTCGCTCGCCGTGTTCGCCTTGACCGGTCACCAGTGTTCGCAGGTCGTCGACATGGCCAGGAAGCCTGGAGAGATTGACGGCCTCTTCTCCAATCGCGGCGCGTGCGGAGTCGAGGAGGCACGTGAGCGCGCACGAGACGTCCTGTCAGGGTCGCTGCCGCAGTCGCTTCGCGTCGACGCCGGGACTCGAGTCGTTGACGGCTGCGGCCCGTTCCTGGCCGCGTTCGCGGTGCAACGACAGGTGCCCCTCGCGCTGCGCCGTCCGTTCGAACGAATCAGGTACGAGGTCACGAGCGTTGGTGAGCCCTGTGACAACGTCTTGTCCGAGGTCCTCGCGCTCGGCAGCACCCTCACCAGGAAGCGCTTCATCAGCGCAGAGGACCCGGACCAGGGGCCTTTCGACGCCTGCGAGCTCGTCGTCGACGACCGCAAGCGGACGATTCTGGTGACCGGCCCTCCGCCTCCCAAACCGTTCGACGACGCCGAGGAGTAGAAAGAACGAACACGACAACTCGCTGATTTCAGGCGGAAATCATGGACTCGCGAGGAATCGCTGCGACAGCGCGGTGAAGCGACCGTCCTCGTCCTCGAGAAGTCACTTTCAACAGGAGCAGACCATGGCGGGACTTGGTGGAGTTGGTGGTGGCGGTGGCAGCGACCGCACGTCGGAAGCGCAGCGCGCCGCTGCAGAACGTGCCGCCGAAGCGAGGGCTGCCGAGCGGGCCGCCGTCGCAGCCGAGGCCCGGGCCAGAACCGAGACGCGCAGCACCTTCGAGGCTCCGCCGGCGCGAGACATGGTGGCACTCGGTGCAGTGGCCAGCCCCGCCGCGACCGAAGCCGCAACGAAGGTGATTGAAGCGAGCACCACCTACCTGTCGGCGCGCGAAGAAGTCGCACGCCTCAACGGCTCGCTCGAGCGCGCCCTTCGCACCGAGCCGTCGCTGCAAAACCCCGAAGCGGCAGAGCGGTTCCGCACCGAGTTTCTGACGGAGCACGCTGATGTGTACGCGGCCGAGCGCTCCTCCGCCCAGGCGCTCGCGTCGGCCTTGCGCGAAGCCGAGCCACACATTCGCGCCGACGGCATGTCGGTGGGCAACGCCGGCAATCGCCTCGGAGTGCTGGCGGGCCTCGAAATCCTCGCGAGCTCCTCCGAGTACGCGCAGGCAGCCGAGCTCGCTGGCCGCTACGGCCGCGGGCGCGACGCCGCCATGCCGCGTGAAGAGCTCGCTGGCATCGCGGAGCGCGCGTCGTTGACTGGCCTGCGTGAAGACCTGGCGGCCGGCGTCAACGCCGAGCAGGCCGTGCGCAACGCCGGCGGCCTGCTGGGCGCGTGGGGGTTCGCCAGGAGTACGCCGGCCCTGTCGGCCATCGGCAACGCCATCGGCGCAGGCGCAGACCTCTCGGCCTTCATGCGCACGGGAGACCCCGCGAGCCTCGGCGCCGCGGGCTTCGGCGCGCTCGGAACGGCCGCCGCCGTGACCGCCCTCGTCGCCTCGGGCCCCATCGCCGTTGGCGCGGGCGTCGTCAGCGGCCTCGCGCTCGGCGGCAAATTCATCACGCGCCAGATTGCGGGCGACAACGAGTACCACGCCGCCATCGACGGCCCGATGGCCGAGACGCACGGGCTGTCTGCTGATCAGACGCAGGCCTTGATGGGCCGCGAAGGGCGCATGCTCGCCGCCGCGGGACTCAGCAGCGCAGACCTGGCCGAGCTCGCCCGCACCGACTCGCTCGACGAGGCGCTCCGGGTGCTGGCGTCGGGCACCCCGCTCGACACGGGCGTCTACGGTGACGCCATCGACCCCGTCGAGCGTGACGCCCGCATGCGTGCGCTCGAGCAGGAGCAGCCCGGGCTGCCATACATCTCGTACGAGATGAACGCCGTCGACGCGATGCGCGCCGAGCGCCGCGCGCAGGGCACGCCGGCAGAGCTGTTGCGCGCGGACCTGAGGGCGCAGGGGCTGTTGCCGTAGCGAGCATCATTTCGAGGTGAGGGTCGCTCCGGGGCATGCGTCCTTCGGAGCGCGGGGTCTGCGCGGCTGAACGCGCTTCAGCGGGCTTCGAGCGACCGTCGCAGCGCCTGCACGTCGGCGAGCCGTGGATCCGCCGAGCACGCCGCCTCGAACGCGCGCGCGACGACGACAGCCTCGGTGAAGCGCCGCGCCTTCGTCAGCTCGACCAGCAACGCCAGCCGCACCTCGGGGTGCAAGACGCCGTCGGGGAACCGGGCCAGCGACGTCGTCCACGCGGCGAGCGCGTCAGAGGCGTTGCCCTGCTTCAATTCCAACACACCCAATTCGTACAGCGCCGCCTGCGCCGTCAGCCCGTCGCCCTGCGCCTCGACGCGCAGACAGTCGAGCCGCGAGCCCGTCGCCTCGTCACACACCGACGTGCTGGGCGCAGCGACGGCCGAGAGCGGCGCGGGAATCGTCGGCGTCGGAGGCCACACCAGCGTCTCACCCGCCTTCACCACGCGCCTCTCGGTCTTCGTGCGGAGCACCACTTCACCTTCCTGCACGATGAGCGTCGTCCCTCCGGCGGTCACCTCGGCGAGGAAGCGGGCTCGCGTCGCGTCGAGCGTCGCGTGTGGCGTTTCGAGCACCACCCGGCCCGACGTCGCGCGCTGCACCGAGAGCCTGCCTGCGTCGAGGCGCACGACGCCTGAGGGCTGCTGCTGCCACGTGGCGTTCGCCGACGCGACGAGCACCGGCGCCTCGACAGCGGGAGCCACCACGACGTTTGGTGCCGGCTTCAGCCACAGCACCAGCACGATGCCCGCCGCGAGCGAGGCCGCGAACGCCGGCACCAGGCGCCAGTCGCGACGCTGTTTCGTGGCGCGCACCACGTCGTCCCACTTCGAGAGGTCGACCGGCGCGGGCTCGATGGCCGCAGCCAGCCCCACCAGCCGCGACGCTTCGCCCTTCGACTCACTCCACGGACGCAGCTCATCCATGACGACGCTCCTCTGGCAGGCCGCTGGTGCGCTGCTCGATGACTTCGAGGCGCGCGAGCTCTGCGGCGAAGTCCTTCCGCGCGTGGAACAACCTCGTCCACACCGTCTTCAACGGAATCTGGAGCGCAGCAGCAATCTCTTCGCCCGGCAGGCCCTGCAATTCGTACAGCACCAGCACCTCGCGCTTCTTGTCCGACAGCTTCGCCAGCACCTGCTCCACGCGCTTCGAGGCGTCGCGTTGGTCCATCGTGCGCGTCGGAGATTCGGGCGACGCCACCTCGGCCACCTCGTCGAAACCGAAGAAGCGACGCACCTTCGCGGTCCGCCGACGTGAGGCCGCGACCTTCACCGCCACGCCGTACAGCCACGCCTTGGGCGCGTCGGCCGTCAGCACGTCGTGCGATTTCCGCAGCGCGACCATGAAGACCTCCTGGAGCAGATCATCCGGGTCGAGGTCTCGGCCGGCGAGCCTTGCGGCGCCGAGTCGAAGCTCCGCCGCGTGCGCGACGTAGAGCCGACGCACCGCCTCTGCCGGACTGAGCTCGGACGCGGCCGCCATGGAGAAGGGTTGTACTGTCATCACGCGATGAGACGAGTGCCGCGAACGGCCGCAGGCTTCACGAGAAGTGCCTTGCACAGGGCGAGGTGCAGCCGATTGCACCCACAGCCGCCAAGCATCTGAATTCACGGCGTCTCAATCAGGCATCGTGCGTGAACTGAGGGGCTGCATGCTCACGCTCACCGCCCTTGCCCTCCTCGCTGCAGACCCCACGCTCCCTCCCCTCGTTCAGGCCCAGCCCGAGGCCATTCAGGTGTCGAGCTCGCCCCGGCAGGCGACGCTGCTCGTCGATGAAGAGCCGTCGTCTGCGGGAGCGATGGCGGGTCGCGCGGTGATGGCGCCCCTGTTGGGAGCGGTCGGCGGAGGACTCGGCGCCGCCATCGGTGGTGGCGGCGGCTATCTGCTCGCGGGCGGGAGCTGGGCCGGTCTGGGGGTGGGGATTCTGCTGGGGAGCGTCGTGGCAGCCGTCGGCCTCGCGGTCGGCATCGCGCTGGGCTCGGCGCTCTTCTCGGAAGACGTCGGCGCGATGTTCAAGCGCAGCATCGGCTGGGCGTTCCTCGCGGTCGCCGTAGGCACCGTCGGGTTCCTCGTCGCGCTCGCGATCCCGGGTATCGGGTTCATCGTGGGCGTCGGCGCGGCGGTGATGGCGTGCGCAGCGGTTCCGTTCGTCGTCGAGGCGCGCCGCCTGGCCGTCTCCGCGGAAGCGAAGGAGCGCAGCGCCGTTCCGGTCATGACGTTCTGACGTCGGCTCCGCGCCGAGTGGTGCGATCACCCACTCAGCTCGATGAAGTCTTCCGAGTCGTCTCGAGCCTCGAAAATGAAACGGCCGTCAGGCGCACGAAGCACCTGACGGCCGAGTGCTGCACGTCACTCAGGCGATGCGGCCGCCCTCTTCGCCGACGGCCAACGTCGTCACGCCACCGGGACGGCCGGGCCTGGTGCCGCCCTCTTCGCCGACGGCCAACGTCGTCGCGCCACCGGGCTTGCCGGGCTTCGTGCCGCCCTCTTCGCCGACCGCCAGCGTCGTGGCGCCACCGGGCTTGCCGGGCTTCGTGCCGCCTTCTTCACCGACCGCCATCGTCGTCATGTCGCCAGGCCTGCCGGGCTTCGTGCCACCTTCTTCACCGACCGCCATCGTCGTCATGTCGCCAGGCCTGCCGGGCTTCGTGCC
>JAUXRI010000089.1 GCA_030681895.1 Myxococcales bacterium | reverse complement strand
AGAGCGAGGCCAAGGTGCGCAAGGCCGCTGCGGATGACGTGCGGCTCAGCCCCGCCCGCGGCGACATGACGACCGCCGACCTTGCGAAGGCGCCGGCCCGGACCGCGCGGAAGGCGTGACGTGTACGCGTCGGTGGCAGAGGTTCGTGCGGAGGGGGTCTCTCCGGCCTCTGCCGCCGACGCACGGGTGCTGGCGCTGCTCGATGAGGCGACGCGCACCATCGACCGGGCCACCGGACAGTACTTTGAGCCACGCCAAGCGAAGCTCCGCCTCGACGGTCGAGGTACGCCGACCATCGAACTGCCGGTGCCGCCCATTCGGCTCGATGCTCTGCGCGTCGACTACGAGGGCCGCCAGCCGTTCCCGTTCATCACGGCCTCGCCATTCGTGCTCGACCCTTCGACGCTGGTGATCGTCGGCTCGCCTGTCGGCCCGGGCTTCGACAGCGCCCGACTGACGCTACGGCACGGGCTCTTCTTCCAGAAGGGCCACGGCAACGTCATCGCCGAGGGGGTCTGGGGCTACACCGAGGATGACGGCACGCCGCTCGGCCGCACGCCGTTGGCTGTGAAGCGCGCCTGCATCCTCCTGGTCCTCCGCGGTGTGCTTCCCCTCGCTGACGAAGCTGCCTTCGAGGCGCGCAGCCGATGGCGCATCCTCGAGGAGCGAACGCGCGATCAGAGCTACCGCCTCGACGCCAACCGCGGTGGCGGGCTCTGGCTGACCGGCGACCCCGACGTCGACGCGCTGCTGACGCCCTACGTGCGCACGTTACCACTCGGAGCTGCCTGATGCGCGGGCGGCTGATCTTCCCGCTCCTGGCCGAGCTCCACCGCCTCGACCCGGTCGCGATGGCCACGCAAGCCCCTGGCTACGACGAGGACTTCAAGGAGCCTGCGCTCTTCGACGTCGATGGCGACGGCGTGGGCGACGCCTTCCGCCGCGAGCACCCGCCGGTGCGTGTTCCGTGTCAGGTCGAGCCAGAGACTTTGAACGCCGTGCGCATGACGCCTTCGGGAAACACCCCAGCGTCGAGCCTGGACCTGGTCTTCCACTTCCGGGACCTCGAGCAACTCGGGCTAGTCGACGGCACGACTGGGGAGGCGCTCATCCGCGCGAGCGACCGCCTCAGGGGGCTGTTCGACATCGAGGGACAGCTGGTGTGGGCAGTCCGGACTCCACCAGGGCTCTACGTCACGGAGGCCCGGCACGCGGGCTTTGGCCTATTCCGACGTCGGCCGCGCCGGACCCTGCTCGTGGTGTCGTTCAGCGACAGACCCGCGGGACGAAGTGCGTGATGGCAGCGGTGCTCGCGGTGTCGCTCGCGGCGTGCACGGGGGCGAAATAGCGCGGTCCCTGGCGTCACCGCACGCGGGCTTTGGAGGTGGGGCAAGGCGGCAGACACGCGGGCTCGCCGCTCGTCGTCCCACAACCCGCAGCACGGAGTGTCTCAATGAAGAACCTCATGGTGATGGCTTGTCTGGTGGCGCTCGCTGGCTGCGCGGAGGGCCCCTGCGATCCGGGGGCCTCGCGCTGCTTGGGCAACACCGTGGAGGTGTGCAACGCGAAGCGCGAGTGGCGGTCGCTCGCCGACTGCGGGGAGCTGAGCCGGCTGGCGCGGCGTCCGCTGGTCTGCGCGTTCGTGACCTCCGATGACACCGGCGTCGTCGACGGCAACACCTGCATCCCGGAGCCCCCGGCCTCGCCGTAAACGAACATGGCCTCTCGACGCACCGGTGATTGGGCGCGTGCCCGCGAGCTGCTCTCGACGACGTCGGTGAGGCTCAAGGGCGCCGTCGAGACCGCGCTGAAGCAAGAGGCCCATGCGTTGCGCAATGAAGTCGTGCGCGGGTTGACGGCGCAGGCGCCGGGTGGCGACCCCATCCGACCGCCTGCGCCGTTGACGCTTGCGGCGCGGCAGCTGAAGGGCTTCGGCGGTACGAAGTCGCTCCTGGTACGCGGCGACCTGAGGAACTCCATCTCGGTCATCACCGACGGCGACGAGGTCTTCGTTGGTGTGCTTCGGACCGCGAAGAGCAGCACAGGCGAGTCGTTGGCTGACGTCGCGCAGCTCCAGGAGTTCGGCGGTCCGCCCGTCATCATCCCCATCACGTCGAAGATGCGGCGGTTCCTGTCGGTGCTGTTCAAGCGCGCTGGCGTCGCGTCGACCGGCGGCAGTGGTCGTGGGGTTGTAGTCACGCAGGTACCGGCGCGCCCGTTTCTCCGCCCAGCCTTCGAGAAGTTCCGCGCGCGGTCGGGTCGACGGCTGCTGGAGCGGATCGCAGAACAGCTCGGACTGTCGCCCTAGTAGGCCCTTGGACTCGTTGTTGTCCTGGCCGAGTTCAGTGACTCCATTCGAGCGCTCGATCTACCCTCCCGTATGGCCGACCTTCTCTACTGCGGGACTGATGAGCAGGTATCCGCAGCGCACACCCAATCGCTCCTTCAAGGCGCCCACCAGGCAATTTGGTTTCCACCGTCGGCGCGGCGGGCCGTGGCAGTAGTCGGCGACCGCTTGTGGCTCCTTTGGCGGGGCCAACTTGCGGCACCGGTTCTTCTCGGTGGCGGAAGGATCGTGACGGCGCCTAACGGTTCCGTGTCGTGGACGAATGCGACCCTCCCGGGTGTTCGTGCTGCCGCTGTCGGGCTTGGATACGGAGGGCCAACAAACATGGCGTTCCTCCACTTGGATGGAACGGTCTTCCCGTCGCAGGTGATTGCAGTCTCAGGTTTGGGGCAAATCCCCAGCGGATTGAGTAGCGCCACATCCGCACAGACCGGCATCCTCAGTGGCCTGCTGCACATTCCGTAGCGGGCGGTTTGTGTATCGGTCCCCGCAAGTGGGCAGCTGGGCCTTTGCCGGGATGTGTCTGTTCCAGCCATCAACGCGATTGTCTCCGCTTCGGGCCCCTCGAGCGGTGGAGATCTCATCCGCATTGAGGGCATTGGAATTGGCGAGCACCCGCTCGCGCTGTTTGGCGGCCGACCGGGCCTGATCGTTTCGGTCCACCACGAAGCGGCTACCTCAGTCATCGAACTCAGGACACCGAGCCACGAGCCCGGTCAGGTCGACGTCGAGGTGCTCAACCTCGACAGCGCTGGCGCCCCGATTCCTGGGGAGCACACCATCTCGCTGCTCGGCTACCGCTTCGAGCGGCCGGCGATTGTTCGAGAGGCCGACCTCACGCGCGTTGTTCGGCAGCTGCTTCGCGAGCTGAAGCGGCAGGTGGTCGCAAACGTGAGCGCCTCGGTGTCGGTCGACTACGACGACACCGGCACTGATGGACCCGCAGTCATCGCGATGGCGAAGCTGCCATTGCTGGTGCTGACCGGTCCGACGCTCCGGCAGAACCGCTTCTACTCGGCGAACGCTGCGCACTACGACGTGGTGGGGACGCCGGCAGGGCTCCAGGCGGTCCGTCGCAGGCCAGCGATGACGGTCGACCTGGTGTTCGGCGTCACCGCCGCGTCGAGCCGAGCCGCCGAGCTCTTCAACCTCATGGGCGCCGTGGCGACCTTCCTCAACCGCAACCGCTGGCTCGAGCTGCCTCGAGACCCGGCCGACGTGAGCAAGGGCACCGTCCGGTGGGAACTCGACGCCGACGGCGACTTCCGCACCCAACTGGCCAGCCGCGACGATGTGCGCGTCTTCACCTGCGGACTGGTGGTGCGGGGCTTCGACGTCGACGAGGGGCTGCCGCTCGACCTCACGCGCCTGGTGAACCAGCCCGTGCTCGAGACCGAGGGACTCTCGTGACCGTGGCGATCACCAACACCAGCCGCCGCGGACTGGTCTTCGTACTGGACCACGACGTGTACTGCGCGGCGTTGGCCCGGTGCGCGTGTCGGCCCGGCGCCCGTCGAGTCGCGTCATCGCTAACCATCCCGTCGGGCCTGACGGTGTCGGCCGACGACGCGGTGCTGTCCGTGCCTGAGCTGGTCCGCGCGGTCCGCGACGGCTCGCTCTCTGTGAAGCGAGGTGCTGCGTGAGTGGACAACTCCTGTCGTCGAAGGTCGTCGTCGTCGAAGAGGAACCGCGCGTCCGCGGCATCACCTCCGCGCCCACCTCGGTCGCCGGCGCTGTCGGAGTCACCGAGCGCGGCCCCATTGGCGAGGCGGTGCTGTGCAGCTCCTTCGACGAGTTCCAGACGCGCTTCGGAGGCTTCACGCCCGACAGCGAACTCGCCCTGGCGGCTATGGGCTTCTTCGAGAACGGCGGCAGTCAGCTGTGGGTCGTCCGCACGGTGCACTTCACGGACATCTCGCAGCCCAGCACCGCGACAGCAACGCGAGCGATGGGCTTCGTCGTCGCCGGCGGAGGGCCCACGCCCGCCATCCTGACGAGCGCCGCGGCCAGTCCTTTCGCGCTGCAGAACAACGAGCGACTGGTACTCTCTGTGAATGGCGCCGCCGACGCCTCCGCGGTCTTCACTGGAGCCGCCGCCTCGCTCGCCACCGGCGCCGGGCCCTTCGCCCTGGCTGACGGCATGACGCTTCTGGTGCGCGTCGACGGAGGCCCCGAGCAGCGCCTCACCTTCGCCGCCATCGACTTCGCTAACGTCGCGCAGGCCACAGCCACGGAGGTCGCCGCGGCAATCAACGCCTCCATCATCGGAGGCAAGGCCACCTCGCGCCCCGGCCTCACCCTCACCAGCGACACCGTGGGCACCTCGAGTCGCCTGCAGGTGACGGGCGGCACTGCCAACACGCCCCTCGGCTTTCCGGCGTCCGTCGCGCAGGGCACCGGCAACGTGGCGAACCTCCGCGCCGTCACTGCCGACGAGGTGAAAGCCGTCGTCGAAGCCGCAGTGCCTAGAGTGCAGGTAAGCCAGGGCGTCGGAGGCGTCGTCGTGCTGCAGACGACCGCCACCGGCGTGACGGCGACGCTGCAGGCCCGGGCGACGACGGCCACCGCCTTCGGCTTCGACACACTGGCGCACGTAGGTGTCGCCTCGGGTGCGGCCAACGCCCTTCGCGTCGAAGGGAAGGACCCGGGCGCGTACGCCAACAACCTCGAGCTCGAGGTCCGCGCAGCCACCAACCGGAGCGCGACGGCGTTCGACCTCCTCGTTGTCGAGGACGGGACGTACCGCGAGAGCTTCCCGAACCTCACGCTGATGCCCACCGACGCGCGCTTCGTGGAGACCATCATCAACGACGCCTCGAATGGCTCGGTGTACGTGAAGGTGACTGCGCTCCTGCAGACGATGACCGCACCGCAGGCAATCAGCCTGGCTGGAGGCAACGACGGGCTCGCCGGCCTCGACGACAACGACTTCATCGGCACCGAGATCGCAAAGACGGGACTGCACGCGTTGGACTCGGTGCAGGAGCTGTCGCTGCTCCTCGTGCCCGGCCGCGCGACGCCAGCGACCCACCTCGCGATGGTGCAGTACGCAGAGGTCGCCCGAGACGGCACGGTGTTCGCCATCCTCGACCCGCCCGCCGACCAGAGCGCAACCGGCATCGTCACCTATGTCAGCTCCACCGCCGCACTCGAGCGCCTCTCGGAGTTCGCTGCCCTGTACTGGCCGCGCGTCACCGTCCTCAACCCGGCGAAGAGTGTCTTCGGCCCTGAGACGCAGGTCGTGGTGCCTCCCTCGGGCATCATCGCCGGAGTCTTTTCGCGCACCGACTCGGCGCGGCCTGGTGGGGTGTACGACGCGCCGGCGGGCATCGAGGCGGGGCGCATGTTCGGCGTGCTGGGCTTCGAGACGGACGAGGTGCTCGAGGAGAAGAAGCGCGACCTCGTCTACCCCCACCGCGTCAACCCGCTCACCACCGGACCCGGCCTGCCGCGCTTCATCGACGGCAGCCGCACGCTGAAGGGCGACGGGAACTTCCCCTACGTCGGCGAGCGCCGCGGCGTCATCTTCATCGAGCGCAGTCTGAAGCAGGGGCTGGAGTTTGCCAGGCACAAGGCCAACACCGAGGCGCTGAGAGCGCAGGTTCGGCGGACCATCACGGCCTTTCTCCTTGCGCAGATGAACAACGACGCCTTCCGCAGCCGCGACCCGGCGAAGGCCTTCTTCGTCGACGTGTCGGACGCGCTCAACACGCCGTCCGTCATCTTCGCGGGGAAGCTCATCGCGCGCGTCGGGCTGGCCACCAACAAGCCGGCCGAGTTCATCATTCTCCGCATCAGCCAGGACACGCGGGCCCTCGAGGCCGAGTTGGCTGGTGCGGGTTCCTGAAGGAGTCACCCATGGCCGTCATCGGCACCCCGCGGACGTTCCACAAGAAGTTCAAGTACGTCGTGGAGATCGACGGCTTCACCCACGCCGGGTTTCAGAAGTGCAGCGAGCTGTCGGTCGAGGTCGCGAACGTGCAGTACTTCGAGGGCGGCTCGCTGATTCCGAACAAGAGCCCGGGCAGGTTGACGTTCGCCGACGTAACGCTCGAGCGCGGGGCCACGCGCGACCACGACCTGTTTGACTGGTTCCAGGACGTGGCGATCACCTCGAGCGGGCTCGGCCTCCCCGACGTCGCTTACAAGCGTAACCTCGACATCGTTCAGCAGGACCGCGATGGCGTGACGCTGCGACGGTGGACGCTCGTTCGCGCGTGGCCCGTGAAGTTCGTGGCGGGGGAGTGGGACAACGAGAGCGACGAGAACGTCATCGAGTCGGTGACGCTCACGTACGACTTCTTTGAATTGGCCCAGTGACACGTCGCTCGAGTCTTCAGTGTCCTCCTACTTGGTCGACCTCACGTTTGTCAGTGCTGCCTGAACAAACGTCTGCCTGACAACCTTGATCTCGATGTCCGCAAGGATTTCGCCCCCCAGAACTTGAAGTTCCGAACCAATCATGTCGAGGCCACATCTGAATGGTACGCGTGCTCCCTGTAGTCTGAGTTGCGCGCTTTTCTTATCGAGGTCGATGCTCCGGATCTGTAGTTTTTGGTCGCGAAGCATGTCTCCGGTGGCGAAAGGACTGTCGGGCTGAGCCACGCTGGCAACGGCTCTGAATCGTGGCTCCAACAGTTCTCCAATGAACCTATTGAATTCCATCACGATCTCAGCCCGCGTCCGCCCCTGTTGCCACTGATAGGTCCGCGCGCGCGGGACTCCATCAATGCCCTCTCGATTCAATGGAAGGGAGTTGAGATAGAACTCGAGTACCGAACGATCATCTCGAAGTTCGCTCGGACGTCGCAGCGTCATTGCAGCCTCTGCGAGCAGCAGCAACTGGAGTTCAACTGCTTCAGCTCCTCCCCACATCTCTGGCCTTTCACGAATCTGATTCAGCCGCTTATCAACCCAGACACCAAGATGTTCGGATGCCATGCCTATTGACCTTGCGATATGACTAGAGCCTCGGGGTGAAAATAATATGTACCTAAATACTGCTGGGATTCGATGCCTGGTGCGCCAGTGAGGCTATCCACTCGGTGCAGCCTGGTATTGACTAGGCGATGTTCTACCCATAGCGCTGCCTCGGTTGACTTTGCACCCAAGTAGCGGAAGCCCTCGCTTGGCTTGAGGAACTCGATTTTGGCCGTTTTGTCGCGACGCGCTGCGACCTTCTTGACAGCGGTCGCGAGCTTAAAACACTCGCCGCTCTGCACGGGATACCGCTCCATTGCCTTGACAAGCGTCCTGTTTTCCATGGGGGTCCAGCTTAGGCTCATGTTCGGTCTCTCTTCGTCATCGGGTGATTAAAGCAGAGTGCAAGGGGTCAGAAATCTGTTTCGCCGACAACTCGAAGGTCAAGGCGATCGCTAGCCCCGGAGGCGTTCACGTATCTGGCGTGCTCTCGCGCGACTTGGGTGAAGCGGCGCCCAGGAGAGCACCTCCAAACGCGCATTGGCTCGCAGCCGTCCCCTCCGGCCCGGTGGGGAAGCTTTGAAGCGTCATGGACGACGACACAATTGTCTGCCCATCTGGGCTTTCGGGCTTCATCCGCGGAATGAAGGTTCGTGAGGAGCGCGTCCTGGCTGACCGCACGCTCGCTAAGGCTGGCGGCCAGTTGGACGAGTTGCTCCGCTCCTGTTGGTGCAAGACGGTTGTTGTGGGCCCTTACTCGTTTCGAGAAGAGCCCATCAACTGGGGCGCGGTGCTCCAGGGAGATCGCTTTTTCGCGCTCCTGATGATCCGCGCACTCACCTACGGCGTTCAGTATGCGTTCGGTGTCTCATGCCGAAATTGCCGCGCACGCATCGAGTGGGAGGTCGACCTGACGAAGCTCCCCGTGCGCCCGCTCTCGCCTGAGAGCCGAGCAGCCTTCGTCGCCGGCAACCGCTTCGAGACGATGCTCCCCGACGCGGGCAAGCGGGTCGGCTTCAAGCTCCTCACCGGTGACGATGAGCGCAAGCTCCCGGCGCTGCAACGCGCGGCCCCCGACCGTCTCCTCTCCGCCGTCCTCGCCTACCGCGTCCTCGACATCGAGGGCGTCGACCCCAAGGACAAGCGCGCCTTCCTCGAAGACCTCACCCTCCGCGACGCCGACTTCCTCGTCGACGAGTTCGACCGCGTCGACTGCGGCGTCGACACCACCATCGAAGTCGAGTGCCCGGACTGCCGAGAGGTCCAGGACGTCGAACTCCCTTTCGACAGCGCGTTCTTCCTTCCGGGCAAGGAGCGAACGGCACGTCGGAAGGCCCGGAGTACCTCTTCCCCGACGTGAGCCTCGACGCCTGGCGCGAGGGGCTCTTCCACCTGTGCTGGCACCAGCACGGCGGCTCGGGACTGGTGCTGCCCCTGGGTGACGCGCTGGAGCTGCCGGTAGACGACCGCGACTGGCTGCTCGAGCGCATCGGCGAGCAACGCACCCGAGAGGCCCGCGAGCTCGAGAAGGCCGCCCGTCGGAGGTGACGCATGTCGCTCAACAACCTCGGCCTCGGCTTCGTCTTCACCGCGCGCGACCTCGCCTCGGGCGCCATCCAGAACCTCGAGCGGAACTTCCTCAGCCTCGACAAGCACGTCGGCCTCGGCACGGAGCGAATCGAGTCGGCCTTCCAGCAGCTCGGCGTGGGCCTGGCGGTGTTCTCCGCGGGCGCAGGAGTCGTCGCCGGAGCCTTCGCGCTCGCCAACGCCGCCGGTCGCTTCGAGCAGAGCATCGCGGCGGTGGGCGCGATCTCCGGCGCGTCCGCGGTGGAGCTGGGGCAACTCCGAGACGCAGCCATCGACGCCGGCATCGCGACCCAGTTCTCGCCGACCGAGGCCGTGCTCGGCTTGCGCGAGCTCGCCCAGGCCGGCTTCAACGCCACCGAGTCGATGGGCTTGCTGACTCCGGTCCTGGACCTCGCCGGAGGATCCCTCGGCGAACTCTCGCCCCAACAAGCCGCCGGCCTCGCCGCGCAGGCGATGAAGGCCTTCGGGCTCTCGGTGGACCAGGCGTCGGTGTCGGTCGACCGGATGCTCCAGGCCGTCAACGTGTTCGCCCTCAACGCGAGCGAGCTCCCGATGGCGCTGGGCGTGGCGTCGCGCGGGGCGCAGGCGCTCCATCAGTCGCTCTCGGAGACCCTCATCACCCTCGGGCTCGTGAAGAACGTCATCCCCGGAGTCGAGCGCGCGTCGACGGCCGCTGCGGTGGCGATGGAGCGCATGGCCGACCCCGAGGTGCAGAAGAAGCTCCGCGGTATCGGCGTCAGCGTGGTGGACGCGCACGGCAGCTTCCGCGGCTTCCTCGATGTGGTGGGCGACATGGGCCCGCGGCTCGAGCGCATGACGGAGGCGCAGCGCTCGGCCTTCCTCCTCAGCGCCTTCGGTCGCGAGGCCCTCGGCGGCCTCAGCGCGGTGATGACGCAGGTGACGAATGGCATTCGCACCAACACGGGCGAGACGCTGAGGGGCGCGGCCGCCATCGCCTACCTGCGCCAGCAGTTTGACACCGCGGGAGGCACCGCCGCGCGCTTCCGCGACCAGATGCTGAACACCTTCGAGGGGCAGAAGAAGCTGCTCGGCGGCTCGATGGAGACGCTCGCCATCGTCCTCGGAGAGCCCTTCGCACAGGTCTTGAAGCCCATCGTCTCGGCGGTGGTCGAGGTGGTCAACGGGCTGCTCGGGGTACTGCGTCAGCTCCCGGCGCCGGTGAAGCGCGCGTTCGCTGGCTTCGTGGTGGCCTCGGGCGCCGTCATCACAACGGTCGGCGCGGTCATCGCCGTGAAGGCCGGCATCGCGCTGTTGGCGATTGGGCTGAAAGTCCTCGGCATCACGGCTGCCGGGTTGGTGTCGACCATGCTGCCGGCCATCGCGGCTGTGGCCGTCCTGGGCTTGGTCATCGCGGGGCTGGTGTACGCGGTGCGGAACAACCTCGGAGGCCTCGGCGACTTCGTGCAGCGCGTGTGGGCGAAGGTGACGTTGGGGTTCCAGGCGCTGGTGCAGCTGTTCGAGCAAGGAGGCTTCTCGGGCGCCGTGATGGCGGAGCTCGATCGCGCGGAGAACTCCGGCCTCAAGCGCTTCCTCATCAGCGTGTACCAAGTGGCCTTCCGCGTCGGCCGCGCATGGGACGGGCTGGTCGCCGGCTTCACCTCGGCGCTCGAGGAGGCCTGGCCGGTGTTCCAGATGCTCGGGGCCACTCTCGAGGAACTCGGGGCGGCGGTGCTCGAGCTCTTCCGGGCAATCACCGGCCAGGCTGCGGGGCTGCCATCAGACGAGTACCGGGGCTTCGGCGAGCTGGTCGGCGCGGCGCTCGCGGGCATCGTGAAGTGGACCGCCGCGGCGATCTCGGTGACGGCGAGCTTCTTCACCAGCCTCGCGAAGGGAGCGACCGTAGTCGTGCAGGTGTTCTCTGCGGTCTTCAACCACCTCTACGACTCGTTCGTGACCGTGCGCAGCTTCCTGACTGCGCTGGCCGAGTCGATTCGCAGCGCGTTCGTGAGCCTCTCCGACGGAGTCATCGGCCTGCTCCGGCGTGTCCCCACGCGCCTTCTCCCGGCGGAGTACCAGTGGCTAGCCCGCCAGCCGCTCTCGACCGAAAGTCAGCAGCAGCTCACGGTCGCGATGCCGGCGAGCATGCCCACACCTGACGTCGCATCGTCGTCAATGCCTGCCCGCTCCGAAGCAGTCTCGAGAACTGCCGAGTTGGCTCAGCTGCAGGCGACCTTTTCGTCGGCGCCGGCCGCGAGCACTTTGTCGCAGCCAATCACGGTGAACGTCCAGGTCGACGGCGAGACCATCGCCCGGGCTTCCCACAACGCAGAGCGAGTCTCGGCTGGTCGCTCCTTCTCGTCGGTACCCTCATACTAGGCGAGCCGCCGGAGCCATCGGCCGCGCCACAGCGCCTGGGGGCCAGGGCCGGCGAGTCGGGTCTGCACGTTTCCTCTGGCGGTTGTCAGCAGATAGAGTTCCCTCTCGTCGTGTGAGTGTCAGAGGTCAGGCGACCCTCACTCTAGGGCTGGAGGGGAAAATGAGGCTTCAGAAGGCGCGGGTTACGAGCTTTCGGTGCGTGGACGACTCGACGGAGTTCACTCTCGACGACATCACGTGCCTCGTCGGCAAGAACGAAGCGGGCAAGAGCACGTTGCTTCAGGCCCTCTACAGGCTGAACCCGCACATTGAAGCCCACGCGAAATTCGACAAGCAGAACGACTACCCTCGTCGCTCCCTTCTCGATTTCGACGAGCGGCATCCAAAGGGCACTGCTGCCACGGCGATTCGAACTTGGTGGGACCTTTCGGAGGAGGATGTCGAGGTCGTCGAGCAAGTGCTTGGCGAGAAGGCCCTAAAGACGAACCAGATTCAGGTTTGTCGGGGCTACACCGGGGGCCTGATTTGGGAATTAGACGTCGATGAGCAGGTCGTTCTCGATCACCTGATCGCGGAGGCCGGGCTTCACGCTGAGGAGGCCGTCGAAGCCAAGAAGTCCGGTTCGGTTGAGCAACTGAAGAAGTGGTTGGAGCAGCAGAGCGCGAACGGTTCCGAGCGGCACAAGGCCCTCCAGGCGCTTCTGGACAAGGGCTTCAAGCGCGGCAAGGCAGGCCTCGCCGCCGTTGACATCCTGAGCGAGCGGATGCCCAAGTTCGTCTTCTTCTCGCAGTACGACCGGATGCTCGGGCAGGTGTCGCTCGAGGAGGTGTCCCAGCACGAAGCGCAGGGCACTTTGAGCCAAGACGAGCGCGTCTTCCTGGCGTTCCTAGCGCTCGTCGGCGCCAGCACAAAGGAGCTGGCAGCGCTAACGCAGTTCGAGCCGATGATCGCGCGGTTGGAGGCGGCCTCCATCAAGATTTCCAAGGAGATTTTCAACTACTGGACCCAGAACCGGCACCTGAAGGTCCAGTTCCGTCTAGACACAGGCAAGGCGGGAGACCCGGCGCCGTACAACTCAGGCACGGTGCTGCGCACGCGCGTTCTCAACATGCACCACGATGTGACGGTCGGCTTCGACGACCGCAGCACCGGCTTCGTCTGGTTCTTCTCGTTCCTCGTGCTCTTTTCTCAAGTGCGGAAGACCCACGGCGACCGGCTGGTGATTCTGCTCGACGAGCCCGGCTTGAGCCTACACGCGAAGGCGCAGACCGACCTGCTCCGGTACTTCGAGGAGAAGTTGAAGCCCAAGTATCAGGTCGTGTACTCGACGCACTCGCCGTTCATGGTGCCGACCGACAACCTGATGTGCACGCGGACGGTCGAGGACATCGTGAAGCGCGGCCCCGATGGTCAAGTGACCGAGGTGTTGGGCACCAAGGTCAGCGGCGATGCGCTCAGCACCGACCGCGACACACTGTTCCCACTTCAGGGCGCCCTCGGCTACGAAATCACGCAATCGCTGTTTGTGGGCAAGCACACGCTGTTGGTCGAGGGGCCGTCCGACCTGCTGTACCTGAAGGCGTTCTCCGAAGAGCTGCGCGCTCGAGGCAAGACTCCTCTCGACGCTCGATGGGTTATCTGTCCCACAGGAGGCGTGGACAAGGTGGCGGCCTTCATGGCGCTGTTTGGCGGCAACAGGTTGAACGTTGCCGTGCTGGTCGATCTCGCCACCGGGCAGAAGAAGAAGGTCGACGAGTTCCGGCGCATGAGACTCTTGAGCGAGAACCGGATTCTCACGGCGAACACCTACGCGGGACAGGCGGAAGGGGACTCTGAGGACATTCTCGGGAAGCAGATGTACCCGGCCCTGGTGAACGCGGCCTATGGGCTTCAGGGCGCTCAGCAAGTCTCCGCTGGTGCGTCCTCAGGTCCGTTGCGAATCCTCGAACACGTGGAGGGGCATTTCAGAACGCTTCCTGCTGGCTCGCCGGAGTTCGACCACTTCACGCCTTCAGATCACCTCGTGCAGAACCGCGCGAAGCTCTTCTCGGCCCTGCCCGATGCGTCGGCGGCTGTCGATCGCTTCGAGAGGCTCATCAAGGACATCAACGCGCTTCTGTGAGCGGCTCTGAACGTGCGGGCCGACTGACTACGTTGTCAGCTAGGAGACGTCGGAGTTCGGAGCACCGACGTTTATCCATGGCCCATCGCCTTGTGGTTCCCAATGTCGAGAGCGACTGCCTTTGTGGCGGGATCAACAACGAGGATGTGCGCTCGAAAATTGTCGCCCACACGCACGGAGTACACCGGGCCATCCGATGTTCGTTCCCAGAATTCAAATCCAAACGTGGTCTGTTGGGTAAGACGACGCTTCTGAGCCTCCCACTGCTTTCGCACAAGGTGGTCGAGCTTCGAGAGCTTCTTCTGAAAACGCGCGGACTCCTCCACCGTAGCGAGACTGGTGAATTGCTGGACGCCAATTGTGAAGGGTGGCAGTCCATGCTCGGCAAAGTCGTCCAGGATGATGATCGGGGCAGAGCCCTCGGGAATCTCTCCGCCTCCGGGAAGCAGGCTCAGCAAGTCCAAGCCGCTCCACGTCTTCGTTTCAAGCAGTGGCGTTCCGGAGGGACCGGGGAAACTGACTGCGTTGATAATGTATTCTCGAAAGCCCTCCTCAAACGCACGGTCTGTTTCGTACTTGATGCCATCTCGGTAGCCGGGTTTCTCCTGCGCCATGTTACGTCTCAGGATCTCTTGGGCGTTGCGCGGCCTTGGACGCGTACTTGTCATCTGCCTGAGTGCGTACCCGTTGCAGAGAGCTTCCTCTGGTTGGTTGTACGGGTATTCATCCTCGGCCAAATCACCGAAGAACGTCTGTGCGAGTCTGTAGATGGCTTTGCCAGTCATGCACTCCAACTGCGCAACTGCGTACTCGATCCCAAAGTGAAAGAGTTCGTGGTGCAAGACGAATCTCCACACGAACGGAGTCGACTTGCTTAGCGGTGTCTTCGGAAATAGTGCCTTCGCGTATCCAAGAAGGGCGGAGGCGCTGAAATACACACCCCACTGGGTTTCGAATTCGTGGAAAGAATGGCAAGAAGCGATTGCATCGGCCGAAGTCTCGCCAAGTGGAGTGCCAAGCAATGTTCCCGTGGGCTGAATTTGGGCCAGTGCATTTGCCAGGTCCGCCTCGCGCTGAGGAGTCAGGTCGAGGAAGGGCACCAAGCGGGAAGGCGGCCGTGGTGACGGGTTCCGGCGAGCGTCCTCCGAGGCGAGGGCTTCGACGGGGCCTGCCTGATCTGGAATCCATACGACTCTGTGCGGTCCCCCTGGAAGACGGCTGGAGGCCTTCGGTTTGCCAGCGAGCGCGTCATCCACTTCTGAGAGCGCCGTCCTGACCTTGTCGATCGCGATCATTTCGCAATCATACTCGTGTCCCCTCGGTCCGCAGCGAGATGCCTTGTGGTGCTGTGCGGCTCTCCTCGGCAATGACGCGGCCCCCACGCTGCTTGCTCGTCAACGTCACCACCGGCGAGTCGCTCGAGTGCCTCTTCAACCCGACGCAGCTCACCGAGAAGCTCCAGGTGAACTGGAACCGGCAAGTGGTGCCGGGGCTCTCGCACCAAGTGCTCCAGTTCCAGAGCACCTCGAACCGCCAGCTGACCGGCGTTGAGTTCTACCTCGACCGCTTCTTCGCCAACGAGCAGCCGGGCGAGCCGAACATCCTCGAGTTCCGCGCCTTCCTGCGCGCGCTCACGGTCCCGCCGGCGAACACGACCCGCGTACTGCCCACCGCCCCACCGCGCATACTGCTCATTTGGCCGAACGTCGTCACCATCGAGTGCGTCATCGCCAGCGTCGACTTCCAGCACCGCCAGCTCGCCGTCGATTCGAAGCTCCTCGCCTACACCGCTTCGGTCACGTTCGAGGAGTTGCTCGACCGTCGAGTGACGAGCGAGGACCTCCGCCGGCAGGTGTCGTGATGGCTCCGCAGGTCGGCTCGCGGCACGCCTTCACGCATGCGGTCCGCGACGAGGACGGCCGCCTCTTCCTCACAGAGCGCGAGCCTTACGGCTTCCAGCCGCAGCCCGACACGCGCACCCACGTCGTCGCGCAGGGCGACACGCTGTTCGACCTCGCCGGTCAGTACTTCGCGCCGCTCCCACGGGCGTGTGGCTTCTGGTGGGCCATCGCCGACTTCCAGCCGGACCCCATCATCGACCCGACGCTGCAGCTCGGCGTCGGGCGGCCGTTGCTCATTCCCAGCGTACGAGTGCTGACCGACGTCATCTTCGGCGAGCAGCGGCGGAGGGACGCATGACGCCCGCAGACCGAAGCGCGCCAGGGGTGCGCATCACCGCGCTGCCGTCGGAGCGCGCCGCGGCCGGAGTGCCCCTCACCCTCGACGGCCGCATCCTCGGCTTTACCTTCGAAGACACGGCGCTGAAGGCAGATCAGGCGTCCATTCAGCTCGACAATTTCGACCTCTCTCTTTTCGAGGTGCCGGAGCTCGCGGGCGGGGCGGTGCTCGAGGTCTCCTGGGGCTACCCGGGAAACATGGCGCCGCCGCGGCGGGTGGTGGTGAAGAAGCTCAAGGGCTTCCAGACGCTCACCGTCGAGGGGCAGGCGACCAGCGTGCTGATGAACCTCACGGCGAAGACGCGCTCGTGGGTGGGCCGTCGCCGGAGCGACGTCGTGCGCGAGGTGGCGGCCGAGTACGGCTTCGTCGGCGAGGTCGACATCGGCGACACCGCGGAGGTGCTCGAGTCGGTGCACCAAGCGGGAGAGACCGACGCGCGCTTCCTCCGCCGCCTCGCCGCGCGCGAGGAGTTCGAGTTCTTCATCGACGACTCCGGCTTCCACTGGAGGCCGCGTGGCCAAGCCTCGCCGCCGACCCACGTGCTGACCTGGTACTCGGACCCCGGGCGGGGCGACGTGATGTCCGTCAGCGTCGAGACCGACCTCGTGCGGCGCGTTGGGCGCGTCGACGTGAGGGGGAGAGACCCGCTCAACAAGGCACCGGTCGAAGCGAGCGCCAGCAGCTCGACTGTCGGTCGACCCACGCTGGGGGAGTTGGTCGAGGTGGTGGACCCGGAGACGGGCACCACGTCGCTCCAACGGCGGAACGCGACGGCCAGCGCGCACCCGACGGCGGCGGCGAACTCCGATGCCGCCAGTCGCGAGGCAGCCGCACGGTTTCGCGCCGCCGAGCGGGACACGGTGAAGCTGTCGATGCAGGTGGTGGGCGACCCGACGTTGCGCGCGAAGGCCGTCATCGAGGTGCGGGGCATCTCGAGCGCGCTCTCGGGGAAGTACTACGTGACCGAGGCGAAGCACGTCATCGGGGCGAGCGGGTACGTGGTCGACCTCAAGCTGACGCGCGACGGCCTGGGCACTGGTGTGAAGGGGCAGCCGCAGGGTGGTCAGCCGAACCGCAACCCGCCGGCGGTCGGCGCCGCGCTCAAGCCCATCGAGGTGGTCGAAGCCGAACGCGGCGGCACCCACGTCGAGTACCGCCGCGACGGGAAGACCATCGGCGCCGAGGACCCGGAATCGGGAATGAGCGTGCCGCGATGAGCACCTTCGACGACGACATCCACCGGAACGACACGCTGCGGCTCGGCATGTACGTCGGCTACGTCACCGACAGGAACGACGACGCCCAGCTGGGGCGCGTTCGCGTGTGCATCCCCGGAGTCATCGAGCCCGAGAGCGCCTGGGCCTGGCCGCTCGGCACTGTCGGCGGCGGCAGCAAGGACCGCGGCTTCTTCGCCGTGCCGGAGAAGCACGCCGAGGTCGCGGTGTTCTTCAACCAGGGAAAGGAGGACGCGCCGTACTACCTCGCCGCGCACTGGGGGAAGCCGGGCGGCGACAGCGAGGTGCCTATCGAGGCGCAGCGAAACCCGCCCGACAACCGCGTCCTCGCCACGAAGACCTTCCGCATCGAGCTCGACGAGTCGGAGAAGAGCCGCAAGCTGAAGCTGACCAACAGGAAGACGGGCGACTCCCTCACCTTCGACGCCGAGGACAACACCGTCACCCTCGAGGCCACGACCGCGCTCACGTTGAAGGCAGTGGGCGCAATCTCCATCGAGGCCCCTCTCGTCACCATCGCCGGCCGGGTCGTCCGACCGAGCGCCGACCCCATCTGAACGGAGCCCCATGGCCCTGCCGATCCTCCTTCGCATCCCCGCCCTGCCGGACCCGCTCTCGATGACCTTGCCCGGCGGCGTCACGATGCAGCAGCAGGACCTACTGAAGGTGATTCAGCCCGCGCTCACTCCGCTCATGCCGGTGTTCAACATCCTCGACGCCGTCATCGCAGTGTTCAACACGGTGAAGGCCATCCCGGAGTCGCTCGGTCCGCCGCCAGACCCCACGAAGTTGGTGAGCGCCATCGTCGAGATGACCAAGAAGGTCGCGAAGCTGCTCCGGCTCGTGCCGCAGCTGTCGCTGCCGTACACCATCATCGGCGTGGTCGACCTGGTGCTCGACACGCTGAGCAAGCTCCGAGACCAGCTGGTCTTCCTGCAAGTGCAGGCGCGGCAGTTGGGGCGAATGACTCAGCTCGCGACCGAGCTCAACGACCCGGGGCTCGCGGCCATTGCCGCCTGTACGCGCGCGAACATCGAGCAGGAGGCTGCGAACCTGGGCAAGGGACTCGGTGCGCTGGGCACGCTGCTGGGCATCCTCGACATCTTCATGGCGATGATCGGCGGCCCGAAGGCGCCCGACCTCTCCGCGATGGCCGGCAAGCCACTCGACGAGGCCGTGAAGCCGCTCGATGACCTCGTGAAGACCCTGCAGCAACTGCGCAGCGCGATCCCGGTGCCCTGATGCGCGCTCCTTCCAACTTGTTGACCCCCTTCAGGCGCGACAAGAAACGCGACTTCGCGGTCGGCAGTGGGGAGTCTCTTCTCGCCTCGAAGGTCCGCCAGGCACTGCTGACCGAGGGGGCAACGCCACGTTCCTCAGGTGAGCTGCCGTGGCGCACCAACTTCGGCGCCGGACTCGCCTTGCTCCGCCACCAGCGCAACGACGCGGTCCTCGGCGAGCTCGCGCAGGTGTACGTGCGCGACGCGCTCGCTCGGTGGGTGCCCGGCGCGCAGTTGCTCGGGGTTGAGCTCCAGCAGGCCGGCCCGTCGTTGAGCCTGCGTGTTCGCGTGCGAGAGGGGACCCTGGTCGCGACGACGGAAGTCCCCGTGACGCGTTGACCGGTCCCCGCAGGGCGCCCCCCTGCGGCTTTGGCACGCAGTGGCCGCGCTCCCTCCATCCGTCGACTACACGTCGAAGGACTTCGATTCGCTCCGGGCGCGGCTCATCGCCCTGTTGAAGAGCGTCTTCCCCGACTGGACGGACTTCGACGTCGCGAGCTTCGGCAACCTGCTGCTCGAGATGTTCGCCTTCGTCGGCGACGTGCTGACCTTCTACCAGGACAACCTCGCGCGGGAGTCGCGCCTCGTCACGGCCACTCAGCGCAAGAACGTCATGGCCCTCGCGAAGATGCTCGGCTACCGGCTCAGCGGCGGGCAGCCGGCTACGGCGCAGGTGGAGCTTCGCTTGGCTCGCCCGGCGCTCGCGCCGGTCACCATCCCCGCGGGCACCGTCATTCGCACGCAGGAGGTGACCGAGCCCGTGCGCTTCCAACTCCTCGCTCCCGTCGTCTTCCCGGTCGGGGTGACGCTCGCGGTCGGCACTGCAGAGCACTCCAAGACGCAGACCCAGTTGTTCGACGCGCGTGGGCTCGCCGACCTCTCGGTGCCGCTCGACTTCGGCCCGTACCTCGACGGCTCTGCGGTGGTGACGACGCCGCAGGGCGCCTTCACCGAGGTCGAGAGCTTCCTCAACTCCGGCCCGAACGACCGTCACTTCGTCGCCGCGGTCGACCAGAACGAACTCGCGACGCTGCGCTTCGGGAGCGGCGCCAACGGCCTCCCTCCCACGGGCACCATCTCGGCCACCTACAAGACCGGCGGAGGCTCCGCTGGCAACGTCGACGCCGAGCGCCTGGTCGTCATCGAGGGGAACTTCAAGGACTCCCGCGGCGGGCTCGTGCAGGTGACCGCGCGCAACCCGCTCGCTGCATCAGGTGGCGCCGACCGGCAGACCATCGCGTCGGCGAAACTGCTGGCGCCCGAGAGTCTGCGAGCCCTGACTCGAACGGTGGCCCGCGAGGACTTCGAGATCAACGCTCGCCGACTGGCCGGGGTCGCGCGCGCCCTGATGCTCACCTCGAATGAAGACCTCTCCATCGGAGAGAACACCGGCATCCTCTACGTCGTCCCGCAGGGCGGAGGTCAACCAACGCCAGCCCTCAAGGCCCAGGTGCTCCGTCAGGTGACCGAAGCGTATCCATGCACGCTGACCTTTCAGGTGGCGGTGCAGGACCCCGTGTACCGGCGCCTCGACATCACCGCGCGCGTCTTCTTCCGCCAGGGCGCGACGCCGTCGGTGGTGCGCGACGCCATTCGCATGAACCTCGCTGCGTGGTTTCGGGTGAGCGAGCCCGACGGCACGCCGAACCCGAACGTCGACTTCGGCTTCAACATCAAGGACGTCGACGGCAACCCGGTCGGCGAGGTGGCGTGGAGCGACGTCTTCAACGTCATCCGCGACACGCCGGGCATCCGAAAGATGGGCGACGCGAGGCTCGACCTCACGCTCAACGGGCTGCCGGCCGACGTGAAACTGAACGTGCGTGAGTTTCCGGTGTTGGGCACGGTGAGCCTGCGCAACGGTGACACCGGGGAGTTGCTCTGATGCCACTCCTCAACCCGCGCTTCGTCGACGCCGGCGCCCAACCGGGAGAGGCCGCCAACTGGACGGTCGCGGCCTTCACCAGCCTCCAGATGCCCGCACCCTTCGGTGGCGCGGCATGGGAGGACTTCGAGCGTTGGACTCGGTTCCTTGGGGCGCTCGGCGACGTCACGACCGTTCGCGCCTTCTTCGGCAACGACGGCTTCGAGCAGTTCGAAAGAGCGTGGGCGAACTCCGCGTTCCTGTTCGAGCTCCCGACCGGCCGAGTGGTGGCTTGCACGTTCGATGGAAGGGCCGTCGAGACCTGGACGCTCCCCACGCCCTTCCTGCGCGAGTGGGCTGCCGTCGCTTCAATAGCCGGCCTCGTCGAGGACTTCCTGCGGCCGGTGTTCATCCGCGACTGGTCGGCCGTCTCCAGTGGCGCGCTGCCCCTCGAGACGTTCTCTGGCGCCTGGACCCGCGCGGTCACCCTGTGAAGGAGCAGCCATGGCCGAAGCCGACTGGACGTACCTGAACAACGGGCTCGACATCGCGGCGGTCGACCGTGGGGTGACGGCCGGAATTCCGGGCCCACCCGGAGGTGGCAACTTCCTCTTCGGCTTCAACTCGCTCGCGGCCGTGCAGGGCGCGGTTGGGCTGTTCGCGAACCTGGTCAGCTTCGCGCCGATGGCGAAGGGCGGCTCGATTCGCGGCTGCCTCCAGCGCGGGGCTGGTGGAGGACCGACGGGCTTCTCGCCGTTCCTTTTCCTCTGCTGCCAGGGGAACTCGGTCAACGACAGCGCCTACCTGCTGGGGCTCTCCGATGACGACCCGCATCGCATCGTGCTGCGAAAGGGCGCAGTGGCCGTTGGTCTCCCCGACGCCGACGGGCCCGGCGTGCTGCTCAAGTCAGCGGCGAGCTTCGCACAGAGCACCTGGGTGCACCTCCGCCTCGACGTCATCGTCAACGCGAACGGCGACGTGGTGTTGAAGGTGCTCGCGAACGACTTGGCGGCGCACCCGCTCGGCACTGCGCCGCTCTGGCAGCCGGTGGCGGGAATGGTGGAGTTCATCGACGACCAGCTCGGCATCAACTCTGGGAGTCAGCCGCTGACTTCGGGGCGGGGCGGCTTCGGCTGCTCGGTGAAGGACGTCACGCGCCGCACCTACTTCGACCACCTCGAGCTCTTTCGGCAGGTGTGACGCATGGAGCTGACGGCCTTCACCAGTCGTCTCGGCCAAGGCCAGGGCCGGCTTGGGACTGGAGTGTTTGTCCTCGGCGATGACGAGCCCGGCCGCTCCTTCGAACTCGACATCGGGGATCGCGTGGAAGTCAGCCAGTCGGTCGACCTGACGGGCGTCACACTTGTACGGAGCGTGATGCGGCTCCGCGTGCCTGAGACCCTCCCCGCGGGCTTCGCATGGGAGGCCTCGTTGGTCGTCGACGGCGTGATCTACGCGAGCGTGCGCGGCAGGACTGGCCGTGAGCGCACCGTGACCGACCTCGCTGCGAACGTGTCGAAGCTGGCGGGCATGCACGTCATCGGCGTCCGCCTCGAGCTCGTACCCGGGTGACGCGATGGCGACGCTCGAACTCCCGCGTCTGCAGGTCGAGTCGGTGGCTCTCATCACGAGCGCAGCCCGACTACTGCTCATCAATCGAGACCCGGCGCCCAACGATGAGGGCGTGCCCATCGACTCGCTGTTGTCGCTCGAACTCGTGGACGCTGGGCCTGACGGCATTGACCGCGCTTCGACACGCATCTGGGTCGATGGAGTCCTGGCGTTCGACGGCAACCTGACCCCGGCCTTCGCAGGACCGCTCGGGTCGGCGATCCAGACTACCGACACGCTGCGCATCGTGCTGCACCCCGGCCAATTCCTGGCGAGCCTGGCCACGGTGGCGGTGCACGTCGTCACCCGCACGCTCGGCGGCGCACACGCCCTGGACGAGACCTACCGTTTCACGGTCGAAGACAGAACCGCCCCGCGGCTGGTGAGTGCGCAAGCCGTCGCTCAGAAGCAGGTGCGGCTCGTGTTCGACGAGCCGGTGGCCCTCCCCTCGACGGCCACCGTTCAGCTCACGCCTGTGGGCGCGCCGGCCGTGCCGCTTGTGGTCGTCGCGACGCAGGTCGATGGCAATGCGGTCCTCGTCGCCCTCGACACGGAGATGACGCCCGACGTCGAGCACGAGGTGCAGGCGCGCGGGGTGACGGACCTCGCCGGCAACCCGGTCCTGTCGCCGTTCGATCGCGTGCGCTTCACGGGCTTCCGCGCGCCACGCCCCCAGAGCCGCCGCTTCGAGCTGTGGCAGATGCTGCCGAAGCACAACCGCCGCGAGGACACGACCGGTGACCTCTTCCGCTTCATCGCATGCCTGCAAGAGTTGACCGACCTGCTCCTCGCCGACGTCGACCGATGGCCCGACATCTTCGACCTCGAGCGGGGGCCCGAGTCGTTCCTCGAACTCATCCTCCAGGACCTTGGAAACCCGTTCCCCTTCGAACTCGACGTCTTGGGCAAGCGTCGCCTCGCCGCGGTCCTCGTCGAGATGTACCGACAGAAGGGCACGGTACAGGGCATCAAGAACGCTGTCCGCTTCTTCCTCGGCATCGACATCATCGCCATCACTGCCTTCAACGCCGACACCTTGGTGCTCGGGGAGTCGCTGCTCGGCGTCGACTGGGTGCTTGGGCCGTCAGACCGCTTCGCGAAGTACGCCTTCAACGTGGTCGTCGCGCGGATCTTGGCGGCCACCGAGCGCAAACAACTGCGCGCCATCGTCGAGTACCTGAAGCCGGCGCACACCCACTTCGTGGACCTCGTCGAGCCTTTCCCGCCGGTCATCCCTGACCACTGGGAGCTGGGCCTGAGCGACCTCGGTGAGACCACCGACCTTCATTGATCGAGCAGAGCAGTAAACGGAGGGATCGGCGGAATTCGAAGACCTTCGGCCTTGTGCATACGTTCTTCACCGGTGAAGGGGCGTCACTTGCTTGCCGTCGGCATGCTCCAGACGGATCAACCCATCCGCCGCCCGGTCAGGGGCGGCTCCGAGAAATCCTGAAGTTCTACGTGGGCCCGATTGACTTCTGAGCCACTCTTCCGCCCAAGGCCGTGAAGCGAGAATCTACTAGGCGCCGACGCCGCGCCCTGAGGTCGCGCAACAGCAGGACCTATTTCAGTAGGGAGGTCTTCTTCAGCGCCTTCAGGACCTTGACAGACACAGGGTTATCCACTTTGGAAATGACTCTGTATCCATAGCAGTCGCCATCCTGCTGGCTGAACTCAAGAAGGCCTGGCGCTGATTCGCCCGCGGCAATGGTTTTGCTCTCTGTTTTGCCGCTCCCGAGGCTTTCTGTCACCGTGAGCTTTCGCTCCGTCGTTGCCGCGGGAAAGCACAGCACCAGATGATTCCCCCCATGCAATTCGCGCGTGTCTCCTATCGCAGGAACAGACGCGGCGATGGTTATCTTCGGCGTCACGCATGTGAAGACTTTCACTGGTGACGACCAAGTCTCGAAAGAACACTGTGCAACGTTGCCGTTCCCGGCTACCGAGCCCGTGCTCTTCCTGAAGTGGCATGGGTTGACTCTGTTCTGCCACCCAGGCGTGTAATCTACGTCGCGCCAACGAGCAAACCTCGAGCCTGCTAACTGAGACGGGCCGTATTGGCCGACCGCAATGACCGCACGCTCCGCCTCGCTCGGAGCGTCGCAGACACAGGCCACATCGGCCGGCCCGAAAGTCCCTGCAGTCACAGCTACCGTCTCAGTTCGAAGGATGTGGCGCTCATTTGGACAGTTGTCGCAATCATTCGTTACGTAGCCGGAAGAGCATGTCTGATTGCCTGGCACTGTCGTCGACGTTGTCGACTTGTAACTCGTGCTCAAATATCCCCGCAACTCCACTGGTCGAAAGTCGCAGGTCGCCTCTACGCGCATTCCGTCCACCTCGATGCTCACCATCGTTGGTTCATTGATCGCCGACCGCCGGACAGAGAACGGGTAAGGCGTGTAGGTTGTCAGGTGAGTTGTGAGGGGCAAACCAACGACGGACCCTCCGGTGATCCCGCTACTCATTGTGCCAGGGGAGTTGGAAGCGGGTCTATAGAGAAGCTCAAACCCAGCCACCTGCGGGCCGCAGTTTGTGACGGATAGAAACAGCCCGTTGTCTCTGCATGTGCGCATGCAGTCCCTGAAGACTGGATATGCAGCCTCGTTGGTGACTTTCTGAAGAATATCTCGTGAGGTCGCCTCGCTTCCGGAGTAGCCGACTTCGCTAAATAGCTTCTGTCGTCGAGTCTGAAAATCGTTGAAATTGGCTGAAGCACTAATCAATGCGCTAACGATCGGGATCTTTGCAAAAAAACCGAACTCTCCTCCGCCGGAACGCTTCAGTTCTTCGAAGTTTTCCTGAGACAATACGGCGAGGTACGCATACTGCTGCTGTGTTGTCTCAATAATGTGCAGCTGATCTTTCTCAAGCGCCGTCTTACAGATCTCGCAGTTGCCAGCCTGCAGTAGTGTTGTCGCTGTCAGCGTGAGTAGAATCAGCATGGCTCTCCGAATGAAGTCGAGGTGTTGGTATGCCAGCGGAGGGTAGGCGAAGTCGCTCAGCGAGCAAGAAGAAACTGATGGATGAAACTGTCGAGGTTGTGGCCTGGTCGAACGAAGCGACGTCAAGCATGCCAGTGCGTCTTTGGTGCGGAAGACGTGCTCGAAGGTCGCGACCTCCTCAAGTTACGTCGTTGTCTTGTGACCTAGACTTCCAAGAAAGCTGGACGGCGGTGGCGGCCAACGGCCGCCGGGTCTTTGTGTCGGGTCCGTAGAGAGGCAGCGTCCCCTGGAGTGATCGTCGCGGGCTTTGTCTTCGCCGTAGGCCCCAAACCTTCACCGAGGACCTTGTGCCCGGACCACACCTGCTGCTCGTCTACCGACACCTCTCGAAGGCGAACTCCTCAGGGAGCGCGATAGGGCTGGGTGTTAACGCACTCCACTCTGTTCGGGTCCTCCGCCGAGTTGGCGTGGAGGTCGACGCGACACCCGCGGCTGAGCCTATCGACGTTCAAAAGGCCCTCGCGGCGCATCCCACGTTGACCCACTGTGTTCTGGAGGCACCGTGGGTCAGCCGGGCGCCGATGATCGACCTCCTCCGGGCCTTCCCGAAGGTGCACTTCCTGGTGCGAAGCCACTCGCAGATTGGCTTCCTCCAGGTCGAGCCATCGGCCATTCAGCTGCTCCGCGAGCTGCTTGTGTTGCAGGAGAACTTCCTCAATCTGACGGTCGCGACCAACAGCATCTCGCTGAAGCGCTTCTTCGAGACGGCTTACGGCGGCCACTCGCTGTACCTTCCGAACCTCTACGACCTCGAGCGCGTGCACCGGAGGCGCGGTGGCGAGCACCGCCATCGACTCCTCCGCATCGGCAGCTTCGGTGCGCTGCGATTGCTCAAGAACCACACCACGGCGGCTGCAGCGGCGCTGATGCTGGCGCATAGACGCGGGTGCGACCTCGAGTTTTCGGTGTCGGTCGAGAACGACACGATGGGTGGTAGCGCTGTTCTCGACGCGCTCCGGAAGATGTTTGAGGGCCTCGAGTGGGCACGGCTCGTCGAGCACCCGTGGCAGGACTGGGCCACGTTCAGGCGCACCGTCAGCGGCATGGACCTCTGCCTCCAGGTCTCCATGACGGAGACCTTCAACGTGACGACGGCCGATGCCGTGGCCGAGGGCGTGCCTTCGGTGGTGAGCCCGGCGATCGACTGGGCGCCCGACTCCTGGAAGGCGGACCCCGACAACCTCGACGACATCGTACGCATCGCCGGCGCGCTGCTCTCGTGCCCCGACTCAGCCGAGGACGGCCTGGTCGCGCTTGGCACTTTCATGGAGGACGCCGTCGGGCGCTGGGTCGACTACCTCGGCGGCCCTCCCTCGCGACACGTGGCGGCGTAGACGCATGGCCGACAGGCTCGACTACTACTTCCGGCAGCGCGTCACTGAGGCCGAGCTCGACCTCGGCTTCAGCCTGCTCGAGAAGGCTCTACACAACCTCGCCGCCGACCTGCGCATCTACGGCGTCGTCTCGGGTGGTGTGCCTTCTCCGCACTCGCCAGTGCCGGACCTCTCGGTCGACTTCACCGCGCCCGCGCGCGCGTACGACAACCTCGGGCAGCGGCTGTTCTTCGGGACCGGCCAGACGGTCGACTGCTCGAACGACCTCTCAGGCATTCCCACCGACGTCTCGACCGCCGGCAACGAACGGTGGCTTGGCGTGTTCCTTCGCTTCAAGCGACTGCTCTCCGACCCGCGCACCGACGGCAACTCGCAGCAGGTCTTCTTCCGGCGAGACGAGTCCTTCGAGCTCGTGGTGCGCGAGGCAGCAGAGGGCGCCACAGGAGCCGCGCCCAAGATGGCGCTACAGCCCGACGAACTCCTCCTGTGTGATGTGCGCCGTCGGCCTGGGCAGACGCAGATCGTCACCACCGACATCGACACCTCGCGGCGCCAGGCGTTCGTCTTCGTGCAAGGCAGCTCGGTTGGCATCACCACGGTGGGATGGAACTCTCTGACGCCGGGCACGCCTACGGTGCAGGCAGCGCTCGACGCCATCGATGCCGTGCTGACCGACCACTTCGACGGAACGGCACACCGGCACGCCGCGACCAAGGTCGACTACGCGCCCCACGGGATGGTGGGGGCGAACACGGTGCAAGGCGCCATCGACGAGCTGGTCGACGATCTCGCCGGAGCGGGTGGCTCCGCCGCAGTCGGTGCCGGGGGAGTCACAGGCAATCCGAACCCGCTCGCGCCAGGCACGGTCGCCACCCAGCTCGGAGCGTTGCTCGGGCTCCTCAACAGTCACGTGGCCGCCGTCTCCGATGCGCACGCGGCCAGCGCCATCTCTGCCACGCCTCACAGCTACATCACGACCACGAGCGTTCAAGCGCAGCTGCAGAGCCTGGTGGCCGCGCTCGCCGACCAGACCGTCGCGGCGGCCGGAGCCACTCGCGTTGGCTCGATGCCCTTCGTCGGTGCGCCCGTCGCACTCGCCGCGAAGACGGTCGCCGGTCAGCTCTTCGACCTGCTCACCGCCCACAACTCGCACCTCAATGAGCTCTTCGCAGCACACCCGGCGAGCACCATCACCGTCCAGGACGTGGCGAATCGTCTCAACGCGGGGAACACCGAGGAGGCGCTCGCCGAACTGATGGCCATCGCTGGGGCCGACCACTTCCGCGCCAACGAAGCCGTTCCCGCCGGCATGCACCGCACCATTCGCCAGCCGCCATTCAGCGGGAGCACGAAGGCGCTCCTCTGGGACGCGCAAGGCACGGGCGCTGGTGTCGCGCGCTTCCGCGTCTACCTCGATGGCGACTCGCTGTGGCTCACCATGAACGCGAGCTGGAACGGCACGCAGTGGGTGAAGCAGGCCACAGGCAATGCGGCCGCACTGAGGCTGAGTCGGAACACCTTCGAACTCGTCCATGAAGGAACGCCCGCGACGCAGTTCGCGCTGTGGACGCGCACCTGGAGACTGCCCATCGACAGCAACGTGGTGAACTCTGCCTTCGAACTCAGCGGCACGGTGCGGGAGACCGGCTACTGCGGCGCGAAGATGTACAACCCCACCGGCGCCTCGCAGTTCATGATGCTCGGCAACGTCGTGAACTTCCGCAGCCGGTTTCCCGCGGCGCCGTCATCCATCACCCTCGCAGTCCGAGACGCGAGCGGGGGAGTGCCCAACACCGTCGTCCAGAACGTCACCCGCGACGGCTTCGCGTTCACCATCAACGCCAACGTCGGCAGCAGCAACTGGTCGTACTGGTACGGCGACTACACCGCCATCGCGTGAGGTCCGCATGCCCATCGAAGAGCTCAGCAATGAAGAAGTGCTCCAGCGGTGCTCGATGTGCCAGACGGCGACGCGCTCGAAGTTGGCGACGCTCTCGCTCGGCGTGGGGAGCACGGTGGCCGACGACCTCGATGGCCGTGTCGTGCGCCTGCCGCCGTGTCCCAAGTGCAAGGCAGAGGAGTTCCTCATTCGCTCGGCGGCCCCACCGACTTCAGCGCCGAAGAGCTACGGAGACCTCCATCGGCTGCTCGTCGACCAACTCCACGCCTCGCTCGTGAAGCAGGGGCGCTTCGATGCCCGACTCGCAGCGCCAGTGCTGGCCGACGCCGACCCGCTCGTCGTGAAGGAGTTCTTCCCCGACGGCCTGAAGCTCCTCGCTCAGCCCTTTGAAAAGCTCGACCCGGCCGACTGACGCATCGTTCGGCCTTGCCATCGCTTCTTCGACTTGAGCTGTCTTTGAAAAGAAGGATGTATGGCTTTGCGAGCCGGGCGCCCAGAAGGCCACCACCCGGGCGGAGCCGAAACATGAAGGTGAAGGAATTGATTGCCGTCTTGAAGGGACTCGAGCCCAACGCGCAGGTCCTCATCGCGTCGCAGCCGAACTGGCCGTTCGAGATTGAGCTCTCGGGCGTGGTGACGCGCGCCGAGTGTGACGAGCCCGACGAGGAAGGCAACGTCGAGGCGAAGGCGAACAGCGACCTCCCGCCCACCGACGTCTTCCTCGTCGAGGGCCAGCAGCTTCGGTACGGCTCGAAGACGCCGTTCCGCCTGGCGAGGAAGCACTTATGAACGAGGTGCTCGCCGACATCGCGAAGAAGATGCTGAGCATCGAGACGCTCGAGACGCGCAAGATGGACTCGCTCGACTTTCACGACGTCGCGGTGTGGCAGGTGAAGAAGGCGCTCGAGGCTGCGTACCGAGCCGGCGCCGCGTCCGTGACGACTTCCACAAAGTGATTCCCCAACACCCTCGGATGCGAACGGGCCCGTGCCCGAGGGAGGCGTGTACCCAGGTCCCGATGAGGTGATGCACATGGCAACGAAGGACAAGCTGGACGCGCTGCGACTCCCTGAGCTCCAGGCGCGCTTCAAGGAAGTCGTGGGCGAGACGACGAAGAGCCCAAACCGGAAGTTCCTCATCCGTCGCATCGACGAGGCGCTCGCCAAGAAGGCCGAGGCGAAGCCGCGCGGTCGCTTCAAAGAACTCTCGGTCGAGGAGCTGCGCGCGAAGTACGTGGAGGTCGTCGGCCGGCCGAGCGGCTCCTCATCGAAGCCGTACCTGGTCTGGAAGATTCGCGAGGCCGAGAAGGGTCACGTGCCGGTCGGTCCGCGCGCGACGCGTCGGCGTGAAGGCGAGCCCACCGACATGCGAATTCTGCCGCTGCGGCTCGAAGCCGGAGTCGTCGAGAAGATGGATGACGCGTGGCGCGAACGCGACATCCCGAACCGCATGGAGTTCTTCCGGCGCGCGCTCGGCCACTACCTCAAGCACCTCGGCGCCACCGATGCCGCGCGCGCGTTCGCGCAGGAGGCGTGACGATGGCTGCCCCGCGAAGCTCAGAGATCGCGCTCTCGATCGCGCGCAGGTTCCTCGACATCGAAGACTTCGAGGTCGACGCCACCGACCTCGTGGGGCTCGCGGTGTGGTGCCCGAAGGATTCGCTCCGCGCGGCACTGATGGCCGCGTTCAGGGCCGGAAGACGGGCCGGTCACCCCCGCCAAAGAGGTCCGAATCGGCGCAGTTCTGGGCGGCCGAGGCGGTAACTCCGCGGAACGTCGCGTCATTCCAACGTCTCGAAATTACATCGGAATTCGACTTCTCCCGCTTGCTGAGGCGGCCAGAAGGAAGCGTGTATGTCCCTCGCCGCGAACCAGCGCGGCGGAACGGGATCGCACTTGAAGACGCTGCGCTACGGCATCGAAATCGAAACGGTGGGCCTCAACCGGGAGCGCCTCGCGCGCGCCATCCAGAAGGTCACCGGAGGCGACGTGGTGAACGACGGACGCGGTTGGCGGGTGACCGACGCGACGGGCCGGGCATGGCAGGTGGTGCCCGATGGCAGCCTCAGCGGCGGCGAGCAGAGCGGCGAAATCGTCTCGCCGGTCCTCACCTACGCGGACCTCGACACGCTCCAGAACATCATCCGCGCGGTCCGCACGGCGGGGGCTCGCGCAGACCACTCCACCGGAATTCACATTCACATCGACGGCGCGCGCTTCGACGCGAAGAGCACCACCAACCTCGTGAAGAACGTCCACAAGCAGGAGCGGCTCCTCGAGCACGCCCTCGGGGTCAGCGAAACGCGGCTGCAGCGGTACTGCCGCCCCATCGACCCGGCCTTCATCGAGCGGCTGGAGGCGCGCCGCCCGCGCACGATGCGCGAGTTGAGCGAGGCCTGGTACGGCCGCAGCAACCCGAACCCGCAGCGGTACGACTCCTCGCGGTACCACGGGCTCAACCTCAACAGCCTCTTTTTCCGAGGCACCATCGAGTTCCGCTACTTCAACGGCACGCTCCACGCTGGCGAGGTGAAGGCGTACCTCCAGCTGGTGCTCGCGATGGCTGCGAAGGCGCTCGGCTCGAAGGCGGCCTCAAGCAGGCGCCGCGAGTTCAACGTTGCCACCGCCAAATACGACTTCCGCGTGTTTCTCCTCGGGCTCGGCCTGATTGGCGACGAGTTCAAGACGGCGCGGCTGCACCTCACGAAGCGCCTCGCGGGGAGCGCGGCGTGGAAGGGCGAGCGCCGAGACCGCGCTGCGGCGCAGGCGCCCGAGGCCACCACCAACACCGAGACGCCGCCTGCCGCGCCGGTGGCGGCATGAAGGAGAGGAACGTGAAGGCCTACCGAGTCACGCTGGCGCGGAGCCAGTACGGGCACGCCGAGCCGCGCATCGAGGTGAAGTTTGCGCGGGGCACCAGCTTCCGAAGAATCCACGCGGCGCTTCACTTGCTCGCGGCGGCGGTCGAATTGGCGACGCCGGAAGCCGAGGGTTGGATTGCCCAGATGGTCGCAGCGAGCGCGGACAACGCGGGCTGGGTCTACCTCGAGTTGCTCCACGCGACCGACGACGAGGCGCAGCGCGGTCTCGCTGTGCTCCAGCGAGTCACCCACGAGCAGTACGATGGAGCGCGCGCATGAAGACGGTCCTCTACTTTGCCTACGGCTCGAACCTGGACGAGGGGCAGATGCTGGAGCGCTGCCCCGGCGCGAAGACGATGGGCCACGCGACGCTGCGAAACCACGCGCTGACCTTCGGAGGCTTCAGCCACAAGTGGAGCAGCGCGGTCGCAAGCGTGCGGCGCGCGGCCGGCGAGCGCGTCGAGGGAGTGCTGTATCGGCTTCCCGCTGACGACCTCGAACGGCTCGACCGCGCGGAGGGCCACCCGCACGCCTACGTGCGCGAGACGCGCTTTGTGGTGACGAAGGACGCCCGACGCCTGGCCCACGTGTACCTGCAGCCGGAGGAGACCTTCGAGCCCTGGACTCCGCAGCCGAAGTACTTCGCGGTGCTGGCGCGGGAGTACGCGCGGCGGGGCTTTGAGCTCGAGCGGCTCGTCGCAGCCATCGGAGGCGAATCGTGACGCGCGTGTTCGTCTACGGGACGCTCCTCGCGGGAGAGCCGAACCACCGCCTGCTCGCGAACGCCGAGCTGGTCGGAGCGGCCGTCACGAAGCCCGTGTTCGCGCTCGCCGACCTGGGCTTCTTCCCAGCGATGGTCGAGGGCGGCGACTCGGCCGTGCGCGGCGAGGTCTACGAGGTCGACCCACCGACGCTCGCGCGCCTCGACGTCCTCGAGGGGCATCCGCGGTTCTATCAACGCCGGCGGGTTGTTCTCGCCGACGGCACCACTGCTGAAACCTACGTCCTCTCGCCCGAGCAGGCCGCAGGTCGACCCACCATCAGCTCGGGCGATTGGCGTGCGCGCCAGGGAGCGAAGTCATGAAGATCATCATGCGGGACGACCGGGTGTTCCAGGGGACGCCGGTTCAGATTGTTCGGGCGATGAAGGACATCGCCTTCGGCGTCGAGCACCTCAACCTCGCGCAGTACATCGAGTGGGTGGTGGCGAACGCGAAGAAGTTCGAGCTGGTCGAGCTCAAGGTCACGGGTCAGACCGACGACGAACTCTCCGCAGCGCTCGTCGACGAAATGATCCGCGCCGGACTCACGCGCCGCACCTGACGCGGCGAACGCCGACGCACATGGAACCGAGTTCCTCAAGCGCGACCTGCCGCGCAGACGAGGGAGCCGAGAAGGACCGCACGGAGAGATCAAGCCTTGACATCATCGCTCGCGCATCAGTTCCTGACAGGGGATGGTGCTGCGAGCAACGGGTACCATCGCGACCCGGCGGCGCTTGGAGTACGCTTGCCGGCGACTTCGGGCTTACGGCTGATGCAACCTTGGTTGTTATCTTGAGGGAACATGGAATTCAAAGAAGAGAAAAATCTGCGAGCCCACCTCGCCAAGACACTTGGCCCGGAACTCGATGGACTGCCCCAGGCCCGCACTGACATCTCGATGGGGCTCGCGAAATTATTTGAGACAGAGATTTACTCATCTCATCCTGCCGTGGGGTTCGCGCTTCTGGTTCCAGAGTACAAATGGGTAATCCGAGACGACGACCTAAAGCTGCTCGATTTTCTTCTGACAGCACTCAAAGCTGCAGCAGCAGTTGGCTTTTTTTCGATGGGAATTGCGGGAGCACCTCTTGTCGGGGCGGCAGCCGGTATCGGAGCAGTTGTGGCGGCGCTCTTCAGCCAGGCGGCCAAGAAGGGTGCCACGGTCGACACGTTCGAACTGCGCCTTCTGATAATGCTAAAGGCGAATCCTGAAGGTCTGTCGACGGAAGACATTACCAAAATCCTACGCAGATGCGGCGAGGACGTTGCTGAGTCGGCCGTAACCGCCACACTCACTGGTCTCGCGAAACGGGCCGTCAGCGACGGTTCGACGACGAATTTTGTATCTCAGGATTCTAAGCTCCTGTGGAGGGCCGCAGGCATTTGAGCATGGATGGAAAATGGGACGGCCGACTCACGGCCTGCACACTTCTTCGTGGATACGAACTTCGTCGCCCTTGATGGCCGGGCGCGACGCCCGGAGGCGCTCGGTGCCGCGACACGGTAGTTCGCATCACGCGCACACCGTTGCAGCTCCGCGGGGAACTCATCCCGCGAGGCGTTCAGGTGCGGAAGATTCCGGCCTGGGGGCGGGTCTCATCGCTGGCATCGTTGATAGCGGAGCCGGGTTCGGCATACGATCATCGTGAGTGTTTAGTTTCCGACCACTTGAGGCTGAGGTCGTGGCGGGTGCTGCCGGATGGCACGACGGGTCTCGAGTCTACCAGAGGGCGGACCGATCTCGCGACGCCATGGTTGCGGCCCACGAGCAGATGCACGGATACATTTTCAACTACACGGCCGATGGAAACCTGTTGCGCGCGGCGTTGCAACTGTCGGCCGGCGCGACCGATGCAACTGTGCGGCGCTCCGCAGAGTCGCTCCGCGACGGGCTGCTCCCCATGGCGCGGACGCCCCATGAGGTCTTCGCCACCTACCTCGGAATTAAGCGTGGAGAGCCTGCTCTGCGCACCAAGTGGCACGACGATCTCACCAAGGATTACCAAGGCTACTACAAGCAGTTCGCCGACGTGGTTGATAGCCGATACAAGAATCCAGGTCTGCATCGCTTGCTCGGCGTTAATACGGCCCTTGTCGTGTTCAGTTCACCGCTGCTTGGTCGGCTCGAGGATGATCTGGCGTCCCTGCTTCCATTCTCAGAGGCGGAGAATGCCACTGAGCGGCTCAAGGCAGCATTGCATGCTCTCTCGGAAGTGGATCCAGGTGATCTGGTGGGACGGCTCCAGTCAACTGCGGACGCCGTTGCAACCCAGCGCAGAGCGAAGGCTTGGAACCTTAACGGTGAGGAGGAGTGGGAAACCACCTTCGGAGACGATGCAGTCGCAATCGAAAGTGCCGTCGCCGCCGAGTATAGGTCGTGGCTCACAGCGACGAGTTGCCTCCCGACGCTAACTGCATCCGAGCGAGTGCGTGCAACTAAGCGCCTCGTCGCGATCCTAGGGCGGGGAGGCATAGCCGCGGAATCCAAGTCCGAAGTTCGCGACAATCCATTGGAGTATGAGCATGAGGCCGAGGCTCGCGAGTTGCTCGACAGCAGGATTCTCAACCCGCGCGCGAGGTTCCCGCCGATGCGCGTCTACGACCTCCCCGTTCTTGCGCGCATCCTCCAAACTCCGGCAAGTTTCGTCGTCGTGCTACACGAGCGCGCGCCTGGGTTGTGTGCTTGGTCGTTTCATCGTTGGGACAGCGAAGTGTTGTCGACTTCTGCGGCTGCACCGACCGATCACGCTAGTTTTGATACGCGCGATTCGGTCTGGCAGTTACTCGCTGAATGGCAGGCTCGCCACCGCGAGGGTGTGTCCGTACCGCGCCTGCTTGCATTCGTCGCGGCAGTAACCGATCTCGCTCAGCTGCGAGCCTGCCGCGCGCGAATGGTCGAAGAGTGCCCGGACGCACTGCCGGCCGCTTGTTGGTACTGGCTCGGAACCCGCGAAGAGCTTGTGCGGGGCTACGAGACTTGGCCTAAACCGATCAGATCCGGACGGGCGCGAATGTTTGTTCCGGCACTGAACGTCGATGATCAGGAGCCGCTTGATGGAGCTCGGATGGTCTTCTTTGACGTTCCCCAAATTGGCTTTGTCTTCCGCGTTCTGAACATCGCGGCGGCGAATGCTCTCGCCGCAGCAGATGCTGAGCGGTTGAAGAGCGGGCAGTTCACTCCCTTTGATGATCTAGGGCGTTACGGCATCGTTCAACGCGCGACGGCGGTGATCACGCATATTCGCAACTGTCTCTAGCAGGCAGTTGAGAAGTGAGGTCTGGCGAGCGTGTTTGTCTTGCCTGTGCGAGTTCGCGTGAGCGACCGACCCGCTCACCACCTCGACTTCAGTCGGCTTGCAGCTTGGCGATGCGGAGCAGGGTGTTCGCGGCATCGATGAGGAGGGCGGCCATGCTGTCCGCGCCTGCCCACAAACCGCGACTTCCGAAACCCCGCCGCCGACTTCATCGACCACGCACCTCTTCGATGAGCTTCCGTTTCCCTTGGCTCACCGCGTAGCCGGGCGGCGACGTGGTGCGCGCATCGCTGGCGGAGTGTCTGCGCTTGCCGATGTTCTGTGCGGCGTGCGGCGTGACGAGGAGCTCGCGGCGGTCGGCGATCAGACCCTTCGTGTCTCCGCACCGAGGGTGATTCGCTTGGTGCCGCCAACGAGAAGAGCCTCCCCATTGCAGCATCGCGCTCGGCGGTGCCCGTCGCCTGCTCGAGCGCCATCGCGACCAGCCGGCCGTCCTCTTTCTCGGTGAGGCCGTTCAACGAGTAGCTCAGCTTCGCCGTTTCGTTCTCTCGCGGACCTCTTCGCCAAGGGGTTCGCAGTCGGCGCCCTTTGACCCTGAACGAAGCGACCCGCGAACCACTCGTGATTCCAGTGGGTTCCAAGGCCCCAACGTTTAGCGTTTAGCAGAAGCTGTTAAACGCCGATCTCCGGACTCTCTGCGCGGGACGGAGAACCGAGAGCCGCGCTGTCCGAAACGGGCCCGACGAGCTCGCCGAGATTCTCTGCCGACGACCCGCAGAGAGCGTTTCCCTCGGGGGCGAACGGGGCAGGGGAGTAAAACAAAGGGGCCGGTGCTGTTCGCAACCGGCCCCCAGTAGCTCCTCGACTTGGGCTCGAACCAAGGACCTACGGATTAACAGTCCGCCGCTCTACCAGCTGAGCTATCGAGGAATACAACGCGCGCGTCTCTACGTTCCACGTTCGGGCGTGTCAACCCTGACGATCACGGCCACAATCATTCCGTGCCCGAGCTGTTCGCGCCGTTGGTCATCCCCGAAGGCCTGATGCGCTCGATCATCTCGGCGTACGCGACGCCGCCGCGCGCCTACCACTCGTTCGCCCACGTCCAGGAGGTCCTCCGGCACCTCGCCACGGTGCCCACCTGGACGAACCCCGCCGACGTCTACCTCGCCGCGCTCTTCCACGACGCCATCTACATCGCGGGCCGCAAGGACAACGAAACGAAGAGCGCCGAGCTCGCCCGCGTCGCCATCGAGACCTTCCTCCCCACCGCCCGCCTCGACGTCGCCCGAATCGTCACCCTCATCGAGCTCACCGCGAAGCACGGCTCCCTCACGCCGCCCGACGCCGACGCCGCGCACTTCCTCGACGCCGACATGGCCATTCTCGGGAGCGACCCGGCCACCTTCGACGCCTACGACGCCGCGATCGCCGACGAGTTCCGCCCCGTCACCAACGCGCTCCTCTACCGCTTCGGCCGACGCCGCTTCCTCTCCCGGCTCCTCGACGCCCCACGCATCTTCCACTCCGAACACTTCCACACGCGCCTCGACGCCGCCGCCCGCGCGAACCTGCGCCGCGCCCTCGACCGCGAATGATCCATCGTCTCCACGACGTCTCCTGGCCCGCGCTCGACGGCCTCGCCGCCACGCTCGAGCCCGCGCTCTCCCGAATCCTCACCGGCGCACCCGCCGACACGGAGCTCGACCGATTGCTCCGCGCCCACCGCGCCTTCTCTGCCGACCAACGCCAGGTCTGCGCGGAGGCGCTCTTCGGAGTTGGCCTCTGGCGGCGGCGCCTTCGTGCGCACCTCGAGAGCACGGCCACGCCGCTCCAGCTCCTCGCCTGCCTCGCGCGAGACCTCGGCGGGTGTCTCGACGCGCCCCGGCTCCTCGGCGTCGAACTCCCAGCCCCACGAGCCCTCACCGACTGGCGCGACCGCACGTCGATTCCCGACTGGCTCGGCAGCGTCTTCGAGTCAGCGGTGGGAGACGGAGCTCCGGGCCTCGCGGACGCGATGAACACGCCGGGCCCCATCACCATTCGCGTCAACCGCGCGAAGACAACCCGAGACGAACTCCGCGCGCAGCTCGAGCGGGAAGGGCGCCCGACCACCCTCGGCCACTGGAGCGACGACGCGCTCCACCTCACCACGCGCCCGGCCAACCTCACCGCCACGCAGGCCTGGAGAGACGGCCTCTTCGAGATCCAGGACGAAGGCAGCCAGCTCCTCGCTGCCATCGTACCTCCGAGTGACCCGGTGCTCGACCTCTGTGCTGGTGCGGGAGGCAAGACCCTCGCGCTCGCCTCACGAGAACCAGGCCGTGCGCTCCACGCCACCGACGTCGATCTCGCCCGACTCGATCGCCTCCGCACCCGCGCCACCCGCGCTGGCGCCACCGTCTCCATTCACGGCGCCGCGCCGCCCGCTGACCTCCGCGTTCAGCACGTGCTCATCGACGCCCCATGCTCCGAGCTCGGCGCGCTCCGTCGCGGTCCCGATCTCCGCTGGCGACTCGACCCTTCATCCTTCGCGAAGTGGCCCACGGTTCAACGTGCGCTGCTCGACCTCGGCGCGCGTCACCTGCTCCCCGGCGGCACCATCACGTACGCGACCTGCACGCTCCGGCCGGAAGAGAACGAACACGTCGTCGCCGCGTTTCTCGACGCGAACCCGAACTTCTCACGCGAACGTCCCGCGCTCCCCGACGAGCTCCTCGACACCGACGGCGCGCTTCGTCTCTTCCCGCATCGACACGGCACCGACGGGTTCTTCGGAGTGCTGCTCCGTCATCGTCCATGACGCGTGCACGGTTTGGAGCGTGCCTGCATCAGCACCTCATGCGGGCCGTCATCGCCGTCATCGTGCTCGGCCTCCTCGCCACCACCAGCGTCTACGGCGAGCTCCCCGCGCGGGTGGCCCGTGTCACGAAGCAGGCGCACTCCCGCGCCCACTCGGTCAGCGCGCTCGTCGCCGCCTTCCTCGCGCCGCAGCACGACGTCGCATGGACGAACTGTGACGGCGCCTGCCTCGCGTTCTGGACCAGCGACGGGACGAGCGTCTTCCTCGAGACCGACAGTGGCGAGGCGCTCCCTTCACGACAGGAGCACGGTCGAACCCTCTTCGACGTGCAGGGCGAACGGCCGATGCCGGTCATCATCTCGTGGACCTCGACGTCGCGAGACCCGGGTATCTCGTTCAGCCCCGATCGCTGCAGCCAGTTGGGCCCGGTCATTCCGACACGCCCCGACCTCGTGACGCACGGCCGCTCTGGAATTCGAATGCTGTTCCGCCCGCACGAGTATCCACGGCTCGCGGCGATGCCGTGACCTCGAGCCGCCGTCGCCTCGTGCTTCTGGCGTCGCTGCTGTGCGCGGTTTCGGCCCTCGTGCTGGTCGCCGAAGTCCCGTCGCGTCTTCTCGCTGCGGGTGAGTCCGGGCCTCGCCATCTGTTCGCGCCAATCGTCGAAGTTCGCGCCGTGTTCTGTGGGAGCGGCTGTCTGGCCTTCGAGACCGACGCAGACGCCAGCCTTCGGCTCGAGACGAGCTCGGGAGACCTCGTGGCGTCACTTCAGGACGATCGCGTCACCCGCTTCGACCTCGGCGCTCGCACCGGCGACGTCACCCTGTCGTGGCGGTCCCACTCGTTCGACCCTGGAGTCATCCTCGACTTCGGTGGCTGCGATGCCGACGGCCCACGGGCAGGCCTTCGCGTCAGGAAGAACTCGGCGGGCCGGGCAGCGCTCGAGGCGACCATCGGGCACGACGGCGCCGAGCCGTTTCTCACGCCGAGGCGACTAGCCGCGGAGTGACGTCTTCAGCACCTTCCCGCGATCGCTCCTCGGCAGCGCGTCGACGAACACCACCTGTCGCGGAGCCTTGAACGGCGCCAGTGAATCGCGCACGTGCGATTTCAGCGCCTCTGCCAACGCATCATCTGCCGAGTGCCCGTCATTCAACGCGACGAACGCCTTCGGCTTCTCGAGACCATCGGCGTCCTTGAAGCCAATCACGGCCGCCTCACGCACCGCCGCGTGCTGGAGCAGCGCGTTCTCGACCTCGACCGGCGACAACCATTTCCCGCCGACCTTCAACATGTCGTCACCGCGGCCGCAGAAGAAGAAGTACCCCTCCTCATCGTGCTGGAACTTGTCGGCCGACACACACCAGTCACCACGGAACGTCGACTTCGACTTCTCGTGTTGTTGCCAATACTCCAGGGCCATCGAGTCGCCCGACACCCAGAGCGTGCCCACGTCTCCGCGCGGCACCTCACGCCCCTCGTCGTCGCACACCTTCGCGCGGTAGCCGTTCACCACCTTGCCCAGCGAGCCGAGCTTCACGTCGCCAAGCCGGTTGGTGATGAAGATGTGGAACATCTCAGCCGAGCCGATGCCGTCGAGGATCTCGACCCCGGTGCGCTTCTTCCACCGTTGGTACAGCTCCGCCGGCAGCGCCTCGCCCGCGCTGATCGCGAGCCGGAACGACGAGAAGTCGACCTGATCGAGCCCCTCCGCGTTGAGGATTTGATTCAGCGCGGTGGGCACGGCGGTGAGCATCGTCGGGCGGTGCTTCTTGATGAGGGCAAACAACTTCTCCGGCGTCGGCTTTTCCTTGAACAACACCGACGCGCCACCGGCCAGAAGCGGGAAGAGCAGGTTGCTCCCGAGCGCGTAGCCGAACGCGAGGCGTGGCACTGACAGGCCGATGTCCTTCTCCGAATACCCGATGACTGGGAGCCCGTAGTTGAGCGCGTTGAAGACGAAGTCGTGTTGCTTATGCACTGCTGCCTTCGGAAAGCCGGTCGAGCCAGATGTGTACAACCACGCACACGTGTCATCGCGATGCGTGGGTGCGAATGATGGATCCGGCGTCACACGCGCGAGCTCGGCGTCGTACGAGAGGTGTCTCCCAGCCGCTCCCACCACCAGCACGTGCTTCAGGTGTGGGCACTTCTCTCGAAGAGAGTCGACGGTCGGTACGGTGATTTCGTCGACCACCAACACCTTTGCGCGCGTGTAGTTCAGGTAGTACTCGACCTCGTCTGCTTTGAGGCCCGGGTTCACGGCGCTCACCACGCCGCCGGCCTTCACCGCCGCGAACCACGCTGACCCAAACTGCGGCACGTCGGGGAGCATCAACAACACGCGCTGCTCCAGCTCGAGGCCCAGGCCCTTGAACACGGCCGTCGCGCGGTTGGTCTGCTCGGCGAGCTGGCCGTACGTGATGACCTGGTCTTCGAAGTACAGGGCGGGCGCGTTCGGGCGCCTTGCGGCCTGTTGGTACAGAAACACGTCAGCGAGGTTGAGCGACTCGGGCAGGGAGTTCGGATCGAGCGTCATGGCGCGCGGGAAGGTAGCCGAGAAAGGTCTCCCCGCAGGCCTCACGTCGCGCCGCTGACGTGTCGTGTCAGGTCCGTCGACGCAGCAGCATCGCGCCACCACCCGCCACCGCCGCGCAGCCCACCGCCGCGAGCGTCTGCAGCCGCGCGATGGACGAGGCGAGCTCCTTCTCGAATCGGCACTCCTCCGCTGACAGGACGGCGCAGTCGACCTGCAGCCGCAGCACCGCGAGCGTCAGCAACACCACCGCCGCGACGCCCAGCGCGCCGACGAGCCCGACGGCCACCGAATGGAGGAGCCGTTTCGCGATTGCCTGCTCCGCCATGCGCACCTCCTGCGCAGAACGCTGCGCACCCGGCCTTCTTCCCCACCACCTGTCCACGCCACTTTCCGCGCGGGCCTTCTGCGTGCAACTCGCTACGCTCGCATTCTTCTTCGGAGGCCACACATGAAGATCCTCTACGGCGTCGTCGGTGAAGGCATGGGTCACGCGACCCGCTCACGGGTCGTGCTCGAGCACCTCACGAAGTACCACGACGTCCACATCGTCGTGTCAGGCCGCGCGCGGGACTACCTCGCCAAGCGCTTCGAGAACGTGCACAACATCTGGGGCTTCAGCATCGCGTACGAGGGCAACTCGGTCTCGAAGTGGCAGACGATCCTGTCGAACCTCAAGGGCGCCGTGACCGGCTGGCCGCAGAACGTGAAGAAGTACTTCGAGCTCGTCGACACCTTCGAGCCCGACGTCGTCATCAGCGACTTCGAGTCGTTCAGCTACCTGTATGGGCGCAACCACCGGCTGCCGGTCATCAGCGTCGACAACATGCAGATCATCAACCGGTGCCAGCACGAGCCCGAGCTGTTGGCAGGGCACGAAGACAGCTTCGAGCTGACGCGCGGCATCGTGAAGTCGAAGGCGCCGGGCTGCTTCCACTACCTCGTCACGACGTTCTTCTACCCGCGCATCCGCAAGGAGCGCACGTCGCTGGTGCCGTCGATTCTTCGTCCCGAGATTCTCGCGGCGAAGAGCGAGCCGGGCGAGCACCTGCTCGTGTACCAGACGATGACGAGCAACACGCAGCTCATCGACGATCTGAAGCGCTCCGGACAGGAGTGCCACATCTACGGCTACCGGCGCGACATCAAGGAGGACGTACGCGACGGCAATCTGCTCTTCAGGCCGTTCTCCGAAACCGGCTTCATCGACGATCTGCGCACCTGCCGCGCGGTCGTCGGGGGTGGTGGCTACACGCTGATGAGCGAGGCGGTGTACCTGCACAAGCCGATGCTGTCGGTGCCGATCGGTGGGCAGTTCGAGCAGGTGCTCAACGCGCTGTACCTCGAGAAGCTCAACTACGGCATGCACGCGACGTCGCTCAACGGTGACGCGCTGCCGCAGTTCCTCGAGCGGGTGCCCGGCTGTCAGAAGTCGCTCGCCGGCTACACGCAGGACGGCAACCGCGCGCTGCTCTCCTCACTCGATGCCCAGCTCGCCGCCGCGGCCCAGAAGAAGGGCGTGGAGTGGGACACGGTCACCGTTGGCTGACCTCGATTCCCGACTGCGCGCTCACGGCTTCAGCAGGTCAGCCCACGCCGCCGCGTTGCTCGAGCAGTGGAGCGGCGCTCCGTGTGGCGCCTCGCCAGCGCACACCGGCGCGTCACGCGTCTGCGCCGTCGCCGGCATGCCGAGCGCCAACCAGGCGTCGGGCGCGCGCGGGCAGGTGGTGTCGCCCATCGAGGCGAGGCCGAAGAACTTCGTCGAGGGATCCGTCGTGTAGCCGGCGGGGCTCGAGAGCCATGTCGCCACCGCGCCGGCCGTCGAGTCGCACGGAGACGCGAGCATCACCACGCGGGCGACCGCCTGCCGTTTTCCGATGAGGGCTGCGTGGCCGCCTCCCTGCGAGTGACCGGAGACGATCACCTTGTCCCAGCGAATCGCGGCCTCGGCGTCGGGCAGCTTCGTGCGATCGAGGAAGTCGCTCCAGCGGCCGTCGACATCGGAGTCTGACAGCGTCAGCAGCGCCGCCGCGATGCGATCGAACGCGGCTTCATCGAAGGTGAAGTCGCTCACCGAGTCAGCCGCTCCGTTGACGAACTCTCCGGTGAGAATGGTGGCGCGGGTCGGCTCGAAGCAGGCGTCCATGCCGCCGCACAGCCCGCCCACGGTCGAGCCGCTCACGTAGCTCGGCGCGAGCACGTGCAGGCCCTGGGCGCGCGCGACGCCGTACCAGCTCCCGGCCGAGGTCCCGATGCCAGCACGAGGCGAACCACCGCTGCCGTTGAAGAACAGGAGCAACTGCCCGCGCGCGTTCGCTGGAGGCCTGAGTGCGTACTGGTCGACCGTGGCGCCTGCGCCCGAGGCAGGGAGCCCCGTCTCGGCCGGCGTCATCACGAAGCACACGTCACCTTCCATCGCGCCCGCACCACGCGTGGGGCACCGGCGCAGCGCCACCTGCGCGCCCGCGTCACCACGCAGCCCGCCGTCCGAGACGATCATCGGCCCACCTCCGTCGGGCACCACGCCCTGACCTCGCCCACACCCTGCCGACACCACCACGACTGCAAGCAGCCACCCACGAGACATGCGGCATTCAGTCACTCGGCCGCAGCCGTCGCAAGCAGTTGGTCTACGCTCGCGCCCGACTCCATGCCGTCCGACGCCGAGCTCGAGCAGCGCATTTCGTCTCTGGTGCAGACGCTCGGCGCTGAGGCCGAGACGGTCGTTCGTAACCCGCGGTCGACGGTAGAGCCGCCGCGAGAGGTCCGCACCGGCCGCCGCGCGCTCGACGTGCTGCAGGGGCTGACCCACGATCACCGGGCGCTGGTCGACGAAGGCGAGCTCGGGCGCGGTGGCATGGGCGTCGTGAAGCTCGCCCGACAGGTCTCGCTCGATCGCCAGGTCGCGGTGAAGACGCTGCGCGATCGCCAGTCGGAGCACGACGTCGAAGCGCTGCTGTCAGAGGCGTGGCTCGCAGGCTCGCTCGAGCACCCGGGCATTCTTCCCATCTACGCCCTCTCGCTCGGCGCCGACGGCCTGCCCGTCGTGGTGATGAAGCGCATCGAGGGCGTGACGTGGTCGAAGCTGTTGTCTGGAGAGGCCGACCTCGCCACGTACGCACCAGGCCGAACGCGCCTCGAGTCGCACCTGCGCATCGCGATGCAGCTGTGCAACGCCGTTCACTTCGCGAATTCGCGCGGCATCGTCCACCGCGATCTGAAGCCCGACAACGTCATGCTCGGCCGCTTCGGCGAGGTGTACCTGGTGGACTGGGGCATCGCGACGACGGCCGGCGCGAGCGCTCAGTTCGCGGGAACGCCGGCGTACATGGCGCCCGAGATGCTCGGTGGAGACGGCGCGGTGCTCTCGGCCGCGACCGACGTCTACCTGCTCGGCTCGATCCTCTGTGAGGTGGTGAGCGGCCGGCCGCCGCACCTGCGAGGCACGACGCAGCAGATGTTCCAGAGCGTGCTGACCTCGGAGCCAGAGCTCCCGCGCGACGTGCCGGCCGAGCTCGAGCTGGTGATTCGGCGCTGCATGTCGAGGGTCCCTTCCTCACGGCCTCAGAGCGCGCACGACGTTCGGGTATCTCTCGAGGCGTTCCTCGAACACCAGGGCTCTCGAGAGCTCGAGCAGCAGTCAGAGACGCGGGCGGCCGAGCTGTTGACGCTCCTCGGTGGCGAGGCGGACCCGGTGCGCGTGTCGCGGTTGTTCTCGGAGTGCCGCTTCGGCTTTCAACAGGCCCTGCGAGTCTGGCCCGGGAACGCGCACGCTCGGGAGGCGCTCGAGCGCATCACGGCCCAGATGGTGCGCTTCGAGCTGAAGCACGGCTCGGTGCGCTCGGCCCAGGCGCTGCTCGCCGAGCTGACGGTGCCACCGCAACCGCTGATCGCCGCCGTGGCGGAGGCGCAGGCGGCCGAGGTCGAGAAGGCGAAGGAACTCGAGCAGCTGCACCAGCTCGCGCAGTCGGTCGACCCGCTCACCGGTAGCCGCATTCGGATGCTGCTGGCCATCGCGCTGGGCTCGTTGTGGCTCATCTCACCGTTCCTGATGGCGCTGTACCACTCGACCTTTCCCGAGCACGACGAGACGCTCATCTCGTTGCCGGTCACCCTGATCAGCCTGGTGGTGACCCTCGTCGTCCTGGCGCGCACGTCGGTGCGGCGCCGCACACCCCTCAACGTGCAGATCGCCAACGTGCTGCTGTTCGGCATGTCGCTTCAGGCGTGCTCGCTGGTCTTCATCAAGCTCTTCCTCGGTGGCCTGGGCGCGAGCACGATGTCAGTGCTCCTCTTCCATTGGTTCCTCGTCGCCGGAGTCATCGCCGCTTCGATGGTGCGCGAGATCTGGCCCGCCGCGCTGAGCTTCCTGGTGGCGTTGCTGCTGGCGCTTCGGTGGCCCGAGTGGCGTTACCAGTTCAGCGCGTTGGGGAACGCAGGGCTGTTGATCACCCTGGTCGTCGTCTTTCGCGGGCAGATGAGAGCGCTCGCCGAGCGGGAACAGAAGACGGGCGTCACCAGGCCCGGCGACGGCGGCTGAGCACGACCAGCAGGCCAAGAAGCACGGGGCCGCTCACCGACGAGCAGCCGTTGCCGCCGCCGATGCCACCACCGCCCCACGCCTGATTCACGCGACGCACGATGAGCGCGACCGCGGTCGTCTTCGGTCCGGTGTTCCCCGCGGCGTCGGTCGCCTGCGCGGCCACCTGGTACTCGCCGATGGGCAGCTCCGTGTCGGGGACCGGCAGCGTCCACAAGCCCGAGCCGTCGGCCTGCACCGTGCCGATGGCGCGATCGTTCAGGAAGACCGTGACGCTGGCGTTGGGCTCGGTGACGCCGCTGGCGGTGACGCGCGTGCCGACCGAGGTGTCGACAGGGTCGACCTTCAACGTGGTGGGCGGGCCAACGGTGTCGACGACGAAGCGGTTCGACAGGCTGTCACCGCTGGTTGCGCCGCTGATGGTCTGCCGCGCGCGAACGTCGTGGGGCCCCTCGGCGAGCGGGGTCGAGACGGTGAGCTGCCAACGGCCCATCGCGTCGGCGGTCGTCGTCCCTGCGTCTTGCCCATCGATGATGACGGTGACGGTCGCGCCGGGCGTCGCGGTGCCTTCGACGTCGGGGGTGTTGTCGCGGGTGACGGTGTCATTCGCGGGAGCGGTGACCGTCGGCGCCTGCGCCATGCCGGCCGAGATGACGAAGACGACGGTGTTGCTGTTGGCGCTGACGTTGCCGGTCGAGTTCGTCGCGGTGGCGACCGCGGAGTACGTGCCCGGCATCAACGGCATCGGCGGCAACAGACTCCAGGCGCCCTGCGCGTTCGCCACGGCCGTGCCCAGCACCATGCCGTTGAGGCGAACCGTCACGGTGGCGCCAGGACTTGCCGTGCCCCCGATGGAGGGCGTGCGCGTCGAGAGCGTCGCGCCGTCTTGCGGCGTGGTGATGACCGGCGGAGGGTTCGGCGCCTCGATGGTGAAGGTCGTCGTCGGGCTCGTCGGGCCGGTGTTGCCTGCCACGTCGGTCTGCGTCGCGCTCACCGTGTTCATCCCGAGCGGCAGCGGCATCGCGGCGGTGAACGTCCACGCGCCGTTGCCATCGGCGACCGCGGTGCCGGCGACGCTCCCGTTGAGGGTGACGGTGACGGTGGCGTTGGGCTCGGCGCTCCCGGTGATGGCGGGCCGGGTCTCGGTGATGCGGCTCATGTTCGCAGGAGACGTGATGACCGGAGCGCCCGGTACCACGGTGTCTTTGAGCGCGTACTTGGTGTCGATGACGGTGCCGCTCGCGTTGGTCTGCGAGGCGCTGATGGTGACCTGCAGCGCGTCGGGAATGGCGCGCGCGTCGACGGTGCGGGTGAAGGTGCCCGCGGTGCAGGGCGCCGTCGTCATCAGCGTGCCGACGACGAGTGACACGGTGCCGGCCGCGGTGGTGCAGGTGCCGCTGACGACGTAGGTGCCGGCGTTCATCGCGTTGATCGCCGGAGGCATCGAGACGACGACGCTGGGCACGGTGCCCGAGACGGTGAAGGTGCGCGCGGCGCTCGCGGGGCCGGTCACCTGGTTGAGCGTCTGGGTGGCGGTGACGGTGTACATGCCGTTGCCGAGCATCGAGCTGCAGCTCCAGTTGCCGCCGGCGTTGACGGTCGCGGTGCACACGCTCGCGCCACCGCTGCGGCTGACGGTCACGAGGGATCCAGGCAGGCCCGTGCCCGAGAGAGACGGGTTCGGCCCGACGGTCGAGTTCATCGTGGGCGTCTGAATCGTCGGCGCCGTCACCTGGGTGCAGCGCGTCGGCACGGTGCCAGCGCACGAGAAGCCGGGCTCGAGCACGCACGTCGCGGAGCAGCCGTCACCGTTCTGTCCATTGCCGTCGTCGCACGCCTCGCCACCGCGCACGTAGCCGTCGGCGCAGGTGTCTTGCCAGTTGGGAACGCCGTCGGCGTCACGGTCGCGCGCCACCGACAGCGGGCTCGTCACACCGAGGCCTGCCGAGCCACAGCCAAAGGGAACGCCGACGCCCGTACACGTCACGTCGAACGCGTTGTCGATGCCGTCGGCGTCGGAGTCGGCGTTGGCCTTCATGCGGTCTGCGGTGCCGTCGTTGTTGGTGTCGAACGCCTCGATGAAGTCCGAGATGCCATCGGCGTCGCTGTCGGGGTCGAGATGGTCGGCGAAGAGGTCTCCGTCGGTGTTCACGCTCGTCGTGCGTGGTGCATCGAGGAAGCCGTCGCTGTTCGCGTCGAGGGCGCTGTCGACACGGCCGTCTCCGTTCGCGTCGGCGTAGCCGTACTCCCGCGCGTCAGGAATGCCGTCGTCGTCGGAGTCGGCGTCGAGGTAGTCGGGGCGCCCGTCGGTGTCGGTGGAGCGGGGCGTCGAGATGCCGCCGCTCTGGCAGCGCCCGTTCGCCTGCACGGGAGGACAGCCATCGAGCCGGCCGTTCACGTTGGTGTCGGCGCCGCCTGCCTCGAGCGTGTCGCTGATGCCGTCGCCGTCAGAGTCGAGGTCGAGCGCGTTGGGAATGCCGTCGTTGTCGACGTCGCCCGAGCCTTCGATGGCGTCGTCGAGCCCATCGCCGTCGTCGTCGACGTCGATGAGGTTGGGCACGGTGTCGGCGTCGGTGTCGGTGACGGGCACGCAGACCGTCGTCGTCGCCGCGGTGATGAAGTTCGGGAGCGAGGCGTCGAGCGCGAAGAACCGATTGAACGTCGTGCCGTCGTGCTCGACCTCGTAGGCGATGTCGAACGACGAGCGGTTGCGGAAGGTGAGGACGACGGCGTTGTCGAAGGCTCCGGAGCCGACGCCGTTGTCGGCGGTGCCGCTGAAGACGATCTCGGTCGCGCGCGCGCCGGCCTGCACGCTGGTGGGCGGCGTGCGGGAGAGCTCGTACGCGGTGAGGCCGCCGAGGGTGGGGATGATGCGCTCGGTGAAGCTGGTGGTCTGGTCGAGGTCGCCGATCTCTGCCGAGAAGTCGCCCATCGCCGGCGTCGTCGTGCCCGTGAGGAAGAACTCGTAGCGCAGGCGCAGCGTCGCGGTGCCGGGCGCTCCCGGAGGCATGGCGCTCGCGAAGGTGACGACCGCCGCGCCGCTGATGCCCTGAAGGGTGTGCGTGAAGCCCGTCGAGGGCGTCGTCGACAGCCGCGTCACCCGCACGTCGACGGCCGAGCCGCTGAGCAGGCCCACGTTGGAGTACGTGATGCTGTCGCCCGTCGTCATTCCGTTCGGGAACGTGAAGTTCGCGTAGCCGTTGACGCCCGGCCGCCCACACTGGGCGTCGGCGAGGTGGGGGAAGAGCGCGACGAGAAGCGAAACGAGACCGGGCACGACGTGACGCATGCTCCGTGGCTACCCCGAACGGGCGCTCTGGGGCAAACGCCCTGGGGCGCTACAGGATGATGGCGAGCCCCAGGCCCACCACCAGCACCACCGCCGACACCACCACGATGCGCCGGGCGAAGCCCCAGCCTCCGAGCACCAGCGCCATGATCGCCTTCACCACCGTGTTGCTCGCGACCGCGATCACGATGGTGCGCGTGGCGACCTGCGGGTCGATGGAGTCGTTCTTCACCAGGTTCGACATCGACAGGGTGATGGCGTCGACGTCGGTCAGGCCCGCGAACAGCCCGGCGAGGTAGGTGCCCGCGTTGCCGAAGGTGTCGGTGGCCCAGCGCGAGGCGACGAGGATGAAGACGAAAAAGGCTCCGAACTGGAGCGCCTTTCGAAGCTCGAAGGGGTTGGTGAGCTCCACGGTGCTCTCGGTGGCGCGGTGACCACGATCGCGAAACGCCATCCCCCCGACGGCGCCCAGGCTGATGCCCGACATCGCGCCGAGCGGAATGGCGAGCTTCGGCAGCAGCGAGACCTCGACGGCCGCCACGGTGATCAGCACGCGGACGAACATGATGGTGCTGGCGATGACGACGGCGAGCGCGCTGACCGACGCGAGCGCCGGGGTCTGCTTCGCGCGCGCCGCCGAGGCGAGGGTGACCGCGGTGGAGGAGACGAGCCCTCCGATGGCGCCGGTGATGAGCAGCCCTTTGCCGTGACCGAAGAGCCGCATGGCCACGTAGCCGACGAAGCCGATGCCCGCGATGAGGAGCACCATGAAGCCGATGCGGTACGGGTTGAGCGCGCCGTACGGGCCGAGGGGCTCGTTCGGCAACACCGGCAGAATCACCACGGCGATGAGCAGGAACTTCACCGTGGCGATGACGTCGTCGCGCGAGAGCTTCGCCGAGAACTGCCGCAGCTCGGGCTTCGCAGAGAGGAGGAAGGTTGCGGCGACGGTGATGCTGGCGACGACGAAGATGCGCAGCTGGAGCGGCTCGATGACGCCGTCCGAGGTGGCGAGCGCGCCGAGGAAGAAGGTGAGCAGCGCGCTCGCCTCAGTGGTGAGGCCAACGTGTCCCTGCTCCACGTCGCGCCAGTAGCCGACGGCGAGCAAGAGCGTCAGCGCGAGGCCTGCGCCGAACAACGGGAGCGCGCCGTGCTTCTCCATCATCAACGCCGTCGTCGCGCCGAGCAGCGCGAAGAGCGGGTAGGTGCGAACGCCGCCGGTGAAGCCGCGCTTCTCTGCCGCCGTAGGTTTCGAGTGTTCGCGCTCCAGCCCGATGAGCAGCCCGCTCAGGAGCGCCAGCGCGAGTGATGGGTACGGCTCGAAGGACTCCACACGGGCAGTGTGCGCCTGCGGGTCGGAATTACCAGCCCGTCCACGCCACGACCGGCCGCTTCATCGCCAGCTCGAGCTGCGGCAACTGCTTGTAGGCCATGCGCTTGAGCGACGCCGACGCGCTGCCCCCGGTGAAGGACAGTTTTGGAATTCGCGAGAACCGCGCCGCCGCCCGCGTGACGACGTCGAGGCCGACGTCCGTGAAGGGCCCGTGGAGCTGCAGCACCTCGAGCTGCTTGAGCAACGGGCTCTCGGCCAGCGCGATCAGCACGCCATCGGCCGCGTCGTCACTCAGGCGCAGTCGACGCAGCTTCGGGTGCGTGGCCGGGGTGAGCCGAGGCAGCAGCCGCGCGAGCTCGAGGTGATCGTCAGTCAGCCCCAGCATCGTCAGCGATGGCGCCGGAGCCGCGAGCAACTCCTCCGCGCCGGGGAAGAGCGGGGTGTCGATCACCTCCAGCAGCTCGAGGGTCGAGGGCACGTGCGTCGCGGGACTGATCGGCACGCCGAGCAACCGCCACCGCGTGATGGTGGGCGCCTCTTCGAACCGAACGCCGAACTCTGCGCCGCGCCCCGCCAGCGTCAGCCCTCGAAGGAGCGGGTGCCGGCCCAGCAGCGAAAGCAACGGCGCGATCGTTCCCAGGCCACCGGGCAGCTGGAGCGCAGCGGCTTCCAGAAACCGACCAGCAGGCGAGTTGAGCACCCGGCTCAGCTCATCGACCAGCAGCCCGAAGTGCGCGGTCGACGCATCGTCCGACGCCATCTGCGCCTGGAAGAGCTGCTCCGGGTCGACGCTCACGGCACACCGTCGAAGCAGCCCCCAGCGCCATTGCGGCTCCGTCACCTGCGCGTCCATCAGCCATCGTTGACGGTGCGTCGCCAACAACGCCTCGAGGCGTTCCCGCGTGCGAACGAAGCGTGACGGGTCGGCCTCCTTCGTCTGCGCGTACGACAGCGACACGTATTCGCCGAGTGGATCGCCGCTGCTGATGAGCGCGTCGGCCCAGACCAGGAGCGGTGCTGGATCGTCCGGTGTCGCGGCGACCGCGGCTTCGAGCGCGTCCAGGTTCAGCTCTTCGGAGCCAGCAGGTGTCGGGCGATGACGAGGCGCTGCACTTCACTCGCGCCTTCGTAGATTCGGAGCGCCCGCACGTCACGGTACAGCCGCTCGACGGCGAAACCCTTCACCACGCCATTGCCGCCGTGCACCTGCAGGCAGCGATCGACGATGCGCTGCGCGGCCTCGGTCGCGAACAGCTTGCACACCGCGGCCTCGTAGGTGACGCGCGGCTGGCCCTGGTCCTTCGTGGTCGCCGCCATGTGCACGAGGAGCCGCGACGCCTCGAGCTCCACCGCGCAGTCGGCCAGCAGCGCCTGAACTGCAGACAGCTCGGCCAGCGGGGCGCCGAACTGCTTGCGCGTCTTCACGTACGAGAGCGCCTCGTCGAGCGCGCGTCGCGCCATGCCCACGGCGGCGGCTCCGACCGTGCTGCGGAACACGTCGAGCGTCGAGAGCGCCAGCTTCATGCCCGCGCCTTCGTCGCCGAGGAGCGCATCGGCCGGCACGCGACAGTCCGTCAGCTCGAGTTCGCCGATGGGGTGCTCGCCCATCAGCTCCATCTGCTTCGAGACCCGGAAGCCCGGCGTCGAGGCAGGCACGACGAACGCCGAGATACCCTTCGGACCCTCGCCCGTCCTCGCGAAGACCGTGTAGTGCGTCGCCACGCCGGCGTTCGAGATGAACCGCTTGTGGCCGTTCAGCGTCCAGCCATCCTTCGTCTTCACCGCGCGGGTCGATAGCGCTGCGACGTCGCTCCCGGCTTCGGGCTCGGTCAGCGCAAAGGCAAACAGCGCCGTTCCATTCGCCACCTTCGGGAGCAGCGCCTGCTTCTGCGCGTCCGAGCCGGCGAGGAACACCGGGTGACTCCCGAGGCCCTGCACCGCGAACAGCGAGTCGGCCGCGGCGTTGCGGTACGCGAGCTCTTCCCGCAGCACGCAGATCGACATCACCTCGACGATCGGCTCTGCGCCGCCGAACTCGGCCGGCACCAGCCACGGGTAGAAGCCGAGTCGAGCGACTGCCTGCGCGAGCGCTTCGTCGTCATGGGGCAGCGCGTCTGCGTCGATGACCGTGAAGGCCTCGGCGGCGCGGTGTTTGAGCGTCAGGTGAGCGGGCGTGAGAAAGGACGCAGACATGGCGCGGCTCCTCAGCGCTTCTTCTTCGAGACGGTCTTCTTCTTCGCGACGACCTTCTTCGACGGAGCAGCCTTCTTCGCAGGCGCCTTCTTCACGGCCGGCTTCTTCTTCGGGGTCGGCGGATCGGTGGTGAACAGCACGCTGTGCTCGGCATCGATGCGGTGCGTGTCGCCGAGCTGCGCCGGTTCACCCATCGAGAACGTGTACGGCGTGTAGGCGACGAAGGGCTGCTCTCCCTGGGCGTCGACGTACACCTTGAGCGCCGGGCCCGTGTACTCGGGCGTCTTCACGTCGATGGTGTACGCCCACGCAGCGCCTTGAATGACGCCGTCCTTCGCGTCCGACTGGAGCGCGCCGACGAGCTGCACCTCGAGCTCGTCAGGGTCTGCCGAGCGCGCGTCGACCGCGACGAGTGACACGGCGCCGCCGGGATCGACGACGACGGCGTAGGGTGTCAGCGTCTCGGCGACGCGCAGCATGAACGCGCCCGCCTCGAGGGCACGCTCGAGCAGCATCATCGCGTTGGACTGCTGTGGCTCAGCGGCCCTGGAAGTTCGGCGTGCGCTTGTTCGAGAAGGCATCGTAGGCCTCGCGGAAATCCTGCGTTTGCATGCACACAGCCTGCGCGCGCGCCTCGTTGTCGAGTGCGGCGAAGAGCTCCATGTGCAGTTCTGTGTTGAGCAGCTCTTTCGTCATTCCCAGCGCGAAGGTCGGCCCCTTCGCCAGCCGCGTCGCCATCGCCATCGCTTCGGTGAGGCACTGCTCGTGCGGCACCACGCGGTTGAACAGGCCGTACTTCTCGGCAGTCGGCGCGTCGATGGTGTCACCCAGCATCAACAGCTCGGTCGCGCGCGAGAGACCGACGACGCGAGGGAGCAGGTACGCGGCGCCCATGTCGGCACCCGCAAGGCCCACCTTCACGAAGAGGAACGCGATCTTCGCCTTCTCACTGGCGACGCGCAGGTCGGAGGCGAGCGCAATGACGGCGCCAGCTCCTGCAGCCGTGCCGTTGAGCGCCGCGACGATGGGCTTTCGGAGCGCCCGCATGTTGCGAATGAGGTCGCACGTCATGCGCGTGAACTCGACGAGCCCCGGCATGTCGCGCGCAAAGAGCGGCTTGATGATGTCGTGTTGATCGCCACCGGAGCAGAAGCCGCGGCCTTCACCGGTGATGACGACGGCGCGCACCGACGGCTCCTTCTCCAGCTCGAGGAAGAGGTCGGTCAGCTCGCGGTACACGGCGAACGTGAGCGAGTTGAGCGTGTCGGGGCGCGTGAAGGTGATGAGCCCCACGCTGTCCTTCACCTCGAAACGAAACGACGTCGGCTGCTTCATGGCTGTCATCGCTCCTGGAGCACGGCGGTGGCTTCGATCTCGACCTTCGCGGCGTCTTCCACCAACGCGACGACCTGCACCAGCGCCATCGCGGGGAAGTGCCGGCCGAGGTGCTGCTTCCACGCGGCGCCGATGCCCTTGAGCGAGGCGAGGTACTCGCGCTTGTCGGTGACGTAGACGGTCATACGCACGAGGTCGTCGGCCTGGCCTCCAGCCGTCTTCACGATGGCCATCACGTTCGACAGTGCCTGCGCGAACTGGGCTTCGAAGGTCTCGGGGAAGGTCGCAACGGCCTTCGTGGGATCCCACCCGACCACGCCGCCGGTGAAGAGCGTCTTTCCGCTGGCGACGACGCCGTTGCTGTAGCCCCTCGGCGGCACCCATCCTTCGGGCTGAATGAACGTGTGTGGCATCAGACCGTCTCTCCGCCATCGATGGTGTAGTCGGCGCCCGTGATGGCCGCGCCTGCAGCGCTGTCGCACAAGAAGTGAACCAGCGAAGCGACCTCGTCGGGTTTCACGGCGCGACCCATGGGGTTCATCGACTCGAGCGCGGCTCGAGCGTCGGTCGCTGAGCGGCCGGTGGAGCCGGCTATCTTCTCGATGCTCGCTGCGAGCATGTCGGTGTCGGTCCAGCCGGGCGAGACCGCGTTCACGGTGACGTGTTTGTTCGCGAGCTCGACTGCGAGCGCCCGCGTCATGCCCAGGAGCGCGTGTTTCGAGGTGCAGTACGCAGCGGTGTACTTGAAGCCCTTCTTCGCCGCGGTGCTGCAGATGTTCACCACGCGGCCCTTCGCCTTCACGAGCGCCGGCAGCAGCTCGCGCGTCAGCAGAAACGGCGCGGTGACGTTGACGGCCTGAATGCGCAGGAAGTCTTCCGTCGAGGTCTTCGCCAGCGGCGCCGAGAGCGCGATGCCGGCGTTGTTGACCAGGGCGTCGAGGGTGTCTCCAGCGGCCAGCACCGTCTTCGCCGCCGCGAGCACCGACTCGGCCGAGCCTGCGTCGAACGAGACGAAGTGCGCGTGGCCCTTCGCGAGCAGTGGCGCGACCGACGACTCGTTGCGCGCCAGGCAGTGCACCTTCCAGCCCGAGGCCAGGAAGTGCTCGGCGATCGCGAGCCCGATTCCGCGAGAGGCTCCAGTGACGGCGACGGTCTTCACGATGCGAGCGCTCCGGTCAGGGGTGTCGGGCGTCTACCACGGCTCGTCGGGTGGGCACTGACTGACTCGCCGTTCGCTCGACGCCCCGAGGCCATTCGGTGATTCTCCCCAGGTGATGCGCCGCTCCTGGGCCGAGACACCGTTCACGTACCTGGGCGCGATGCTGGCGGGCGCGCTGGTCACCGCCGTCGGCGTCTTCTTGATCACCCGGCCTTCAGAGGTGCCGATGCTGCTCCAGCGCGCGACGCCGTACGAAGCGGGCGTCGACGATCTCGTCTCGATGCTGACCGTCTGCGTCGGCGGCTTTGGGCTGATGTTCCTGAAGCGGCGGTTCCGCTCCGAGGTGCACTGGGTGCCGTGGCTCTTTGGCGTGTGGAGCGTGGCGTTGGCGCTGGCCTCCCTGATCCGCGGCGAGCGCGTGTACGGAATCGCGATGGTGGTCGCGACGGTGGCGACGGCGATCGCCGTTGGCGGGCGGCGCCTCGATGGGCCCCAGCGTTCGTGAGGGGCTTGCCGGTGCACGGCTGCACCGTGCTATCGCAGGCGAATGCGTTCGTTCCTGAGTGTCATCGTCGTCTGCGCAAGCGCGTGTGGTCCGCTGACGCCTCTTCAGCCTGATGCAGGAAAGGGCGGCGGCTCGGCGGGCGGCGGCTCGGCGGGTGGGTTGGTCGTCGCGGGCGGCCAGGGCGGTGGCTCGTCGGGAGGCGTGTCGGGCGGAGGCGCTGCGGGTGGCTCGGCCGGTGGTTCTGCAGGCGGGAGCGCCGGTGGCTCTGCAGGCGGCAGTGCAGGCGGAGCGGCCGACGCAGGCCTGGGCCCCTTCATCTGGTCGAACCTCGTCGCGATGCCTCCTCCCTCGAGTCTCACCTACGCAGTCGCCGTCGCCTCTCGTCCGGGTGAGGCGTACGTCGGCATGGACAACAGCAAGCTCTACCGCTCGACGGGAGGTGCCTTCACCGAGGTCGCCGGCTTCACGATACCGTCACTGAACGACGTGCACGTGACGCCGATGGGCAAGGTCTTCGTGGTCTCGGCGACGCGCTCCGCGGCGCACTGCCTCGCTGCCGATTGCTCCGTCGGCGCCAGCTTCACCACCGCGATGACGGTCTCGACGGCCGACTACTTCGTCTCGCTCTGCGGGGCGGGCGAGCGGGTGTTCGCCGTGGGCAGCCGTGACAGCGGAGCCACCGGGCTCTTGTACGAGTTCGACGGCGTGAACGCGTGGACGAAGGTCTCGAACAATCTCGGCATCTCGAGCGCGAGCGAGTGCCAGGTCGGGCCCGGCGGAGAGGTGTACGTCGTCGGTTCGCTCGGCGTCGTTCGTTACGAAAACGGCGCGTTGACCCCAGAAGCGATCAACCTGAACGGGCAGCCGGCCGCCGGGTGGACCAGCATCGCCCTCGCCGTACAAGCCGGCGCCATCGTCGAGGCGATGATCGTGGGCGGCGGTAGCGGCTATCGCTTCGCCCGCCGAGACCAGGCGACGTCGTCGTGGAACTCACTCATGCCGCTGACGTCAGGCGCCAATCTGTCGACGGTGGTGGCGATCGGCCCGACCGAGTTCCTCGCCGCAGGCTCTGGGAGCGGCGCCAATCGCTTCATGTCGTGGAATGGAACGAGCTGGGCTCCGAGCATGCCCGCGCCTCCAAACACCATCTCGACCGTACGTGACGCGACCGTGACCGACGCACGAGAGGTCTTCCTCGTGGGCGTCGACAGCAGCAGCGCGTACTCGATCATTCGCGGCCGCCGGTAAGTCGCGCCGCCCTGTCGACCCCGGCAGGCCCCGTGCTACGCCGACGGTCCTCATGAGAGCACTCCTCATTTCCCTCGTCGTGCTGTCGGCCTGCGGGCCGCTCACCCCCATCAAGGTCGATGCTGGTTCGGCCGGAGGCACCGCGGGTGCCGGTGGCGGCTTCTCCTTTGGTGGTGGGTCGGCGACCGGGGGCGGCATGCCGACTGGTGGCGGCAGCGCGACCGGTGGCGGCAGCGCGACCGGTGGCGGCAGCGCGACCGGTGGCGGCAGCGCGACTGGCGGCGGCAGCGCGACTGGTGGCGGCAGCGCGACCGGTGGCGGCGGCGCGACCGGTGGCGGGAGCGCGGGTGGCAGCATCGGCCCCTTCACGTGGCAGAGCATGTCGATGGTGCCCGTGCCGACGACGACGAACGGTGCGGCGATCTCGGCGCGGCAGGGTGAGGCCTGGATGACTGCGGGCACGAGTCTCTACCGCTCGACCGGCGGCACCTTCAATCAGCTGACAGGGTTTTCACTGGGGTCGACCGCGAAGGACGTGGTGGTCACGCCTGCCGGGAAGGTCTTCGTCGTCTCAGCGAGCACGTCGTCGATGTACTGCACCGCGGCCGACTGCACCGTCGCCACCAACTTCCTGCCCGCACTGACCGGCGGCTCGAGCGACTACTTCGACGGCCTTTGCAACTCTGGCGAGACGGTGTTCGCAATCGCGAACGGCAACAACAGCCAGGCGATGCTCTTCGAGTTCAACGGAACGGGTTGGACGAAGGTGAACAACGATCTCGGCTTCACCAACCCGAAGCGCTGCATCGCCGGACCTGCCGGAGAGGTCTACGTGCTCGGGAGGACGTTCGTCGTCCGGTACGAGGGCGGGGGCTTCGGTCAGGAGAACGTCAACCTGATGGGTCAGTCCATCGCCGAGTGGAACGACATGGCCTTCACGTTCGGGCCAGGCGCGGCCGTCGACGCGATGCTGGTCGGAGGGATCGGCAGCGGCGGCTCGGTGACGGGCTATCGCTACGCGCGGCGCGATGTCGCAGGCGGAGGGTGGACGGCGCTCCCAATCCCGATGATCGGGAGCGTTCTCAACAGCATCGTCGCCGTGGGGCCCACCGAGTACCTCGCCGCTGGCGCTCCCGGCGGCACTCCGGCGAATCGCTTCATGCTGTGGAATGGCATGGCGTGGGCGGCGAGCACCAACCAGCCGCCCGCCGCGCTCGTCACGGTCAATGACGCCGCCACCAGCACCGACCGCGAAGTGTTCTTGATCGGCACCGGCGGCTCGGGCCTCGTCGTGATTCGCGGCCGCCGGTAGCGCAGCTGATGGCCGCCCGCAGCACGGAGCCCTTCAGGCGTCGTTGACCGTGGGCGCGTCAGGTTGTTACGCGCTCTCTCCATGCCCCGCGCCGCCGTGACCGATCTCTACCGCATCGACGATCTCCTCTCGCCCGAAGACCGCGCGATTCGCGACACCGTCGCCCGCTTCGTCGACCAGGAATACCTGCCGATCGTCGGCAAGCACTTCCGCAACCACACCTTCCCGTCGCACGTGATCCCCAAGCTGGCCGACATGGGCATCTTCGGCGCGACGCTCAAAGGGTACGGCTGCGCGGGCCTGTCGAACGTCGCGTACGGCCTCATCCTCCAGGAGCTCGAGCGCGGTGACTCGGGCCTGCGCAGCTTCGCGTCGGTGCAGTCGTCGCTGTGCATGTTCCCGATTTATTCGTTCGGGAACGACGAGCAGAAGGAGCGGTTCCTGCCGGGCATGGCCGCGGGGAAGATCATCGGCTGCTTCGGCTTGACCGAGCCTGACTACGGCTCCGACCCCGGCGGCATGCTGACGCGCGCGGTGAAGCAGGGCGATCACTACGTGCTCAACGGCTCGAAGATGTGGATCACCAACGGCACCATCGCCGACGTCGCGGTGGTGTGGGCGAAGGTCGATGACGGCGGCGCCGAGTCGATTCAGGGCTTCCTGGTCGAGAAGGGCATGCCCGGGTTCATCGCGAAGGAGATCGAAGGCAAGTTCTCGCTGCGCGCGTCGTTCACCGCCGAGCTCGCGTTCCAGGACGTGAAGGTGCCGGCGAAGAACCTGCTCCCCGGCGTGAAGGGCCTGCGTGGGCCGCTGTCGTGTCTGAACAAGGCGCGCATGGGCATCGCGTTCGCGGCCATGGGCGCGGCGGTGGCGTGCTTCGAGGGCGCGCGCGAGTACTCGTTGTCGCGCAAGCAGTTCAACAAGCCGATCGCAGGCTTTCAGCTGACGCAAGAGAAGCTCGCCGACATGCTGCAGGAGATCGTGAAGGGGCAGCTGCTCGCCCTGCGCCTCGCCCAGCTCGCGGACTCGGGCCAGAAGGTCCTCCCCGAGCAGGTGTCGCTCTGCAAGCGCAACAACGTGAAGGTGGCGCTCGAGATCGCCCGCGTCGCCCGGAGCATCTACGGCGCCAACGGCATCAGCGACGAGTACCCGCCCATTCGCCACATGCTGAACCTCGAGAGCGTCTTCACCTACGAGGGCACGCATGAGGTGCACACGTTGATCCTGGGGAAGGCGATTACCGGCATCGACGCGTTTGGTGCGTCGTAGCGAGAATGACGCGGATGGAAGCGACTTCGCTCGCGCAGTCCGACCAGCTCGTATCGATACGGCTGGGGTGGGCTGGCTTCGAGCTGATTCAACGGGCTCGAGGCGAGTCACGCAGCCCGCGAATCACCTACCTTGACGGAGTACTGGAGCTGCTGGCTCCATCAAAGTCGCACGAGGGCATCAAGAGCCGCATCGGCCGGCTCCTCGAGATGTGGGCTGCGCTCGAGGGTATCGCGGTCAGTCCGTTTGGCTCGACGACTCTCAAGAAGCGTCGCGGCAAGGCGGTCGCCGAACCCGACGAATGCTACGTCGTCGGCCGTTCGGACATGGCGTCAGTTCCAGACATCGCGATTGAAGTGAACTGGAGCCGCTCCGGCATCGACAAGCTCGAGGTCTACGAACGGCTGGGCGTTCCAGAAGTCTGGCTGTGGGAGAACGATCGCATTGGCGTCTTCGCGCTCAAGACCAACCGCTACGCGAAACGGAAGAAGAGCGCATACCTTCCGACGCTCGACCTCGAGTGGTTGGCTCGCTTCGTCGCTGATCCCGATCACACGCGGGCCGTTGCGAATCTGCTCGCGGAGTACCGCAGCAACTGATCACCGGCGAGCGCACGCCATCAAGTCACGCACGACCTTCCGCGCTGCGGGAATGAAGTCCTTCCCCTTCACGGTCGGATCGAGCTTCGCCACCAGCTTCAAGTCTGGCGTCAGCCGGTAGAGCGACTTCGACTTCTGCACCATCGCGGCGACCTTGTGGCCATCGAGCTGGGCGTCGGCGCCGAGCGTCACCACGATTCTTCCCGCGCCGCCGTCGAGGGCGCGCAGCTGCAGTTCGCGCAGGTCAATCTTGAGCATCATCAGCTCGTGCAGCATGTCGACTTCATCGGGCGCGTCACCGAAACGATCGACCAGCTCGGCGCGCAGATCGTTCAGGTCGTCGGGGTGCGGCGCCTGCGAGAAGCGCTTGTAGAGCACCAGGCGTTGATGAACGTCGGGCACGTAGTGATCGGGCAGGTACGCCGGCACCGGCAGGTTCACCTCGGGCTCGATGTGTGTGCGCACCGGCTCACCGCGGACCTCGGCGACCGCCTCTTCCAGCATCTGCGAGTAGAGATCGAAGCCGACCGCCTCGATGCTGCCTGACTGCTCCTTGCCGAGCAGGTTGCCAGCGCCGCGGATCTCGAGATCGTGCGCGGCGATCGAGAACCCCGCACCCAGTTCGGTGAACGCCTGCAGCACCTCGAGCCGGCGCATCGCGTCCTTCCCGACGCCACGGCCCTGCGGCACCAGGAGGTACGCGTACGCGCGCTCCTTCGAGCGGCCGACGCGGCCACGCATCTGGTACAGCTGACCGAGCCCGAACTGGTCCGCGCGGTTGACGATAATCGTGTTGGCCGAAGGAATGTCGAGGCCGCTCTCGATGATGCTCGTCGACAGGAGGATCTGGGCGCGCTTCTCGACGAAGTCGAGCATCACCCGCTCGAGCTCACCGTCACCCATCTGCCCGTGCGCGACGGACACGACAGCGTGCGGCACCAGCTCGTTGAGCAGCTTCTCCATGCTCGGCAGCGACGAGATGCGGTTGTGCACCACGAAGACCTGCCCACCACGCTGCAGCTCGCGGGTGATGGCGTCCTTGAGCAGCTGCGGATCGAACCGGTTGACGAAGGTGCGAATGGCGCGGCGATCAGCCGGCGGCGTGGTGATGAGCGACATGTCGCGCATGCCGCTCATGGCCATGTTCAGCGTGCGCGGAATCGGCGTGGCGGTGAGCGTCAGCGTGTCGACGTTCGACTTGAGCCGGCGCAGGTACTCCTTCTGCTTCACGCCGAACTTCTGCTCCTCGTCGATGACGATGAGGCCGAGATCGCGGAACGCCACGTCACCGGCGAGCAGCTTGTGCGTGCCGACCACCACGTCGACCCGGCCCTCCTGCGCGCGCTTCATGATGTCGCGCACCTCGCTCTGCTTGCGCAGCCCCGAGACGACCTCGACCGTCACCGGGTAGCCATCGAAGCGCCGCTTGAACGAGTTGAAGTGCTGGTGCGCTAGCAGCGTGGTGGGCACCAGCACCGCCACCTGTTTGCGATCGAGCACGCACTTGAACGCGGCCCGCATTGCGACCTCGGTCTTGCCGTAGCCGACGTCGCCGCAGACGAGGCGCTCCATCGGCACCGGCTTCGCCATGTCGCCCAGCACGTCGTCGATGGCCTTCTGCTGATCGACCGTCGCTTCGAACTCGAAGTCGGCCTCGAACTGCCGGTAGTAGCGGTCGGGTGGGGTGAAGGCGTGCCCTGCGTGGGCGCGGCGCTCCGCGTAGAGCGTCAAGAGGTCCGCAGCCATCTGGAGCAACTGCTCCTTCACCAGCTGCTTCTTCTTCTCCCAGCTGTTGGTGCCGAGCCGGTCGAGCGCGATCTTCTCGGGGTCGCCGCCGGTGAACTTCGACAGCAGCCGCATGCGGCTGACCGGCAGGTACACCTTGTCCTTCGCGGCGAACTCGAGCACCAGGAAGTCCGCGTTCACGCCGCCGACCTGCATGGTGACGAGGCCGGTGTAGCGGCAGACGCCGAACTCCGCGTGCACGCAGAGGTCGCCCTCCTTGAGATCCTGAAAGCTCGCGACGAAGCCCGTGACGTCCGTGCGCCTGCGTCGAACCCTGCGTCTCGCGCGGGAGCCGAAGATGTCTTCGTCGGACAGCACCACCAGCTTGCCCGGCGTGTCGATGAAGCCGGCGCTGACGTCGCCGAGGAACAGGTGCGCGAGGCGTTTGGCGTCGAAGAGCTCCGACGGCTCGTCTTTGAGCGGCTTCGCGTGCGTCTTCACCTTGACGCCGCGCTCCTTCAGCAGCCGCTCGAGCCGCTCCGCCTGGCCTTTGGAGCCGCACGCGATGGCGGTCAGCACCTTCTCTTCGTGCCAGGCGTTCAAGCGCGTCAGCAGCGGCGTGAGCGCGCCCTCTTCACCGTGATGGGTGCGAATGGCCTCGCGCAGATCCTTGGTGCCGCCGAAGTGGAACGCGACCGGCGCGCGCTCGTCGATGCGCTCGTCGATCGACAGCCCGCCACCGTCGATGCGCCGGAACGCCTCGAGGCGCGTCTTCACCTCGTCACGCGAGAGGAAGTGCTCCCCCGGCGGCATGGTGAGCTCCTGCCGTCGCGTCGCGTCGTCGTAGCTGCGCTCGATGTCGACGAAGAGATCGTCGAGCACCTGGCCCTGCGTGGCGGGCTCGTCGAACCAGAAGACCGGGGTCTCGCTCCACGAGGAGACGTAGTCGAACACGGTCGCGAGGCCACCCTTGAAGAACCCCGGCAGCAGCGACTCGAGGCCCGCCGACGCCATGCCTTCGCGCACCTGCTCGACGCGCTCCCTCACCTTCGAGGAGGGCACGCGCTGATGTTCGGCGAGCTCCCGAATCGACTCGATGGCCTGGGCCTTCGTCTCGGAAGACAGGAACAACTCGCGCGCGGGGAAGAGCTGCAGCTCGGTCAGCTTGTCGCTGGTGCGCTGGGTCTCGGGGTCGAAGCGCCGCATCGACTCCACGGTGTCGCCGAAGAACTCGAGGCGGGTCGGCTCGTCGTGCAGCGGCGCCCAGAGATCGACGATGTCGCCGCGCAGCGAAAAGGTGCCCGGGTCCTCCACCAGCGGCGCGTTGCGAAAGCCCATGCCCGCCAACGTCAGCGCGAGCGCGTCACGGCCGACGTCTTCGTTCAGCGTCACCGTGCGCGACTGCTGGCGCATCAACGACGGCGGAAGCACCTTGCGATGGAGCGCGCGAGCCGAGAGCACCAGCGCCGGAAACGAGGTGCCACGCGCGAGGTGGAAGAGGGTGCACAGCCGCTCCGTCACCATGCCGGCGTCGGGGAGCAGCTCGTCCCAGGGGAGCACCTCGTCGGCGGGCAGCCGCAGCACCGTCGGGTCTGCCTTGGTGCCTTCGCCGCCCATGAAGAAGGCGAGATCGGAAGCGAGCGCATCGGCCGCGTCGTCGTCAGCGGTGACGCAGACCAGCGGCGCCTTCAGCCGTGCCGACAGCCTCGAGAGCACCCACGCCCGCGAGGCGCCCGACAGCCCGGTGCTCCGAACGCGCGTGGCGCGGCCCTTCGCGAGGGCTGAGACGAGCTGCTGGAAGACATCGGCCACGACGAGGTGGGGTAAGGCGCGTGCCGAGCGGCGTCAACCAGAAGGACGTGCTGTTTCCTACTCGCAGTACCCGCTGGCGGCGCTGCAGGTCTGGGGCGCGTCGCAGAAGTCCTGAATCGAGTTGCAGTTGGGAATACACGCCCCGCTGCCCGAGCCGTCGTCTTCGCACACGTAGTTCACCCGGCAGCTCGACTGCCCGCGCCGCGGCGCCGAGCAGGTGTCGAGACAGAGCGAGACCGTCGCGCCTGAGAGGCACTTCGCGCCTGCCGGGCACGACGTCGTCGCGCAGTCGCTCGTGCAGTACCCCTGCGGAAAGCCCGTCGCGCAGATGCCATCGGTGCCGCACGTCGACGCGTCGGTGCACGCCGTGCCGATGACGCGCGCCTCGTCTCCGTTCAGGTTGACCTGCGGAGCCACGACGAAGTTGTTCCCCATCAGGTTGGCGCCGTCGGTGACGACCACCGCCTTCGGCGAGTCGGTGTTCGGCCACAGGCCGATGGGCTCGTTGTCTTCGAACTGACCGTTGCCGTTCGCGTCCTGCGCGCCGAAGAGGAAGTACGAGCCCGTCGGCGCGACGAGGCCGTAGCTGAAGTTGTTGATGGCCTGCGCTTCGGCGGCGGCGGCGACCTTCCACTCGCCGTTCACCTGGTGCACCAGCGCGACCACGACGTTCCGCCCCGCGGCGCCACCAGCCCGCAGCTTGATGGAGATGTTGGCGTTGCCGCCGTTCGACGTCACCGCGATGGTCGCCGAGCCCGTCATGCTGGCGGCCAGGCCCTGTAGATCGCCCGAGATCTGGACCGCCGCCGTCGCGCCGGCAGGGACGGTGCGCGTGGTGCCGCCCATCACCGTGACGCGCGCCGCGTCGTTGCCCGCGACCGCCAGCGTGACGGTGAGCGCCTGACCGCCGACGTTGGTGATGGTGACGTTCTGCGAGGTGGTGTTGGCGGTGAAGAAGAGATCGGTCGCGCTCAACGCCAGCTTCGCCGGGCCCGTGGGCTGCGCGCCCGTCACCCGTTGGAGCGCCGCGTGCACGTTGACGAGCCCCGCGCCGCAGCCCTCGGTGCAGCGCGACGCCTGATTCGCCGTCTCGGTGAGGATCTGCCGGGCCTGCGCGAAGGTGAGCGCTCCGCTGCGCGCCTTCATGAGCGAGACGATGCCGGCCACGTGGGGCGTCGCCATCGAGGTGCCCTGCTCGAAGCTGTAGGTGGGCATGCCCGTGGAGTCGTTCTTCACCGTCGAGAGCACGCCGTCGGGGTTGCCGTCGCCGTTCGCGTCTTCCGACACCTCACCGCCCGGGGCCATCACGTCGACGCGCTGCCCGAAGTTCGAATAGCTCGCCCGCGTGCCGTTGAAGCGCGTCGCGCCGATGCACAAGACGCCCGACTGGTTGCAGGGGGTGAAGCGTGAGGCGTCGATGTTGTCGTTGCCGGCGGCGACCACCACGATGGCGTTGCGCGCGTTGGCGGTGTCGATCGCGTCCTGGGCCGCCTGCTCCGGATCACCCTGACCGCCGAGGCTCATGCTGATGACCTGCGCCGGGTTCGCGTTGGCCGGCATGCCGGGCACCGTGCCGCCTGCCGCCCAGATGAGGCCCGCGGCGATGTCGAGGTTGGTGCCGCCGTTCTTACCCAGCACGCGCACCGGAACGATGCGCGCGTTCCAGTTCACGCCCGAGATGCCGGCGCCGTTGTCGGTGACCGCGCCGATGGTGCCGGCGCAATGCGAGCCGTGCCAGCTCGACTGGCCGTTGGGAAGGTCGCGGCCGGTGTCCGTCGCGTCCGAGTCACGCCCGTCGCCGTCCAGCGCGCGATCGGGGTCGCTGATGAAGTCGGCGCCCTGCGCGACGCGCGGCGTGAGGTCGGGGTGCTGGATGATGCCCGTGTCGACGACGGCGACGGTGACGGCGGTGGTGGCGCCCTTCTCCAGCTCCCACGCGGCCGGCATGTTGATCGGCGCGAGGTGCCACATCGCCGAGTAGAGGCTGTCGTTCGGCACGGCGAGCGGGTGCCGAATGCCGTTGAGCTCCGCCCACTTCACGCCGGGCACGCGCGCGAGCTGCTTCACGAGCTCGACCGTCTCACCGTCGGAGAGCGCCCGGCCGTCGTCGTGGCGGAAGCGCACCAGGTGCATGAACTCCGAGCCGAAGCCGCCGTGCGCCGTCTTGAAGCCGGCGAGCGTCACGCGACGCAGCACCGCGGCGACCGGCTCCTTCTCGAGCGTTCGAACGATGACCTCTCCAACCACGAAGCGCGGCCGCTCATTCACGCCGAGCAGGCGCCCGCTCGTCGAGTACGGGAGCGGTGCGATGACGGCGCGAGCGACGGCCCGCCCGACCGACGAGGGGCCCTGCGACGCCGCCGTGCCCTCGTTGAGACTGTTGAACACGGAGCGCTTGAGCGCAGCGTCGACGGCCGCGCGAGGCGCTTGAACGGAGTCGGCGCCTCGAAACGGGGTCACGGTGCCGCTGACGCGACCTTGAGGGCCGGTGATCGTTCCACCGTCAGGCTCCTCGAAGAACTCATCGCAGGCGCAGCCGGGAATGAACGGCGTCAGCACCAGCAGGCCAAGGAGCGATCGACGCATGGGGGACCTCGTGAAAGGGAGGAAGCGCTACTTCGAGCAGGCGTCGACGTCTTTCATCGTCTTCGCCTTCATCAGGCACTGCTCGGTCTTCTTGTCGTAGCGGGCAGGGCAATCACGCTTGAGCTCGACGAGCTTGGGGTCGGCGAGGGCTTCGCGTCGGGCCAGCTTCTCGGTCACCTCGCGCTCCTTCGGCGTCATCTTCTTCACCTCGGGGTCCTCGGCGAGCGACTGATCGACCGAGAGCAGCACCACGTGGTCCATCAGGGCGTTGCAGGCGCTCGCGCTGACCGCGGGCGTGCCGGCGTCTCTGGCGTCTTTGGGTTGAGCGGAGGCGACAGAGCAGATCCCAAGTGCCAGCAGCAGAGTCGGGCGCATGACGGCGTTATCCCTCAGCGGCCGCGTCACTCCAACAGGTACGCGACGACCGCGGCGACGGCGGCTCCAGCGGCGAGCACGTAGGCCACGTTGGCGCCCGTCGCGTTGGCGCGCGCGGCGCCGGCCTTCTCTCCGAAGAGCTGGTCGGTGCGCGCCTCGTTCGCCTGAATCGAGAGGTTGCGCGCGTTCACGCCGAGCCCGACGCCGACCGCCAGGGCGACGCCCGCGCCGATGCCGAACGCGGTCGGGGCAGGGTGCTTCTCGAAGACGCCCGGCTCCGTTGGCCCGGTCTTCGGCGCGGCCGGCTCGAGCTTCGGTTTCTTCGGCGCGTCAGGAGGAAAGTCGTCTTCGGGGAACGGCTCGGGCGGGGCCTGGAGCGAGCGCTTCACCTTGAGGAACAGGTCCACCGCCTTGGGGCTCGAGTACGGCGGCAGGTCGGCGGTCTCGTCGATTCGCAGCGCGGTGCGGAAGTGCTCAGCGGCCGTCTTCGTCTTGCCGAGGTTGAACTGGCAGAGGCCCGAGGTGATCTCGATGTCCCGGAGCTCGTCCTTCGTCGACTGCCATTGGCTGGTGGCCTGCTCGAGGCGCGCGACGCACTTCTCGAAGTCGAGCCCCTGGTAGAGCTCCTTCGCCTGCGCGAGGAACGGGTTGGGCTGGGCGCCGAGCAGCAGCGAGACGACGAGCGCCGTCACGGGATGTCTCCCAGCACGGCGTCGGCGTCTTCCGTGAGCTGCCAGCTGTTCACCGTCACCGAGAACGGCCCACCATCGGCACCGTCGAGGCGCATCAGGCCGAGCCGGAAACGATCGGGCGGCGCCATCACCGTGGTGGAGGGCAGGGCGACGTCTCCGAGCTGCTGGCCGTTGAGCCACACCGTGCGGCTCGCCCCGCGCCGCCAGCGAACTTCGAACAGGTAGTCACCTCGCTGCCAGCCGCCGTCGATGGCGTAGCGGGCCGACACGGCGTTGTCGGCCACCGTCATCGGCATGCTGCTGACCACCAGCTCGTTGTTGGCAGAGAGGGCCAGCTGCAGATGCACGCGGTCGGGCTGCGCGCCGAGCTCGGCGAAGGGCGCGTTCCCGGCGAGGCGGGGCGTTCCGCCGAGCGTCAGCCGGCCGCGCACCCGGCCCTCGAGGCGCGTGGGCAGGCGCTGCGTCGACAGCACGTTCGCGCTCGCCGTGTCTTCGCCGTCCCGCGACGACATCACCGAGGCCACCACCAGGTTTCCGCGTGAGGGATCGATGGTGGCGGTGCAGCCCGTGTCCTGGGTGACGTCGCTGAAGCCGTGGAGCCGCTGCTGCCAGAGCGGTTGTGGCCCTGCGTCGACAGGGCCCGCGTCGACCGTGGTGCCTCCACCTGAAGCACCTCCGCCCATCGCGCTGCCACCAGCGGTGCCACCACCCGTGCTCGCGTCGGGCTTTCCTGCGTCGAGCTCGTCGTCGGCGAAGCAGGCGCCCGCGATGCACCGGCGCGGCTCACGGCACGGCGAGGCTTCGTCGCAGGCGCGGCCGGGACGATCGTCGAGATCGACGAAGCAGCCGGAGAGGAGCGCCACCACTGCGCACCAGCCGAAGCGGGTCGAGACAGATGCCACTGCCCTCTCGTACCACCCCGCGCGCCATCCGGGTACTTGCGACGTCACCGCCACATCATGAGGGCCCTGGCCACGTCTGCGCGACTCGAGCCCTGAGGGTCACCCCGGTGGCACGCGCGGCGTGAAGGCGTCGAGCAACGCGCGCGTCGCGGCAGGGAAGTGGCGGGCGAGAACGTTGAGCGCCGGGTAGATGACCCGCTCGCTGCGCGCCTCGACGGCGTCGGCGACCAGGCGGGCCAGCACGTCGGCATCGCCCGACGGCGCGAAGACCTTCATCATCAGGGTCTCCTCGCCGAAGGCGGCTCGCCCGGCGACCTCCATCGCCGTCCTGATGAGGCCCGGGTACACCGTCACCACGTGCACTCCATGCTGCGCGAGCTCGGCCCGCAGCGCCTCAGAGGCGGCGGCCAGCCCTCCTTTGGCCGCGTTGTAGAAGGCCATGCCTGGCGTCGGAGCGATGGACGCCATCGACGCCACGTCGACGATCACGCCCTGCTTGCGCGCCACCATGCGGCGGGCGACGAACTGTGAGAGCTCGAGCGGCGCGAGGAGGTCGACCTGGAGCAGGCGCCGTCCCTCGTCGAACGGTGTGTCGGTGAAGGCGCGGATGATCTGCACGCCGGCGTTGTTGATGAGCACGTCGATGGGTCCGAGCGCCTGCTCTGCCGCGTCGACCCAGGAGGTGACCTGCGACACATCGCTCAGGTCGGACTGGACGAGGTGCGTGCGCGTGTCGGTTTGTTTCGCGAGCTTCTCGAGCAGCTCGACTCGGCGGGCGACGAGGCTGACGTCGGCGCGGCGGCTGAAGTACTCGCGGGCGAGGGCCTCGCCGATACCGCTCGAGGCTCCGGTAATGGCGACGTGCATCGCTCGATTTCTTGCACACCCGGGACCCTGGAGCGAGGCGTTGCGCCGAGACCGTCGCGCGCTAGAACCGGTCCCGTGGGACTCTCCGACACCATCAAGCAGGGCCTTCGGCAGTGGACGTTGGCGATGAGCCGCGACGATCTCGACGAGCGCCTGCGCGATGGGCGCACCGCCAACGAGTACGGCGTCGATCCGTTCGGTCTGTCGCTCGAGTACGCGCTCTCGGCGGTCGGGCCGTTCGTTTGGCTCTTCAAGAACTACTTCCGCGTGCAGACCTACGGGCTCGATCACGTGCCCACGGGCCGCGTGTTGCTCGTCTCGAACCACGGCGGTCAGCTGCCGGTCGACGGCGCGATGATCGGCGTCGCGATGCTCACCGAGGCGAAGCCGCCCCGCATCGTCCGCTCGATGGTCGAGAAGTGGGTCGGCTCGCTGCCGTACGTCTCGACCTTCTTCTCGCGCATCGGGCAGATCGTCGGCACGCCTGAGAATTGCCGGCGGCTGCTGGAGAACGACGAAGCGATTCTCGTCTTCCCCGAGGGCCTCAAGGGCATCTCGAAGCTGTACGCCCAACGGTACCAGTTGCAGGACTTCGGCCTGGGCTTCATGCGGCTGGCGCTCGAGACGAAGACGCCCATCGTTCCCGTCGCGGTGGTCGGCAGCGAGGAGCAGGCGCCAGCGCTCATCAACCTCAAGAGCGTGGGCAAATTGTTCGGCATGCCGGCGCTCCCGGTGACGCCATACGGCCTGCCGTTTCCGTTGCCCACGAAGTACCGCATCTACTTCGGCGAGCCGCTCGTCTTCACCGGCCGCGCCGACGACGAAGACGCCGAGCTCGAGAAGAAGGTGAAGGTCGTCAAGGGCGCCATTCAGTCGATGCTCGAAAAGGGCCTCGCCGAGCGGAAGGGGATCTTCTTTTGAGCGGCGACGGCGTGGTGTTGGTGACCGGCATCTCGGGAAACCTGGGCCGCGTCGTTGCGAAGCTGCTCCACCGCACCGAGCGCGTCGCCGGCATCGATCGCCGCCCCTTCATCGGCAAGCCGAAGGACGTGGAGCACTTCCAGATCGACCTGCGAAAGAAGAAGACCGAAGACGTCTTTCGCAAGCTGCCCGTGAAGGCCATCGTGCACATGGGCATCATGCACGACCCGCGCATGAGCGCGGAGGACCACCACAACTTCAACGTGCTCGGCACCACCCGCGTGCTCGAGTGCGCCGCGAAGTACGGCGTGAAGAAGCTCGTCGTGCTCTCGAGCGCCAACGTCTACGGGCCCTCGCCAGACAACTCGAACTTCCTCTCGGAAGACGCGCCGCTGATGGCCGCCAGCCGGTTTCCCTCGGTGCGCGATCTCATCGAGGTCGACATGCTCGCGCACGGCTTCTTCTGGCGGCAGCCGAGCGTCGAGACGGTCGTCGTGCGGCCCGTGCACATCGTCGGCCCCACCATCAAGAACGCGCCGTCGAACTACCTGCGCCTGAAGCGGCCGATGACGCTGATGGGCTTCGACCCGATGGTGCAGCTCATTCACATGCAGGACGTCGGCTCGGCGCTCGTGGCCGCGCTCACGCCGGGGCTCAAGGGCGTCTACAACGTCACCGGGCCGGGCGAGGTGCCGCTCTCGTCGTGCTTCAAGGAGCTCGGCGCCAGGCCTCTGCCGGTGCCGCACCCCATCGCGCGCGGGCTGCTCTCGTCGTTGTTCAAGTACCGCCTCGCCAGCTACCCCCCCGAAGAGCTCGACCACATTCAGTTCCTCTGCATGGTCGACGGCTCGCGGTGGCGCAAAGAGACGGGCTGGACTCCCGGCTCCTCGATGCGCGAGACGATTCGAGGCGTGCTTTCAGACCTCAGCTGATCGGCCCGAATTTCAGTCGATCATGACGTGGCTGTCAGGCTGGAGCGGTGGCGTGTCGCAGTTCTCCGAGGCTGCTCGGCGGCAACCGCATGATGTTGCTCCTTGAATGGAAGGTGTCCAGCATGGCACCGGTGTTGCTGAGTAATCCCTTCGGTAAGGGGGTTCCATAGGGGAACACCCGACGCCCGTCGCCTCGGCCGGCCCCGAGTCGACGGGCGCTTTTTTTTGTCCGCAGCGTCCCTCGCGTTCGAGCCCTCTGGCTCCGCGGTAACCGGGGACGGTGCTGGGCGCGTACCGGAGTCGATGACAGCGTTTGCCATCTCGTGGGAAGTGGTCGGCCCCGCCATGAGTGCTGCTCCGGCCGCCGCCGACTCCGACGAAGGCCTGATGGAGCGATTCCAGCGTGGCGATCGGTCTGCGTTCGACCTGCTCTTTCGCCGGCACGTGGCGCCGCTGACGAGCTTCCTGACGCGGCTCACCGGGAGCACCGCGGCCGCCGAAGACGCGGTTCAGCTGACGTTTCTCTCGCTCGTGCGTTCGAGAGATCAGTTCGTGCGCGGCTCGAAGGTGAAGCCGTGGCTGTACGCCATCGCCTCGAACGCGGCCCGCGACCGGTTTCGCCGCACGAAGCGGGAACACCCGGGCGCCGACGAGCCGGGAGAGGTCGCCATCGACGCGACGCACGGCGACGCCGGGTTGAGACGACGCCTGCTCACGGCGCTGCAGCAGCTGCCCGAGGCGCAGCGCGAGGCGGTGGTGCTGCATCGCCTCGAGGGCTGGAGCTTCGGTGAGATCGCCGAGGCCGTCGGGGCGAGTGAGACTGCCGTCAAGGTGCGTGCCTTTCGCGGCACGCAGGTGCTGCGCGAGCTGTTGAAGGACGTCTGGGAGTTCGACTCATGAGTGCACCGCATCCCTTCGGCAGTTCGTCTGAGCCGCTCCCTCCTGAGCTCGAGGCGAGGCTTCGGCTCGCGGTCGAGGCTGAGCTCGACACCCCGCCCAGGCCGTGGGGGCGCGACGCCGCCATCTTCGTGGTCGTCACGCTGGCGCTCTTCTGTGGCGGCAGCTTCATGTTCAACTCGTCGATGTCTCTGATGGACGTGAGCGCGCCCATCTGGGGCCAGTCGCTGGCGCTGTTGGCCGTCGCGTTGATCGCCGGCGTCGCGGGGCTCGCGCCGTGGCCCCAGCGAACGTCTCGCCCACTCCTCCTCGGCTCGCTCGTGGGCGGGGCCGTGCTGGTGACGCAGCTGTTCTCGATGGAGTTGTCGGCCTTCACGCCTCGCGCGGGCTGCTTCGCGTGGGAGCTGGTCTGCTCCCTCGTCCCCGCAGGCATCGCGCTGGTGGCGGCGAAGCAGCACGCGCCCCGGCTGTCTCGCGCGATGGTGTTGGGCTGGGCGGCCGGCACCATGTCGCTCGCCGTGATGCAGCTGAAGTGCCCGCATCGGGACGTCGGGCACGTGTTGTTGTTCCACGTCGCGCCGTTGTTGCTGGTCGTCGCCGCGACGATGTTCGTGCGCCGCCGACTGCCGACCCTCAGCTACGCGCCCTGAAGAAGACGCCTTTAGAGAACCCCTGCGTCCACGACCGTCCCTGCGTCGCTCGCCGGCAGCTCGGGGGCAGGCATCAGATCGGAGAAGGGCCCCTCGTCCTGGCTCTCGAGCCACCACTTCCCGTCACGCCACACGAAGACGCTGGTGACCGTGGCCGTCTTCTCGACGTTCGAGGGCAGCCGGTACCAGCTGATGCGTGACACCACCTCGGCGACGCCAGCGCCCGACACCTTCGCGTCTTCGAGATCGAAGTTGGTGATGAAGAGATCGCGCTCGTCGTCGGTCTTCGTGCGCGCCTTCACGAAGGCCTTGCGCCGCTCGGGCACCAGCAGATCGGCGGCGCCGCGAAAGTCCTTCCAGCGCGCCCGCTGGTGAAAGAGCTCGATGGCGGGCTTGAGCTCTTCGACGTCAGGCCGGGCACGCCAGGCGGCGCACGACGGGAGGATCGAGAGCAGCAGCACCACGAAGACGCCAGTTCGCATGGCCGCGGACGGTACCACCCGAGCGTGTCGCGGCCAGTCCGCCACCCGCGATTGTGCATGGCCCACCGCACCGGGAAGGGTATGTTTCCGCGGCTGTTTCGCCCCTCAGAGCCTTCCGAGCGCCCATGTCGAAGTCGATGGTTGAGAAGTACGAGCAGATGCTCTCGCAGGACCCCACCTCGACCGTCTTCGTCGAGCTCGCGCGGGCGTACCTGGACAAAGGCGAGAACTCGAAGGCCATCGAGGTGTGCCAGCAGGGGTGCGCGCATCACCCGTCGTCCGTCGTGGGTCGCGTGTTGTGGGGCAAGGGCCTCATCAACAGCGGCAAAGCGGCCGAGGCGATGCAGCAGTTCGACACCGCGGTGAACATCGATAAGGAAAACCCGCACGCGTACAACCTCATCAGTGAGGTGCTGCTGAGGAAGGGGCTGTACCGCTCGGCGCTCCCCATCTTGCGCAAGGCGTCGGCGCTGCAGCCGAACGACGCGCGCATCAAGCAGTGGGTCGAGCAGGCGCGCGCGGCCCTCGCTGGTGGCCCGGCTCCGATTCTCTACGACGAGACGTCGGTCAACACGAAGGCGCTGGTCGCCGAGCCCGCGACGGCTCCGCTGTCCGTCGAGGCTGCCGCGCCTGCGCGCCCGAGCGGCCCACGCCACGCCGCGCCTCCGGTGGCCCTCGGCGACGTCGAGCCCACGACTGGCGTCGTCCCCGTCGTGTCGACGCCCTCGGGCGAATTCCCCAACTCCGACCCCGATGTCTTCGCCGCCTTCACGCCTGCGAAGGTCGACCCACGGGCAGAGCCGACCGTGTTGATGTCTGCCTACACGCCAGAGGCGCCGGCCGGCCGCTCGACGCTCGAGATGCCCACGCAGACCTCGCAGATTCCAGAGGCCTGGCCGTCGGCGCCCCGCTCGATGGACCACAAGCCGGGCCCTCCGGTGCCGACGCTGGAGCTGCCTGCGGTGCCCGGCTCCGCGCGGGCCGTGGAAGACAACCGGCCGACGATGGAGATCCCCGCCTCCAACGTCGTGGTCGCCTCGTTGCGGCCGAGCCACGATCAGCTCCCGATGGTGGTGGGCAGCCTCGACGATCGCACCTCGACGGCCGAGCTGCCGCTCCAGCAGGGGTACGCCGCCGAGGCGCCCGACCCGTTCGCCGCGCTGTCGAAGCGCACCGAGTCGACCGAGACGTTCCGCGGGCTCACCAGCACCTTCCAGGCGCTCGAAGACGCCGAGCCCGGGCCGCTGCCCCTGCCGTTGCCGCCCCCGCCGCCGGTGCCGAGCGACCCGAACATGCCGTCGGTGATCCCCTCGGCCGAGCTCCACCTGCCGCCGTCGACGCCCGCGATGCCGGCGAAAGAGCAGGGCGGGCTGCTCGACGAGGTGGTCTCGGCACAGTCCGAGGTGCCGACGAGCGAGTTCCAGATGCCGGGGCTCAACCAGGGCGCCGCGCGCGCGGCGCCTGCGAAACCTCCAGCGTCGTCGGGTGGCCTGCTCGACGAGATCCCCGACTCCATCGAGCCGCCGTCGGGAAGCGTCGAAGCGCCGCGCGTGGAGTTCTCGACTCAGGCCACCGAGGCCATCGCGAAGGAGTACGAGCGCGAGCTGCGCGAGAAGCTCCAGGCCCGGCAGCAGGAGAAGACGTTCTTCCAGAAACACGGGCTCAAGGTGGGCCTGATCGCGGCCGTCGCCGTGGTCGCCGTCGCCCTCGGCGGCTCGTTCCTCTACACGCGCAAACAGCACGGTGGAGAGAACCTCGAGCAGGCGCTCGCGCGCGGCCTCGCCGCCATCAACGCCGACACGAAGGAGCAGTACGTGCTCGGCATCACCGCGCTCGAGCAGGCGCTCTCGATGGACGAGTCGAACGTCGACGCGTGGGCCAACATCGGCCTGGCGAAGGCGATGCTCTACGCCGAACACGGCGGGGCGTTGACCGATCGGGAAGCCGCCATGGCGGCGATGAACAAGCCGAAGGTTCGCGAGGCGCACCCCGAGCTCGCCATCGTCGTCGACTACCTCACCGCCGACGCCGCCGAGCTGCAGGGGCGACGGCAGCAGCTGCTCGGCTCGGAGCTCAGCAACAGCACCGTCGAGGCGCAGGCCGGGCGGGTGTTGCTGGCGGACAAGAAGCTCGACGAGGCGTTCAAACACCTGCAGCGGGCCACCGAGCTCAACGCCCGCAATCTGCGCGCGCTCGTGGCGCTGGGTGAGTACTACCTGATCTCGGAGGACTACGAGAGCGCGGCCCGCATCCTCTCCACCGCCTACAGCCTCTCGAAGTACCACCCGCAGCGCGTGATGGGCCTCGCCGAGGCGCGGCTCGAGCTGGGCCGCGAAGCGCAAGAAGCCCTCGCCGAGCTCGAAGGCCTGCCGGCCAACGCCGCGGTGCCCGACGCAATGAAGGGCCGGTACGCGCTGGTGCTTGGCCGGGCGCAGTCGGCCGCCGGGAAACATGAAGAGGCCGCGAAGACGCTCACCGAAGGCCTCGCCGCGAACAAGGACCTCGCCTTCGACTTCGAGATGGCGATGGGCATGGCCGCGCGAAACGCTGGCCGCATGGCCGAGGCGCAGCGCGCCTACGACGAGGCCATCAAGGTGCGGCCGAAGAGCGAAGAGGCCAAGGAGGGCCTGGGCCGCGTGTTGCTCGCCCGCAGCCGCGAGAAGGAGCTGCTCGAGCGGGTCAAGCCCGAGGGCGATCAGCGCAAGGTGTCGCTGGTGCGAGGCATCGCCGCGGTGCGAATCGACGACACCCGCCGCGCGCGCACCGAGCTCGAGCGCACCCGCGTCGCCGGCAAGTACCCGGCAGAAGCCGTCGTCTACCTCGCCCTCATCGACGCCGCGGAAGAGGGCGGCGACAAGGCGGTGCAGACGCTCGAGAAGGTCGTCGCCACCACCAAGCGCAACAAGGCCACCGCGCAGATCGCCCTCGCCCGCGTCTACATGAAGCGCAACGAGCTGACGAAGGCGCGCGCCCAGCTCGAAGAGGCCGCGAAGGACCCGCAGGACTACGAGGCCAACGCGCTGCTGGGCCAGCTGTACCTCGAGGCCATCGACATGGGCGTGCCGGCCGACACCGCGCTGGCGCCGCTCCAGAAGGCCGTCGAGCGTAACGGCAGCCACGGCCCGTCGCGGCACCTGCTGACGCGCACCTATCTCGGCCTGGGCCAGTTCCCCGAAGCGACGAAGCAGGTCGAGCAGTGGACGGCCGACAACCCGACCAGCGAAGACGCGTGGGTCGACGCCGCCTTCGTCTATCTCCACACCGGCCGCTTCAAAGACGCCGAGGCCGCGGTCGCGAAGGGCGTGAAGGACAACGCCGACGTGCAGGCCTTCCGCGTGAAGGCGCAGGTGCTCTTCGCGCGCGGAGACGCCCGCAACGCCTTCGCCTCGCTCGAGCGCGCCAACAAGCTCAACCCGAAGGACGCCGAGACCTTCTGTGAGATCGGCAACGCCTTCGTGCGCCAGGGCAACGCCGACACGGCCACCAAGGCGTACGAAGCCGCGCGCCGCGAGAACGCGAAGGTGCTCTGCGGCCTCGTCGGGCCCCACCACGCGAAGCCCACCGCGAAGGGCGGCCGGCCCACGCCGAAGGAAGAGCTGCTCGGGTTGCAGAAGCAGGCCTTCGCCGTGTGGGACCGCGCGTTGGTCGACGCCTCACTGGCCCGGGTGCTCCTCGAGGAGCGCGATCTGAAGCACGCGCTCGAGTACGCCGAGAGCGCCACCCGAACGGCGCCCTTCTCGGCGCCTGCGTGGTTCGCGCTCGCCGAGGTGTCACGCAAACAGAAGAACGAGGCGAAGGCGCTCGAGTCGTACGGCAAGGCCGCCGAGTACGATCAGTCGTGGGCCGGCGCGCGGCTCGCCTACGCCGACGCCCTCATGCGCAGCGGCGGTGAAGGCCCGGCGAAGGCGCTGCCCGAGTACGAGGCGGTGTTGACGCTCTCGCAGAACGAGCCGGATCTCGCGCGGGTGAAGAAGGTCGTCCCCGTCTTGAAGAAGCAGCTCAAGTGAACGAGTCGCCGTCACCCGTCGCGCCGCCGAGCGCGGCGATTCCCGTCTTCCGCATCAGCTTCGCCAACGCGACCCTGCTCTCGGCCGGGTACCTGGTGGTCGGCGCGATCGTCGAGCTGATTCGCCGCACGTGGAATCCGCGGTGGGCCGAGCAGCTGTCATGGTCGATGGAGGCGTTCCCCGCCGGCATCTTGCGCACCTTCGGCGCGTTGGACCCGCTGCGTGAGGCGTACGCCGCGGGCACGCTCCACGAGACGCACGTGCGCCTCATCTACGCCGGCGCCGTGGTGCTCACCGTGTACGGCATCGGTCTGCTGGTCGGCGCGTCGATGTGGCTGATGGTGCGCTCGCGGCGCAGCGCCGGCTGAGGGCTTCGCGTCGAACACGTCGAGCGTGACGCTGATCGCCTACAGCCAGTGCCGCAGCTGGAACGCGAACCACGACAACATTCGGTGGAGCAGCCCGTAGCTCTTCACCGTGGCGGGGGTGACGCGCTCGCAGTGGACGAGGTCTTCGCCGAAGAGCTGCTCCATCGACTGCCCGAACGTCGCGTCGATGACGACGGCGTTGACCTCGAGGTTCTGGCGCAGGGACAACGAGTCGAGGTTCGAGCTGCCGATGGTGGCCCACGCGCCGTCGATGACGGCGGTCTTCGCGTGCAGCACGCGCCCCTGCCACTCGTAGACCTCGACTCCGTTCTTCAACAGCTTCGGGTACAGGCCGCGCGTGCCCCACAGCACCAGCTTCACGTCGGTGGTGGCTGCGACGATGACGGCGACCCGAACGCCGCGGCGCACCGCCCGGTAGATCGTCTTGAGCAGCTTCCCCGGAGGCAGGAAGTACGCGTGGGTGAGGAAGACGCGCTGCTTCGCGCGGCCGATGGCGTCGACGTACGCCTTGCGGATCAGCTTCTGGTGCGCGCCGAAGTCGTTGCCGACGATGGCGAGGCCCGCGCAGGTCGCCGCGCGTGGCCGCACGAATTTGCCTTCGTCGAAGCGCGGGCCCTTCTGCTTCTTCCAGGTGCTCAGGAAGAGCGCCTCGAGCTGGAGCGAACCCGAGCCTTCGACGCGCAGGTGGGTGTCTCGCCA
>JAUXRI010000085.1 GCA_030681895.1 Myxococcales bacterium | reverse complement strand
GCGTGTGCTGCGGCTCGGTCTGTCATGGCACCTGCTCGGCCTGTAACCTGGCCGGCTCCGTCGGCACCTGCCGCGACTACAGCGCAGGGCAGGACCCCGAGAACGCGTGCGGTCTCTTCGGCTGCAACGGCGCCGGCGTCTGCAACACGAGCTGCTCGGGAGCGTGCGCCAGCACCCAGTGCGACCCTGGCGCCTACTGCGCGGGCTCGACGTGTACTGGAAAGAAGAGCAACGGCGCCTCGTGCACCAGCACCTGTGAGTGCAGCTCGGGCCAGTGTGTCGATGGCGTGTGCTGCAACACCGCGTGCGCCGGCGCGTGCTCCGCGTGCAACTTTGCGGGCTTCATCGGCACCTGCAGGGCCCAGCCGGCGGGGACCGACCCCGAGAACAACTGCGGGCTGTTCACCTGCAACGGGTCGGGCTCGTGCAACACCACCTGCACCGGTGGCTGCGCGTCGAACCAGTGCGACTTGACCAGCTCGTGCTCTGGCACCAGCTGCGCGCCGAAGCGGGTGTTCGGCACCACGTGCGCGGGCAACTGTGACTGCCTCTCGGGCTTCTGCGTCGACGGCGTCTGCTGCAACACCGCGTGCAACGGCGCCTGCCAACGCTGTTCACTGCTGCCTGGGCAAATCGCCGGCATCTGCACCAACGTGCCGGCGTACCTCGACCCCGACAACGACTGCGGCCGCTACACCTGCACCGGGAGCGGGAGCTGCTACTCAGGCTGTTCGGGTGTCTGCGGGAACGCGTGCGACCTCAGCAACTCGTGGTGCTCCGTGGGCACCTGCGAAGCCAAACGAACGACAGGCCAGCCGTGCATCGGCGGCTGCCAGTGCGCCTCGGGCACCTGCCTCGGCTTCTGCACGTGACGCAGCCGTCACTGCGCCGGAATGCGGAACGTGCCTTCCTTGCAGCCGACCTGCACCTCGTTGATGAGGTTGGGCGCGGTGGGGTCGAACACGAAGCTCTGCAGCGCGAACTCACGGCGCGCGCCGGCGATGAGCGACGGGAACGCCATGCGGCGCTGGCCCGGCGCGTAGAGCGTGCAGGTGTTCCAGGTGAACTTCGAGGTGTTCTGGAGGAAGACCGCCCAGATCGGCTGCGTCTGCAGCTTGAGCAACCCGCTCATCTGGCCCTTGCTGCCCGCTGGAACTCCCGTCGCAGCCACCGCGGCAACAGGCGCGCTCCCCGCCGCATCGAGTGACGCGAAGCGTGCGCCCGTGGCCTTCGCGGCGTCGGGGTCGAGCAGCACGCGACCGAGCTTGCCCTGCACCTCCATCACCGTCGCGGTGCCCAGCTTGGTGCGCTTTCCGTCCTCCAGCTTCGGGCCGACGATGACGAGCTCCTGGCCTGCCACGAGGCCTTCCGGCTTGCCTGCGCGCACGTACATCTTGTCGCCGTCGGCGAAGAGCTCGACGGCCTTCTTCACGTCGAGGGAGTTGCTCGGCGCGGCGACCTCTTTCACCTCACCGATGGCGACGAAGCGGTCTCCCGTCGCGGCCGTGGAGTCGGCGTCGAGCGCGAGCCGGGACATCTTGGGGAACACCTCCATCACGGTGCCGGTGCCGACGCGCGTGCGCTTCCCATCAGCGGCGGGACCACTGACGATGACGAGCGTCTGGCCCACCACGAGCCCGTCTGGGGTTCCTGCGCGCGCGTAGGTCTTGTTCGCGTCGGTGAAGAGCTCGACGGCCTTCTTCACCTCGACGCTCGCCGGCCCACCCCACTTCGGAGGTGCGGTCACCTTCACGTCGCCCAGCGCCGCGAACCGTGCGCCCTGTGCCTGGGCTGCCGCCGCGTCGAGCGCGACGCGCGACATCTTGGGAAAGATCTCCATCACGGTGCCGGCGCCGACCTGCTGCCGCTTCCCGTCGCTCCCGGGCGCGCCCACGATGACCAGCGTACTGCCGACGACCAGGCCGTCTCCCTGGCCCGCGCGCACGTACGTCTTGTCGCCATCGACGAAGATCTCCGCCGTCTTCTTCGACTCGACCACGTCTCCTGTCGCGGCCTGCACCGTGTCGGCGATGGGCGGAACGATGACGGGCGTCGGTTCCTTCGGCGGCTCGGGCGGGCGCTCGTCGAGCGGAGGTGTCGGGCCACCCTTCACCAGCTCGACGGGCTTCAGCGGCGCCACGGGCACCGGCGTCGTCTCGAGCGACGCCGTGCCGGTGCGCATCGACGAGATGGCGTAGCCGCCGCCGACCACCACCAGCGCGGCGACGAGGCCGATGCCGATGAACACGGGCGCTTTCGACGGAGGAAGGGCTGCGGCCTGGAGTTGTGCGGTGGTCATGGGGGCTCCCTGGTCTGGTGAAGGTGCTGCGCGCTCGACGGCGCGATGCGTGACGGTTGGCTTGACGATGGTGGGCTCGACGGGCTCGACGGGCTCGGCGACCGGCAGCCCTCGAATGGTGGACACGCGCGTGAGCAGCGCCTGCGTCGACTTGTATTCGGACGCGCAGAACTGCTTCACGAACTCGCCGATCTCCACCTTCGACGGCATGCCCGAGAGCCTGAGCAGCTCATCGAGCAGGGCGCGCGCGAAGTCGTCGGTGGTGGCGTAGCGCTGCTCGGCTTTCGCCGAGAGCGCCTTGAGCACGACGGTCTCGAGCGAGCCAGGCACCTCGGGGCGCAGCGGCGCGAGCGGCTTGAGCGCGGGGTTCGCCATCGCCACCACCATCTCGGTGAGCGTGCCGCGCGGCACGAAGGGGCGGTTGGCGAGCAATTCCCACAGGCAGATGGCGAGCGCGTACTGGTCGGCGCGGTGGTCGACGTTCTCGCCGCGCGCCTGCTCCGGCGCCATGTAGCCGAGCTTGCCCATCACCGACGGCGCACCGGTCGCCTTGCTGCGCGCCTCGCTCTTGGCGATGCCGAAGTCGATGACCTTCACCTCGCCCTCGTACGAGACCATGAGGTTCTGAGGGCTGACGTCGCGGTGCACGATGTTCATCGGCGAGCCGTCGACGGCGGCCTTGCGATGCGCTGAGCCGAGGCCTTCGGCGGCCTGTTGAATGAGGTAGACGCTGACCGGCACCGGCAGCACCTGGTTCGAGTCGCGCACGTGCTGGTGCAGCCGCGCGAGGTCGATGCCGGCGACGTACTCGAGCGCGAGGTACAGCGTGCCGCCCTCGTCACCCATGTCGAACACCTGGGCGATGTTCGAGTGCTGCAGCTGCGTCAGCACGCGGCCTTCATGCAGGAAGCGCGAGACGAACGACTGGTCCTTCGCGATGGCCGGGAGCACCGTCTTCACGATGCAGAGCTTCTCGAAGCCGCCGGTGCCGGTGAGGCGCGCGAGCCAGACCGAGCCCATGCCCCCTTCGCCGAGCTGTTCCAGGAGCTCGTATCGTCCCAACTTCTGAAGCGCCATGTCGTGGGTCCCGAGTCTTGTACGGCTTCGACGAATGGCCACGTGCTTTCTGCACGCTCATCTCGCGCGCGACGTGATCCGCTGCGTCACGGCCCAGGCGGCGAGCCCGATGCTGAAGATGACGCCGACCCAGATGGTGAGTGAGGGCACGGCGTAGAGGCTGCCGCTCCCGATGGGCAGCGAGAGGCCCGCGAGCTTCGACAACACGGCGTCGAACGCAGGGTCGCTCGCGTGGCCGACCTTCACCAGCATCAGGCCCGACGAGGTGAAGCCGACGTACAGCATCCACGCTGAGGCGCAGAGGTAGAGGAACGCGGACGCGAGGCCCAACGCGCTCGGCTTCGGTTGGCCTTCGAGCGGTTTGATCGCAAGTCGGAAGAGACCTGAGACCGTGAGCGCCGCGAAGAAGACGAGAATGGCGCCGACGTTGGCGAGCACGGTTCGGAGTTCGTGGGTGAAGAGGACGAGGAGCGAAAGGCCGCCCTGCAGCAACACCGCCGCGGTCGGAGGGTGGCCTTCTTTGCCCGCGAGAAAAGCAGGCAGCACGCCGTCCTTCGCCATCACCGAGTACACGCGCGGGCCGACGAGCGTCATCGCGCTGATGGCCGAGATGAAGAGCACCAGCGTCACTGCGCTCATCACCTTCGCGGCGCCGGCGCCGAGCAGCTTCGCCATCACGGCCTGGCCGAGCGTCACCTGGTCGAACTGCGCCGCGCCCGAGGTGAACGCGTCGTAGCGGAAGACGACGGTGCCCTGCTCGGGCGTGAGGTTGGCGACGAAGATGAAGTTCACGACGAGGTAGAGCACCGCGACGACGAAGCAGCCGATCAACATCGCGCGCGGCACGGTGCGCTCCGGCTCCTTGAAGTCGTCAGCTGCGTAGATCGCTGCGTTCCAGCCCGAGTACGCGAAGGCGATGTAGAAGAGGCTCGACGCGAACCCGCTCAAGGTCTCGCCATCGGTCGACGGCGGCGTCCACGTCGGCCACGACATCTCACCGGCGAAGAGCCCCACCAGCACGAAGCCCACCAGCAGCGCGACCTTCACCGCGACGAGGCCGTTCTGCACCCGCGCCGAGAGGTGCATGCCCAGCGCGTGGAGCAGCGTGAGGAGCACGATGAGGCCGGCTCCGAAGAGGCGCGCGTCGAGGGCAGGGAAGAGGACTCGCGCGAACGCTCCCGCTGCGAGCGCGTCGAGGGCGATGGGCGCCGAGAAGCCGACGAGCAGCGAGCCCCAGCCTGCGACGTAGCCGAGCGCGGGGTGGAGCAGCGTGCCGACGTACCGGTACTCCCCGCCACCCGAGGGGAGGAAGCGGGCGATCTCTGCGTAGGCGCGCGCCCCGGCGAGGGCGAGCACTCCGCCCACCACCCACGCGAGCAGAATGGTGCCTGGCTTCATCGACTGCGCCATGAAGCCGGTGGAGAGGAACACGCCGGCGCCGACCATGTTGGCGATGACCAACCCGACGCCCGACCACAGCCCGAAAGAACGAGTGGTGCTCACGAAGCCGCGCGGTGTACCGCAGCACCGCGCTGAATACATGTGTCCTCGCCTCGTCGATGGAGTTCGGAGATTCTCCACGAACATGCGCATCAGGCTCGTTGTCCTCGCGGTGGCCGTCTTCGCGTCGTTCGGATGCTCCGCAGCGTTCCTGGCGGCGAAGCGCGGGCAAGACGCTCTCGACCGCGGCGACGTCGAGGCGGCGATGGCTGAGTACTGGTCGGCCTGCCGGCAGAGCGACGACAAGGACTGGTGCGAGCGCGCCGACCGCCTGTACCTCGACTTGAAGGCAACGCTGCTCATCGAAGCGACCCCGGTGTGCGGTCAACGCGGCCAGGAGCGGAAGTGCTTCGATATCGTCAACCGCGCGCGCCGCATCAAGGACGACCCGCAGCTCGCCGCGCTCGCTGACGCCTCAGGCAGGACGTGGCTCGAGGGTTGCCGCGCGTCGCAGGTGAACACGCCCATCGACGCCGTCGTGCGCGTGCGCTGCCTCGTCACCATGAAGGCCGACGTCAACACGCCGGCGTACGAACAACAGCTGACGCAGGAGCGGCAGCAGCTGGCGCAGTTCGTCGGCGCGCAGGCGAAGGTGGCGTCGGACAGCGGGCTCAAGGCGAACGCGGTCGGGCTCGGGTCGCTGGCGCGGTGCTTCTCGAAAGAGGTCGAGCTGCCGGTGCCGCTCGACGCGCTCAACCGTGAGCTGCAGTCGAGGCTCCCGGTGTCTGCGTCGCTCGCGAGTGATGGGCTGGTCTCGGCGCCGGGCGCCTGCGCAGATCTGCAGCGGCTGTCGAAGGGCCGGCTGCTGTGTGTCGCCACGGGCGCCGAGGTCGGCGTGCGCGTTGGCCTGTCTCGCAGCGACATGAGCCACGAGTGGAACGACACGCTCCACGACGTCACCTACGTCGCGCGCAGGGAGCAGTACGACAACCCCGAGTGGTATCGGCTCGAGGGCCGCCGCGTCGAGTGTGAACGAAACGCGCGCGCCGCACGGAAGAACGCGAAGCTGGCGGCCGATGACTGCTCGCTCGCGCAGAGCGACCTGAGCCGCGCGCAGTACTGTCAGAACTGCGAGGCCCGGCGAAACGAAGAGGCGTACTGCCGCCGCAAGTCGACGATGGAGGACCTGCGTCGTGACGCGGAGCGCGAGCTCGACGACGTGGAGTCGCACCAGCGCCGTACCGACCGACAGCTCATCAGGGAGATCACCGACGTCTACCGGTACACGCGCCGCACGCACACGTGGCGTCAGAACTTCCGCGTCATCATCGCTGCGGCAGGCCCACGGCTCGGCTCGCGCGACTTCACGGTGACGCTCACGCGCACGGGCGTCGACCAACCCGACTTCCAGCCTGCTGGTGTCGATGGCTCGACCGCGCGGGTACCCAGCCAGGACTCGCTCGACGCCGACGGCTTCGCGGAGCTCGAGGAGGCGCTCGGGGCCTGGGTGAACGAGTCGCTGGGCACGCTCGCGCAGGCGCGTGAGGCGACGTGTTCTCCGGAGCAGGGCCGGCCGCAGCAGCTCGAGTGCAAGGTCGGCGCGGCGTTCCTTCGGGGTGAGGAGCCGGGCCGGTTCTACGTCGCCGAGCTGGGCCGAGACGCAGACCGCGTGGCGAAGTACCCCGCGGCGCCGTGCTCGCCGTGAGCTGACCTCAGAAGCAGAGCTTGGTGCAGTTCGTCTTGCCGCTGCGCTCGCACGAGAGGCCCGAGAAGGCCTGCTTGAGCACCGACCACTGGCCCATCGCCGGCTCGAGCTTCCACAGGTCGTTCACCGTGCCGCAGTCCGAGCGGCCACCGAACATCAAGATGCCGAACGGACCCGCGTTGACCAGAAGGTGGCCCTCGCGACGCTCCGGCGACGTGAGGTCGGCCGTCGTGAAGTCGGACGGGAAGTCGCAAAACCCATTGCCCGCGGTGAGGAGCGTGTCGCCAGTGCGCACGCGGTCCCACCGGTTGGCGGTGAGGTTGATGGCCCACAGCTCGTTGGTCTCACCGAGCTGGCCGTCGTCGTGGCCGCCGAAGACGAGCATGCGGTTGCGGTCGGGGTCGGCCACCATCGCCGGGCGAATACGGCCGAGCGGCCTCGCGCCCGAGAGCGTGAGCGGCGCCCAGACGCGGGTGGAGAGATCGAACGTGACGACGTCGTTGAAGAACGGGCCCAGGAAGGCGTTCGCGTCGCCGCCAGCAAACGCGATGAGCCGGTTGCGCGGAGCGTCGAGCTCCATCGCGTGAAAGAGCCGCGCCGGCGCCACGCCAGCGGTGGGCACGAGCTCGCTCCACGTGTTGTCGGCCATCGCCAGCGCGAAGACGCGGCCATTCGGGACGAAGGTGCCGCCGTCGTTGCTGGTGTTGCCGCCGAACACGATGAAGCGGTCGCCCATCGGGTCGTACACCGCGCTGGCGCTCGAGAGCGGAGGCGGCGGCGTGCCGCGCGTCATCAGCGCGCTCCAGAGTTGCGTTCCGTCGGCCTCGAACCGCAGCGCGTGCGCGTCGTTGTAGGTCGTGTACAGGCCCGTCGTGCCCGCCCGGTAGCGGCCGCCGAAGACGATGAGTCGCCGGCGCATGGTGTCGAACGCGGTCGCGTGACGGGAGCGCGGTGACGGGCCCACCTCGGTCGACAGGCGCCAGGTGTTGCACGCGGGGTTGTAGAACCACGTCTCTTCCGAGAACGCGGGGCGGCCCTGACAGTTCACTGCGACGCCGGGGTCTCCGCCGAACACCACGAGCTGATTGCCGACCGCGTCCCACGCTCCGCCGAAGTCGCTGATGCCGACCGGCGCGTCCGTCGTGGGCTGGCAGGTGGTGCCGGCGTCGGGCGCGCCCGCGTCCATCATCATCGAGACTGCGCACGCTCCGCTCATGCACTGGGTCGTGCACACTGCGCAGGTGCCGCCCTTCGCGCCGCAGGCCTCGGCCGCGGTGCCGAGCCTGCACACGCCCGTCGCGTCGCAGCAGCCTTCACACGTCGACGCGTTGCAGGGCGGTTTGGTGCCACAGCCGGTGAGGGCGAGCAGGAGCGTCGACAACAGCATCAGCGCGGCGGTCTTCATGACGAGTCTCTCTTCAGGGTCCAAAAGGAATGACGGTTCGGGAATCAGTCGCGGTGCGGCCGGCGCTGTCGGTCGCGGTCAACTCGAGGGTCGTGCGTTGGCCCCTCACGGCGGCGGGGTCGGGCACGAGGGCGGTCATCGCGTACCACTCGAAGGCCGAGCCGTTCTTCACCAGGTTCACGCGGTAGTCGGTCGACGAGAGCTCGCTGCCGTTGAGCGTCACCTTCACGGTGAGGCGAATGAGCATCGGGTCGAGCGGCGCTCTCGCTCGGGCAGCCGCCCAGACGTGGAATCCGCCCTGCGGCCCCGCGATGACCTGCGCCATCTGGCCGTCGGTGAAGGGCGCGAAGTTCTGGGTGCCCGTGCCGAGCTCGAGCATCGGGAGCGAGCCGCCGTCGGGAGCCGTCATCGGGCCTGCGTCGACCTCGGGCTGCAGCGTGGTGGGCGGGCTGCACGCCAGCAGCGCAGCGCTCACCACCACCACGCTCGACCAGAGGACGGACCGCACGCGGGGACGCCTAGCGCCAGCGGGCACTCAAGGCAAATGGCGCCCGCGCGGCCGCACGCGACACTGAGCCCATGAATCTGAACCGCTCGTGCTACGTCGCGACGTCATGTTCCTGCCCGTTCTCGCCGCTGTGCTCGCTCAGGCTCCCGCTGCTGCTCCCGCGCCGTCACAAGAGGCGCTCGACTTCACGAAGCAGGTGAAGGTGCTGTACCGCGTCGTCGCGTGCGCCGGTGACGAGCCGATTCCGCCGACGTTCGACGTGAAGGTCGTCGACGCTCACTGCAAGGAGCTCACCCGCCGCACTGACGCGTACAAGAAGACGTGGGTCGGCGAGGCGATTCCTTTCATTCAGGCGCTCAAGCCGGCCGGGCTGCCCACCACCGTCGTGTACCCGTTCGGCGGCGGCGACCTCATCTCGGCGCTCACCACGTACCCCGACGCCACCGACATCACGACGATGTCGCTCGAGCATGCTGGCGACCCGCGCCGCATCGACACCATCACCTCGAAGGAGCTCGCGCAGTCGCTCGCGCTCATCCGCTCCACGTCGTCGGGCCTGCTGGTGGCCAACGACTCGAAGACCGAGAACCTGATGAAGGGTCAGCGCGGCGAGCTGCCCGGCCAGCTGTCCTTCTTCCTCATCGGCCTCGCGGTGCACGGCTTCGAGCCGGTGTCGCTGAAGTACGTGAAGACGAACCCCGACGGCACCCTGCGCTACCTCTCAGCGGCCGAGCTGCAGGCGTCGGAGGAGAAGAGCGCGAAGCTGCTCCACAAGGCGTGGGTGTCGCCCGACTTCTCCGAGGCCTTCGACAACCTCGAGCTCGTCTTCGTGAAGAAGGGTGAGGACCCGAAGACGAAGGCGCGCGTGCACCGGCACTTTGCGCAGAACCTCGCCGACACGAACTTCGGCCAGGACGAAGGCATGAAGAAGTTTCTCGATGGCAAAGGCCGCATCGTGGCGATGACGAAGGCCGCCAGTTATCTCCTGTGGCGTGACCACTTCTCGACCATTCGCACCTTCCTGCTCGCGCACATGGAGTTCATGGTGAGTGACTCGACCGGCATTCCGCCCGTGTTCGCGAAGAAGGCGGGCTTCCAGCAGCAGGCGTACGGCATGTTCCAGGAGTCGTTCCTCGGCGCGAACCCGCAGTACAACGCCGACTTCCGCGAGCTGTGGAAGACGGCGAAGGCGCTCCCGTTCCGCTACGGCTACCTCGACAAGCACCTCTCGAAGCACATGCTGGTGACCTTCAAGAAGCCGGCTGAGGCCGCGAAGCCCTGACGTGCTCGCGCTCATCGTCCTCGTCGCGCTGACGCAGACGCCCGAGCCGCTGTCGCCGGCGATGGCGTCGATTCGTGCGACGACCGAGAGCGAGTTCGCCGACCAACTCAACGAAGACGGCCGGCACGTGCGGTTCGGCACGAAGGACCAGGGCGTCGTGCACGTGTGGAAGCCGCGCACGTACAAGGCCGCCACCGCCGTCACCGTCATCTACCTGCACGGCTTCTTCACCGACGTCGATCGCGCGGTGCTCGAGCATCAGCTGCTCACGCAGTTTCGGGACTCGGGCCGCAACGCGCTCTTCATCGTGCCCGAGGCGCGCAGCGGGCGGACGGACCCCATCTTCTGGAGCGACGTGAAGGCGCTGCTCAAGGCGGTCGAGCGCCGTACGCGCCTCACGCCTCCCGAGCGGCTCGTCGTCGTCGGGCACTCGGGCGCGTACAAGACGGTCGTCGATTGGCTCGAGCACGAGTCGCTGGAGCAGGTGCTGCTCGTCGACGGCCTCTACGGGAACGACGAGGAGTTCCGCGATTGGGTCACCGCCGCCGTGGAGAAGACGCGCCAGCTCGTGCTCGTCGGCTTCGACACGCAGCAGCGCACCGAGTGGTTCCTCAAGAAGCACCCCGAGGCCGTGAAGCTCGACGACCTGCCGTACCTCTACGACGAGCTGCCGCAGAGCGTGCGCAAGGCGAAGCTCGTGTACTTTCAATCAGAGCGGTTCGACCACATGGGCATGGTGACGTCGGGTCGCGTGGTGCCGTGGTTGTTGCGAGCGTTCCGGTAGTCGTCAGCGCTTTCGCAGCAGCACGCCGGTCGAGCGGCCGCCCACCGCCCACACGTCATCGGGGCCGGTGCCCCACACACCGAGAAGATGGTCGCCTGTTGGCGTCACGACCCGGCGGTGCCGCGTCGCGGGAATGTTGGTGCTGACGATTTGCCCGTCGAGGCCCACGGCCCACCCGGTGCCGCTCGTCGCGCCGAGCCACACTGCGCGCAGGTCGCGTCGCAGCTCGAGGGCGTCCGCGCTCCAGCTCGGCGGTTGCCACGGGTACGTGCCGGTGTCGGTGAAGCTGTAGCGGAGCATCATGCCATCGGCGCCGACCGCGACGAGGATGGGACCTGACGCGTGGTTCGAGAAGGCGAGGCCGAACATGCGCAAGATGGCGCCACGGCCGGTCGTCCAGTCCGCGGCGCTCCCGTTCCACTCACGAATCGACATGTCGCCGACGGCCCACCACTCGGTCGGGCTTCGCGCGAACAGGCGAATGAGGTCGGGCTCGGGGCGATTCGGATGAGACGACTGCACTACCTGCATCGAGCTGCCGACCCGTCGGGCGAGCGTGCCTCCGCCACCGGCGACCACCACCTCGCTGCCTTGAGCCCACACACCGCCGAGGTCCCACGTCGGCTGACCCGACGGGAGCAGGCCAGCGTCGACGGATGACTGCATCCACGATGCGGGCGACCAGCCCTGGCCGTCGAAGCGCAGCACGAGGCCGCGTTCGCCCACCGCCCACACGTCGGTCGACGAGACGGGGAAGACGTCGAAGAGCGTGACGCCCACGCCCGCGTCGGAGCGAGACCAGAGCGTGCCGTCGTAGTGGTACGCCGCGCCGCGAGAGCCCACCGCCCAGATGTCGGACGAGGACGTGCCGCGCACGGCGTAGAGCGGCTCGGGCACGACCTGAAAGACACACCAGCGGCCAGCGTCAGACGCCGGCCCACAGCCTGCGTCATCGGCGGTCGGGCCCCAGAACGCGCCTGCGTCGAAGGTGCCTGCGTCGCGCGGAGCTCCGGCGTCGCTCGTGCCCGCGTCGGTCGAGCCTGCATCGACGCCTGCATCGAACGACTCGAAGCCCGCGTCGGTTCGTCCTGCGTCGACGACGTCGAGCACCCACGCGAGCACGCAGGCCCGCTCTTCAGTCGAGAGGGCGCGGCCCAGCGGCATCTGCGAGCCGAAGGGCGGTGGCAGGTTCAGCTTCAGCACCAGCGTGCTCTCGTCGGGCAGCTCGGGGTCGATGACGAGGTAGTCGGCGCGGCCACTGCTGCGAACGTTGAGGTGGCGGGCTCCGACGGGCGCCGTCTGCAGGTCGAGGTTGCCCTGCCGCTGCGTTGGGTCGTGACAGCCCGCGACGCACGAGCGCGCGAAGAGCGCAGGCGCGTCGCAGCCGGTGAGCACGCCGCCGTCGTCACTCGTCCCGCCATCACGCAGCGGCGGTGGAGGTGTCGTCGGGTCGCACGCGACGAGCGCTCCCAGCACCGTGACGAAGGAGAAGAGCCGCGAGGTCATGCTGGAGCTCAGGCGAGGCCCGGCAGCCCGCCAGAACAGAACGACGGCTCGCCGAAGGTGGTGACGTCGTTCAACCCGGCCAGCTTCGCGAGCGAGACGTACAGGTTGTTCGTCGTCTCGTTCACGAAGGCCTGGCGGTTGTACGAGGGGCCGAAGACGGTGGGCGTCGCGGCGCGAGCGCGGCGGTAGTCGAGGTGACGACCGGTCTGCAGCCGGCCACCGGCCTTGCCCGCGAGCACGAACGGCACCTCGAAGAAGTCGTGGTAGCTGCCCATGCCGAAGACGTTGCCCCAGACGAGCACCGTGTTGTCGAGCAGCGTGCGCCCATCGGAGTCAGGCGTGTCGTTGAAGCGCTGCACGAACGAGGCGAACGCGCTCGACCAGTAGTTCATCGTGGTGCGCCAGTCTTCGCGGCGACGCACGGGGTCGAGGCCGTAGTCGGGGCCCTGGTGAATCCAGTTGTGGTAGTCGCCGCCGGTGAACCGAACGCTGAAGTCGCTCGCGGGCCCGTTCATCATGAAGCAGCCCACGTGTGTGAGCTGGCAGGCGCAGGCGAGCGCGTAGAGATACGCCGCGTGCTCGTTGTTCGGCCGGTTGTTCATGAACGCCGGCGCCTGAGGGTCGGCAGCGCACGCGGCTCCACGTGCTTCGAGGGCCAGGCGGGTCTCGAGATCGCGGAGCAGCGTCAGGTGCTGGTCGAGCTTGCGCTTGTCGTCCACCGAGACGCGGGTGTTCACGCGGCGGAAGTCGTCGATGACGCCGTCGATGACGCTCTCGCGAAGCCGGCGACGCCGCTCCAGCACGGCTGGGCTCGTGGTGCCGTTGAGGTTCGCGAAGAGGTCGGTGAACGCGGTGTTCAACCCGATGGACGTCTGTGGCTGCTGCGGCCCTCGGTACGAGACGGCGAAGGCGCCGTTGGGCAGGTTGATGCTGACGCTGTTGCGCGGCGCCATCGGCAGCCGGCCCGCGAGGAACTGGTCGATGGAAGGCCCACCGGCGTTCGGCCCTTCACCCACCGAGGCCGCGTCGGTGCGCGCGATGGCCGTCAGCAGCGTCGCGTTGCCGATGTTGTGCCCGTTGCCCGAGTGGTTCCAGGTGACGTGGTTGTCGATGCCGCTCACCACCACGAGGTGTTGCTTCACCGCTTCGAGTCCGCCGAGCACGTAGGGCAGGGTGAAGCCGCCGGTGCGTGGTGGCGCCCACTCGTCGCGCAGCGTGCCGTTGTCCTGCAGGCAGAAGATGACGCGGGTCTGCGGGCGCGCGGCCTGGCCCCACGCCGCGCGAGGCAAGAGGCTCTGCAGCAAAGGCACGGCGAGCAGTGAGCCTGCGCCGCGAAGGAAGTGTCGTCGGGGCAGCGTCACGGCAGGGGCTCCCGGGTGAGGAAGGCGTCGGATGTCACGACTGCGAGCACCATGTCCTGGAGCGTGGCGTCGGGCCCCAACGTGCGCATGGCCGCGTCGAGGTGGCAGCGGTCTTTCGAGGTCTCGGAGCGCCCGTGCGCGTAGCGCCAGGTCTGCGTGAGGTAGCAGCGCTTCGCCTGCGCGCTGCCCGCGAGCGTCTGTGACAGACCGACGCCACCCTGGAACGCGATGGACTGGCCGCCCGCTTCGAGTGAGCCAGACGAGTCGATGGCGAGGCCGTTCGTCTCGGTGGTGCGTGAGCCACCGGCCGCGTCGTATTCCTCGAGGCCGAAGCCGATGGGGTCCATCAAGAGGTGACACGCCGCGCAGCCCTGCGACGCGTTGAGGTGCACGGCGAGGCGTTGCCGCAACGTCGAGGGGCCGACGACGTTCGGGAGCATCACGTTCACCCCAGGTGGCGGCGCGGGAATGTCTTCGCAGAGGAAGCGCGTGCGCACGGCCTTGCCTCGCAGCGTCGGTGAGGTGTCGATGGGGTGAGCGTGCGTCGCGAGCCAGCCGACGCGAGTGAGGACTCCGGCGCGAGAGGTCGGCAGGTCGACGCGGCCTGTGGCGTTGGTGAGCCCGTACGCGTTGCCGAGCGCAGGCGTCAGCGTCGCGCTCCGGCCTTCGAAGAGGTCCTTCAGGGTGCCACCCGAGGTGAACGTGTCGGCCGCGAGCGTGTCGAGCTCCGTGCCGGCGGCGGCGGCGAGCGTCGCGTTCCAGTTGGGGAAGCGCGTCGAGTCCTTGTTCGTGGTGGCGAGCGACTCGACCTCGAGCCACTGCCGCGCGAAGTCGAGGTAGCCGCGGCGAGACCTCGGGTCGGCCATCAAGCGCCGGGCCTGCGTGGTGACGTCTTCCTTCGTGACGAGGCGGCCCTGCTCCGCAGCGTCGAGCAGCGCGTCGTCGGGAATCGAACCCCAGAGCAGGAACGACAGCCGGGTCGCGATCTCGAGCGGCGTGAGCTGAGACGTTGGCCGCATCGCGTCGGCGATCGGCGAGCCGACCTCGGTGATGTAGAGGAACTGAGGCGACTGGAGCAGCACCTGCACCACTGCCGAAAGGCCGTCATTCCACGTCGCTCCGGTGAGCGCGCGCACGGTGGTGAAGACGGTTCGAAGCGACGTCTTCTCGTCGTCACTCAGCCGATGTCTCCAGGCGCGGCGCGCGAAGGTGTCGAGCACCTGGTCGAGGCACTGCGTCTCGGCGGCGGGCGTGGTCGGGTTGGCGCACGGAAAGACGGCGGCCTGTCGGGTGAGCGCGCGCGTCGCGAGCGCATCGGCCGTCGACACGTAGAAGCGCAGCAGCACCTCGTCGGTGGCGATCCACTCGAAGTGGTTGTCGAAGCGGCTCTCGGAGTGCGGCCGCGAGAGCACGGTGGCGGGGCGGCTGGTGTCCTGGAGCAGATCTTCGACGACCGAGTCGAACTGCCGCGCCGTGAGCGCGCGCATCGGAGCGGCGATGGGTCGGCAGGTGCGAGCGGGCTCGGCAACGCCACCGCCGGTTCCGCCACCCGTCACGATGGGCTCACCGCCGCCAGCGCCCAGACTGCCAATGGGCTCGCTGACGGTGCCAGTGCACGAGGATGCCACGAGGAGAAGCGGGAGGAGTCGGTTCATGAGCGGGGAGCGCGAAAGTGTAGCCCAGGGATGAGCCACGACCCGTTCCCCACGGCTCACGCGTCGTCTCTGGTGTGGGCGTTCACGTACACCTGGGTCTTCAAATCGTCAGCAGGAAGACCGTCAGCATCACCGCGACGAAGACGAGCAGCAGGCCGGCCGTGAGCACGAGCTTGTTGAGCGCTTCTTTCTCTTCAGCCGTCTCGGCGCCCTCGCGCATGAGGTGCAGCGCGTTCCACAACATGTTGCTGCCCAGCTTGCCCTGTCGGCCTTTGCGTCTGGCCCGCGCCTCTTCTTCTTCTTTCTTCTCTTTGATCAGCCGCTCGTGCGCGGCGCTGACGGCGATGGAGGTCGCAGCGTTCGGGTTCTGTGGATCGCGAACCGTCGGTCCGTCGAGCGCGAAGTCCTTCTTCTTCGCCTTCAGCTCGTCGGTCGACTTCGAATCGAGCAGCGTGCGGCCGAGCGCGAGGCCGTCCTGGCCGGTGGTGCGGTCGACGAGCTCCTTGAAGCCGCCGTCGGTGAGCGCCTTCTCGAATTGCTTGAGGTTCTTCGCCTGGTCTTCGGGCCGCATCGGCGTGACGGGCGCATCGGGGACGTGCGCGCCAGGGTGGGCGAGCTCGACGAAGCGCTCGGCGTAGGCGGCGAAGAACTCCATCAGCCGGTCGGCGTTCTCGGCTTTGGGGAGCCGGTCGTCGACGAGCTGCTGCTTCATGAGGAGCAGGTCGGCGCCGAAGCGTTGGCCCAGGCTCTTCGGATCGAGGGACTTCGGGTTGGGCAGGAGCGCCTTCACGTCGCGCACAGGAGCCGCTCCACCACCGAGCGCATCACGCAGCGAAGCGCCGAGGCCGTCTTTGAAGACGTCTTGCAGCTCGGGGTTCGCGAGCAGCTGTTTGACTTCAGTGACCTCGTGCGGCCGCAGCGAGCCGGTCTGCGCGGTCTCGAGCAGCGACGTCGCCGCGACGCGGGCCTGAGGCCCACCGGAGCGAACGGTCCTGAGGAGGTCGGTCACCGCCATCGCGTCAGCACTTTGACGCAAAAGTCGGGGAACGACGAAGGGGCATACGCGCCACGCCGGGGCTACAGTGTCTTCCATGAGTGACAGTGACGGGCCCGGCTCGGAGAAACGACGGTTCGCGAGAACCGCGCTGTCTCTGCTGGTGCAGTACCGCTTCAACACCTTCGAGGACTTCCTGGCCGAGTACTCGGTCAACCTCTCGGCCGGCGGCATGTTCATTCGCACCGACCACCCCAAAGAAGAGGGCAGCATCATCTACCTGCAGTTCTCGCTCAAAGACGGCAGCCGGCTCGTCGAGGGCATGGGGCGTGTGGTGCGGGTGAATCCTCCCGGAGTGCCGGGCCGCACCGCCGGCATGGGCATCGAGTTCTTGAACTTCGATGAAGAGTCGATGTCGCTCATCGGTGAGATCCTCTCGAGCAAGCACACGAAGAAGAACTGAGTCCCGTGACGCTTCGCACCCGCCTGCTGTTGGCCTTCCTGGCGCCGACGCTGGCGCTGCTCGTCTTCGGTGGGTTTCTGCTCTTCCGTGCGAGCCGCAACGTCTTGGAGCAGCAGCTGGGTGAGTCGTTGTCGGCGGTGGCGGCGACGGTGGCGGCGCAGGTGAGCCCCGAGCGTGTGCTGGCGCTGACTCCGGAGGACGCGCAAGGCGAAGGCAGCCGCACCTGGCGCTCGCTCAAGAAGACGCTCGAGACCGCGCAGCAGGCCTCGGGCACCCGGCGCATTTTCGTGTTCGACGCCGAGCGACGCGCGCGGCTCGATGTCGGTGGAGGACTGCCTCCTGGCGCTGAGGTGCCCGACCTCGCCCGCGATGCGCTGGAGCTCGAGCAGGTGTTTGCCGGCAAGCGGTACGCATCGCAGGTGTTGTTTCGCGGCACCGACGGCACGTTCTACAAGACGGGCTACGCCCCCATCGAGCAGGACGGGCGAGTCGTCGCGGTGGTGGCCGTCGAGGGGAGCGCGGCGTTCTTCGGCCCGCTCGCCGACCTGCGCAACGCGTTCATCGGACTGGCGGTGTTGACGCTGGCGCTGCTCGCCATCGCGGCCGTGTTGTCGGCGCGGCAGGTGTCGCGGCCGCTGGAGTCACTCGTGCACGCGGCGCAGGCGATTGGGCAGGGCGATTTGACGACGCCCGTCGCGACCGACGCGAAGACGGTCGAGGTGTCTGCGCTCTCGTTGGAGCTCGAGCAGATGCGCGCCGGCCTCGAGAGCCGCGACCGGCAATTGAAGATGATGCTGGGCGGGGTCGCGCACGAGGTGAAGAACCCGCTCGGCGGCATCGAGCTGTTCGCCGGCCTGCTCGATGAAGAGCTGCGGGGCGCGACGCCGAGCGTGCCTGAGTCGCTCGAGCACCTCGGCCGCATTCGGCGTGAGCTCGATTACCTGAAGCGCATCGTCGAAGACTTCCTCGCGTTCGCGAAGGAGCAGAAGGTCGCGCGCGTGGCCTTCGACGCGAAGCAGTTCGTCGAGAGCGCCGTCGGGCATCTGCAAGGTGAAGCGAGCGGGCGCGGTGTGAAGCTCGAGGTCGAGGTGCCGTCGTCGCGGCTCGATGGAGACGAGAACCTGCTGACGAGCGCGCTGGTGAACCTGGTGAAGAACGCGGTGCAGGTGTCGAAGGCTGGGCAGACGGTGAAGGTGGTGGGCCGCGTCGATGGCAAGTGCGGGGTGCTCGAGGTGCAGGACGAAGGCCCGGGCATTCCCGCCGAGCTGCAGGCGCGCATCTTCGAGCCGTTCTTCACGACGCGAGAGAAGGGGACTGGCCTGGGCTTGCCGCTGGCGAGGAAGCTCGTCGAGGCGAACGGCGGCGCGCTGACGCTCGAGTCTCAGCCCGGGCGCACGGTGTTCAGGCTGATGTTGCCGCTGGCAGCCTGACGAGTGTGGTTCTGGTCGTCAGGATGGCGTGTTGACGATGTATACACAGCCCTGTACCGTCACTGTGCGGACACTCGGAGTGATATGCAGACACGAACTGTGCGGACTGAGCGCGGCGTCACCATCAACCTTCGTGCGAACGAGCGAAAGCGTGAGCTCATCGACCGGGCGGCCGAGGCCGTTGGCAAGAACCGTTCGGAGTTCATGCTGGATGCGGCGTGCCGCGAGGCCACCTCGGTGTTGCTCGACCAGCGGCTCTTTCTCGTCGACGAGAAGACCTTCAAGCAGTTCACCGCTGCGCTCGACAAGCCTCCCTCGGACAATCCACGGCTGAGACGGTTGCTCAGCACGAAGGCTCCCTGGGACCGATGAGCCGGACCAACGGTTTGAGCCCGCCGGCGCACCTGACCGACGCACACGATGTCTCTCAGTTCGACTCGGGTGTCCCGGCGCTCGACGACTGGCTCAAGAAGCGTGCGCTCCAGAACGAGATGAGCGGCGCCTCGCGGACGTACGTCGTGTGTCAGGGGCCCGTCGTCGTTGGCTACTACGCCCTCGCCACGGGAGCCGTCGCGCAGCAGCACGCAACGGGCCGAGTCCGGCGAAACATGCCCGACCCGGTCCCGGCCATGATCCTCGCGCGTCTCGCTGTTGACCGCAGCCAACAGGGCAAGGGCCTCGGAGTCGGTCTGCTGCGTGATGCAGTTGTTCGTACCCTGCAGGCGGCGGCGATCGGTGGGATCCGGGCCTTGCTCGTCCATGCAATCTCGGAAGACGCCAGGCGGTTCTATGAGCGCTGCGGCTTCGTCGCGTCACCGCTCGATCCGATGACCCTGATGATCAGCCTCGCCGACGCAGAGCGCGCTTTCGACGTGAAGTAGCGCTCACTCCTCCACCAACTGGGCGAACGACTGGTACTTGTTCTCGATGACGTTCACGTATTCGACGGGCTCCTGACACCGGCAGAAGCCACCCCGCACGCGCCTCGCGTACTGCGGCCGAGCCAACAGCCCCATCGCCTTCTCGACGTTGTTGGCCCAGAGGTCGGGGTTGAGCTTCAGCTCCACCGCGAGCCGTCGCGCGTCTTCCACCCGGCCGTACCCTGCGTTGTAGGCGGCCAGAGAGAACCGCACGCGCTCGTCGAGCGGCAATGACGGCGTGAAGCGCTTGAGCAGCCACGCCATGTACTTGATGCCCGCGTGCGTGCCGCTCTCGGCGTCATAGAGCTTCGAGAAGCCCATCTCTTTTCCCGTCGCCGGCATCACCTGGAACAAGCCCTGCGCGCCGACCCACGACGTCGCCCTCGCGTCGAAGCGGCTCTCCCTCCACGCCTGCGCCGACATCAGCCGCCAGTCGAAGCCGTACTGCGTCGAGTAGCGCTTGATGAGCCCATCGTACGGAGAGAGCGAGCCCGTCTTGAACGAGTCTTGCGTGCGCGCGACGACGGCCTGCTTCTTGTTCTCGAAGCAGCGCTTCTTGATGACGTTGTATTCGAGTCCCCGGTACGTCTTCTTCACGAAGGCGTTGAGCGCAGCGAGCAGCTTCGGGTTCTCGAGCCGTGAGGCGAACGCGATGGGTCGCTCGCTCGACAGCACCACCCCGGAGCGCACGTCGCTTCGGGTGAGCAGCTCCGCATCGAGGAAGTGACTGTCGGCCACCGTGAGGTCCTGTGCGCCGGTCGCGACGTCGGCGATGAGGTCTTCCACCTCGAGCTCTTCATCGGCAGGCACGACGGTGAAGCCGTACTGCTGCGCGAGCGGCGCCAGCGTCGTCGCGTACGAGGATGAGGGCCGAACCGCAACGCGCCGCCCCGCGAGCTGGCTCAACGACGTGATGGGCACGCCGGCGTCGGGGCTCTGCCGCTCCACCAGCACTTCCTTCACGAAGAGGTACGGCGACGAGAACGCCGCTTCGCGCTGCCGCTCCGGCGTCACCGTGAACGACGCCGCGATGACGTCACCGCGGCCCTCCTTCAGCATCGGCAGGAGCGAGTCGTACGAAGGCGCCACCACCACCTCGAGCCGCACCTTGAGCTGCTTCGCGAACAGCTTCGCGAGCTCGTAGTCGAACCCGAGGCGCTCACCCTTGTGCAGGTAGAAGTTCACCGCGTTGTTCCGCGTGAGGAGCCGCAGCGTGCCGCGCTTCTGGATGACGTCGAGGTCGCCGGTGCTGGTCTTGAGCTCCTCCATGAAGGAGCGCTCCATGAGGAACGCGTCGAGCTTCGCGCGCAACGCCGTCGAGTCGTGTCGGAGCGCCAGCGCGATGGGCCGGCCGCTGGTGATGGTGAGCGGCGCGACGAGCCCCTTCGTGTAGTTCGCGATGGCTTCGTAGCGTCGGCTGTCGACCACCGTGAATCGCTAGAGGCCGCGACACACCTCCCAGGCCAGGTGGTCTGGTGGGAGTGAGCCTTCGACCTCCTCGACCTTGAGCGCGACGCCCTTCGCCGCGAGCGCTTCGAGCGACTCGACGAACGCGCTGCCTTTCGCGACGTGCACGGTCGCGCCTGCGAGCTCCGAGAGCGTCTTCGGCACGCCTCCATCCACCGCGCGCGCGACGAGCACCTCATCCACCACCTCGGTCGGCCGGGTGAACGACACCAGCTTCTGCCGCGCTGGTGTCACCGTCAGGCCCGCGGCGATGACGTCGCCACGGCCGTCCAGCAACGCGGGGATGAGCTCATCGAAGCGCTCCACCGCGACGCGCTCGACGATGAGGCCGTGTCGCTCCGCAAAGGCCTCGAGCAGCTCGAGCTCGGCCGTCTCGGGCGTGGCCTGGGGCGGCAGGAAGCCATCGGTGAACAGTCGAACCAGGACGCGCAGGCGCTTCGGGCTGCCTGCGTCGGGCGCCTGTCTGACGCCTCCGTCGATGGCCGACACGCAGAGTCCCACCAGCAGTGCGCTCAGCATGCGCGAGAGACTACTCGCCGCGCCGCGCGAAACGCAGGGGCGTCGCGATGACTTCGCCGCTGTCGCTCGCACGGACGATGTTTCTGAAGCTGCTGCGACTCTCGCAGCGCGAGTTGCCTCGGGCGGGCGAACGAGCTGCTTCTTCGCCGCTGAACCGGTAAGGCGCTCTCCGTGTTGGCCGAGGCGATGCCCCAGCTCTTTCGCAGCGAAGCGCTCCCGGGGCTTCACGTGTGGACCGCGCCCGAGCCGGTGCCGCTGTGGATGGCGATGGAGGCGTTGCAACGTCGAGAACTCCCGCCGCCGTTCTGGGCCCACGTCTGGCCGGGCAGTCTGGCGCTCGCCCGTCACCTCGAGACGCGGCAGCTCGAGGGTGTTCGTGTGCTCGACTTCGCGTGCGGCGGCGCCGTCGCTGGCATCGCGGCGGCTCGGCGCGGCGCCCTGGTGGAAGCGAACGACATCGACTCGCTCGCGCTCGAGGTGTCGCGGCTCAACGCCGAGCTCAACGCCGTGACGCTGCAGCTCAGCGGAGAAGACCTCATCGGCACCGACGCCGGCTGGCCGCTCGTGCTGGTGGGAGACGTCTTCTACGAGGCGCCCCTCGTCGCGAGGCTGGTGCCGTGGCTCGACCAACTCGTCGCGCGCGGCGCCGAGGTCCTCGTGGGCGACCCCGGTCGGCAGTTCTTCCCGAAGCACCGCGTGCACCTCGTCGCGCAGTACGACGTGGCCTGCCTCCCTGCGTGGGACAGCGTGAACGATCGACCTGCGACCGTATGGCGCTGGAGGGCACGGTGAGCCTGTGTCTGGCGTGTGGCTTCTGCTGTGACGGCACGCTCTTCAATCGCGTACCGCTGCTCGAGGCCGAGGTGCCTGCGCTGAAGGTGCGGCTGCAGGTCGTCGACGGGCAACATCACGCGCGCCAGCCGTGCCCCGCGCTCGATGGAACCGCGTGCCGGGTCTACGCGGAGCGGCCGCTCACCTGCCGGCGCTATCGGTGTCTGCTGCTCGAGGCTCACGAAGCGACCGAGGTCTCCCTGGCTGGCGCGGTCTCCATCGTCGAGGCGACGAAGGCGCTGCGGGCAACGCTCGCCGCGGCACGAGGGCACGCTGACTCGGGGCTGGTCGTCGAAGAGTCCCGCGCGAAACGGGCCGAGCTCGCACTGGACGCTGCGGAGGCGCTCGAACGTCTCGAGAAGCAGCTCGCGTTTCACTTTCTCGGCCAGCGATCGCGTCAGTCTCGCTGAAGCAGGGCGAGTGCCTCCGCTTCGTCGGGCTGCGTGATGCACTCCGGAGCCACCGGCACGAGCGCATCGACACAGCAGTCAGCCGCGTTTCCGATCGTGCGCACCTGCGCTTCGTCGGAGCTGCCTGGTGCATGCCGGCGACGGCGACACGAGGCTCATCGACTCGGACAAACAGTCAGCGGCGCCTCCGACCGGTGCGCCCTGCGCATCGTCGCGGAGCCGTGTGGTGCACGCCGGAGACGCCGATACGAGGCATCGACCCAACAGCAGTCAGCTGCGTCTCCGACCACGGCGCGCGAGGGTGGTGAGCGCGAGCACCGCGAAGAACGTCGAGGCATCGACCGACGAACAGCGACAGCCAGAGCGCGCGTTGAGCATCGGCGTCATGCCTGCGTCCGGTGCCATGCCGGCGTCAGCGCGACCTGCGTCTTGCGACGAGAGCCCTGCGTCCACCATCGCCGCGCCTGCGTCGGTCCGCCCTGCGTCCTGCGGCATCACCACGCCGGCATCGACGACCGCGCCGGCGTCTGGACTCGGCGTGCCCGCATCGACGCCGGCAT
>JAUXRI010000082.1 GCA_030681895.1 Myxococcales bacterium | reverse complement strand
GGGCGAGCGCACTTCGAAGACGAAGAGACGGCCGTCGTGGGCTCGGTGCTCTTCTGGCATCTGTGCGACGTCGCCTGGTTCTTCCTCTTTCCGTTGTTCTTCGCGGGGGCCTGATGCGGCTGGTGACGTGGGTGGTGCTCGTTGGGCTCTCGATGGCGTCGGTAGGCTCGGGGCGACTCCAGGTGGCGCTCGTGCTGGCGGGCCTCAAGGCGCTCGCCGTGGGCCTCGAGTTCATGGAGCTGCGCGAGGCGGCCCGACTTCATGCGCTCGGGTTCGCGGCCTTCGTGACGCTGCTGGTGCTCGTGCTCTCGGTCCTTCGCTGACGGCGCCCTGTGCCACGGGTGTGCCAGACGGGAGCGAAAACGGCCTCAAACATCAGACTCAGTGGACGACACCCACGAGCTATCTGCTTGAAACGAGTGCCCAAGGCCGGAATCGAACCAGCGACACGGGGATTTTCAATCCCCTGCTCTACCAACTGAGCTACTTGGGCGTGATCAGCAACGAAAAGCGTTGGCGCTTCTGCCCGTGACCTCACGGGACGTCAAGCACTTCGTCGACGTCTGAGAGGCCCGGTGGCTGACGAGTTGATCAGCTCCGGAACTTCGCCGGGTCGACGCCGTGCTGTTCCAGCATCTTGTACAGGTAGCTGCGGGCGATGCCGGCCTCGCGGGCTGCTGCCGCGGCCGAGCCCTGGTGCCGCGTCAACAGCGCCTCGAGGTAGCTGCGCTCGAACGCCGCCAAGGCGCGCTCCCGGGCGACGTGAAAGTCCTCTCCAGTGCCGGCGTCGGGCGGGCGGGGCAGCACGGCCTCTTCACCCAGCGCGAGGATTCGTTCGACCACGTTCTTCAGCTCGCGCACGTTGCCCGGCCACTGCCACGCCGACAGCGCCGCCAGCGCGCTCGGCGACAGCACCGCGTCGGCCTGCTGGTTCCTCGCGAACGACTGCGCGAGCGGCGCGACATCTTCCAGCCGCTGCTTGAGCGACGGCACCTCGAGCACGATGGCCGAGAGCCGGTAATAGAGGTCGGCCCGAAACGCGCCGGCCTTCACGCGCGAGGGCAGGTCGTGCTGCGTCGTCGCAACGAGGCGGAAGTCACTCGTGCGCGACTTCGTGTCACCGACGCGCTGGTACGAGCCGCTCTCGAGCACCCGCAACAACAGCGGCTGCAGCTCGAGCGGGAGCGCTGCCACCTCGTCCAACATCAGCGTGCCGCCGTTCGCCGCGTCCACCACGCCGCCCGAGTCCTTCACCGCGCCGGTGAACGCGCCCTTCACGTGACCGAACAGCGTCGCCTGCACCAGCTCGCCCGTCGCCGCGCCACAGTCGAAGGTGACGAACGGCTTCTTCGCGCGCTCCGACAAGAAGTGGAGCGTTCGTGCGCACGCCTCTTTGCCCGTGCCCGTCTCTCCGTGAAGGAGCACCGACGCATCGGTCGGGCCGACCTGCTCGAGCTGCGAGAACAACCGCCGCATCACCTCGGAGCGCCCCAACAGCGGCCCCAGCGAGTCTCGCGGCGTGACGGTCGCGCTCACCTTCGGCAGCACCGCGAGCTGCGTGGCGCCGAGCTCCACCACCGAGCCCAGCGGCAGGTCGAGCACGGCCACCTTCGCGCCCTGAAACCGGGTGCCGTTCTTCGAGCTCAAGTCCCGCACGCGCGCGCGCACGCCCATCAGCTCGATCGACAGGTGCCGCCGCGACACCGCGCCGTCGGTCAGCTGCAGCGAACAATCGGCATGCGAGCCCACCAGCGCCGTGCCCTGCTCGAGCACGAACTCCTTCCCGAGGTCTGGCCCCGCGAGCACGAGCAAACGAACCGGCAGCGGGCGAAAGGGCGCGGCGGTCTGGTCGAGGGTGTCGGTGCGCGGGTCGGTCATCGGCTGGCCGAGAACTCTACACGCAGTGACGTCGTGGCTCCCTCGGTGATGGCGATCGATCTGGCCTGGGTGCGCCCATCAGGCGCGCGGAAGGTCACCTGGTGCCTGCCGACCGGCAGCGGGTACTTCGAGAAGGGCGTGCGGTCGACCCGCGCTCCGTTGATCAGCACGTCGGCCCACGGCACTGCGTCGGCCGCGAGGTAGCCGATGCGCAGCGCAGCGGGTGGGGGCGTCGGCGGCGGTGGCGCAGGTCGCGTCACCCTCGGCCTCGAAGGCTGGCTGACGGGCCGACGCGGCTCAGGCCCTGGCTCGACGACGGGCTTTCCAACCGTCACCAGCGGCTCCACGGCGAGGGCGGGCTCGGCGCCTGGCGTCGGGCTGGCTCCCTCGAAGGTGACGACGCCTTGCACGAGTGGCTCCTGCGCCAGCGACTCCCGCCGAAGGCCAGCGCCCACGCCGACGAGCAAAACGAGCCCGAGCAGCACGCCCACCGCGAGCGGCCATCGGGGGCTCGACGCGACGGGCGTGAGGTCTGCCGACACGCTGTGCGTCACCAGCAGCACCTGCGACATGGTGCCGGGGCCTTCATCGTCATCCACCATCGACACCTGCGCGCGGAAGGGCGCCGTGACGAGCGCGAGGTGCTCGGCGAGGTCTGGCGCGCTCGCGACCGGCCCGTCGATGAAGGCCTTTCGAAAGCTGGTCGCGTCGGCGAACCGCTGGCCGGGCTGCCTCGCCATGGCCCGCGTCAGCGCGGCTTCCATCTGCGCCGACACGTCGGGCCGCACCTTGCGAATGGGCAGCGGAGCGCCCTTGAGGACGGCCTCGAACGTCTGATCCTGGGTCTCTCGACGGAACGGGTTGGTGCCGGTGAGCAGCTCGTAGAGGGTGACGGCGGCCGAGTAGAGGTCGGCGCGGGCGTCGACGGGCGCCTCGTGCGTCAGCTGCTCGGGCGCGACGTAGGCGGCTTTGCCCTGGAGCGCGCCTGCGCGGGTCGCCGCTTCTCCTACGCGCGCGATGCCGAAGTCGGTCAGCTGCACGCCACCCGTGTACGAGAGCAGCACGTTCGAGGGCGTGACGTCGCGGTGCACCAGCTTGAGCGGCTGGCCCTTCGCGTCCTTCAGCTCGTGCGCGTAGGCGAGCGCTTCACACACCGACAAGGTGATGGCGCGAACGATGGGGAGCGGGGTGGTGAGGCGTTGCTCGGCCGAGTACCGAAGGTACTGCCCCAGGCTCACGCCTTCGACGAGCTGCATCGCGATGAAGGGGCGGCCCTCGGCTTCACCGACGTCGAAGATCTCGACGATGTTCGGGTGGTGCATTCGGGCGGCCAGCCGCGCCTCGGCGTGAAAGCGCCTCACCGACTCTGGCAGCGCCGTGAGGTGAGGGAGCAGCAGCTTCAGCGCGACGCGCTTCTCGAAGTTGGCCGCGCCCGTCTTCTTCGCGATGAAGACTTCACCCATGCCGCCAGACGCGAGGCGCCTGACGAGCTCGAAGCCATGCTTCTGGGTGGCCGCCTTTTCCACGGGCCCGAGGGTACCACGGGCTCCTCGTGGCTCAGGGGTAGACGCAGGAAGCACTGGACGAACGGAACAGGAGGACGTCGTCGATGAGCACCGAGTTGGTGTTGTCGACCCGGTTGGTCGTGAAGCGCACGTCGACCGAGGAGTTGCCGTACGACAGCCACTGCTCGCGAATCCTCCGCCACTGGCCAGGGGGCGGTTGAGTCGACGAGCCGTTGCTCGAGTCGATGCCTCCGTCGCCGTAGCGGTCGCGAATCGTCATCGTCACCGAAGAGGTCCCTCCATCGACATCGTGCCGGACCCACGCCTCGCTGCAGAACAGCATGCCGAAGGACGTCGTGACGTTCACGGGGTCGCTCTGCATCGACGGGCTGCTGGTGCTCGTCGCGGTGAGCCGCCCTGCTCGCTGGCCCGTGCGCCCCGGGGGGACCGCCGCGAGCGCGCCGGTCGTGGCCCGCCAGGAGCGCGCCCCACCATCGGCGGTCGCCAACTCGAAGCCCGGGTTCAGGAGCAGGTTCGTGTCGACAGGAATCCCCGAATCCTCTGGCCCCGCGTCGAGACCTGCGTCTGACGGCCCACCGTCGAGTCGGCCGGCATCGGTGAGACCCGCATCGACGACACCTGCGTCGACGCCTGCATCGACCCGGCCCGCGTCGAGCCCGGCATCGAGTCCAGCGTCTGGCCCTGCGTCGGCCCCGGCATCCGGCGCGAGGCCCGCGTCGAAGGCGACGTCCTGACAGACGGCGTCGACGCAGATGAACCCTTCACCGCAGGGCCGAAGCTCGGAGCACTGCTTGCCCGTCTCGTCGAGCGGGCCCGGCACACACGCCGCAGCCATCAGCGCCAGCAAGTGGAGTCGTTTCACCATGCGAAGAGGACCGTGGCCGAAAGCGCAGCCACGCCTCCCGTTGCGAAGAGGCCGATGGACCACTGGGCTCGAGCGACTGCTTCGGCGTGCGTCGTCCGAGCCGTGTCGGCCCAGTCTCCCGGCGGGCGTGAGGGGTCGCGTGCGGCGCGCTCGAGCGCCTGGGCATTGAGCTGGAGGCCGGTGCCGACGCCGACCGCGACGAGCGCGACGATGCCCGTCACGACGCCGGCGACCTTCGTGGGCGCGAGCGATTCATCGGGGGCGAGCGGTGGGCTCACGACGGGGCTGGTCGGCCGCTCGGTGACCCGGGGCGCTTCTGCGGAGCCGATGGTGGCGAGCAGCGCTCCAGCGGCATCGGTGGCCTGCAGGTACCACGTCACCGTCAGGGTGGGCGCGAGCGGCGTGGCCACGTCGAGCCTGCGCGCCTCGAGCGTCACCGGTTTCGCCTCCCACGGGCCGTCGCCGGTGCGCACCATCAGCAGCACGGCGCTGACCCGCTTGAACGGGTCGACCACCCGCGCCCGGAACCGGCCAGGCGGCGCCGCCTCTTCAATCAAGGTGACGCGTTGATCGGGGAACAGCTGGCGCTTCACGTCGTCGAACACGGTGAGGATCTTCGGCGATGTCGACTCGCGGTCGAGCTCATGTTCGGGCTCGAGCGACAGCAGCTCCGAGAAGGCGGCCTCGGCCTCGGGCCGATCTCCTTCGGCCACGTGGCACTTCGCCAGCAACTCGAGCACCTCGATGCGCTCAGTTCGATCGAGGTTGGGCACCTGGCGCGCCACGCGGAGCCGGCCGATCGCGTCGGAGAACTTCAGCTCACGCGCCAACTGCCTCGCCTCGTCGAGGTACGGGTTGGCCGCCTGTGCCAGCGCGAGGGTGAGCATGACGTTCAACACGGGGACGCGAGGTTGAGCACATCCCACCGCGGGACCCAAGTGACGGAACGTGTCACCGGGCGTCGAGCAGCGCCTGCTTGAGGGCCGCGAAGTTGGCGGTGACCGAGAGATCGTTCGTGGTGAGGTTCTGCACGCTCCGGCGCCGGCCTTGCGCGTCGAGCACCACGACGTCGCGGTACTCGACCTGCCAGAGCGCCCAGGCGTTCGTGCCAGTGGTGTCCTGCAACAGCGGCATCGACTTGCCCATCACGAAGCCCTCGTTGCCTGACTCGAGGCCCGCTTCGTTCACGGACAACAGCACCACGGCTCCCGGCGCTTCAGCCTCGAGCTCGTTCTGGAGGGTCTGGAGGAGGCCAGCCTGGCCCCGGCAGTACCCTCAACTCGTGTGCGTGAAGTACCAGCCGCTCACCTTCCCTCGGAGCGTGACCGGGCCGACCTGCTGCCCCGACGTCGCGGAGGCGGGGTTGACGTCCAGCAGCGTGAAGTCGGGGAGGGGGGTGACGGTGGGTGCCGTCTGCTTCGGAGGCATCGGAGCGCAGGCGAGGCCCAGCAGGGAGAAGAGGAGGGTCAGGCGCACGAGGCGCACAGTAGCATGCGGTGCCCGCTCCTCCGCGCGACGGGGGAGACGCTCGTCATCGGCGCCGAAGAGACGCATCGGCTGAGGCGGCGCCGGACGGACGAGTCGGGATGAGGGGCGGCGCCGGGTGACTCGGGCTGAGGCGCGGCGCTGATGAGTCGAAAACGCAGCTCCCGCCAGCGTGCGCGGGAGGTCGCACCGCGAGGTCAGCGCTTGGTGAAGATGCAGCGCGTGGCGGGGAACGCGACGTCCTGGAGCACGTACAGGTAGTACTCGCGGCCCGTGACGAGCGCGGCGGGTGAGCCCTCGGCAGGGAAGCGCTGAGCCGCTCCAGCCGGCGTGTTCCCGTAGGTGACCGAACCCGACTCGAGGCCCTGCTTCTCGGTCGGCGCGACATCGAAGCGCCACACCACGCCCGCAGGCATGTCGAGGTTCGGCGCGACGCCCGGGCTCTTCGCGTCTTTCTCCATCACGTAGACGTAGCGGGCACGGCCACCGATCCACGTCAGCGTGCCGGCCTCGTCGACGCCTTCGCCGTTCTCACACGCCTTCGGCACGTAGAAGCGCTGATCATCGAGCGGGCCGGCGCCGTACACCTGGCCTGCGAAGTCGGCCTTCGTCTTGCCGCGGAACGCGAGCTCAGCCTCGAAGAAGCGCTTCATGCGCGCAGGGTCCGTCGTCACGAAGATGGAGTCGTCAGGGCGATCCGGCGTGGCGCGCGAGAAGCCGTTGTTCTGCTCCACGGGGTAGGCGCCGAAGCCCACCGTGTTGATCCACCCTGCGCCCATCGCGAGGCCGCGATCGTAGAAGCCGTTGATGAAGTTGCCGGGCTGGTCGACGTGCCAGTTCGAGGCGCCATTGGGAGCCGACGTCTTGTGGCAGCACACGCACGCCGTCGCGGTGATCTCCTTCTTCATCCAGTCGATCTCGGCCTTGTACGCGGGGTCATTCAGGCGCGGGTCTTCGCGGGTCGCGTTCATGTTCGTCGGCGCGCCGTAATAGGGGCGCTGCGTGCGCACGATGTTGCAGTCCGAGTACTGCTCGAAGTCGCGGCCCGGCTCGGTGGCGCCGCTGATCATCGACCAGGTGCAGACCTGACCGTTGGCGCTCTTGCCCGCCGCTTCGCCCGGCATCGGGTCCTTACAGAACAGCACCGGCGGCTGGTACGTCGGCAGGCCGGTGCCGCCACCTTCGCTCACCTTGCCGCCGCAGATGGGCGCGGGGTCGAACAAGCCGCCGCCGAAGACTTCACAGCCGCGCTCGGAGCCCGCGCACTTCGTGTCGTCGCTGCCCGGCAGGTGAATGCGCGTGAACTTCGTGCCGCCGCCGAGAATGCAGTAGCCGAGGATCGACGGGTACGAGCACTTCGTCGCGAGCACGAACTCGGCCTTCTGGCCCTCGAGTTGCTGTGAGGCGCAGTCATCCTTCGCCTGCTTCTCACTCCACTCACCGAGGTAGTCGCGGCACTCCTCGAGCTTCGCGAACGGGTTCGTGTACCGGCAGTGACCGACCACCGCCTCTGGCAGCGTGGGCACGGGGTCGTTCCGCAGACAGCCGGTGAGGAGAGCGAAGGTGGCGAGCGGCAGGACGAGGCGAAGCATGAGGACTCCGGTGGAGGACGGCGGTGATTACGGCGAAGGCACAGCGGCGTAGCCGCGGAGAAACCCATTCACGTGACCCTCGACGAAGGCGTCGAGGTCGAGGGGCCGGCACGCGCGGCCCTGAAGCTGGAACTGGTGGAAACACGCGAGCAGCACTGGCGACATCAACGCCAGCGCACTGATCCGTACGTCGGGGACCTCGAGCATGTTTCGCGCGCGGTAACGCTCGAGCAGCGCCTCGACCGTGGCCAGCGTGGGCTCGAGCATCGTCGAGACGTAGGTCTGGCCCAGCTCGCCGTCGACCATGCCTTCGACGAAGCCCGTCGCGTGCATGCCACCGAGCATTCCGCCCCAGGCCTTCGCGACCCGGCTGAGCAGGGTGACGAGCGCTTCGCGGATCGGCAGGTCCGCCAGGGCCAGCGCCCGGAGCTTCTGCTCGTTTCCGTGGGCGAGGAGCGTCTCCATCGCGGCCTTCACCACGCCACGGCGGTCGACGAAGTAGTGGCGGAGCGTTCCGGGATCCACACCCGCTCCATCGGCGAGCGCGCTCAACGAGGGCAGGGTGCCACCGGTCGTCAGCAGCTGCTGCGCGACCTTTCGAGCCAGGTCAGCCCGGGCTTCGTGGTGATCCTTGTTGAGTGTTCCAGTCGCGCGTCCCACAGCCTCAGTGATAGCGGCTTCAGCGCGAGACTGCTCGGATTTTATTTCATTCTTCCGTCGATGAAATCTGGCTATTAATCAAATTAACCGTAAATTCATGATGTTGTCTGTGTCGAGGTTCGTTGTCGATTTGCTGACATACGAACCTTGTACAGTCGTCAGGCGACGCCCTTCTCTGCCAGCAGCTCCTTGATGGCCCTGATGATGGTCGATGCCTTCTCCTGATTGAGGCGGCACGCGTCGAGGCGAACGAGCTCGGCTTCGGTGAAGCCGTCCTGCGCGGGGGCGTGGTCGTCGCCCATGATCTCGTCGAGCAGGGTGTTGGCGCTGGGTGCTCGGCCCATGACACCCGTCGGAGCCGACGGTGCGCGCTGGCCAGGCTTCGGAGGCTCCTTGAGATCGAGGGCGAAGACCGCCTCGGGCAGGTTGCCACCGTCGGCCGCGGGCACCTCGTGGGTGACGCGTTTCCGCATCGAGTACGACTTCGGCTCGACGTGCAGGCCCTTGTAGTGGCGCGCGATGGCGGTGCTGATCTCGGTCTCGCTCGCGAGCAGCGGCGTCACCCGCGCGTTCGCCTTCGCTGACACTGCGTCGATGACGCCCAGCTCGGTGGGGTCGGTCATGGCGAGGGTGAGGGAGCGGTCCTTGTAGAGCACCGGGAACACCATGTTCGCTTCGCAGAACGCGACGTCGACCCTCGCGAGGGCGGCGGGGTCTTTGACGATGGCCCCCAGATGGGTGACCGACATCTTGAGCGTCCGGGCGATCGCCTCGGCGAGCTGCTCTTCGTCCACGAAGCCCATCTCCACCAGCACCGCGGGCAGCCGTCCTCCCCACTGCTCCATGCGGGCCATGGCCGAGCGCATCTGCAGCTCATCGACGAGGCCAGCCTTCAGCACGACGTCGCGCAACCTCGAGACGGAACGGGAACTCGCCATGGGCGCGACTCTACCCGGCCCGGGCGGTGGTGCTCCTTTGTCGCCTGCAACTCAGCGCGTCGCGAGGCCTCTTCCCCGGGGGCGGGACATTGGCTACGTCCCCGCCCATGTCACGACTCCTCGCGCTGTCCTTCGCCGTCGCCGTCTTCTCCGCTGGCTGTTCCTGCGGCAACTTCGCACCCGTTGATGATTGCAACGGCGCGCCCTGCCCCGATGGTGGGAGCGCAGGCGGCACGTCGGGTACCGGTGGCGGGAGCGCGGCGGGTGGCTCGGCTGCTGGTGGCAGCGCCGCGGGTGGTGATGCTGGTGGAGCTGCTGCAGGTGGCGATGCAGGCGGCGCGGCGGCGGGTGGCGACGCCGGTGGTGCCACGGCGGGTGGCGCAGCGGCCGGTGGCGTTGCTGGCGGTTCGACCGCGGGTGGCGCTGCTGCCGGTGGTTCCGCGGCAGGTGGCTCGGCAGCAGGCGGCGCGGCTGCCGGAGGTTCAGCGGGTGGCGCGGTGGCCGGCGGTTCGGCAGGCGGCGGCACGGCGTCCGACGGTGGCGTGTACGACTTCTGTGCCGAGGTCGCCCAGCGCGAGTGTGACTTCTACATTCGCTGCGTCGCGGCGGGCACGCTCTTCGGGGACCCCGTGACGGGCCGCGCGAACAACACCGCCCCGGCGACGCAGCGCACGCTCTGTGAGGCCACGCGTCGCGACGAGTGCCGCATTCAGCAGGCTGGCGCCGAGCGCGGCCGCCGAGCCGTCAACCTCACCGGGCTTCGCACGTGCCTCGATGCCCAGTTCCCGTCGGCGAGCTGCGTGCGCGATCGCACCGCGGCGCTCACGGTGTGTGACATCAACGCGTTCACCACGCCGCTCGCCGCGCCTGGCGCCATCTGCACCTCGAGCGATGAGTGCGCCGGCGGGTACTGCAACATTCCCGGTGGCAACGCCGCGTGCGGCCAGTGCGTGCGCTTCGCCAACCCCGACGGCGGGACGGCGGCCTGCAACACGGCCGCGGCCTGCGCGCCCGGTACGTTCTGCCGGCAGGCGGCCGGCCCCGACCTGTGCGTGCCGCTGGGCGGCGCTGATGCCGGCTGCAACAGCACCTCGGAGTGCGCGCCCGGCTACGTGTGCCCCGCCTCGGCCGGCCCCATCGGCGCCCGCTCCTGCGCGCTCGGGAAGCTCGAGGGCGTGAAGTGCGTGTAGGGCCGCAGTGAGTGCTTCCGCAGCAGCCCGACCGACTTCGAGCTCATCTGCGCGACGCAGCCGGGCGTGACGGATGGTGGCGCCGACCGCTGCGTGAAGCGCTTCAACACGACCGCTGGCGGCTTCTGCAACACCTCCGAGACGGGCAACGGCATTCCCACCGGGCCGAGCTGTCTCGACACCGAGTACTGCAACAACGGCCTCTGCGAGCCGCGCCGTGCGGCGACCCAGCCCTGCGGCACCAACAACGAGGTCTGCCAGGTCGGCTCGCGCTGCGTCCAGGGCATCTGCACCGCGTACGGCGACGTCGGCGCGACCTGCACCGGCAACGATCAGTGCAAGGGGCTGCTCTACTGCGCGGGCGTGACGATGGGTTCGATGGGCACCTGCCAGCCGTTCCTCGCCGTCACGGGCGGCATGTGCTCGACCAACGGCTTCCCCGGCTGCACCAACGCCAGCTACTGCCCGGGCCAGGGCATGCAGACGTGCGTCGCGCAGAAGGCGAACGGCCAGGCGTGCCAGAACCCCGTCGAGTGCCTCAACGGCAGCTGCAACGGGGCCTGCGGCAACGCCTGCTGGCGGTAATCGTCAGGGGTTGAGCATGTGCGCCATCGCCTGCTCCCAGCGGCCGGTGGCGCGCAGCACCAGCTCGATGAGCTCTCTCGCGGCGCCCCGGCCTCCCGGAGCGCTGGCGACGAAGTGCACCGCCGAACGGACCTCGGCCACCGCATCGGCAGGGCACGCGGTGAGGCCACACGGCTTCATCGCCGGCAGATCGTTCACGTCGTCGCCCATGTACGCGGCGTTCGCCGGAGCGACTTTCAGCTCCTCACACAGCTCGAGCAGCGCAGGCCCCTTCTCACGTCGGCCCTGAAACACCTTCGCCAGCTTGAGCTCGTGTGCGCGGGTCTCGACGATCTTCGAGGTGCGTGCGGTGAGGAGCGCGATGGGCAACCCCGTCAGCCGCGCGAGCACCATGGCGTGGCCGTCTTTCACGTCGAAGCGCTTCATCACCTCGCCATCGGGGCCGTACCAGAGGCCGCCGTCGGTCAGCACGCCGTCGACGTCGAAGACGATGAGCTGCACGTCGCGCGCGCGCTCCGCCGGAGTCACGGCTGGTGCCTCAGCGCCCTTCGAATCGCGAGCACGTCGCGCAAGGTCTCTTCGAAGAGCTCGAAGGTGAGGCTGCACGGGCCATCACACGGGGCCGCGTCGGGGTTCTCGTGCACCTCGGTGAAGAGCGCGTCGATGCCCGCCGCCGCAGCAGCGCGCGCGAGCAGGCCGACGAACTTGCGCTCGCCCGTCGTCTCGCCATTGCCCGCGCTCGGCAGCTGCACGGAGTGCGTCGCGTCGAAGCACGTGGTCAGCCCGGCCTCGCGCATCACCGAGAAGCCGCGCATGTCGACGACCAGGTTGTTGTAGCCGAACGTCGCGCCGCGCTCGGTGACGAGCACGTTGGGGTTGCCCGAGTCGAACGCCTTGCGCGCCTGGTGCGCGATGTCTTTGGGCGCGACGAACTGGCCCTTCTTGATGTTGACGCCTCGCCCCGTCTTCGCGACGGCCACCACGAGGTCGGTCTGCCGGCACAGGAACGCAGGCACCTGGATGATGTCGGCGACTTCGGCGACGGCGCTGACCTGCGAGAGGTCGTGCAGGTCGGTGAGGATCGGCACCTGCACCTCGCGCTTCACCTGCGCGAGTACTTTCAGGCCCTCGACCAGGCCCGGCCCGCGGAACGAGGTGATGCTGGTGCGGTTGGCCTTGTCGAAGCTGCACTTGAAGGCGAACGGCACGCCGTGTTTCTGGGTCAGCTCCTTGAGGCGGCGCGCGTGCCGAATGGCGTGGTCGGCCGACTCGATGACGTCGGGGCCGGCGATGACGAAGAGCGGCTGGTTGGGGCCGACGGAGTGTCCGGCGAGCGTGATGGGAGAAGCCATGACGGCGCGTGTAGCGCAGCGGGACGTGGCCAGCGAGTCATCCGCGTCACCGTCGTTTCGCGGCAGCCTCTTCACACAGCTGCGTCAGCCACTTCGCTTCACGGGCGAGCGGCGCGGGCTGCACACGAATGAGCTCGAGGTACTTCGTGCGCAGGACGGCGACGTCGATCACCAGGACCAGCACCCGGTACAGCGGCTCGGGGTCGCTCGCGGCGACGAAGCGGGTGACGAGCGCCGGGAGCCACGCCGCGAAGACTTCGATCTTCATGCACTCGAACGCGCGAAGGAGCAGCGCCTCGTTCAGACGCGTGAAGGCCTCAGTGAGCAGCGTGTCGGGGTTCGCCGTATCGCCGTGCAGCAGTCGTTCGAGCGGGCTCCACACCTCGGGGGCCAGCCGCTCGAGCGTCTGCGAGTCGCCGTTGCCGCTCCCGGTGAAGGCCGCGTCGTGGTTCAGCTCGAACCAGGCGCCGCAGGTCGGGCAGAGCAGCACGTCGTGGCCGAGGGTGTACTCGCGCGTCCACAGGCGCTTGAGGTTCTGCACGCTCGCAGGGAGCGACTCGTCCTGGCCGGTGACCGCGAAGTGATACGAGAGGTCGCCACACGTCGCGCACGAAGTCACAGGACGGCAGTCTGCGACAGCCGACGGAGCACGTCTCCACACACCGCGAAGTGCCTGTCGTGGTGCCGCTGTGTCATCCTCTCTCGGCCGTCGCCGCCAGACGGACTCCCATGCGCCAACTCGCTCTCGTGGTCCTGGCCGTGTCCGTCGCTGGCTGTAACTGCGGCAAGGCAGCCGTCGTCGAGACGCGCGGCGTGTTCAAGCTGGGGACTCCCGCGCTCGACTTCGGGCCGGTCACCGAGTTCACGACGCGCACGCTCACCCTCGAGCTCGAGAACACCGGGCGCAGTCCGCTGAGCGTGATGGCGACGCTCGAGGCCGGGAGCAGCGCCGACTTCACGCTCGGCGACGTGCCGGCTGAGATTCCTGCAGGCGCGACGGTGCGGGTCTCGGTGACGTTCGCGCCCATCGGCGCGGGTCTCGACACCGGCTCGGTGCGCATCGTGACGGATGACGCTGACGCGCCGGCGAGCGCGGTGACGCTGACGGGAGGTCCGATTGCGCCTGCATTGGTGTTCGAGCCCGACCCGCTCGTCTTCGCGCCGGTGACGGCGTCGCTGGTGACGCGCACGGCGGTGTTGCGGAGCGTCGGTGGCTCCACGCTGCACGTGACGGCGGTCGGTGTCAGCCCGACTGGGAACGCTGACTTCTCGCTGACGCCGGCGATGCTGCCGCTGTCGCTGGCTCCCGACGCCTCGGTGGCGGTGCAGGTGCAGTACGCGCGAAGTCTGAACACGAATGACGGCCGGCTCGAGGTGGTGAGCGACGACGCGGATGCTGGCCTGCGCTCGCTGCGCCTCGTGCCTGACCCGGCGAAGGTGTGTGGAGACGGGCTCGACAACGACAGCGACGGGCTCACCGACTTCCCCGACGACGTGGGCTGCACCAGCGGCGACGACAACGACGAATACAACCCTCCGGAGTGTGTGAACGGTGGCGCGCAGCCGTGTGGCGCGTCGGTGGGTATCTGTCGGCAGGGCACTCGCGTCTGCGCGAACTCGGTGTGGGGCGGCTGTGACGGTGGCGTGCGGCCGTCGATGGAGCGCTGCAACGGCCTCGATGACGACTGCAACGGCATGAGCGACGAGAGCCTCTCGGAGCTGTGCACCATCAACGGCTGTGCTGGCGCGCGCGCGTGCGTTCCGAACTCAGGAATCGACGGCGGCCTCTTCACCGCGTGCATTCCTGTCTCGTCGATGCCCGAGCAGTGCAACGGCGTCGATGACAACTGCAACGGGCAGGTCGACGAGGGCGTGGTGCAGGCGTGCACGGTGTTCGGCTGCGCGGGCGTGCGCATCTGTCTGCCGGGTGGCGATGGCGGCTTCACGTCGTGCATGCCGGCGAACCCGCTGCCTGAGACGTGCAACGGGCTCGACGATGACTGCAACGGCCAGACGGACGACCTCACCGACGTGAGCTGCGGCATCGGGCCGTGCCGGCGCGTGGTGGCCGCGTGCGTCGATGGTGGACCGGCGACGTGTGCTCCGGGAACGCCTGGGCCAGAGCTGTGCAACGGCGTCGATGACGACTGCAACAACACGATCGACGACGGCATCGCGCCGCGGAGTTGTGGCGTCGGTGCCTGCGCGGTGACGGTGAACGCGTGTCTGTTCGATGGCGGCATGAGCGTCTGCCTGCCGGGCATGGCGTCACCTGAGACGTGCAACAACGCCGACGACAACTGCAACGGCGCGACGGACGAGCAGCTCGACGGAGGTCCGCTGCGACGCAGTTGCTACTCGGCGCCCGTCGCCACCAGGAACATCGGGGTCTGTCGTGATGGTGCACAGACCTGCGCGAGTGGCTCGTTCGGAGCAGCGTGCCCTGGTGAGGTGATTCCAGGCGCTGAGCTGTGCAACTCACAAGATGACGACTGCAACATGGCGATCGACGACGCGCCTGATGGCGGGCCGCTCCGGCGTGCGTGCTTCACGGTGTCGCCGACGATGCGCGGTGTTGGCCGGTGTCGCGATGGCCAGCAGACGTGCAGCGGTGGCGCGTTCGGCGGCGCGTGTTCGGGCGAGGTGCTGCCGATCGCCGAGACGTGCAACGCGGTGGACGACGACTGCAACACGCGGCTCGATGACGGACCTGATGGAGGCCCGTTGACGCAGAGTTGCTACTCGGGCCCGGGTGGGACGGCGGGTATCGGTCGGTGCCGCAACGGAACGCGCACGTGTCTGTCGGGCTCCTTCGGCTCCACGTGTCCCGGAGAAGTGATTCCCGCGCCGAGTGAGACGTGCGGCAATTCGATCGACGACAACTGCAACAACCAGGTCGACGAAGCGTGCGACGGCGGTGCGTGCAACCCGGTCGGCACGTGGCGCATCGACGGCGGTGCGTTGCAGTACCAGTGCTGCAACTTCTTCGGCAGCTATCAGGTCAACCTCGACATCGACCGATTCGCCATTTCCCCAGCGACGAGCGCCAGCCCACTGCCTGTGCACTCCGCCGGCACGCACACGTCGTCGCTGGCTCCGGTCTGCCCGGGCGGCTCGTTCACGTTCAGGCGAGTGCTTCCTGGTGGTTCGGGAGGCTGCACCGAGACCTACACGCTGAGCGGCACGTTCACGAGCAGCACCCGCTTCGTGGGGACCTACTCCGCGGCCTTCACCGGCGCGCAGTGTGTGGGCTCGCTTCTCTGCGGCGGAGAGGATTGCTCAGATCAGAGTTGGCCCATCGAGGTCTACCGGTAGAGCGGTTTCGGTCGTGTTCCCGTCAGTCGAGGGTTCGGCACGTGCTGACCGCGACCACGCCTCCGCCGGTCGACGAGTTGGCCGCGTACGGGTCTCGGAACGCGTGGCACTCGGCGTCAGAGCCGAAGCAGCCGACCATCTTCGCCTTCTCACCGACGGGGATTAGCACTGCCGCCTGCGTGGGGTCGGTGTCGACGACGTAGGAAGAGGCCGACGCTCTCTGCTCGCACACGCTGACCGCCGAGCCCCCTCCCTGCTCCCGCCGGCGGCTCGAGTTGCAGACGTCTGGTGTGCGCTCGCAGATGGTCTCGGTCGTCCGCAGGTCGTTGCGATTGAAGCACCACCAGCCTTTGCCGACGGGCACCTCGTCATCAGCGAAGGGACCGTCCAACCGCTCATTGACTGCGGTCTCGAACGGCTCCCCATCGAGCACGCCGCGTGCGAGCCACGTCGCTCGTGACATCGAGAACGATGGAGGCCCCTTCCTCACGAACGAGTCGAGGTGTGCGTCGCGGGGGAGTTGTCGTCGTACCGCGCGCATCAGGACGGCGTCGGCTGCGACCTCGAGCTCTTGCATGGTCTCTGGGAACTCGAACGAGTCGAGGGCTCGCAGCGTGCGCTCCATCACGGCCGTCCTCGTCTCTGCAGGGCTGCCGCGACGAGCGCGGATGGTGAGCGGTGAGCCAGCGACGGTCATCGTCACCGCGAGGTCGTCGAGCGCGTCCGAAAGCGGGCCGATCGCGTGGCGCGCCGAGACGGCGGTGAAGTGGGCGTCGACCTCACGCACTGAGGCGGGTCGTGCGGCCTCGAGCTGGCTCAGGAACACCCGCGCGCGATTCCCATCGAGCGCCGTGAAGGGTGGCGCGACGAACTCGACGTACCACTCGATGACACTGTCGCCGAACGAGAGCCAGCCGGTCCGGGGCGTGAGTGACGCGCCACCGTTCCACGCCGAGAGCCGCGTCGCACCGTCATCGGTGTCCAGCACGTATGCGACGGGCCCGGTGAACCAGGCCGCGAGGGCGCTGGCGAGCGCCTCGCTGCTCACGGAATCGGACTTGTCTCGCGGAACGAGGACCGCCTCACGCCCAGCCTGGTGCACGCCGAACACGAGCCGCGGCTCCTCGCTGTCCTCCCGCGCCGACGCAGCATCGGGCTCGAGCGTCAGCAGCTCGAGCTCCAGCCCTTCAGACAGGGCGATGGACGCGAGGCCCGCTTCGAGGGCGGCGCGGCCGTTCGTGGCCGGCAGCTTGACCTTGATGGCGTAGCCGCCGTTCATCGCCCGCGCTCACTTCGCGTCGCGTGCCGTCACTGCCGCCCGAATGAACCCCGAGAACAACGGGTGCGGCGCGAACGGCTTCGACTGGAACTCCGGGTGGAACTGGCAGCCGATGAAGTGCGGATGATCGGTGATCTCGATCACCTCGACGAGGTCGAGCTCGGTGTTCACGCCTGAGAACACGAGGCCCGCCCCAGCCAGTCGCGCGCGGTACGCGTTGTTCACCTCGAAGCGGTGGCGGTGACGCTCCTTGACGTTCTCGGCGCCGTACAACTTCTGCGCGAGCGAGCCGGCCTTGAGCGAACACGCGTACGCGCCCAGCCGCATCGTGCCGCCCTTGTCCTTCACGCCGACCTGCGACTCCATGATGGTGACGACGGGGTCGGTCGTCTTCTCGTCGAACTCGAGCGAGTTGGCGTGGGGCAGGTTGAGCACGTGCCGCGCGTATTCGATGACGGCCATCTGCAGGCCGAGGCAGATGCCGAAGAAGGGCTTGCGCTTCTCACGCGCGTAGCGCACCGCCTGAATCTTCCCTTCCGTGCCGCGAACGCCAAAGCCACCGGGCACCAGCACCGCGTCCATCGAGCCGAGCATCGCCTCGGCGCCCTTCGTCTCGACGTCCTGCGAGTCGACGAACTCGATCTTCACGTGGCAATCGTTCGCGATGCCGCCGTGCGCGAGTGACTCGTTGAGGGACTTGTACGACTCCTTCAGGTCGACGTACTTGCCCACCAGCGCGACGCGCACTTCCCCACGTGACGGGCGGTACACCTTCTCGATGATCTGCTCCCACTTCTCGAGGCGGGGCGCGCGGGTCCAGATGTTGAGGTGCTCCGCGATGCGGTCGTCGAGGCCCTGGCGGTGCAGCTCCAGCGGCAGCTCGTAGATGCTCGCGACGTCAGGCGACGTGAAGACGTTGCCCACGTCGACGTTGCAGAACATCGCGATCTTGTCTTTCAGGTCCTGGCCGATCTGCCGGTCGGTGCGGCAGATGAGAATGTCGGGCTGAATACCAATCTCGCGCAGCTTCATCACCGAGTGCTGCGTGGGCTTGGTCTTCACCTCGCCGGCGGCCGCGATGTACGGCAACAGCGTGAGGTGCACGTAGCAGACGTTCTCGCTGCCCACGTCGTAGCGGAGCTGCCGGATCGCCTCGAGGAACGGCAACGACTCGATGTCACCGACTGTGCCGCCGACCTCGACGAGCACCACCTCGTGACCTTCCGCGGCCGCGTGGATCATTGATTTGATCTCATCGGTGATGTGCGGAATCACCTGCACCGTCTTCCCGAGGTACTCGCCGCGGCGCTCCTTGGTGATGACCGAGTGGTACACGCGCCCGGTGGTGAAGTTGTTGAGCCGCGTCATCTTCGCGCCGGTGAAGCGCTCGTAGTGCCCGAGGTCGAGGTCGGTCTCGGCGCCGTCGTCGGTGACGTACACCTCGCCGTGCTGGGTCGGGCTCATCGTGCCCGGATCGACGTTGATGTACGGGTCCAGCTTGATGAGCGTGATGTCGAGGCCGCGGTTCTCGAGCAGCGCGCCCATCGAAGCCGAAGCCATGCCCTTGCCGAGCGAGCTCACGACGCCGCCGGTGGTGAAGATGAACTTCGTTTTTCGCGTGCGCATGGGCCGGTATTTCCCTTTGGGCCCGATGCCGTCAACAACGACGATGGGCTGCGCTTTCTCTCGAAGGTCGACTAGACCTGATCCTCCCCGTGGAACGCGCCCGAACGGCTGACCGCAACTTCTCTGCGGGGCCCGGGTTGATGACCTCGACGGGGCGAGACGCTCCGAACTTCCAAGGAGAAACAGCCATGAAGAAGACCCTGTGGACGCTGGTGATGCTGTCGTTGTCGGTGGTCGGGTGTGGGCGCGGCGTCGAAGCTGACAACGCCGAAGACGCAGACGAGTCGGCGGTGGTGTCGTCGGCCGAGTCGGCGCTCACGGCCGAGCTGTCGGACGAGGTCGCCCAGCCGATGAGCACCACGCCGGAGCAGATGGCGATGAGCGCTGCCGCCCGCGTCGGCACCCGCTTCAAGCCGGCTGGTTGCGCGACGCAGACGCAGAACGGAGCGACCGTCACCTACACGCTCACCAACTGCACGGGCCCCTACGGCCTGGTGAAGGTCACCGGCGTGCTCACCGCGGTCTACTCGCGCGCGACCGGCGGCGGCGTCAACGTCGTCATCACCGGCACCGGCGTGAAGGCCAACAACGCCACCATCGACATCAACAGCACCGTCGTCGCGACGCAGGCCAACGGCGTGAAGAAGGCCGTCGTCACCATCAACGGGAGCGGCACTGGCCCGCGCGGCGGCACGTTGACCCGCTCCGGCTCGTACACCATCACCTTCGACACCGTCGCCGAGTGCCTCACCATCGACGGCACGTGGCAGACCGGCACCGCTCGTCTCGGCGCCTCGACCGTCGTCAGTGGCTACAAGCGGTGCAAGGGCGAGTGCCCCACGGCTGGCGGGACCATCGTTCACACCAGCGCGAAGAACGAAGTCGTCACGCTCACGTACGACGGCTCGGCGGCGGCGAAGTGGGCGGTCGCGGGTGGGCGCTCCGGCACCGTCACCCTGCAGTGCGGCGCGAACTGAAGCAGCACCACTGATGCAGAACCCGACCCGGGCACCTTCGGAAAATCCGAGGGGTGTCCGGGTTGCTTCATGAAGGGCAGGACGCGATGAAGCCGCCCATGCGTCGCCTCCCCGCCGTCGCCCTCGCGCTGTGCCTTGGCTGTACTCCGCCGCCTGAGAAGCCCGTCGAGCGCTTCGGCTTCACGCCGCGCTGGGCCTACCAACCGTGGATCTCGAAGGACATCAGCACCGGCGCCGACACGTTCGACTTCGTCGGTGGCTTCGAGGCGCGCGACATTCCCGTCGGCGTGGTGGTGCTCGATAGCCCCTGGGAGACTGACTACAACACGTTCATTCCCAACCCCTCCCGGTACCCGGACTTCGAGGCGATGGTGGAGAACCTGCACGGGCGAAACGTACGCACGGTGTTGTGGATCACCCAGATGTTGAATGACGGCTCGTTCGATCTCGAGGTCGGCGGCGATACGTACGCGGGCCCGGCCGACGGCTTCAACGAGGCGAAGCGGCGCGGGCTGTTCGTCAACGACGGCACGACGAGCATCTGGTGGAAGGGCACTGGCGGCGGCATCGACTTCTTCAACGACGAGGCGAAGACGTTCTGGCACGCGAAGCAGGAGCGGGTGCTGAAGGTCATCGATGGCTGGAAGCTCGACTTCGGCGAGGAGTACCTGCGCACCGGCGCGCAGTTGATGACCCCCGCGACCGACGTGATCGTGAAGACGAAGCAGGGCGACAAGACGCTGCAGCAGTACTCCGAGGCCTACTACGAGGACTTCCTCACGCACGGGCGCGCGGTGCGCGGCGATCAATTCCTCACCATGGTGCGGCCGTATGACGCCTCGTACGGCTTCCCCGGGCGCTTCTTCGCGAAGAAGGAGCACACGCCCATCGGCTGGGTCGGCGACAACCGGCGCGACTGGCTCGGACTGCAAGACGCGCTCGACCACATCTTCCGCTCCGCGAAGGCGGGCTACGTCACCATCAGCTCCGACCTCGGTGGGTATCTCGACGTCGACGACCTGAACGTGACGGGCCCGAAGATTCCGTTCAGTCAGACGAACTTCGCGCGGTGGACGGCGATGAGCGCGATGTCTCCGTTCATGCAGTTGCACGGTCGCGGCAACCTCGCCCCGTGGACGGTGCCCGAGCGCGCCGATGAGACGGTCACGCTGTACCGGTACTGGGCGAAGCTGCACGTGCAGCTGGTGCCGTACCTGTATTCGACGGGAGAGGCGGCGTACCGCGGCAAGGGCGAGGTGACGCTGCGGCCGGTCGGTGACGAAGCGTCATGGCCGAACGACTATCGCTACCATCTCGGCAACGGCTTCCTCATCGCGCCGATTCTCGACGACACCGGTCGGCGCGACGTGCCGCTGCCGGCCGACGCCCGCTACTTCTCGTGGTGGGACGAGGTGGGCACTCCACTCAACGGTGGCACCACGCTGAGCAACGTCGACTCGACCGATCGCGCGCGCATTCCCATCTACGTGAAGGAAGGCGCCATCATCGTGGCCGACGTGAAGGACGGCTCCACGCGATTGGGGACCAGCGCGCACGCCGGAATGCTGACCGTGCTGACCTGGCCCGGGCCGAGCGAGACGAGCTTCACCGTGTACGAAGACACGTCGTCATATGCAGTCACCGTCCGCAAAGCGTGGGCTCGTCCCGCCAGTGATGGTCAGGTGAAGCTCGACGCCGTGAAGACCGGCGCCTTCGTGCAGGTGTGGAGCGACAGTCCTCCCACCTCGGTCTCGCTCAACGGCGCCGCGCTCACGGCCCGCGCGTCGAAGGACGAGCTCGATGGCGCGGCCGACGGCTTCTTCGTGGTGCCGGCGACGAAGTTCTTCTGGGTGAAGGTGCCCGCGAAGGCGAGCGGCGCCGCGACGGTGACGTGGAACTGACGAGCCGACGCAGCGTGTGCTTGTCGCGCTCGTGGCCACTGGCTGGGAGCGGGCCCGTCAGCTCCCGAGTCGTGTCACGCGGCCAGCGATGTGACGGTCCGCGCCGGCGCCGCCGGGCCGAACAGGTCCGAGGTCGGCACTGGCGCCGTGCACGGTCCGTTCGAAGGTGTCCATCATGGCGGCCCGCGCTCGGCACGAACTGAGAACGTGGGCGTCGTCGCGCTCGTGCTCACCCGTACCCGCGCCCTGGACCCACGTTCGAGCGCGATTGGACCAGCGGTCAAAGGCTGGGCCGGCTCGATGGTGCAGCCTCGCGTCGAACAGCCAACCGCCACGGTGGCCGTCGCAGAGCCCGTGATGGTGAACGCGTAGGTGCCTGTGTCCGGAGCCACGAAGTCGAGCTCCGTCACGAGCTGTGAGGTGCCACCGCAGCTTCGCGAATACTCATTGCCGGACGTTGCGCCAGTGATGGTGCTTGGGAACGTCGCAGGCGCCCACGTGGAGATGGCGGCACCACTGCACAGCCACTCCTCGGGGAAGGCGCAGAGACCGCCAGCACAACTGAGTCCCTCGTCGCATCGGCCGACGTCGCCCTGGAGGTACGGGTACCGTCCGCGCGTTCCGCACGCTTCGCCATAGCCAACTGTGGGCACGGGCAGGACTGGGACGTCGCGGACCAACGACACGCCCCTCGTCGTTCGGCTCAGCCTCACGCTCGCGACCCGCCCAAGAAGTTCGGGTTCCACCCTCATCACGCAGCCGATTCGGGTGCCCGTTCGAGGTCTGGGCTCCGAATAGTCACAGCGGGCGTCGCCGGAAACCAGCTCGACGCCCATCGCGTCCCGAACGGTTGCGGACCACCCCTCTGGCGTGAGTTCATTCCCAACGAGATCGACGAACACGATGGGTCCGGTCGTCGCGAGGCCGTTGGAGTCGAAGACCTGCGAATAGCCAGCCGCCTCAGTGACACGAACGGTTGGGTGTGCGCACACGAACGCGTTCGGCCCACTGCTCGAGCATTCGCCAGGCTCGCAGGGCTCCACGGCATCGCCGGGCATGCAGCTCGCTCCAAGCGGGCGTGGCCGCGTCGGCGCTCCAATCGCAATCACCGTCGTCGGCCCGCTGACGGGTCCGTACTCACGCTCTGCGAAGGCCATGCGAATCGAGCGAACTTCCGACCGTTGGTACAGGTGTACCTGCGATGGTGGATACCGGCTGTCGGTGAGGGTCGTGAAAGGACTCGCCCAGGCGTGCGGAGCCACTGCTCCAGACCCATCGAGCAATTCGTAGCGGATGAACCTGCGCAACGGCGGCAGGTGCTTCGGCCAATTCGAGGCAATTCCTGCAACGAAGAGCGTGCCGCCTTCCTGCCACGCGCGTGCGTGCCCAGGGGCGATCTGACGAAGCCGCTCTTTGGAGACACAGACATATCGTTCAGCATCACAGCGGTCGATGAAGCACTCGTCGGTCTCAGCGCACGGGTTTCCGGCTGCGCAGGCGAGGTCGCTGAGCCGCTCGGCGCGCAGCGAGAACGAACAACGGGACCCGCGTGGGCAGCCGTCGACCACGACGTCAAAACGCTCGTCACGTTCTGCAAACAGCTCGAGCGCGACCTCGGTCGTCAGCTCCGCGCCCGTCGCGATCCACGAGTCGCTGGAGCGGTTGAAGGTGCGTTCCCATGCGCGACCTGGCGATGGCGGGCTGCAGGAACGGGTTGCGACGATTCGATGTGCTCCAGGGCCGCGCGCCGAGAGTCGCCACCTTCCGCCCCGCGGTGCCCGGAAGCCCACTGAAACGTCATCGCCATCGACCCAGGGCGCATTGCGCAGGTCGTCGCCCGGCGGGCGCGAGGTGTCGCTCGTCGCGATGACCGACGCAAAACCCCAGGTCGGGAGTCCGCGGGCGCGCGGTGTGAGAACGGTTCCGGCGGCTCCGATGACGACCGCGGGCACCGCACACGACTGCGTGGGCGCTGATGACGCGCTCTCGATGCCTTCACAGGTGGGCCCAGGGAAGGCGCGAGCGTCGAACGACGTTTCGGTCGCCGCGCCGCCACCCGTGCCGCTGCTCAGTGGGAAGTGCTCGGGCGAGACCCCGCTGCCACACCCCACGAGGAGGAGCACCGCTGCCGTTCTCGACCGGTCTCTCATGCACGGCCGTATGCCGTGCCACGAATTCAGGACACGGAGCTGCTGACTCACCTATCGATTGGGTCCGAACAGGTTCTGCAGCTGCCCGTACTTGTCGTCGTAATCCGCGAGCGACACCTTGATGGTCTCGAGCGCCTCGAGCCGGCCGTAGACCTCGGCGATCTCCACCGTCGGCTTCGGAGCGTCAGGCGACTGCTTGTACGTGAGGAAGTAGTGACGAAGGCGATCGATCAGCTGCGGCGGCACGTCGGCCACGTCTTTCCACCCGCCGTACACACTGTCGCCCTTGAGCACCGCGATGATCTTGTCGTCGGCCTGGCTGCCGTCGATCATCCGCAGCCCGCCGATCGGGATCGCCTCGATGAGAATGGCGCCGTGCTGAATCGGCTTCTCGGTGAGCACGCAGATATCCATCGGGTCGCCGTCGCCCTGAATCCCGGGCCGGCCAACGCGCTCGCTACAGCGGGCTCCGACCTTGGTGTGGCAGTACGTGCGCGGAATGAAGCCGTAGAGCGACGGCGGCTGGCTCGAGAACCGCTGCGGCCGGTCGAGCTTCAAGATGCCGGTCGCCTTGTCGACCTCGTATTTGACGGCGTCGGTCGGCACCATCTCGATGTAGCTGGTGACGATGTCGGGCGAGTTCTCGCCTGGAGACACGCCGTGCCACGGGTGCGCTTGAAAGAAGAGTCCGAAGGCCTGCGTGAGCGACGGAGTCATGACCGTTGTCTACACCGACTCGGGCCCCGTCGCCGGTTTCCGCGCACTCAGGGTGGGTAGGTCTTCGGGAGCAGCTCGAGCGCGGCCTCTGCGTTCGGCACGTCTTCGGGGCGATCGACCGCGGCCGAGCCGTGCTTGGTCTTCACGCAGGTGATGGCGATGCCGTGCCCCAGCGCGCGCAGCTGTTCGAGCGACTCGGTCTGCTCCAGCGCCGTCGGAGCCAGCGTGGCGAGGCGGGCCAGCGTCGTGGCGCGGTAGCCATAGATGCCGACGTGCGCCCAACGCTCGATGGTGGCGCCTGCGTCACGCTGAAAGGGAAGGTCGGCGCGTGAGAAGTAGAGCGCTCGGCCCGCTTCATCGAGCACGGCTTTGACGACCGTCGGGTTGCTCCGTTCCTCGTCGCGGAGCGCCCGCACCAGCGTCGCCATCTGCACCGCCGGGTCCTCGAACGCCTGGCCCAGGGCCCACAGCGCCTGGGGATGCAGCGCCGGTTCGTCTCCCTGAACGTTCACCACCACCGACTCACCCTCGAGCCCCAGCGTTCGCGCGACCTCAGCGACCCGGTCGGTGCCTGACGCGGCGGTCGGAGACGTCATCGCCACCTCTCCGCCGAAGCTGCGAACGGCCTCTGCAATACGCGCGTCGTCGGTCGCCACCAGCACGCGGTCGAAGCTCTTGGCCTCGAGGCACCGCTCCACCACGTGCTGCACCATCGGCTTGCCCCTGATCAACGCCAGCGACTTTCCGGGGAAGCGCGTCGAGGCGTAGCGGGAGGGGATGACGGCAATCATGAGGGGTTCTTGCCAGCACTTGGCTTCCCCGGGTAGGCGGAGGTGGCTCCGCTGGCCTACGCTGCAAGGAACGCCATGACGACGACCAAGCTCGGTTCGACCCAGACCGCTTCGAAGATGCCTGCTGTCTCCCGCTCCACGACGCCGACGACGACGCCCACCGCGACCGCTGCTGTCGCGAAGGCGCTCGGAGTTGCCCCGTCTCCAGAGACCTCGCAGGCCGTCACGTTCGACGCCGCCGCGCAGGCGAAGGTCGGCCTCAACCCGACCGGTGAGCACGTCGCCACCTCGGCAGACCCGGGCGCGCTGTGGGGCGCCGAGAAGCGACAGCCGGTGAACACCGAGCTCCGCGCGGCGATGACCGAGTTCCGCAAGCTCTCGCCCGACGCCCAGCAGGCGAAGATCGCCGAGCTCAAGACGAAGCAGGACGACCTCTCGAAGAAGATGCTGGTGCGCATCGATCAGCTCGACGACCGCTACAAGACGATGCTCAACACGAGCAAGGGCGAGATGCTGCGCAACCTCTCGAACAAGACCGACGCCATGTCGCCAGCCGAGAAGCAGCACCTCGACGGCCTGCTGAACAAGGCCGACGGCATCGCGAAGGAGATCGAAGGGCTCAAGGCGAAGGCCGCCACGCTGCCCGACTCGAAGGTGGCGACGCCGGAGCAGAAGGCAGAGCGCACCGAGATGGCACGGCTGATCAAGAACGCACGCTCCCGCCTGTCGACGGCGACGAAGGCCGCGACCACCTACGTCGACTCCCTCGGCCTCAAGGCTGAACGTGTCGCCGTGAACGAGCAGAAGATCGACCCGACCGCGCCGCCGCCGTCGAGCCCGAGCTCACTCCTTTCGAAGATCGGTGAGTGGTTCGGCCTCAACAAGTTGATCACCTTCTTCAAGTCGACCTTCACCGAGATGAACCCGCTGATGAGCGTCGGCGCTTCGTTCGAGACGAAGCTCGAGCGCAAGCAGCAGGAGCGCACGGCCGAGGTTCAGAGCCGTGTCGAGCGTCAGCGTGAGACCGACGCCCGCGCGCAGCTGGCCCGCGATGGCCGGGGGCAGCTCGAGCTCGAAGCCGACTCACGCCGCGCCCAGCTCGACGCGCTGAACCTCGCGTTGGCCGGAGTGCCGCGCCCGTCGCGTCGCTGAACCACGCTCTTCGCTGCGCCGGGCTACTTCAGTCAGGCGCCGCGATTCGACCCGCTCGTCGGCAGCATCGGCTTCGACGCGGCTACTTCGCCAGCTTCACGCGATAGACGACCGGGTCGCCCTGACGGAGCTCGAGCATCGGACCGGCCGCAGCTGGGATGCGTTCGTACCGCTGCACCGTGCCCGCCGCGTCAGGCCAGCGAACGGTCAGCTCCTCGATGCCGGTGCAGTTGCCCAGGCCCACGTGCACCACGGTGTCGTGCTGCATGCCGAAGTGGCCGTAGCCCCCGCTCACCTCACGCACGATGGTCTTGCCGCCGGCCTTCACCGTCACACGCGCGCCGATGGCCGCGCGGTTGGTCGTCGTGCCGTTGCCCTTGAGCCGCAGCAGCACCGACTTCCCGCTCGGGCCCTGGTTCTCGTACAGCTTCACCTCGTTGCCCTTGCGCCAGATGGCCGAACAGTCGCGCGCCGTGCTGGCGCCCGCGAGCACGTCGAGGTCTCCGTCGCGATCGAAGTCGGCGATGGCGAGGCCCGACATGCAGGCGTGCTTCAGGTTGAACGTGTCGGCCTTGTCGACGAAGCGGCCATCGGCTTGCTGCTGGAGCACCACGCCGAACTGGTCAGGGTAGTCGCTCGCCGCGACGATGAGGTCCTGCAGGCCGTCGTTGTCGAGGTCTCCTCCAGCAGCCATCAGCCCGCCTTCGTTCCACGAGCCGCCGACGCGCGGCAGGCCGAGACCCGTCGCCGTGTTCCCCGGGCGGTTGAAGCGCACGCTCCCGTTGGTCGATTCGTTCTTCAGCAGCTCCGAGGAGTCACTCGCGCTGCCTGCCCAGAAGTGGCGAATCTCGGCGCTGTACAGGTCGAGCTTGCCGTCACCGGTGAGGTCGCCGCACCACGTGGTGAACGTGTTTCCGTTGCTGCGCCAGGGCTGATCATCCGTGCCGTCGCCCCAGCTCGACCCCGGGTTGGCGCCGCACGAGATGACGGGCCGGCGCACGTTGGTGCACTTCGGGTCGGCCTGGTTCACCGTGCACCAGCACTTGAAGTTCTCGTTGTCGGTGAAGTCGACGTTCGAGTCGCCGAAGAAGCCTGACGCCTCGCTCTGGTCGACGAAGCGGCCGCGTCCATCGTTGCGGTACAGCAGGTTTCGTTGTCGGCCGTACGCGCTCACCATCAGCTCGGGCGCGCCGTCGTCGTCGAGGTCGCACGCGGTGACGCCGTACGCCGGCCGGTGGTTGGTGAAGGCCTCGAAGCCATCGCGCGTGGTGGTGAGCCCCGCGGGGCCGGTGCCCGTGGTGAAGCCGCCCGTCCCCTGCCCGAGGAGCAGCTGCGCCTGCAGGCCTTGATACGTGCGCCCGTAGTACTCGTAGAAGTAGCCGACGAAGAGGTCGAGCTTGCCGTCGCGATCGGCGTCCGTGAACGTGGCGGACGTCGTGGGCAGGCGCTCCATCAAGCCTCCGCGGACCGGCGTGGGGCTCGCCTGCGAGAAGTGGCCGGTGCCGTCGTTGAGGAGCAGCTCGCTGCGGTCTCCGATGTCGGGCTTCGACGGGTCGTCGTGAGTGCCCGAGAAGGCGTCGAGGTCACCGTCGTTGTCGACGTCACCGAACACGGCGAGGTGGGCGGCGCGGTAGTGCGAGTCGCTCCCGCCGCGCACCTGGAACAGGCCGTTGCCCGTCTCGTCGACGAAGCGGCGCAGGCCGTCGGGCCCTCTGCGGTTCATCAGCTGCCACACCAGCCGCGCGCCACCGTCGGGCTGCTGGAGCTGCTGCACGTTGCTCGAGACCGCATGCACCACGAGGTCGGGGTAGCCGTCACCGTCGAGGTCGGCCACGGTGAGTCGGTTGCCGCGCAGCTTCAGGCCGTTGTCGTCGAGCTGCCAGGTGTCGCTGGTGTCGACGAAGAGCGCGCCGGGGGTCGGGGCCGTGCACGTCGGCGCCTCGGTGAGCGGCGCGACGGTGTCGTCGATGGTGATGGCGCCCGTGCCGGCGAGAGACGCCTGGGAAGCGGGCGAGACACAACCGATGAAGGCGAACGCGAGCAGCGAGAAGCGAGACATGGGCGTCCCGTAGCGGTGTCAGCCGGACGGATTCAACTGTTCACCGCGAGAACATCTCAGCGCGTTTCGGACGAGTCAGTTCTTCCGGCACGCGAGCAGCTGAATGTACGGCAGGTTCGAGCCAGCCCGATCGGTGAAGTACGACTGGGCCACGCCGCCCACCGTTGGCGTGAGCGGGAAGTAGGCGGCGCCGGTGCCCTCGTTCATGCCGCCGATCCAATCGACCGACCTCACGGCGACCCCAGCGTCGGAATAGGAAAACCAGTCATTGTCGACGGTGAAGGAGGCCCACTGGTGGGCGTGCTGGCGGTTCTCTCCATCGACCAGCGCGGGATTCCCGACCGTGCGGCCGACGTTGCCGAAGGTGGTGCCGACGATGAGCCGGCCGTCGGTGGCTTGAAACGCAGTCCACCCCGGCGGGCACTGCGCGCCTGCCGAGCCGAAGAAGATGATGCCGCCAGAGGGCATCGCGGTGTCGACCCGGGCCTTGAGGTCGTTGAAGTAGTCATTCATGTCGGCCGCGTGCGCGGGCGTGTCTGGCAAGAAGTTCGCCGGCCACACGGCCGCCGAGAACGCGGTGGCCCCGACGAGGCCGACGGCCAGCGCCACCAGGGCCGGTCGGAGTCGAACCCGGCGTCGCTCCTGCTCGAGCACAGCGAGGCGGGTCTGCAGCTCGGCCAGCTGCTTCTCGAGGTCGGTCGGCGGCATCTGGTCTCTCCAGGGCAAGTCGAAGAAGAGGAGATCGTACGCAATGCAACGGACTGACGCGAAGACTCAGTGCACCGCGGCGCGCAACGGCAACCGCTCGACCAGCTCGGCCTCGCCCGTCAACAACACGTCGAGCCGCGCGTCGACGACGGCTTCCGGCTCCACGGCCTTCGCCAACCGAACGAACAACTTCTGGTGTCCGTCTTCGCTCTTCGCGAGCTCGGCATAGAGCTTCTTGAGCGCCGGGTCGGTCAGTCCAGCCGCGAGCAGCTCGAGCCGCTCGAAGCTGCGCGACTCGATGATGCCGGCGATGAGCAGGCGGTCGAGCCGCCGCTCTTTGGCGGGGTTTCGCGCGAGCTGCAGCAGCCCCTTCGCGTACGGGTCTCCCCGGTCGAAGCCGAGCGTCAGTTCGCGCCCTTCCATCACCTGGAGCACCTTCGCCAGGTGCGACGCCTCTTCTCTCGCCAGCCGCGCCATCTGCGCCGGCAGTCCCGGCACCTCGGGGAACGCCTGGAGCAGCGACAGCGCGTTCGCCGCCGCCTTCTTCTCGCAGTGCGCGTGATCGATGAGCACCTCGTCGAAGTGGGCGAGGGCGTGGGGCAACCAGCGCGGTGACGTGACGGACTTGAGCTGCATGCCGTTACTTCGGGCCCGAGACTTTTCGGAAGTCGCCGACCTTCACCACGGTGAACTTCGCCGGGTCGATGGCCTTCTTGAGCGCCCCGTTCACGTCTTTCGGCGTCAGCGCCTTCACCGCGTCGTCGAACTTCTGCTCGAACTCGAACGTGCGGCCGGTCTCGAGCTGCTCCGTCAACTCGCCAGCGACGCCTTCATCGCTCGCGCGGCCCTGCTCTCGCTGCTGGAGCAGACCCTTGCGCGCCAGCTCGAGCTCCGCGTCGGTGAAGCCCTTGTTCACCGCGAGCTCGAGCTCTTCCCGGAAGCCCTTCTCGACCTTGGGAGCGTTCTCGGGCGCCGAGATGGCGTAGCCAAGCAGCGCGCCGTTGTCTTCGAAGGAGCCCGCCCGGAGGAAGGTGCCGGCGCCATAGCTCCAGCCCTCTTTCTCTCGCAGGCGCTGGGGCACGCGGCCGTTCAAGAAGCCGCCGCCGAGCATCGAGTCGGCGAGCACGAGCGCGGGGTAGTCGGGGTCGGTCTCACGCAGCGGCAGCGTGACGCCCGTCACGAAGCAGGCCATCGCCTTGTCGGGCGTGTCCTGGGTGAGGTTCTTCGGCTCGACCTTCACGTGCGGCCGCGCGATGCGCTCGTAGCCATCCTTCGCGACGAAGGCGCCGAGCTTCTCGGTCAGCAGCGCCTTGACGGCCTCGGGCTCGAAGTCGCCGACGAAGGCGCCGAACCCGGCCTGGGCTCCATAGAACCGCGCGTGAAAGGCCTTCGCGTTCTCGACCTTCGCGGCCTTCACCTCGGCGATGGACTCGTCGAGTGTCATCACGGCGAACGGGTGGCCCTTCGGCCAGGTGTTGAGCGCCTTCTGCAGCCCGAGGAACGCGAGGGCGTTGGGGTCGTCTTTCTTTTGCTCCAGCTCGGACAGCTGCTCGCGGCGCAGCGACTCGAACTCGTTCTTGTCGAAGGCGGGCTGGGTGAGCGCTTCGGTCACCAGCGCGAGCGTCTCGGCGAGCTGCGGCTTGCGCACCTCGATGGAGACGACGACGCCCTGCGCTTCGGCACGCGTGCCCACCTGCGCGCGCAACGCATCGAGCGCGTCCTTGAACTGCTGGCGTGTCTTCGTCTTCGTGCCGCGCATGAGCATTCGCGCGGCGAGCTCGGCGTTCGTCTTCTGGCCCATCAGCGTCGTGCCCGTGCCGTAGGGCAGCCGGAGCGCCACCTGCACCGTCTCTCCGCGCGTCTTCTTGGGCAGCAGCGCGAGCTTGAGCCCCGAGGCGAGCGCGGTGCGCGTGGTGCGGGCGTCGAGGTTCTTGTTGGTGGCCTCGAACACCTCGCCCTTCGAGAGCGCCTCCTGGCCCTTGTAGGTGGCCAACACCGGGCGCAGGTCGGCGAGCGCAGGCACCTCGGCGCGGTCGGGCCCATCGGTCGGCACGTACTCGCCCAGCGTACGGTTCGACGCCTTCACGTACTTCTGCGCGACGCGCTGCACGTCGGCGGTGGTGACGGCCTTGATGCGGTCGCGGTGGATGAAGAGCAGCCGCCAGTCGCCCATCGAGGCGAACTCCGAGAGCAGCACGCCGACGCGCTCCGAGTCGTTCAAGATGAGGTCGACCTGCTTGAGGAGCTGGCCCTTCGCGCGCTCGACCTCGGCGTCCGTCACCGGCGTCTTCGTCACGCCCTCGACCGTCGAGATGAGCACCTCACGCGCGGGCGCCGCGTTCTCCTTCGCGTTGAGCTCGGCGTAGCAGAGCAGGGCGCCGGGCTCTTTCAGCTGGAAGTTGAAGCAGCCGGCCTTCGCGGCCTTCTTCCCTTCGACGAGGCCTTTGTAGAGCCGACCCGAGGGCGAATCGCCGAGCACCTGCGTCAGCACGTCGACGGCGGCGTAGTCGGGGTCGCTGCCTGCAGGCACGTGGTAGCCGAGCGCGAGCACGGGCGTTCCACCGACGCGGCGCACGGTGACGGCGCGCTCTCCGTCCTGCACCGGCTCCACCGTGTACGTGGTGGGCAGCGCGCGCTTCGGCTTCGGAAGGGCGCCGAACGCCGCCGAGATCCACTCCAGCGCCTTCGCCTCTTCGAACTTGCCGGCGACGACGAGGAGCGCGTTATCCGGCTGGTAGTACCGCGTGTAGAACGACTGCAGGCGCTCCTGCGGCACGGTCTCGATGTCGCTGCGCGCGCCGATGGTGGTGCCGCCGTAGTTGTGCCACGTGAACGCGGCCGACATCACGCGGTCGAAGAGCACGCTCTGCGGCGAGTTCTCGCCCATCTCGAACTCGTTGCGCACCACCGTCATCTCGGGCGCGAGCTTCTCTTTGGTGATGATGGTGTTCACGAGGCGGTCGGCCTCGAGCGAGAGCGCCCACTTCAGGTTCTCGTCACTCGCGGCGAGCGTCTCGTAATAGTTGGTGCGGTCGTACCAGGTGGTGCCGTTGGCGTCGGCGCCCTTCTCGGTGAGCGCCTTCTTGATGTCCTTGAAGCGCTTCGTCTCTTTGAAGAGCAGGTGCTCGAGCAGGTGCGCCATGCCCTTCTCGCCGTAGTCCTCGTGGCGGCTGCCGACGAAGAGGGTGAGGTTGACGGTGACGGTCGGCTTGCTGGTGTCGGGCACCAGGAGAATGCGCAGGCCGTTGGGCAGCGAGTACTCGGTGAGGCCCTCGACGGACGCGACCTGGGTCGGCTTTGCAGGCGCGCCGGCGAGGGCGAGTGCGACGAGCGTAGTGACGAGCATGGTTGCCAGACACTACGCACGTGCCTTCGAGTCAATGCATTCAGGGCGTCAGCGCGGTGAAGAGGTCGAACGTGCCGCTCGACGACGATGAGTACGCGTCGACGACGATGAAGACGGTCCGGTCCGTCGTGCCTGAGTTCGTGAAGCGGGCCGTCTCGGCGCCAGAGATGGACGAGTCGCTCGACTCGAAGCAGGTCGCGCTCATGCCGCACGCCATGCCGTCGAGGAGGACGAGCGCTGCGTCCCACCCGTTGGGGATGACGACGGCGGTCAGCTGCTTCCCGGCCGGGACGTTGATGCTGAAGACGCGATCGGAGCCCCGGTTCTGGAAGGTCGAGCAGCTCGACGCCGTCTCGACGTCGTTGAAGTAGCCCGCTGTCGTGAGGCCAGTCAGCGAGCCCGACATGAGCAGCGGCTGCGGCGCCTGGCAGGTGTCGCCCGCCATGGCGGCCATGGGGATGACCTCGGTGGTGATGCTGAAGGTGCCGAAGTGGTCGACGTCGTGACCGTCGACGACCAGCAGCGCGGTCGTCGCGGTGGCCGTGGCGTTGCGAATCGTCACCTCTTCGACCGACGCGGTGCGCGGCCCATCGGAGGACGTGAGGCAGGTCGCGCCAAAGGTGCCAGCGTCCGTCGTGAGCCCACACGCCGAAGCCGAGCCGAGCACGTTGACGACGGCGTCCCACCCGTCGGGCGTGACGGTGGCGCGCAGCAACGAGCTGGGCGGCACGGTGACACTGAAGACGGTGTCGGGCGCAGTCGTCGTCGGCTCGCAGCCTGCGCTGCCGAAGAAGTCGAACTGGCTGGTGCGGCCGGCCGTGGTGGAGACGAAGGTGCCCGCGTCGAGCGCGACGGGCGCCGTGCAGGTCGAGCCTCCCGTCACGAGCGGAGGCGACGCGCTCAACGTTGCGGCGATGGTGAAGCTGCCGTTCGCCGTCGCGTTGGTCGTGTCGACGACGAGCAGCACCTGCTGCGCCGCGGCGCTCACGTTGTCCCACTGCAGGCGTTCGACGCCGTTCGAGAGGGCGTCGTCGGTGCCCGACAGACAGATGGCCTGGCCGCAGTTCGTGGCGCCCTGCACGAGGCTCAAGCTCGGGTCGAAGCCGCTCGGCGTGACGGTCGCGACGAGGCGCTGCCCGGCCGGCACCTGCACGCTGTAGACGCGATCGAGGTCGCTCTTGAACTCGCAGCGGCCGGAGAAGGAGGAGTCGTAGTCATCGCCAAACCCGACCATCGTCTGGTTCAGCAACGGCGTGCCGGCCGTCAACGCCACGGGCGCGTCGCAGGTGTCGCCGGTCGCGATGGGCTGGAACGCGACCGAGAGCGCGAAGCTGCCGAAGTCGTTTCCTGCATAGCCGTCGACGATGAGCAGCACCGTGCGTGCGGCGCCTGCGTTGGTGAAGGTGAGCTGCTCCGCGCCGCCGGCGCTCGCTGAGTCGGCGCTATCGAGGCACTGCATGGTTGCGGCGGGCGTACCGCACGAGGCCACGTTCGTGACGAGGTTCAGCGCCAGGTCGAAGGACGTGAGCGGCGTCGCGGTGACGGCGAGGCGCGTCGCTGCGGGAACGTGGAGTTCGTAGACGACGTCGCGGCCGTCGGCGCGCAGACACTCCGTGCCGCGGGGGCCCGAGCCGTAGTTCGGCAGCGCGGTCGCCGTCGAGCCGGTCACGACTCCCGCAGCAGTCACTGCGATGGGGCCCGCGCAGGTGTCTCCAGCGACGCCAGCCGAGCCGCCGCCCGCTGAACCACCAGCGACCGATCCGCCTCCAGCAGCACCGCCAGCCACCGAACCACCCGCCGCTCCACCAGCACTCGCGGAGCCACCAGCGTCACCACCTGCGGTCGCCGAGCCACCAGCACTCGCAGAGCCACCTGCGCTCGAGGATCCTCCCCCCGCCGCACCACCGGCGCTCGAGTCGCCCCCACCTTGACTCGAGCCTCCAGCCGCTCCGCC
>JAUXRI010000080.1 GCA_030681895.1 Myxococcales bacterium | reverse complement strand
GGGCGAGCGCGCCGGCCCACATCATCACCGCGCCCGGGAAGGTGACGCGCTTCTCCCAGTTCGGGTCGGGGAAGGCGGCGTCTTTGAGCAGCCAGCACAGCCCGTAGCTGCCGTGGAGCGCGGCGTACGTCCACGCGGTCGGCGTCCAGCAGTCATACGCCCACATGAGCGCGAGCACGAACGGCAGGGTGCCGCCCTTCTGCGCGTTGATGACCCACGAGGCCTTCAGCACCTTCGGCCCGCCGAGCAAGTCGTCGGAGAGCCAGTCGCGGAACTTCAGCCAGCGGTCGAGGGCACTCATGGCGAGCGGCACGGTAACGCGCTCACGTGACAGGAGCTACCGGGCGCGCTGCAACCCTTCGCCATCGCTCGACGCTGCGCGCACGACGCAAAACCGGCAGGGCCTCGTTCGTCACCAGGCATGCAGGCGTGCACTCCATGGCGGGTTCCGGTGTCCGGCAGAGGCATGCGTCTGCTCTCTCCTCTCGCCGTGGCTCTCATCAGCGCTGGCTGTACCTGCGGCGGCACGTCCACCATGGCGGCGAGGCCGGAGCTCGAGGTGAGCCCGACGTCGGTCGACTTCGGCTCGCTGCAGCCCGGCGCGCGGAGCACCCGCACCGTCACCATCACCGGACGTGGCGTGTCGGCGGTGCTGCTCTCGAGCGTCACGGTTCAAGGTGACGACGCGTTCTTCGCGACGCCCGTCGTGTCGCGCGAGCTGGCCGGTGGTGAGTCGTTGCAGGTCGAGGTGGTGTTCGCTCCGAGAGCGCGTGGCCCGCACGCGGCGCGCCTCGTCATCACCAGCAACGCCGTCAACGCGCCTGAGCTCCTCGTGCCCATCGTCGGTGACGCGAGTGGCTGCGCTCCGACGACGTGCGCGGCGCAACAGAAGAACTGCGGCACCCTGTCTGATGGCTGTTCCGGCCAGCTCGACTGCGGCGTCTGCGCTGGCGTCGAGACGTGTGGCGGTCGTGGCGTTCCCAACGTGTGCGGCTGCTCCGAGACCGACGCGGCGCTGTGCACCAGGCTCACGAAGAACTGCGGCACCCTCACCACTGTCGACAGGTGTGGCTCGAGGCGCAGCGTGGACTGCGGCTCGTGCACGGCGCCAGCGGTCTGCAGCGGCGGAGGCACCACGAACGTCTGCGCGTGTACGGCCGAGACGGACATGGCGTTCTGCACCCGCGTCGGAAGACAATGCGGCCCCGTCACCGCGACCGATGCGTGCGGCATGGCGAGGACCGTCGACTGTGGGAGCTGCGCGGCGCCGAACTCGTGTGGTGGCGGCGGCACGGCCAACATGTGCGGCTGCACGATGGAATCCGACACCGCCATCTGCACGCGGCTCAACGCGACCTGCGGCACCGTCACGGCGATGTCCTGCGGTGTTCAACGCACGGTCTCGTGCGGCACGTGCACCATGCCGTCGACGTGTGGTGGTGGAGGGACGGTCAACGTCTGCGCCTGCGCGGCGGAGACGGACACGGCGTTCTGCACGCGCCTCGGGAAGACGTGCGGGTCAGTCACCGCAGCCGACAGCTGCGGCCAGATGCGAACGGCCTCGTGTGGAACGTGCGCGATGCCCGCGACGTGTGGCGGTGGAGGAACGGTCAACGTCTGCGGCTGTGCTGGCGAGACGGACGTGGCGTTCTGCATGCGCGTCGGAGCCCAGTGCGGCCCGGTGACGGCCGCCGATACCTGCGGGTTGATGCGCACCACGACGTGGCGGCTGCACGCTCCCGGCGACGTGTGGCGGTGCGGGCATGGCGAACCGCTGCGGCTGTGCCGAGACGGACTCGGCGTTCTGCACGCGGCTCCAGAAGAACTGCGGGCAGGTGAGCGGGACCGATGCGTGTGGCGTGGCGAGAACGGCCGAGTGCGGTCTGTGCGCCGGCACGTCGACGTGTGGCGCGACGAACGTCTGCTCCTGTACGCCCGAGACGAATCAGGCCTTCTGCACTCGGACCAACACGGCGTGTGGAAGCCGCACCGCTGCAGACAATTGCGGCACGCAGCGCACCGTCGACTGCGGGCCGTGCGGAACGTGCGCCGCGCCGGGAACGATTCCTCCGCTCGGCCACGTCGTCAACGGCACCACCTCGGGCACCTCGACGATGAGCGGCACGTGTGGCGGTGGCTCGGCGCCTGAGCAGGTCTGGGCGTACACGCCGCAGACGAGCGGCTCGGTCACCATCTCGAGCTGTGGCAGCAGCTTCGACACCGTCGTGTCCGTGTTGTCGAACACCTGTCCCGGTGGAGCGCAGGTGAGCTGCAACGACAACACGACCATCTGGTGTCCGAACGGCTCGACGCACTCGTACGTCACCTTCACCGCGACGGCGGGCACCACGTACTACGTCGTCGTCGACGGCTCGGCCACCGGGAGCGGCGGTTACAACCTGCGCGTCGCTCCGCCCGACGGGACGTGTTCGGTGCCGGTGCAGATTCCAGCGAATGGCGGCTCGGTGCGCCTCGGCGTGAACGGCACCAGCACCAACTCTGGCTCGTGCGGAGGCTCGGGCGCCGACAAGGTGCATCGCTGGGTCGCCCCGCGCTCGGGCACTGCGACGGTGACGATGTCGGCCGACTTCTGGCCCGCGACGCTCTACGTGCGCGCCGGCAATTGCGCGACGGGCACGCAGCTCGCCTGTGACAACCGCACCAACCAGTTCCCGACGAACACCATCAGCTTCGCCGTCACCGCGGGCACCGAGTACTTCATCTGGGCGGGGCTCGGCACGTACAACGGGCCGGTCGTCAGCATCTACGAACTCACCGTCTCGTTGCCTTGATGAGCGTCGAGTCGCCGAGCACAGTGACGCGGTGATTGCGTCGCTCCTGGTGCTGGCTGCGAACCCGATGTGGATGACGGCGCCGATGCCGGGCCCGATGCCGACGCCCAGTGCTCAGGAGCGCGTCGCACTCAACGGCGTCAGCCTCTTCGTCGCGACGTACGGGAAGGGTGAGCCGCTCATTCTGCTCCACGGCGGCGCGGGCAATGGCGACCACTTCGCCAACCAGGTGACGGCGTTCGCCGCGAAGTACACGGTGCTCGTCGTCGACAGCCGCGGGCACGGGCGCAGCACGAAGAACGCCGAGCCTCTCAGCTACGCGCTGATGGCCGACGACGTGGTCGCGCTGATGGATGCCCTGAAGCTCCCCGCGGCCGCCATCGTCGGCTGGAGCGACGGTGGTGCCATCGGGCTCGAGCTCGCGAGTCGATATCCGACGCGGGTTCGGAAGCTGGTCGTGGGCGGTCAGAACGCGACGCTCGCCGGAGGAAAAAGCGCTGGCACGACTGAGACGTTCCCCGCGTACTTCGCGCGCTGTGCGGCCGACTACGCGAAGCTCTCGCCCACGCCGAAGGGCTTCTCGTCACTGCAACAGGCGCTGCGGCCGATGTGGCGCACGCAGCCGAACTTCACCGACGCGCAGTTGCGCGGCATCACCGCGCCGACGCTGCTGCTCGATGGTGACCATGACGAAATCGTCAGAGCTGATCACCTCGAGCACGTGGCGAAGGTGATTCCGAAGGCGACGCTCGTCTTCATTCCCGACGCGAGCCACTTCGTGATGTTCCAGCAGCCGAAGGCGTTCAACGAGGCGGTGCTGGAGTTCCTGGGCGCGCCATGAGGCGCGGCGCGCTCACTCCGCCCGTTCGAGGTGCACGAACGCAGGACGAATTCGTTCCGGCACGGCGTGGAGATCGAGCCCGCCGTACGAGAACGAGAACTGTTCCAGCTTCGGCAACAGCGGACTTTCTGCGACCGCTTCGAGCAGCGCCGCCTGAGCAACCTCACTCACGTCGCGCACGTGCAGCCGTCGCAGCCTGGGGGTGGCCTCGCCGCTCAGGATTCGCGCGAACGGCTCGGCGTGGCTGCCGTGGCGGTGCTCCAGCGTGCGCCCGTACACCGCGAGCTCCGTGAGCCTGGGAAAGCCACCGACCGGCGCGAACAGGCGGAGCAGGTCATCCGGCGAGCCCGGGGTGATCCACAGCTCCGTCAGGCGCGTGAGCGGTGCTCCATACGGCAGCGACATCGCGCGGCTCATCAGGTGAAGGCGCTCGATGCGGAGCGGCTCGAGCATCGATGGCTCGAAGACCACCGGCAGCGTCGGCTTCCAGTACGCGTTCAAGGCGAGCTCGCGCAGCGAGGTGCCGCGCAGCTTCTCCATCAGGGGCGCGACCTCCTCGGGCAGGTCGAGGTCGGCGTGGAGCCGCGTCATCAACGCCGAGCACCGCAGGCTGAGCACGCGGTCGAGCAGCGCCGCCCGCCCACCGGGACGACCCTTCAGCCAGCAGCGCACCAGGTAGCCCGCGCGCCACTCGCTGTTGATGGCGAGCCTGAATTCCTTCAGGTGCGCGCCGAAGAGCACTTCTTCGAGCTCCCAGACGGCCTCCTGCGCTCCCGGTTCGTCGCCCGCCTGCAGCCGCTCGATGATGCGCGCACGAAGGCCCCCACGCTCGAGCGTCCAGTCCTGGAGCACCGACCAGACCGAGTCGTCTTCGGGGTGCTCACGGACCAGCGCTTCGAGCTCGGCGTTCCAGTCCATGGCTCAGGCTCGGCGCCGATGAAGTCGGATGATCAGGCAGGCTCGGCACCGAGTGAGTTGGATGAACGTCACACCGCCGCAGCGGGAGGCGGTGCCGCCGGCGTCGTGCCACCCTTCTTCCGACGCTGAATCATCACCACCAGGCCCAGAATCGTCCCCAGCGCCGCGCCGCCGCCGACGCCGCGCATCTGGTAGGTGATCAACGTGTCTGCGCCGCGCCCTGCCGCGATGCCGCACATGCACATGCCGTCGCCAGCGCCCGCGGTGTTGTCCCAGATGATGAGCTTGGGGCCCATCAACGTCACCGCGAGAATTCCCAGCAGCGCACCCGCCACCATGAAGTTCAACACCGCCCGGAAGAGGACCATGGGCCGGTGCATAGCAAAGTCTCGCGACATGTCTTCTCAGCCGACGAGAGAAGACCGGGTGAGCACGGGAGTTCTCGCGCGCGGCCCCCACCGCTGGTGTGCGGGCAGTCCAACGTCAACGGAGCGCTCCCAGATCGCGGCAGCTTCGCCACCGTCGGCCGATGGCAGGGGCCGTGCACTGGGTCGGTGCATGCGCTCCTCACTCCTCGCACTGCTCGCCGTCGTCACCCTCGCCGCTCCTGCCTGGGCGACTGGAGAGCGCGTCATCGTCACCGCCGCCGCCCAGCCGTTCCGCGAGAACATCTGCGTCAGCATGACGTGCGTCACCTCCGGCGCGCGTGAGGCCATCGTCACCGCCCGCTCGGTGAAAGAGGGCGTCGAGGTCACCGTGAAGAGCGCGTCCGGCCAGGTGAAGCTGGTGCACGTCACCCCCCGCACCGCAGATGGCGACCTCTCGAGCATCGACGTGGTGACCGCCTCCACCCTCGTGGTGAAGGCCATCGAGACCGCCAAACCCCTCACGAAGCCGGCTCCGAAGACCGCCCGCGCGGTCTCCAAGGGCGCGAAGCTGCGAATGCTGGCGCGCCGCTAAGAGCCCGATTCATAAACGATTTCATGGGGTTCTCGGTTTCCAAGAGTGCGAACACCGCGAAATGACACGGGGAGGGGCTCCCTTTGATGAATCGGTTCGTGTATTCGGTGCGGCCATGTACGACGACGTGAGGCTGGACACGAAGCTGTCGGAGCTGTCGCGGGAGCTGAATTCGCGGCAACTGGGGGCAGGGTTCACGATCGTCGAGGCCTTCACGATGAAGGGCCTCGATGAGCACGGGAAGCCGGGGCTGTTCGCGCTGGTGCTCCTCGGGCTGAACCCGCCGCCGTCGCTCGATACCCTGACGGTGGTGCGCTCGCTGCTGACCGCGCGCCTGAAGCAAATCGACACCGCGCTGCCGCAGTGGCCCATCGTGGTGCAGGGCGCCTCGGAGAGCATCGACGGGCACGTCGTGGTGCCGGGTGGCCGTGAGTACTTCGACCAGGTGAAGGGTGAGCTGCTCGCCCGCCGGGAGCGCTACAAGGCCTTCGCGGCGCGTCGCAACAGCCTCGCCGAGATGCCGGCCGTCACCGACGCGCCGCCGACGGCTCCGAAGAAGGCCCAGCAGCGCAAGCCGACCCCCAAGCCCGCCCGTCGTCGTGTCGCTGCGACCCGCTCGAGCAAGGGCGCCCGCGCCGCGCGTCGGTAAACCGCATGCTCCCGCTGCTTGGCCCTCGAGCCGCAGCGTTGAGCCTGTACCTGACCTGGCTCATCTTCTGTGTCGTCTGCCTCGCGTGGGGTCGCCGGACTGCTGGAGCCTTTCCGCTCCGTGGCACCGGGGCCCCGTTTCCGTTTCTGCTCTCGGCGATGGCGTTGAGTCCGGCCGGGCTCGTGGCTGGCTGGTGGCTCCTTCGCAGTGAGGAGTGGCCGGCCGTCGGGTACCTGGTCGTCGCGTACTCCGCGGTCGGCGCGCTGGTGTCTGCGCTCGGGATGGCCGTCGTGTTGGTGTGGTGATGTCTGGGCGCTGACTTACGGCGTCTCAGCTGATGCCCCGACCTTGCCCGAGCACGCGTCGAGGACGATGGTTGCTCGATGGCGATTGGCGAATGAGGACGCGTGCCGACGCAGGCTCGAGCCGCGATGCTCGCGACCGTGATGGCGGTAGGCGCGGCGTGCATCGGTGACGCGGGGCCAGACGGCAACACGGCGGGCGGAAGTGCAGCGGGCGGAAGTGCAGCGGGCGGAAATACAGCGGGCGGAAGTGCAGCAGGCGGAAGTGCAGCAGGCGGAAGTGCAGCAGGCGGCACCGCGGACGGAGGAACGCGCTTCGCACTCAATTTCCCGAGCAACGTCACCGGTGCTGATCAATCCGCTCCGTTCGTCGCGCTTCAGTTCAACGCGCCTCATCTCAACGGGCTGCCGTTCTCAGGTCCCGCCAATGCCGGCGTCACGTACCTCTGGCGCGTCAACCTCCGCGCGCAGACCGGCTACTACGTCACCCTCTGGTGGTCGCAAGGCAATGGCGGCTTTACGCCGAGCGACCAATACGTCGGCGGTCACCTGTACCCGAAGGCAGGCAACAACAGCGGCACCGTGCAGCGCTGGGAAATCGCGGCACCCTCAGGCGGCGACTACTTCGACACCCGCGCGGGCCCAGGCACCTCGAGAGATGTCGTGTACGGCCTCTGGCGAACGCAGGCGCTTCGCGTCGTACGCAACCCGAACGGCTCGAAGACGTACACGTTCTACACGGAGCTCCCCTCGGTCGCGCCCATCGACGTGCTCGAGTGGACCTCCAGCACGGGCTCCGACATCGCCGAGACCGTTCCGCAGACCCCGAAGCTCACTGTCGGCGACAGTCCCTGGTACGCCAACTATCAACACGAACGGCTCAGCGGACTGCTCGGCGAGCTGATCATCGTCGCAGCTGCGCGCACCGAGACAGAGATCGTCGCCCAGTCATTGAAGTCCTGTCGACCAGCCGGACTCCCGAAGCAGCTCACGCCCGCCTTCGCCGCGAACGTCTGGTTCTTCAAGCCGGGCTGGCGGAGCCTGACGGACCTCACCTGTGAAGCAGGAACCGGGCACGCCTTCTTCTGGGCCGACCCCCCGAATACCGCCAACGCTGCCCTGAGCGAACGAACCCGACGAGCCCGGTCAGGAAGGCACCTCCAACCCCACCGAATCGCGCGCGAAGAACTCGCCTGCGCCGCTCAGACGCCGCGTGCGTTCGGCTCCCACAGGTACTTGTGCTGCTGCAGCTGGAACCGCACCGGCAGTCCGTCGGCGATGATCCACTCCGCCAACTGCACCGGCTGCAGCGACGAGAACACCGTCGAGAACAGCAACCCGAACGGCTTGAGGTCGAGGCGGTGCTGGCGAATCATCGCGACGCTCCAGTCGTAGTCCTCGCGTGAGCCGATGACGAACTTCAGCTCGTCACGCTCGTTCATCGACTCGAAGTTGCGCAGGTCGTTGCGGTCGTGCTCTTTCGACGAGGGCGTCTTGAGGTCGACGATGTTGTGCACGGCCTTCGGCACCAGCCGCACGTCGATGGAGCCGCTCGTCTCGAGCAACACGATGAGGCCCGCGTCGAGGAACGACTCCATCAACGGGTAGACGCCAGGCTGGAGCAACGGCTCTCCGCCCGTCACCTCGACCATCGGTGACTTCAGCGCCTGCACGCGGCGCAGCACCTCGGCGTTCTTCAGCCGCTCGCCGCCTTTGAACGAGAACTCGCTGTCGCACCACGCGCAGCGCAGGTGACAGCCGGTGAGGCGCACGAAGGTGCACAGCTTGCCCTGGTGCGACGACTCGCCCTGGAGCGAGAGATAGATCTCCTTCACCACCACGCTGTCGGCGGAAGGGACACGGCGGGGTTCGATGGTGGGGCGCAAGGCGAGCATCGGAAGGTGAGCCCCACATGCGCAAAGACCCGCCCGCGACGCAAGCCTCGGGCCCCGGTCAGACCAGCGTCTTCAGGTAGCCCTCGAGCTGGTCGTACGTGCCCTTGAAGCCGCCCACCATGCCGCTGTGCCCGGCGCGGAACGTCTGGCGCTCCTCGTCGCTGGTGCGAATCGGAATGGAGCGGCTGAAGAAGACCGTCTTGTTTCCCAGCTCCGCGAGCGAGGTGATGGCCAGCACCTCGAGGGGCCAGGTCTGGCTCATCGGGTGGCGAATCGGCGTGCCTGCCGCGTCGGTGAACGAGACGACGTACACGAGCCGGCTCGGCGCGGTGACCTCGCGGTAGACGAACTTGCCGAACAGCTCGTTCGGCCCCGCCTTCATCGCGTAGCGGAACTCGCCGCCGGGCTGCAGCGACGAAGAGACGACGCGCAGGTCCATTCCTTTCGGGCCGAACCACTTCCCCAGGTGCTCGGGCTCGGTCATCACCTTGAAGAGGAGCGCGCGCGGCGCATCGAAGACGCGCGTGATGACGAAGTCGGCGTCGTCGCTGCTGGCGCCGTCGAGCGCGGCAGGGGACACGCGCTCCTGCATCGTCTCGACGAAGGCCTCCATGCGGGTGAGCGTCTGGTTCCCTCCGTCGACGGCGTACTTCCTCGCTTCCACCGCCTGCGCGACCGTCGCGAGCACGTTCCGCAGCGTGACGCGCGTCCTGGTGCCTTCGGTCGCGAACGTGAAGGTGGCGTCGAAGCCCACGTCGCCCTCGCGCCCGGTGCCGTGCTTGATGACGAGGCGCTCGTTCGGCACCACCTCGAGGTACTGAATCTCGTTCGGGTAGTCGGTGCCGTCGGGGCCGTGCATCGTGAAGCGCCAGCGGCCGCCGGTTCGCACCTGCATCTCGGTGATGGTGGTCTTGAAGCCGAACGGGCCCCACCAGTGAATGACGTGCTTCGGTTCGGTGAAGGCGCGGAAGACGAGCTCACGGGGCGCGTCGACGAGGCGGGTGACGACGACTTCACGGTCGGTGGTCATGGGTGGCTCCAGCAGAGGGTGGTGTTTCACTTCGTCGTGTCGGCCTGCAGCTCGCGCAGGTAGTCGTCGAGGCGGTCGAGTCGTTCGTCCCACGCCTTCGTGTACTGCTCGACCCAGTCGGCTGCCTCGCGCAGCGGCTTCGGGTTCAGGCGGCAGGGCCGGAACTGCGCGTCACGGCCACGCTCGATGAGGCGCGCGCGCTCCAGCACCTTGAGGTGTTTCGAGATGGCCGGGAGGCTCATGTCGAACGGCTTCGCGAGCTCGGTGACGGAGCGCTCCCCGCGGGAGAGCTTCGCGAGAATGGCGCGGCGGGTCGGGTCGGCGAGCGCCGAGAACGTGGCGTCGAGCTGTGCGGCGGTGGTCCTCATGGCGATGTCCGTAACCAAAGAGTTAGGTAACCAGTTGGTTACTAACGAACCGCGGCCGCCCGTCAAGCGCTTTGCGGTCGCGCGCGCCGCGACATGGGTCCAGACTCCGACGCCCGTGCGCCTCAAGAGCCCCTCGACCCTGGTGGCCGTCCTGCTCCTGGCGGCGGCCTATTCGGTCTCGGCGGGGCTTGGGCTGCTGGTGGCGTCGACGCCGGGCAACGTGACGGCGCTCTGGCCGCCCTCGGGCCTCGCGCTCGCCCTCGTGTTGCTGTGGGGACGCCGGTGCGTCTCCGGCGTCTTCCTCGGCTCGTTCGCGACGAACCTGCTCTTCTTCCCCAACGTCGAGCGGTGGAGCCCCGCGGGCATCGTCGGCGCCGCGCTCATCGCAGCCGGCTCGACGGCCGAGCTGGCCCTGGCCTCGTGGGTGCTCGACCGCTTCGTCGGTGGGCGGCACGCCGTCGCCACCCGCGCGCGCGTCGCGATGTTCTGCGGCGTCGCGTTCGCGTCGGCCACCATCGCCGCGTCGGTGGGGCTGTTCAGCACGGCAGCGCTCGGAGGGTTGCCAGTGGCCACCTGGCCCCGGTTCTGGCTCACGTGGCTCGTCGGCGATGGCATGGGCATGGTGGTGGTCGCGCCGTTCTTCATGCTCGATGACGCGCCGCCGCGTCCGACGCGCTGGCTCGAGTGGGTCGTCGTCACCGCCGTCGGGCTCGTCGTCGCGCAGGTCGTCTTCGGCCGGCCCCTTCCGCTCTCCGACGGCACCACGCTGCCCCTCGCGTGGATGACGCTGCCTTCCGTGGTGTGGGCTGGAATCCGGCTGGGACCTCGCGGCGTGGCCGTGCAGACCCTGCTGCTCCACGTCGTCGCGAGCTGGGGCACCGTGCGCGGCCAGGGGCCCTTCGCGCCGACGGGAGACCTCGCCCTCGTCATGGTCGATGGGCTGCTGCTGGTGGCCGTCGTTCCAGGGTTGTTCCTGTCAGCCACCATCGCGCGAGACGCCGCCACCAACGCCTCGCTGGAGCACGAGCGCCGCGTGCTCGAGGAGCGCGTCACCGAGCGCACCCGCGCCGTCGAACAGGCCGCGCTCGAGCAGAGCCGCCTCAACGCCACGCTCGTCGAAGCGCAGAAACAGGAAGCGGTCGGCCGGCTCGCCGGTGGCGTCGCCCACGACTTCAACAACCTGCTGACCGTCATCAGCGGCCACGCGTCTCTCCTGGAGCGGCCTCTCTCCGACGACGAGCGCGGCGACAGCGTGCAGTCGATTCTCGACGCGACGAGCCGGGCCGCCGAGCTGACGCGGCAGCTGCTCGACGTGGCGCGCCGGCCCCTGACGCAGTCGACGAGCGTCGACGTCGCCGACACGCTGCGCCGGCTGCGACGGTTGCTGCGACCGGCCCTGCCCGCCTCCATCACCATCGACATCGACGAGGCGCCGCCTGGCGACGTCGCGCTCGAGGGCGTGCAACTCGAGCAGGTGCTCCTGAACCTGGCGCTCAACGCGCGCGACGCCATGCCCACCGGCGGGCGCCTTCACATCGCCACTGCGTTTCGCCAGCTCGACGCCAGCCAGGCCAGCTCCGTCGCGCTGCCGGCAGGGAAATGGGTTCGCCTCGAGGTCTCTGACGACGGCGCGGGCATTCCTGCCGAGGTGTTGCCGCACCTGTTCGAGCCGTTCTTCACCACCAAGGGCAGGAAGGGCACCGGGCTGGGGTTGTCGACCGCGAGCGGCATCGTGGCCAGCGCGGGTGGCCGCATCGACGTGCGCAGCTCGCCGGGCACCGGCACGACGTTCACCGTCTGGCTGCCGTGGGTCGACGCGAAGCCGGTCGTCTCGAGCGAGGTCGCCGCACCTGCGCAGGCCCGCGGAGGCCGGCTGGTGCTGGTCGCCGAAGACGAGCCGCTGGTGCGGAGCATCGTCGTGAAGGCACTGACGCGCCTCGGGCACCGGGTGCTGGCGGCCAGCGACGGAGAAGAGGCGCTGGCCATCGCGCGACAGCACCCCGACCTCGAGCTGCTGGTGACCGACGTCGTGATGCCGCGCCTCGGCGGCGTCGAGTTGGTGAAGGCGCTGCGCGCGCGCGGGCCCATCGCGGTGCTGGTGATGTCTGGCTACCACGAGCAGCAGGAGGAGCTCCGCGACGAGCGCGTGCTGCCGAAGCCCTTCACGCTCGAGGCGTTCTCGAACGCCGTCGCCGAGGCGTTGGCCGGTGCGTCGTCGCAGGGCGCGTGAAGGCGAGCGCGTCGCCGTCCACACCGGGGACAGGCCTGGCGCGTCGAACAGCGGCGCGACGTGGTGCGCGGCGCGAAAGGGAGATTCCCCGGCTCGGCGTCAGCGTCGTCCTCGTGAAGGCGTCATCATCGGTTCGAGCCGCTGAGCCGTGCTAGTCGTCAGGGCATGCGCACGCTCACCATCGCTGTGTTGATCACGGTCACGTTCTCGGGCTGCAACTGTGGTGGCGGCATGGGTGAAGACGGAGGCGTCGACGCTGGTGTCGTCGATGCAGGCGGCTCCATCACGAGAGACTCGGGAGTCGTGGTCGACGCAGGCGAGGTCGATGCGGGCGTCGACGCAGGCGTGGTCGATGCGGGCGTCGACGCAGGCGTGGTCGATGCGGGTGTCGACGCAGGCGTGGTCGATGCGGGCTTCGACGCAGGCGTGGTCGTCGATGCGGGCGTCGACGCAGGCGTGGTCGTCGATGCGGGGGTCGACGCTGGCGTCATCGTCGTCGACGCGGGGGTCGACGCAGGCGTCATCGTCGTCGATGCGGGAATCGATGCGGGCATCGGCGCCGATGCCGGGTGTTCGTTCGGCAGCGCGGCGAGCCTCGCGGTGCCGGGCATGCTCGACCTGTTCGGTCAGATTTCGTACTTCGGCGATGGCGGCGTGTTGCCTGGCGGGCGGTACTCCGTTCAGTACGTCGACGGCTGCATGAAGTACGGCGGCGGCCAGGACTGGACGATTCACGCGTACGCCTCTGGCTCCATCGCCTGGTGGTTGGTCGGCGCGAACTCGAGCATTCAGTACCTGATGCCTCCTGGCACCGTTGGGTACGACTCCTCGAATGGGGCGTACGTGCAGTTCGCGGACTGCGTCGCGGCCAACCTGCTCTTGCCGCCTGTCGAGTTCGACTTCGACGGTGGTGTCCTCGGCGTCTGGCTGCAGGACAGCCCGTACAGCGACAACCTGTCCGGCGAGGGTGGGCGCAACCCGGCCTGGCAGCTCTCGCGGCTCGGTGGCTGCGGCCTGGTGGAGTGACGCGAAGGGCCCCGACGACCACCGTCGACTGCGGGGTGAGTGTCCTCGACGAAGGTGAGCGCGACGGTGCGATGGCTGCGTGGGGAGTCCTCGCGCCGCCCGGCTGATCAGTCGTCACGTCGGAGCACCACGCGAGCGCACCAGGGCCCCAGCGGCGCCGCGGGCGTGGGCGTCTCATTCACGGCCAGCAGCACCTCGCCGCCGTCCATCGGTTGCGGCGTGTCGGAGCAGTTCAACGCGACGGTGAGCGCCGCTCCGTCTGCGCGCGTGCGCTGAAACGAGAGCACCGCGCCGGTGGCGTCGAGCTGCACGTCTTCGTCACGCAGGAGTCTGCGGAGCTCGAGCAGCGTCGTGATCAGCGCGTGCGTCACCGGTGGCCTCGTCTCGGGCGGAGGCATCGGCAGCCGCTCCGGCCACGCGTCATCGAGTCGAGACAACGGCACATGCGCCGCGAGCTCGAACTCGGTGCCGTAGGTCAGCCACGCGGGCTCGGGCCGCAGCAACAGGTACGTCAACGCGAGCCGCGCCTGCTCCGGGTTCACCAGGGAGCCGATGCGCGAGGTGTCGTGGTTGTCGAGGAACCGCAGCCTCGCCGCGCGCGGGAGCGGACCCTGCCGATGCTCGAGAAACCGCGTCCACCCTGCGAAGTGCGCCGCGCTCATCCGCCCCTGCAGCAGCTCGATCAACGCCTCGCGGTGCTGGAAATCGGTCAACGCATCGGCGCCGAGGTCTTCAGCGAGGTTCGGCTGCGCGTCCATCACCACCTCGCCCAACAGCGTGACGTCTTTCCGAACGCGCTTCACGGCGGCACGCAGCTCGCTCCACAGCTCGGCCGGAGCGTCGGTCATCGCGTCGAGGCGCAGCGCATCGACGCCCAGCTTCACCATCGCGACCGCGGCTCCGATGACGTGCGCGCGCGCCGCCGGGTTCGTCAGGTCGAGCAGCGGCAGCTCGGGCCGGTTCGCGTACGACGCGTAGCTCGTCGGGTCGGAGCGCCGAACGGGAAACCGCCGCACCTGAAACCACGCCGCCTTCGCCGAACGCCGCTGACGACGCAGCACGTCTCTCCAGAACGGGTGGGCTTCGTGCACGTGCGTGAAGGACACGTCGGCAGCGAGCTTGAGGCCGAGGCGATGCGCTTCTGTGATCAACGCCTTCATCGCCTTCGCGCCGCCGAGCCGCGCGTCGATGGCGAGATGATCGGTCGTGTCGTAGCGGTGCGGCGTCTCGGACGGTTGCACCGGCGTCAGCACCACGCCGTCGACCCCGAGCGCCGCGAGAGAAGGCAGGCTCGCGCGCACCCCGTCGAGGTCACCGCCGTAGAACGTCGTCGCGCTGGTGGGCGTGTCGCGAGACGAGACGCGTTCGTCGACGGCGGCGCCGGCACGATGCCAGCGGTCGAGGAAGATGCCGTACCAGACGGCGCCCTTCGCCCAGGCAGGACGGTGGGCGCTCGCAGCCTGTGGCGCGGGAAGAGGGAAGACGTGCTCGGGCGACCCCTCGAAGCCCCACGTGCCAGTCGCCTTCGCGGGCACTGCGAGTGACGCAGAGAAGAAGTGTCGGCCCCGCCACGTGCCCTGCAGCGTCACTTCTCCCCAGTGGAGCTCCGTCGTGCGCAGCCACACCGACGTCGGAGCTCGCGCACCCGCCTCGACCTCGAAGTGCACCCGCAGCACCCCGTCGGCCGCGCGGAGCAGGTGCCGCCGGTCACACGCGAAGAAGAGCGGAGGCCGCGTTCCATCGACGATGACGACCGAGTTCTCGACGCCTTCGGTCCAATCGACGGGCGCGTGCGCGTCGCGAACCCAGCGCTTCCAGTCGACGAGGAACTTGTACCGGTAGAGCCCTGAGTCGAGCTCGAGGGTGAGCTTGAACAGCCCAGGCTCCACCTCGGGCATCAGGTGCGGCCGGTCCCACGAGGGCAGGTCGCCGAACAGCTCGACGCGCTGCCCGGGCGCTCCACGGAAGACGAAGGTGACGGGCACGCGCGACGCCACGAGAGGCGCTCAGCGCTTCTTCGGCGGCTGCGCCTCGACTGGAAACGCCGCCGAGGCCTTCTTGAAGCGCTTCTTGTCCGACGTCATCGTGAGGATGACGACCAACCCATTCTCGGCCTTCAGCGCGAGCTGCCGCTGACACAGCACCGTGTTGACGCGGGGATCCGAGAACGTCACGTCTTGATAGACGGCGCTCTGGCCGAGGTACTGGCATTCGCCGCTGCCGAGCACCTCGAAGTCATTCGTCTGGCTCTTCGCCGCGCGGTTGGGCGCGTCGAACACCTTCGCCATCGGCACCGAGTCAGGCACCGCGTGGCTGGTGACGACGACGTTCTGCGTGAAGCCGTTCGAGACGACCGGGTCGCTCTCGTCGACTGGCGACATGAAGCGCAACACCGAGTCGTCGACCCAGCCTTCGGGGACGCCGACGGTCACGCCGTGGAGTGATGCAGTGGCCACGTTAGCGGTTGGGCAGCTTGTAGTTGTCGTCCGAGTGCTGCAGCCACACTTCGCCGGTGTTCGTCTTCAGGCCGTACGCGACGCCGAGGTTCTTCAGGTCGTCGGTGCGAATGCCCTTGCCCTGAATCTTCGCCACGTGCGTGTCGTACATGTTGCCGCCGCGGTCCGCCGAGCGGTGGGTGAAGCTCAGCTCGACGCGCTTCCACTCAATCTGGTTCTTCTTGTTGCGGGTGGGGACGAGAGCGAAGGCCTGCTCCATGCCGTCGAACTGGTGGCCTTCACGGCGCAGGGCTGCGTCATTCACCGTCACCTGCAGGTTGACGTCTTTCGGCGCCTTGCTGCGCGGCTTCGTGGTGGCCGAGACGTTGGCCGACGTCGCCGAGTTGTAGCGGGGCAGAATCTTGGTTCCCATGAGTCCTCCAGAAAGCGAATGAGGCCGAGAGGTTTTGCACACCAGATTCGCGTTCGCCAGTGCCTCACCAGTGACGCGGGCCCGCATCTGCGACGCAGGTCGGCGCGCCGTCACACCGCCGTTGGCTCGCGCTGAATTTGCGCCGCGCGACGAAGGGGGGTGCGTTCCACAGCGTCGCCAGGTCGGTCTCGAGCAGGTTGCCGACGGCCGGCTGGTGGAAGTTCTCGGGCTTCACCAGGCCATCGGCCTCGACACAGAGCAGCTGCCAGGGCGCGCGGCACGGGTTGAGGTCGACGCGGTTGGCGAAGTCGTCGGCGCTCGAGAAGGCCTGATCAGCCTCGGACATCACGCCGGGCCGGCACTTCCACACCTCGCGAAAGCGCGTGTGGTCGACGAGCCGGACCCCGTGCTCCGAACAGATGGCCGCCGCGTCGTCGACCGCCCTGGCGATGTCCTCAGCCGTCACGCGAGCCTCGTCTGCCGCGCGCGCGTTCGAGGCGAAGGTCTCTTCCAGCTTGAGCCAGTCGAGCCCCGCCGTCGTGACGAACGTCGCGACCCTGGCGACCTCGTGCACGTTGGAGCGCGTCACCGTGCAGGACACGCCGAGCCGCACGTCGAGGCGGTTCGCGCGTCGCAGCTCCACGAAGCGACGCAGGCGCTTCTTGAGCACCACGACCTTCGCGCCGAGCCGCAGCGTGTCGTTGGTCTCGGGCGTGTCGCCATCGAGTGAGAACGACCACGACGAGACGCCCTTGCCGACCAGCTCGAGGAAGCGCCGCTCCGTCAACGCCATGCCGTTGGTCACCACGTGCACGACGGTCGGCCGTGAACGTCTGGCCTTTCGCAGCCGCTCCAGCAGCGGGTCGAGCATCGGCGCGAGCGTCGGCTCCCCTGCGTGCGTGAGGCCGACCCACGCTGCGTGCCGAAGGTGGGGCGTCAACGCGTCGAGCACCTCGAGGCCCATCACCTTCGCCGTGCCGGCCTCGGTGAGCGTCGGCGCGTGGGTGATGCAGTGCGCGCACCGCAGCTGGCAGCGCTCGCTCAGGTTGAGCAGGAAGTGAGTGGGTGGCGTCGAGAGGCGCGGCTTCGCGGCGCGGAACACGGTGTCGACCTGCGCCAGCACGGAGCGACCCATGACGCACGAGACGCTACTCCACCTCTGCGCCACGTGAGACGCTCCCTGCCATGGCGAAGCGCGCGTTCGTTCGAACCGACCTGCATGGCCACAGCTGCCTGTCCGACGGGCTCTCGACGCCGGCCGATTACGTGAAGGCCCGCGCCGACGAGGAGCTCGAGGTCATCGCGTTGTCCGACCACGACATCGTCTCTGGCGTGCGTGCTGCAGCGGCAGTGGCGAAGCGTCGTGGGCTGACGCTGGTGCCCGCGATGGAGACGAGCGCCTTCATTCACTTCGGCACCGAGGCCGCCGAGCAGGTGCACGTGCTCGCCTACTTTCCGCCGTCGCTCCTCGAAGGGAAGAAGCTCGAGAAGACGGCGCTCGCCACGCGGGGCCAGCGCATCATCGAGTCGTGGCGCGCGTTCGTCGTGGCGTGGATTGACGCGCTCCCGATGCGCGACGTGGCGCTCGTCGATGGTGACAAGTCGCTCCGGACGCTCGACGCGGCCGACTTCCCCGGGCTGGCCGTCTTCCTCGCGCACCTCGTCGGCGAAGGCCGGCGTGACGGTGAGACCGTCGAGGCGATGCGGCAGCGGCTCGGCGCCCGCGAGCACGTCGTCACCGCGTTTCATCGCCACCACGTGCGCTTCTGGACGGAGCAGCCCGAGCTCTTCGGCTGGTCTCCCGAAGAGATGATCGAGACCATCCGCGCCGACGGCGCCTTCGACGTGGTGGCCCACCCCAACCGCATTCGCGACACGCGGCGCATGGAGCAGGTGCTCACCTACGCGCAGGGCGTCGAGGTCTACACCTCACGGCACAGCGACACGGTGTCGGCGAAGTTCCTCGAGTACGCCACGCGGCACGGCAAACACTGGACGGCGTCGACCGACGACCATCAGCACATTCGGCAGCGCCCGTACCGTCCACCGCCCTCGGGCACGCCGCGCGCGACCGTCGAGCGGATTCTGAGTGGCGCGCCGTAGCCGTCAGAGCTTCTTGATCAAGGTGCCGAGGTTCTCGAGCTCCATGCCGTCGACCTGCGCGGTCAGCTTTCGATTCGCGTCGAGCAGCACCACCGTGCCGCCGTAGAAGCGCGAGCGCCAACCACCGACCGTCTTCACCAGCTCGTTGTATTGCACCGGGTTGGCCTGCGGGTTGAGCGAGTACACCGCGTACGGCAGGTCTCGCGTCGTCCTGAACGACTCCGCGACCGAAGGGTCTCCAAAGACGAGCGCGGCGAAGGCGGCCTTCGCTTCGTGGGCCGCGTGGTGGGCTTTCAAGAGCTCGACCGCCTGGGCGCTGACGGGGTCTCCGGGAATCACCAGCGCCAGCACCAGCTTCTTGCGGGTACCGCGCATCTGCTCGACGGTGATGGTCTCGGTCGCGTCGATGCCTGCCGTGACGTTCGGGAACACCGGCGACCGCAGCGCGAAGAAGCCCACGATGCCGACGAGCCCGACGATGACGGCCGCCGTGACGTACTGCCCTTTGCCTTCCATGACGCCTCCCCGAGTGCTGCGAAGGCGACCATCCATCGAAAAGCGTCGCGACAACAGCCACTCGTGACGAGCCGAACCACCGGCGGGTGTGGTGCGGTACAGTCGCCTCCCCCGTGAGCGCGTACATCCTGAAGCCCGGCGTCCCGTACCCGCTTGGCGCCACCTTCGACGGCAGCGGCGTGAACTTCGCCGTCTATGCGGGCGGCACCGGCGTCGACCTCTGCGTCTTCGACGAGGCGGGCGTCGAGCACCCGCTGAAGCTGACGGAAGCGACGAACTCGGTCTGGCATGGCTACGTGCCAGGGCTGAAGCCCGGCGCGGCGTATGGCTACCGCGTGTACGGCCCGTGGAGCCCGAGCGAGGGCCTGCTCTTCAACCCGTACAAGCTGCTGATGGACCCGTACGCGCGCGCGTTTCACGGGCACGTTCGTCACACCGGCCCGGTTCACCCGATGAAGAACGGCGAGCTCGACGCGCACGACTCCGCGCCGTTCATGCCGCGCTGCCTCGTGGTGCACGACGACTTCGACTGGGAAGGCGAAAAACGGCCTGAGGTCATCTGGCGCCGCACCGTCATCTACGAGGCCCACCTCAAGGGGCTCACCGCGAGGCACCCCGACGTGCCGCCCGAACACCGCGGCACCTATCTCGGCCTCGCGCACCCCGCCGTCATCGAGCACCTCAAGTCCATCGGCGTCACCTCCGTCGAGCTGCTGCCGGTGCACGAGCTGGTGCCCGAAGGGTTCCTCGTCGAGAAGGGGCTCACCAACGCGTGGGGGTACAACACGCTCGGCTTCTTCGCGCCGGACCAACGCTTCGCGAGCCCGACGGGGCCGGGTGCGGTGCGCGAGTTCAAGATGATGGTGAAGGCGCTCCACGCCGCGGGGCTCGAGGTGATTCTCGACGTCGCGCCGAACCACACCTGCGAAGGCAACCACCAGGGCCCGATGCTGAGCTGGAAGGGCCTCGACAACCGCGCCTACTACTGGCTCCAGGACGCGGACCGCTCGAAGTACCGCGACTTCACCGGCTGCGGGAACAGCCTGAACCTCGGCAACCCGTGGGCGCTGAAGCTGGTGCTCGATTCGCTGCGCCACTGGGTGACCGAGTTCCACGTCGACGGCTTCCGCTTCGACCTCGCCACCACGCTGGCCCGCGCAGGCAACGGCGACTTCTCGGCGGCCTCGCCCTTCCTCCAGGCCATTCACCAGGACCCGGTGCTCTCGCGCGTGAAGCTCATCGCCGAGCCGTGGGACCTGGGCTCCGAGGGCTACCGGCTCGCGCAGTACCCGCCGTTGTTCGCCGAGTGGAACGACCGCTTCCGCGACAGCATTCGTCACTTCTGGAAGGGCGACCCGTGGCAGGCGGCGGAGCTGGGCTATCGCCTCACTGGCTCCTCCGACTTGTTCAAGGCGTCAGGTCGCCGCCCCACCGCGAGCATCAACTTCATCACCGCGCACGACGGCTTCACCCTGAAGGACCTCGTCAGCTACTCGAAGAAGCACAACGCGCAGAACCTCGAGGACAACCGCGACGGCAACGACGCGAACCACTCGTGGAACTGTGGCGTCGAGGGCGTGACGTCCGACCCCGCCATCAACGCGCTACGCGCTCGCCAGCAACGCAACTTCCTCGCGACGCTGTTCTTGTCCGTCGGCACGCCGATGCTGAACGCCGGTGACGAGCTCGGCCGCACGCAGCAGGGCAACAACAACTCGTACTGTCAGGACAACGAGCTGCTCTGGCACGACTGGAGCCTCACGCCCGAGGTCGCCGAACACCTCGCCTTCGTGCGCCGCCTCGCGCAGCTGCGGCGGCAGCCGGTGCTCCAGCGCCGCAACTTCTTCCTCGGGCAGACGCTCGAAGATTCCCACTTCCACGACCTCGTCTGGTTCAACGTCGACGGCACCGAGATGCAGGCGAATGACTGGAAGTCGCCGCGCCAATGCATGGGTTGGTTCCTCGGTGGAGACGCCATCGGCACCCGCGACCCCGAGGGCCGCAAAATCGTCGGCGACAGCCTGCTCATCTACCTGAACGCGTCTGCAGCGGACCTGCTCGTCACGCTGCCCGACGAGCAGGTCGGCGGCCGGTGGGAGGCCGTCATCGATACCGGCCTGCTGCTCGACGGTCAGACCTTCGCCAACGGCGAGCGCTTCACGTTGCAGTCGCGCTCGGTGGTGGCGCTCAAGCTCATGCTGGCCCGGCCGGAGCCGGGGTGAGCGAAGACCGCGAGCTGCGCAACCTCGTCGAGAAGCTCCAGGGCGAGAACCAGGCGCTGCGCCGGCAGGTGCTCGAGCTCGAAGACGTCGCGACCGAGCTGGCCGAGGTGAAGGACGCGAACGAGGCGCTGCGCCGGCAGCTCGAGCTGGCCGACGAGGCGCGCGACAAGTGGGGCCAGAAGCTCGCGAAGATGGAGCGCAAGGACCTCGAGGCCCACGTGAAGACGCTCGAGTCGACGAGCGCGCTGCTGCGGCGACAGCTCGAGCTGGCCGACGAGGTGCGTGACACCTGGCATCAGAACGCCACGCGGCTGCGTCGAGAGCTCGCCATCGCGCGGGAAGAGCAGCTGCGGTTGCGCCGCATCATCGACGACGAGCGGCTCGAGCACCGCCGTCAGCTGAAGAAGCTCAAGAAGCGTTAACGCGTCGTCTTGATGTCGCTGGGCTTCGGGCCCTTCACCGCGACGCGCTTCTTCAACGTCACCGCCACGGTCGGGTCGGTCGAGTCGGCGAGCGTCGTCTGGAACGGCTCGTAGCCGTCGCGCGACACCTTCAGCAGGGTCGGCAGCCTGGCCTTCTCGAGCTTCACCTCGAGGGGCGTCAGGCCCTTCTTGTCGCCGCCGAGCTCGACCTCTGCGCCCGCGGGCTCCGACGTGAGCGAGAAGGTGAGGAACTCGACGACCGTCGGCAGCTCGACCTTCTTGATGGGCGGCTCGACAGGCGCCACGACCTCTGGCGGCTTCGACGTCTCGGTGGTGCCACGGCCCTTCAGTGCGAACCCAGCGACGCCGATGAGGAGGACCCCCACGACGCCCAGGCCGAGCCACAGCCCGGCACGCGATTTCGGCTTGTTGCCGACCGCCTCGGTGAGGTGAGCGCTGCTCTGGCCCGCGGGGAAGACCTGCCCAGCCTGTCGGTTGCGGTCGACGATGGTGGGGCTCTGCGCATTCTTGGGCAGGCCGCCAGCGTCGAGGTCGGTGAGGCCCGAGTCTTCTTCGAGGGAGCGCGGGTCGGCTTCCTTCGCGATGCGCTCGGCGTAGAGCGCCTGCATGAAGTCGACGAGGAACGAGTTCGACGCCGGAATGTTGTTCTTGAAGGCGAAGTCTTCGAGCGCGCTGCGGAAGGCGCCAGCGTCGGCGTAGCGGTCCTTCACGTCCTTCGCGAGCGACTTGAGCACCACCGCGTCGAAGGCCTTCGGGAGCGACGGCTCGACCTCGGACGGCGGCGGCACCTGGCAGGCCTTTACCAGCCGCTGCGTCATCAGGTCGTTCTCGCCCTTGAAGAGGCGCTTGCCGGTGAGCAATTCCCACAGCACCACGCCGAGCGCGAACACGTCACTGCGCGCGTCGATGTCGAGCCCGTCGGCCTGCTCGGGCGACATGTACGGGAACTTGCCCTTCAAGATGCCGGTCGCCGTGTGCTGCGCGCGGCCGGCTGCCTTGGCGACGCCGAAGTCGATGAGCTTCACCGAGCCGTCGAAGCCGACCAGCACGTTCTGCGGCGACACGTCGCGGTGCACGAGGTTGAGCGGCGAGCCCTTCGAGTCCTTCGCCTTGTGTGCGAAGTCGAGGCCCGCAGCAGCGTCGGCGATGACCCGAATGACGACGCCCAGCGGGAGCGGCGTGTTCGCCATGCGCGAACGTTTGTCGAGGCGGCGCACGTCTTCGCCCGAGACGTATTCCATCTCGATGAAGTGCACGCCGTTCTCGACGCCGAACTCGTTGATGCGCGCGATGTTCGGGTGGTCGAGGCGCATGGTGATCTTCGCCTCGTCGATGAACATGGTGAAGAACTCTTCATCCTCCACCAGGTGCGGGAGGATGCGCTTGATCACGACGAGCTTCTCGAAGCCCTCAGCGCCTTTCCGCGCGAGCAAGACCTGGCCCATGCCACCGGCGGCGATCTTGCGGAGCAGCTCGTAGCGACCGAAGGGAATGCCCATGAGAGAGAGGAGAAGCCTAGCCCGGACGGCGCCGGTTTGAGTGTGTGACGTGTAGGAGGCCCGGCGCGTTCCGCCTCAGGACTTCACGCGATAACCCACGGCGAGCATGCGGTGCGCAACCACCGTCGCCAGAACGGCCAGGCCGACGAGCAGCCCGAGCCCCAGCGGAGAGCCTTCGTCGAGGCCCAGCATGCCCGCGCGCAAGCCTTCGACCATGTGCACGACGGGGTTGAAGAGGCTGATGGTGCGGAACGGCTCGGGCAACGAGTGCACCGAGTAGAAGACCCCGCCGAGGAAGGTGAGCGGGAGCATCAGGAAGGTGGGGAAGAAGTTGATCTGCTCGAACTTCTCCGCCCAGATGCCCGCGACCAGCCCGAGCACCGAGAAGACGTACGCCGACAGGCCCAGGAAGAGCAGGGTGGTCAACGGGTGAACGAGGTGCGCGCCGGTGAAGACGAGCGCCGCGGCCCAGGTGAGCAGGCCGACCAGCAGACCACGCACCATCGCGCCGGCGACGAAGCCGATGAGCAGCTCCGTGGGCCCGAGCGGAGCCACCAGCAGGTCGACGATGGTGCCCTGAATCTTGGTGATGAAGAACGACGACGAGGCGTTCAAGAAGGCGTTGTTGGCGATGCCGAGGAAGACGAGGCCCGGCACGATGAACGACACGTACGAGACGCCGTCGACGTCCTGTTGCCGTCCGCCGAGCGTGTAGCCGAACACCACGAAGTAGAGCGTGGTGCTGATCAACGGCTGCAACACGGTCTGGCCGGGCACGCGCAGGAAGCGTCGCACCTCTTTCTGGAGCAGCGTCTTCGCGCCGATGACGTTCATGAGGCGGCTCCGTTGCCGCGGAGCACGCGGATGAGCACGTCTTCGAGCTTCGACGGCGCCATCGAGACCTCGGCGACAGGCAGGCCGGCGGCGTAGAGCGCGCCCAGCACGTCGGCGCACGACGGTGTTCCTGCGCGCTCGATGAAGGTGAAGGCGCGGCCGTCTGTGGAGAGCACGCCGGTCGACGCGCCAGCCGGCAGCGTGGTGACGTTGTCGCGGAAGTGCACCTCGAGCTTGCGCTCTCCCAGGCGCTTCATGAGCGCGCGCTTCTCTTCGACCAGCAGCAGCTTGCCCTTGTCGATGATGCCGACGCGGTCGGCGAGCTCTTCGGCCTCTTCGAGGTAGTGCGTGGTGAGCACGACGGTGGTGCCTTCGGTGCGCAGGCGGCGCACGTAGTTCCACAGGTCGCGGCGGAGCTCGACGTCGACGCCGGCGGTGGGCTCATCGAGGAACACGAGCTTCGGGCGGTGCACGAGCGCCTTGGCGATGAGGAGCCGCCGCTTCATGCCGCCCGAGAGCGTGCGCGTGGGCATCTTCGCTTTGCTGGTGAGCGCGAGCGCCTCGAGCACCTCGTCGATGCGTTTCGGGTCGGGTGGCCGGCCGAAGTAGCCGAGCTGCAGCTCGAGCGATTCACGCACGGCGAAGAAGGGGTCGAAGTTGAGCTCCTGCGGCACGAGGCCGACGTCGCGACGGGGCGTGATGGGGTCGACGTCGAGGTCGACGCCGAGCAGGGTGATGCGCCCGCTCGTCTTGCGCACCAGGCCGCAGATGGCGCCGATGAGCGTGGTCTTCCCTGCGCCGTTGGGGCCGAGCAGCGCGAAGATTTCTCCGGGCTCGATGGTGAGGCTGACGTCGTCGAGCGCGGTGAGCGTCGGGTAGGTCTTGGTGAGGTGTTCGACAGCGAGGACCGGGGCCACGAGGGGCAGATGACACAGAAGGCTTCGTCCATGAACGGTCACGGTGCTGCTGACCCCATGGCCATGGGATTTCGGGCAGGTGGCGCGTGCTCCGTGGTAGCGACTCGACCCATGCGCCGGCTCAGCGTCGTCCTCTCGGTTCTTCTCGCCACCCAGGCCGTTGCAGCGCCGCCGACTTCACGGTCCTGGCTGTCGGGGCTCGGTGTCGGGCTCATCGGCGCGGGTATCGGGTTGGCCGGGTTCGGCCTCGGTCAGCAGTTGATCGTGACTGACGCGCGCGCCCTCGTGAAGGCCTACGAGGTTCCGGCGGCTCCGGAAGCCGCGTCCGTCGCGCTCCTCGACACCCGTTCGAAGAACGCGTCGAACCTCGCGCTGGTCGGCTTCATCGGCGGTGCCGTGCTGTTCGCTGGCGGCATCGTGGCCCTCATCCTCGACACGCCTGCGCCGGCCGTCGCCATCGTTCCCCTCCCGGGCGGCGCTGCCATCTCGGCCTCGCTTCGTTTCTGACGTCGTGGCGGAACCAACGACGCCAGGCTCTCGTCTTACCGCCGCATGCTGAGCACCTGTCTCCTCCTCTCTCTCGGAGCGGCTCCCATGGACCAGGGCATCGCCGACGCCATCGCACGACTCGAGACGCACGTTCGCGCGGGCGAAGAAGCGCACGCCCGGGCCGACATCACGGCGCTCGCGGCACGGGCCGTTCCGCTCACGACAGCTGAGGCCTCGTCGACCGCCGACTTCCTCATCGGCCGGAAGGCGTTCGTGCTCGCGCGCTTCTTTCTCGACACGGTGCCGCAGGCCGAGCCCGGGTGGGGCTACGTGCTGATCAGCGAGCTCGCCGAGGGTGCCGACGCGAAGCAGCGTGCAGCGCTCGATGTCTGGCTCACCAGCCGCGGGCGCGCTCGCAGCCCGTATTGGGTGAAGGAACGAAAGCGATTCCTCGGGGCTTCGGCGAGCGTGCTGTTCGATGAGCTCGAGGCCCGCATTCGCGCGACGCCGACCGACCTCGCCACGGTGAAGGTCTACCTCGAGGTGCAGGAGCCGAAGGAGCGTTCCGCGGCGTGGCTGCCTCTGGTCGTCATGCCAGCGTCGGCGTGGGACTCATTTCAGGTCGCTGAGTGGCTCACCTCGCGACACCCGGCCGAGGCGCTGGTGCTGCTCGACCGTGCCACGAAGACGAAGCTCACCGACGCCGACCGCGCGCACATCACCACGCTGATTCGCACCACGTGGTCGACGTTCCCCGGCATGGAGCTGGCCCCCGACGTCCTCCTCGCGCGATGGGTGAGTGAGCAGCGCGTCAAGTGCCTGAAGGCGACAGGCCAGAACGCTGCGGCGCAGGCCATTCTGGTTCAGCTCGACGCGGAAGATGCCCGAGGGCTCCCCAGACGCGCGCTCAGCCGCACCGCCGGGCAGATTCAGGCCCCGCTCCAGCAGCGCCCGCTCGAGCGGAGCATCATCGAGGCCGAACCGCTCAACGAGAAGGACCCCGCGTATTGGAGCGGCCGCGCCGACTACTACCGTGGTCGAGAAGACGTCGCGAAGGAACGGAGTGCGCTCGAGCGATGGCTCGCGTTGACGGTCCTCACGTCGAAGTCGACGCCAACGCGGGTCGCTGAACGTTCAGCGCCGGTGCGCGCGTACGCAGACTTCCTCAGGCGCACCGGGAACGAGGCCGCCGCGCTCGCGTTTCTCTGGAAAGAATACGACAGCGTCACCAACGACACGCATCACGAAGCCGTCCTGCACCTGCTCGAGTGGGAGTACAGCGGGCTCAGCCCGTTCCGTTCCGACGACGCCCGCCTGTGGGCGTTCCTCGAAGGTCGCGCGACGTGGAGCTCCACCGAGGAGCGGCTGCTCTGGCGCATGGCCGAGACGGCGAAGCCCGGCGCCGAGCGTGACGCGGTGTGGGTGCGCGCGGAGCGGGCGGTCAAGAAGGTGCCGGCTCGCGCGGCGACGACGGGCTGGGTGATGAATCGGACCCAGGCGGCGGAGCGCTCGATGCCCCTGCTCGAGCTCGCGTGTGCAGACCGCTCCGATGAGGAGCGTCGGAAGACCGCGTGCGGCACGCTGTTCGACAGTTGTCTGGCGACGAATCGGTGGCAACGCGCCGAAGCGCTGTGGCCGCAGCGCCTCGAGCAGCTGACCGTCACCGAGCGCCCTGATTGGCTGGCGCAGGTGGCCATCGCTGCGGCACGCGCTCGAGCGCTCGACGACGCCCTTCGGCTGTGGGTGATGAAAGAGGCGCTCGACTTCGCAGCGCTCGGGCGGCTCGAGGAGCTGGCGACAGCCGGCGCCCGCGCTCCACTCATCGCGCACTTCGAGCGGCTGTCGAAGGAGCGCCCGACGTCGACGGTGCCGGCGGCCGCGCTGGCGATTCTTCGCAGACGCTGATCCCGCGGTGGTGCACGCCCCGACGTGCTTCTCCGCTCGGGCGTCGAGTCTCCCGCAGGGTGCGCCGGCGTTCAGCGTACTGAGAAGCCTGTCGCTCAAATCGAGTTCAAGAAGTCCTCGTTACGCGGGAACGACGGCGCGGCGTCACCGGCGCGTTCTGAAAGCCCGTCGGTCAATTCGAGTTGAGGAAGTACTCGTCGCGCGGGAACAGGTCGGTGTTCACCTCGCGTGGTGTGACGACGGGCGTGGCGTCACCGACGCGCTCCGGAGCCCGTCCGTCAATTCGAGTTCAAGAAGTACTCGTCACGTGGGAACAGGTCGGTGTTCACCTCGCGTGGTGTGACGACGGGCGCGGCTTCACCGGCGCGCTCTACCTTCGGCTGCGCCGCCGCAACGAACTCGAGCACCGAGCGGCGCTGCGTCTCAGAGAAGGCCTGCGCGCTTTCCGTCAGCCGCTGCGTGAGCGCGTCGCGGTCGAACGGGAGCGCCGTCGCCGACGCCAGCAGGAACACGCCGCGACCGCCGGGCACCTCCATCACCAGCACGTGCGGGAACACCTGCTTCACCGTCGTCAGCACGCGCGGCGTCGGCACCCACTGCGCGAACAGCCCGCCTGGCGCGAGGTGCGCGGCGACGAGCTCGTAGAACTCGAGGCTGTACACGTTGCCCGCCGAGGCCCCGTTGGGCCGCATCGCGTCGACGGTGATGACGTCCCACGGCTCGGTCGCCATCAGCAGGTGTCTGCGCCCGTCTCCCACGATGAGCATCGAGCGCGGGTCCTCGAGGAGCTGTCTGCTCTCGGACGAGGCGCGCCGCTCCGAGAGGTGCCTGATGAGGTCGACTTCTCCGCCGCAAATCTCGACGCACTCCACGCGCTCGAGGCGACGGTCCTGCAGCAGCCCCCACGCCGTGCTCCCCGCGCCCAGGCCGACGGCGAGCGCGCGCTTCGGCGCCGGGTGCACCAACGCCGGCACCACGCCGATGACGACGTGGAAGTCGTCGTACGGCCAGCCGTTCTGGCTGGTGGCGTTGAGGTGCAGCACCTGCTCGCCGTGCTCTTTGGCGACCCACGCGTTGACGCAGGAGCGCTCCTCGACGAGCACGAGGTCGGCCGCTCTTGCCGAGTGAAACAAGGCCCACAGCCGCTCGTTCGACGGGAACACCGCGACGGCCAGCACCGCGACGAGCGCCGCGGCGAACCACACCGGCGCCGGCCGCGCCGACGACTTCACCCCTGCGACCAGGCCGACCAGACCGAGCCCCACGCAGAGCGAAGCGAGCACCCGCAATGTGCCCGCGCTCCCCAGCGCGTCGAGCAACACGAAGCTCACCACCAGCGTGCCCACCACGTTGCCGACGATGTTCGCGAACAACAGCCGCCCGGTGCCGCGGCCGAGGCGTGACAGCTCGCGGCTCACCTCGGCCTGGACGAAGGGGTACGCGACGCCCATCAACACCACGGGCGCGCCCATCACGGTGAGCGGCCCCAGGAGGAAGACGAAGAGGAGCTTGCCCGCAGCGCGCGCCGTCTCGGGCATCGACGGGCCCGTGGCGAGGTAGCCGTCAGAGGCGAAGTAGCTGTCGAACATTCCGCGCAGCGCTGGAATCGGCACGTACAGCAGCACCAACAACCCGAGCAGCGCCGTCGCGCCGATGCCGAGCTGGAGCAGCAGGAACGTGCGGCCTGGATGCGACGCGCGCCCTACCAGCCTCGAGCCCAGCGCCGAGCCTGCCGCGAAGCACACCAGGTACACCGTCAGCACGTGCGCGAAGGTGTACGCGTTCGACCGCATCAGGCCATCGACGAGGCGCAGGAAGACGACCTCGAGACCGAGCGCCACCGCGCCGGTGAGGCCGTACGCGATGTACCAGCGCACCGCAGGGTCGGCGCCCGACGTCGCCGCGGGTTTCGACTCGCTCGCCGCGTCCGTCGCGGTTCGCCAGAGCATCAGCGTGGCCACCGCCGCGAGCAGATACAGCGCCGACGCGAGGCGAAGGCTGGTGACGAAGCCGAAGGTGCCCAGCAGGTACCAGCCCGAGAGGGCCGCGCCGAGCGCCGCGCCGAAGGTGTTGATGGCGTACAGCCGGCCGAGGCGGTGAGCCGCGTCGCCAATCGAAGACACCACCCCGCGCGCGAGCAGCGGCAGCGACACACCCATCAGCGTCGTCGGCAGCGCCAGAACGGCGAGGTTGAAAAGAAACGTGCTCGCGGTGCTGGTGAGCGCGGGAGCGACGGCGCGGTAGCCGTCGGAGAGCAGCGTGGGGCTCACCAGCCCGTAGACGCCGATGAGCGCGACGGAGCCTGCGTACGCCACCAGGGTCGTGCGCGGGCTGATGCGGTCGGCGACGGTGCCTCCGAGCAGGTTGCCCAGGCCGAGGCCGCCCATGAAGGCCGCGACGACGGTGGTGCTCGCGACGAGGTCGACGCCCGCGTGGAGCGAGATGATGCGTTGCCAGACGACCTGCAGCAGGAGCGCGCTGAAGCCAGTCGCGAAGAAGATCAGCTCGAGGACCCGCGCGCGGCGCATCCCGGGCTCAAGCCACGCGCCTCGCCTGGTCAGTCATTGAAAATGTCGTCGTGTTTCAACGAGGAAAGCGAGGGACTCGCTGCGCATCGAGGGTCAGCGTCAACGACTGCTCCATCGACAGCGTGTCGCTCCACGTCTCGTATGCGGGGAGGAAGCGGCGCACGTAGTCCTCCACCTCGGCGTCGGTGAGGCCCGGTGTGCCGCTCGCGCGCATCGCCTGCTCCGCCTCGATGCGCCACTGCACGACCTGAGACGACGTCTTCATGCGCAGGCTGATCAGCACGTCGAGCCGATCGTTCCACGCTGCGTAGGTGCGAAGCGCGTCGTTCGGCACCCGGAGCCGTTCATCGACGACGTGCTCGACGGGGCGAAAGCCGAGCATCCACCCCTCGAGCAGGACGACATCGACCCGGCCCCGAATCGGGGTCACCTCGTCGCTGCGGTCGCCTCGCCCACCATGCGCAGACTTGTCGTAGCGGGGCACGTCGACGTCGTGGCCGTCACGCAGCGCTTGGAGCACCCGCGCTCCGAGTTCGACGTCGTGCGTGCCGGGGTAGCCGCGATGCTCGAGGAGGGGATTGCCGGGATGTCGTGACGCCAGCGCGAGCTGCTCGCTCCGCCGGAGGTAGAAGTCGTCGATGCTCACGCTCACCGCACGAACGCCGAGCTCCGCGAACAGCCCGACGAGGCTCTTCGTCAGCGTCGTCTTGCCTGCTCCCTGTGGCGCGTTCAGCCCCACCATCAGCGGCCGCCGCCGTGCTGCGCGCAGGTGATGCAACACCCACGACGCCACTGGGAGCGTCAGCCAGTGAATGCGCTCAGCCCGGTGCGGACCCTCCGGCAGGTCGTGTTCGAGCCAGGCCGTCCCGCGTTCCCACGTCGCGTCATCGACCGCGTCGAGCGCGAGGAGCTCAGCCCACGCAGGCCCCTGGCTGGCGAACGGGTGCATGGGCAGTCGAGCTACTTGATGGCGTGCTTCTTTGTGCCTGCGTTGAGCTGCGAGTCGCGCATGGTGTCGCCCGCGTAATAGCTCGTGCCCTTCGTCGTCTTCCCGCCACCGTAGAGGAAGCCCTGATCAGCCGTCGACTTCAGGTTCTTTCCGCTGAAGGTGCCGTCGTTGCTCGTCACGGTGAAGGCGCCTGGCTCTTTCGGGTGCGTGAAGGCCACCATGGCGTGCGCGCCGGCCGGGCCGCCGTTCGCCGTGAGGTGCTCCTTGAACGTGAATCCGGCAGCGCCCATCAGCTCCTGCGCCATGAGCGCGTAGCCTTCGCAGTCGTTGACGTTCTTCGCGAGGTGTTTGCCCGAAGGGTCGGCGTCGCGCTGCTCGATGTCAGCCCACGACTTCGGCGGCGTCGCGCCGATGGAGTCGCGGCCGTACTCGACGTCGGCCTTCGGGTCGTTGTTCGCGACGGCCGGGTGCACGTGGAACGCCTTCGTGTACGCCTCGAACGCCGCGCGGGCCGCCTTCGGGTCGGTCGACAGCGTCTTGAAGTACGCCTTCAGCTGGTCCTGCGTCGGTGGGTAGTCCGCCTTGATGCCGGCGCCGCTCAGCTTCGAGAGGAACTGGAGCTGCTGCTCCACGGTGCGTGATGCGTCGAGGCCGACGGAGTTGTCGAGGGTCTCGGTGCGCCCGTCATCCTTCGAGTGCTCGAACGACGCGTGAGCCGTCGCCGCGGCTTTGGTCCAGTCGCCGGCGCACATCTCTTTCTCGAGCTTCTTGAAGTCGGCTCTGGCCGCTGCGTCTTTGACGCCGACCGCCGTCTTGAGGAAGTCGGTGATGGCCGGGTCGAGCTTCGCCTTGAAGGCCTTCGCCGTTCCGCCGGCGCCCTGGGCCTGAGCGACCTCGCCCTTGAACGCGAGGAGCCCGGGCTGCGCGCTGTCTCTCGCGGGGCCTCGCAGTGCGGCTTCGATGGCGTGCTCCGAGCCCCGGAGTCTTCCAGCCGAGATGCTGGGCAGCGCCGTGTTCAGCGGCGGCGCGACGGGCTTGTGCCGTCCCGTCATGTTCACCAGCTTCTTCGTCGCGCCCGCGAACGCGGAGTCGGGCGCGGCCTTCGGTGGTCCGGCGACGGTCTGCCCGAGCGTGGACTCGATGGCCGTGAGCTTCGAACGTTCGACCCGCGCTGCCTGCGCCTGCGGCCTCTGCGCCTCGACGGACTTCATGACCATGGTGCCCCCGGAGTCTGGAGGGCGCAGCCTACTCGACCGCGGGGCGCGCTGCCGGCTGCACGAAGTTGAGCCGATAGCCGTCAGGGTCGGTGACGATGAGGTCGCGCGTGTGCCACGGCTGCGTCTCTGGCCCCTGCGTCGGCGCGTTCAACGACTTCGCGCGCTCCGCCAGCACGTCGACGTCGGTCTCGGTGGTGAAGCAGATCAACACGCCGTACCCGCGCCTCGCGTCGATGCGCACGCCGGTCGGCGTCGCGACGAGCAGCACGTCTCCGCTGTCCTGCCAGCGCAGGTGAATGAAGGTGCCGTCAGCGCCGACGCGCGTGAAGCCGAGCGTCTCGTAGAAGGCGGCCGACGCCTTCTGGTCGAGGACGAGCAGCTTGAGGAAGTTCTTGAGAGGGCCTGCGCTCATGGCGCCCGCGCCTTATTCCGAGCCGCGCTGTGATTCCATCGTCAGTCGTTGGGCGCGCCCAGGCGAATCCACGTGCCGAGGGTCACCACCTGGTTCGGCGGCGACGGCGGATTCGCGGTGGTGCCCAGCGGCATCACCCCGCCACAGGCGGCGGGCTGCGTGCCCGACATCTTCAGGTAGAGCAGCGAGCGCGTCTTGTCGTTGGGGACGATGAGCGAGGAGACTCCAGCAGCACGACAGCCGGCGCCGTGGTTGTGCGCGACGTTCACGATGCGGCTCCACGCGGCGTTCGCGGTGCTGCCGACCGAGTAGCTGCCCATCGAGCCGTGACAGCCGGTGCACTGCCCGCCCTGGAGCACCGGCACGCCGAGCACGTTGGAGAACACCTCGGTGAAGCGCGGCGGCCGAATCATCACCGTCACCTCGCGCGTCTCGGGTGGCGAGCGCCCGTCGGTCACCTCGACTCGCAACACGAACGTCGTCGGCGTCAGCGTCTCGGGCGACGCCCAGCGCTGCGCGTTCGCGCTCCCGTTCTCGAAGAAGGTGCCCTGCTCACCAGCCGGAGACACCTGCGTCCACGTGATGGTCAGCCGGTCCTGGTTGGCGTCGGTCGCCGAGATGCTCAACGGCAACAGCTGGCCTGCGAAGCCGGACGTCATCGGCGCGACGATGGCGGCTCCGACGACGGGTGGAACGTTCGGCCCTGGCAGGCCGCCGCCCGACGCGCCACCACCGGCGCTCCCGCCACCCGAGCCCGCGTCGCGAGCGACTCCGGCATCACGGCGCGTGCCTGCGTCCTGTTGGCCAGCGTCCACCAGCGGCATCGGCATCGGCTCGCCGCACGCCATGATCCACAGCAACGCAACGAAGACGAGACGCGGGTGAGAACGCACGGGCGGGTGTCACTCTATCGCTCGTTTGACTCACCGTGTGGGCATCCCCTATGAGCCGCGGCATCGCCGTACCCCGGAGGCCACCATGTCGACGCCTGCTCCCGAAGCCGCTGTTCCCGCCGCTTCGACCGTTCCTCTCGCCGTCGCTGCCGCCGACGTGACCATCACGCCCGTCACCACCGCCGCCGAGAAGAAGGCGTTCATTCTCTTCCAGTACGAAATCTACAAGAGCGAGACCGCCTTCGTGCCGCCGCTGGTGATGGAGCGCGAGCTGGTGCTCGACCCGAAGAAGAACCCCTGGTTCAAGTTCGGCACGATGCAGCTGTTCCTCGCGCGCCGCGCCGGCAAAATCGTCGGCCGCATCGCTGCCATCGACGACCCCCGGTACAACGAGTTTCACGGCACGCGCATCGGCTGGTTCGGCTTCTTCGAGTGCATCAACGACGCGGGCGTGGCGAAGGCGCTCCTCGACACCGCCGAGGCGTGGGTGAAGGCGCGCGGCCACCACGAGATTCTGGGGCCCGCCAGCCCGTCGTCGAACAACGAGTGGGGCTTCCTGCTCGAGGGCTTCGAGCACGAGCCCGCCATCCTCATGCCGTGGACGCCGAAGTACTACCTGTCGCTCACCGAGGCCGCTGGCTACGCGAAGGTGAAGGACCTGTTCGCCTGGCGCATCGACATCACCGGCGAGCTGCCCGCGAAGATTGCCCGCGTCGCCGACAAGGTGAAGGAGCGCGAAGGCATCAAGATGCGCCCCGCCGTGATGAAGGAGTGGGACCGCGAGGTTCGCATCATCAAGGACATCTACAACTCGGCCTGGGAGAAGAACTGGGGCTTCGTGCCGATGACGGACGAAGAGTTCGACCAGCTCGGCAAAGACCTGAAGATGATCCTCAACACCGACCTGGTGCTCTTCGCCGAGGTGAACGGCGAGCCCGTCGGCTTCTGCATCACGGTGCCCGACGCGAACCAGGCCATCAAGAAGGCCAACGGCCGGCTCACCACGTTCGGTCTGCCCATCGGCCTCGTGAAGATGATGCTCGAGCTCAAGCGCATCAAGTCGGGCCGCCTCATCGCGCTCGGCATTCGCAAGGAGTACCGCAAGCGCGGCATCGACTCGGTGCTGATGAAGGAGACCTTCGAGGTCGGCAAGAAGCTCGGGTGGACCGGCGGAGAGATCGGCTGGACGCTGGAAGACAACGACATGGTCAACCGGCCCATCGAGCTGTTCGGCGCGAAGAAGTACAAGCAGTACCGCGTGTACGGGAAGCAGCTGGCGCCAAAGAACTGAAAGGCTCAGGCCTTCGGAGCCTCGGGCGCCTTCCACTCCACCAGCACCTGCACGACGCCGCCTTCGGGCGATTGGTAGGTGCGCTTCACCTCGCCCGGCGTCGTCGAGTCGAAGACGAACTTCATCACGCCGACCCACGACTTCACGACGTGCGGCGCGACCGGGCGCGGGTAGGCGACCTGCAGGATGCCGGCGGTGGTGCCCTCGGGCTGGAAGACGATCTCGATGCCGCGCATCGCGACCTTCACCAGCTCGTTCAGCTTCTTCAGAATCGTCGCGGGTGACCGGTTCGACGCCGCGAGGCTGCTCTTGAGCATCGGCAGCACGATGGGGCCGAAGCGCTCCTTCAACGCGCCGTAGGTGAGCTCCTCGAACGACGCTTCTCCGATGATGCTGCCGGCCACCTCACCGAGCTCTTCGAAGACCTTCGCGGGCTGCCAGGTGTCGCTGTACGGGTCCTTCACGAGCAGGGCGGCCTGTGGGGAGAGCTTCGCCACGATGGCGTCGAGGTGGCCGGTGCGCCGCAGGCCACGAACGATGGACTCGACGTAGGCCTGGCTGAACTCGTAGTCGTTCATGACGCCGTCGTAGCACGCGTGAGGCCCCGGTCGCCGGGCCGGGCTACGGTGCGCCGCATGGGCGCGTTTCCCACCACGCGGTGGACGCTGATTCTCGCGGCGAAACAGTCTCCCCAGGCGCGCGCCGAGGCGTGGCGGCACCTGCTGACGACGTACTGGCCCTCGCTCTTCGCGTTGTTCCGCGCGCGCGGGCTCGATGCAGCGGCAGCGTCCGATGCGGTGCAGGGGCTGGCGGTGGAGCTCCTCGAGCGTGACGTCGTGCAGGACTTGAGCCCCGAGCGTGGGCGACTCCGTGGCTTCCTCAAAGTGGCTGCCGAGAACTTCCTGATCCGTCAACACGAGCGCGCGACGGCGGCGAAGCGTGGTGGTGACGCGCGGCCCATCGAGCTCGACCTCGCGCTGGGTGAGCGCCTCGCCGATGCCTCACTCGCTCCCGACGCGGCGTACGAGCGGGCGTGGGCGCTGTCGGTGTTCGAGCGCGCGATGACGGAGCTGGAGAAGGAGTGGGCGCAGCGGGCCGGCGACTTCGAAGTGGTGCGAACGTTCTTCTCGCCGACGACCGCGCCGCCCAGCTATCGCGAGGCGGCTGATCACTACAGAGTCTCCATCCCTCAGCTCAAGTCGCTGCTGCACCGCGCGCGGTTGCGGTTCCGTCAGCTCGTCGAAGCGCAGGTGGCCGAGACGCTCGATGACGGCGCGGCGCTGGCTCCCGAGGTGACGTCGTTGCTGGAGTCACTCGGCGCATGAGCTGCGTCCGGTGTGGCAGCCAGCTGCGTGGTGACGGGCCATGCCCGCGGTGTCTGTTGACGCACGCGAGCCCCACCTTCGCGGGCCTCGAGCTGCTGGAGCCCATCGGTGAAGGCGGCATGGGCACCGTCTTCAAGGCCCGGCACGTGAAGCTCGACCGGTTTGTGGCGGTGAAGTTCCTGTCTCGCGCGCTGGGTGACGTGCCCGAGCTCAAGGAGCGCTTCACGCTCGAGGCGCGCGCGCTGGCGAAGGTGAAGCACCCGAACGTCGTGCAGGTGTTCGATGCCGGAGAAGAGGACGGCGAGACGTGGCTGGTGATGGAGCTCGTCGAGGGCGGCACGCTCGCGTCGCGCCTTCCGCTCGAGCCTCGTGACGCCGTGCGGGTGACGAGCGCGGTGTGCCGTGCGCTGCAGGCCGTGCATGAGGCCGGGCTCGTGCATCGCGACGTGAAGCCCGAGAACGTGCTGGTGACGTCGAGCGGTGAGGTGAAGCTGTCGGACTTCGGCATCGTGCGGGAGACGGCCGCGACACGCGCTGGAGCTCCTGTTGGAACGCCGGGCTTCGTCGCGCCTGAGGTGCTGGCCGGGCACCCTGCGACGCCGAGCGCTGACGTGTTCGCGCTGGGCGTCATGTTGCGGCAGCTCGTCACGGGCCGCGCTCCGGGCAGTGCGGATGAGCCAGCGCTCCCGGGAGGGCTCGACGCCATCGTGCGGCGGGCGACGGCTCCGATTCTCGAGGCCCGCTTCGAGTCTGCGCGCGAGTTCGAGTCGGCGCTGAGTCAGGTGACGCTCGAAGAGGCAGGCGCGTTGCCGGCGGACGAGCAGCTGTGGAGCCGCGCGGTGGCGGTCTCGATGACGGTCGCCTTCGCGGCCCTCGCGTGGGCTGGCATCGCGAGCCTGACGCCGCGTGTGCACGCCGCGGGAGACGTGCCGCCCCTGGTCGCGCTCGGAACGCGGGCGTTGTCGGACGGCCGGCTCTACACGGTGGCGCGCTTCGAGACGGGGTGGATTCTCGCGGCCGCAGCGCTCTTCGGCGTCGCGCTCGCGGCAGTGGGAGCGCTGCGCCAACACTGGCGACGCGTCGGCCTCACCACCGCGCGGCCGTCGGGTTCACTGCCGTTCGCGCGAGCCACCTTCTTCGCCGGAGCCCTCGCGCTCAGCCTGTACCTGGCGCGGCTCGCGTTCGCTCCGCACGGCTCGCTGTCGCCGTACATTCCGCTCGCGGGAGGCACGGTGGTGTTGGCGGTCATGTACTTCGGGTCGCTGGCGAGGCTCGAGGCGTGGCGGCTGGGTCGGTCGATTCTCCGCGAGCCTGAGTGGGTGCTCGGCGTCATCGCTGGCGCCGTGCCTCCCGTCGTCGACGGCCTGCGCCAGATGGTGGAGCGCGCCGTGCCCTGAGGGGCCGGGGCTCATCATGTTCTCTGATGGGCTACTGTGAACGAATTGCTTTCCAGGAGATGACTTCATGTTCAAGCGCGTGACGCTTCTCGGAGTTGCCCTGCTGGCCATTCACCCGTGGCTCGCAGCCGCGAAGCCGCTCTACGTCAACAACGCCGGGAGCCCCGCGTGCTCGGACGCGACCACCTACGCCTCGAACGACATCACGCGCCCCTGGTGCACCATCGGCCGCGCTGCCTGGGGCAGCACGAACCCGAGCGCAGGCAATGCGGCGCAGGCAGCCGGTGACACCGTCAACATCGTGGCGGGCACCTACACCACGACCTCGGCCCGAACCTCGTGCAGTGGCGGGGGGCGGTGGGACGTCGCGTTGAATCCAGCGAACAGCGGAACAGCCAATGCGCCCATCACCTTCCTCGGCGTGGGCACGGTGAACATCCGGCTCGGTGCTGGCTACGCCGGCCCGACCATCGGCGCGAACTCGAGGAACTTCATCGTCTGGGACCACGTCGGCATCGACGAGTCGGCGGCACAGGGCGTGAGCTGCGCAGACACGGGGCCGGTGGTGGTGCACGACACCACCGGGAGCAAGATTCTCAACAGCACCATTCGTGGAACCGACAAGGCCTGGAGCGACAACTATTGCGGCGTTCGCCTCGAGGCGACCAACGGCGCGGTCGTCTCGAACAACGAGATTCACGACTTCACCGGGAACTGGGGGCACAACGACGCAGCGATCATGACCTACGACGCCGCCAACTCAATCATCGAACATAACTACATTCATGACAGTCCTGCCGGTATCTTCCTGAAGGGCGACCATACGGGCGATGGCTGGCCACAGGAAAACAACATCGTCAGGCTCAATTGGTTCGAGAACTGCACGAACAAGTCAATCTTCACGATCGCAGGCCAGACCAGTCAGATTTACCAGAACGTCATCAGACAGTCTCAGGGGTACGTGTACAGGCACGACGGATCCGCGATCTCAGGGCTGACCTTTGCGAATAACACCATCGTCAATACATCGGGGACGACGGCGGTCGGTTACAGCGTCAGCTCCGTCGCGCCGACCATCACTGGCTTCCGTGTCTTCAACAACATCTTCCATGGTGTCTTCAGTGAAGCCATCAACCTTGGCGACACGGTGAGCATTGGTGGGCAGTCATTCGAGCACAACGTCTACTTTCGTTATTCCGTGTTCGGCAGCCTCGACGGTGCCCAGTTCAGTCTCGCGACCTGGAAGTCGACACACAACATGGACAACGCGAGCCCCGCAGGCGTCAGCGTGGACCCGCAGTTCGTCGGAGCCAACGACCACCACCTCCAGTCGACTTCTCCCGTTCGGGCACTGGGCGTTGACATTCTTGACCTGAACCAGAACGGCGCCAGCACCGACCTCATCCCAGCCGGTGCATACCTTTCAGGGAACGAGTTTGTCGGGCAGGTGACGGGCGGCAGCTCGGGGACCGGCGGCGGGGCGGCGACTGGTGGCGGTGCGGCGACGGGTGGCGGTGCTGCGACGGGTGGCGGTGGTGCGACTGGTGGCGGTGCGGCGACGGGTGGCGGTGCGGCGACGGGTGGCGGTGCTGCGACTGGTGGCGGTGGTGCGACGGGTGGCGGTGCTGCGACGGGTGGCGGTGGTGCGACTGGTGGCGGTGCGGCGACGGGTGGCGGTGGCGGTGCCGTGACTGGCGGTGGTGCTGCGACTGGCGGTGGCGGTGCCGTGACAGGCGGCGGTGGGGCGACTGGCGGTGGCGGTGCTGCGACTGCCGGCGGTGTGGCGACTGGCGGCGGTGTGGCGACTGGCGGCGGCGGTCCGGTGTGCGTTCCCGGGCAGTCGGTGGCGTGCACAGGTGCTGCCGCGTGCGCGGGCGGTCAGATCTGCAATCCACAGGGAACCGGCTACGGCTCCTGCGATTGTGGCAACTCTGGCGGTGGCGCTGCCGGTGGGTGCGGTGGCTGTACGACTGGTGGGGGAGGGCCGGTGGTGCTCGCGCTCCTCTTCACGTGGGCGACGTTCCGCCGGACACGACGGACTGCGCGCAGACGCGTCTCGCCCGAATCGCAGGAGGTCCGCGAAGGCCCCTGACGTCAGTACGGCGGGCGTCCGTGCCACACGTGAACGTCAGCCAGCCTCGCTGCCGCCGGTCGTCGACGGCCTGCGCCAGATGGTGGAGCGCGCCGTCCCCTGACTCACTTCAGCTCAGCGGCAACCGCATCGGCGCTCATGGCGACCAGCATCGCGAGGCCTGCCTTCGGCAACACCTTCTCCATGCGCGCCTCGAGCTCCTTCTTCGCCTGGTCCGACAAGGTTGGCTGGCCCTTCGCGAGCTCCTTCACGTTCTTCCGGTACGCCTCGAGGTAGCCGCGCTGCCAGTCGAACAGCTCGCGCCCGCCTGCGACGCCGTGCCCGGGGTAGACCTTCTCGAAGCCCGTCAGCGCCTTCGCCCGCTCGAGCGACGTGAGCCATGCGCCGCTGTGACCCTCGGCGAGCCACGGGTGCACCTTGTACATGACGAGGTCTCCGACGAAGGCGTGCGCGCCCGTCGCCCAGACCGTCTCGTCTGCGCTCTCACCTTCGCCGAGGTCGTGCGCGGTGAAGGCGACGCCATCGAACGTGACCGTCTCTCCGGGCTTCACGAGCTGCGTGGGGAACACGGTCGTCTTCGGGTACTCGCCTTTGAGTTGCGGCCCCCAGTACGCACGCTTGGGCGCGTCGAGGGCGTCGAGCACCGTCTTCACGCCTGCGAGCGCGACGACGGGCACCTTCTGGCCCGCGAGCACCTCGGCCGTTCCGTTGACGTGGTCCGGGTGCGCGTGGGTGAGCAGTACGGCGAGCAGCGGCTTCCCGAGCGACTCGAGCTTCTTCCGCACGGCCTTGCCCTCGGACACGGTGAACTGGGTGTCGATGACCACCACGCCCCGCGCCGTCTCGACGAGCCAGGTGTTGGCCGAGAATTGCGCCTCGCCCGACGTGTACGAGTGGACCGCCACTGGCGCTGCTGAGACGACCGCTGCTGCGAGCACTGCAAACATGATGTGACTCTCTTTCGTTCTTGTTCCCGGCTGGAGCGCCGGACACGCACGATGAGTAGTCGGAGCCACGCTGAACCGAAACGCACGGTCTTTCGCGGCGCTGGTACTTTCTTTCGGTGCTCAGGGGTGTGCGTGGCGCCTGAACGCGAGCGGAGTCACCCGATGGAGCGCGCGAAACCGGCGCACGAAGTAGCTCGGGTCCGGGAAGCCGACGCGTTCGCCAATCTCTGCCGCGTCGAGCGTCGTCTCCTGCAACAGCCGACGCGCCTCAGCCATGCGGCGCTCGGTAATCCACTGCAGCACCGAGCGGCCCGTCTCGGTGCGCACCAGCGTCGTCAGGTACGCCGGAGAACGTTTCACGGCGCGGGCGACGTCGACGAGCGAGATGGGGCGCGCGAAGCGCTGGTCGATGAACTGGAACACCTCGGACAGCAGCGGGCGATGCAGCGCACCGAGGCCCAGTCGCGGAGCCACCAGCCGCGCGGCATGCACCAGCAGGGCCTCGAGCTCGGCGCGGGCGACGACTTCTCGGCCCTGCGCGTTGCCGGCGAGCTCGGCGAAGAGCGACGAGAGTCGTCGCTCCCAGTCGGCACGCGCAGGCTTCGGCACGACGAACGACGACGGTGCACGCGCCCCGCGAACGAAGGGTAGAAACGCAAGCTCGCCGGGCAGGTCGACGAAGCGCCGCGCGCCGTGCTCGAGCGCCGCGGCTTCGAAGATGACGAGCCACCCCGACAGCCTCGTGAGCCCCACCGTGTCGTGCACTTCGCCTGGCGCCACCACGAGCAGGTGGCCCGGTCCGACGTCGCCTCGCTCGAGGCCGACACGGTGCCAGCCCGTGCCCTTCGTCACGTAGAGCAGCTCGTAGAAGCGGTGCGAGTGGGGCGGCCGGTCGAACTCGGGGCTCCCGCTCCCCAGTCGAAACACCTCGAGCGGCAGGGGGTCGGCGCGGCGCGGCGAGAAGGCGAGAGACGCGGGCTTCATCGTGAAGCGGCAGGGTTGACCATGCCCCGTCGGCACCACGCAACCAGCGCGCGGCGTTTTCGGTACTTCCAGGTGAAAGGAAGAACCCCATGGAACCGCAGGTCTCTCAGACGCTCCTCGTCATTCAGCAGCTCACGTATCTCTCGCTCTCTCTCGGCACGACGCTGTGGGTCGGCAACACGCTCTTCAAGAACGGCGCGGCCTTTCTCGCCGAGACGTTCCTCGGCAAGGAGCGCCTCGCCGACTCAGTCAACCGCCTGCTGCTCGTCGGCTTCTATTTGATCAACGGTGGCTGGGTGGCGCGCACCATCAAGGACACGAGGCCGCCGTGGGGCGCCTCGCAGGTCATCGAGAACGTCGCGACGAGCTACGGCGGGGTGTTGCTGATTCTCGGCGTGATGCACTTCGGGAACCTCTACGTGCTCACCCGCATGCGCCGCCGCGCCATCGCGGAGCGCAGCAACGCGCCAGTCGCGCCCGAGCAGTTCTTCCGCCCGGCCGGAGCCTGACGCCATGAGCGCGCCCATCGAAGCGATGTGGGTGCTGTACGACGAGACCTGTGGCTTCTGCTGCTCGTGCGCGAAGTGGCTGCGTGGGCAGGACAAGCTGGTGCCGCTCACGTGTCTGCCTCGCAGCGGCGACGTCGCGCGGCAGCACTTCGGCGGACTGCCGTGGGAGCGGGACGAGCTCGTCGTCGTCGATTCGCGCGGCGGCGTCTACCGGGGCAGCGACGCGTTCGTGATGGCGTTGTGGGCGCTGCAGGGGTTTCGGCTCTGGGCGCAGCAGGCGTCGAAGGAGCCCTTGCGCAGCCGCGCGCGCTCGCTCTTCCACTGGTTCTCGTCGCGCCGGCACGAGGTCTCCAGGACGCTCGGGTTCCAGGCCGAGGCCCAGCTCGTTCAGACGCTGGACCGCGCCGGTCACGAGGCCGCGGCTCGACGATGTGATGACGGACAGTGTGAGGTCCCCTCGCCCCCGTCACCACGTGCGGGGCGACGAACGATTCGAGCGCCGCGTCCGCCGGCCGAGTGAGGTGGGGGCGTTGGTCGGCAGCGCAAGGTCCCGATGTTCCCGGGTGCAACCAGCGAACACGGTTCCGGTACTTCCTGATGAAAGGGGAAACACCATGGCTCCGCGACTGCAGCTCTCGGCTCTTGGCGCTCACGCCGGCAGGGTCACGTTGGGCGTCGTTCTGCTCGTCGCGGGCGCTCGATGCGCTCCGCTCGCGCTGGTCGGAGCGCTCGCCCTGTACCTCGCCGTCTTTGCCCTGACGCACGACCTGGCGCACGGCGCGCTGGGCCTGCCTCGACGACTCAACGAGCTCGCGCTCAGCCTCGCGTCGCTGCCGATGTTGGTGGCGGGGCACGGCATGCGGCTGATGCACCTGCGCCACCATCGACGGCCGCTCGCTCCAGATGACGTCGAAGGGGTCGGCGCGACGATGCCGCTGTGGCGTGCGGTGCTCGCCGGGCCTCTCAACGCTGCGCAGTACCGGGTCGAGGGCTTCCGTGCGGCGCGCCAGAGCGACACCGTGTTTCTCATCGTCGAGACGCTCGCCGCGCTCGTGCTCACGTTCCTCGCGCTGGCCAGTCACACCACGGTGGGCGCCGCGTGGGTGCTCGTCAACGTCACCATGCAGCTCACCGCGTCGGCGTGGGCGTCGCATCTGCCCCATCGTCCCCCGCGGGTGCTCATCACCATCGCGCGCGGGCTCGAGTGGACGAGGAGCGCCGTCGTCTCGAGCTTCCTGCACCACGACAAGCACCACCGCTCGCCGTGGATTCCCTGCGGGCAGCTGTGACGGGTGAGGGCACCGTCGCCTTCGCGTGACGTTCACTCGAGTGAACAGGTTGGCAGCGGACTGCTCGTCGAGAGATATGAGGACATGGCTCGTTTCGCCCTCATCTGTGCGCTCTCCTGCCTCGTCGCTGCCTGTGCTGAACGAACGAAGGAGCCCGACGACGCGCTGTCGCTGCACTCCCCTCGAGAGGCGGGTGGCGTGACGCACGCGCATGGTCCGTTCGTCCGCGTCGGCGTGATGATGGACGCGCATTCCGCTGATGCGCTCGAGCTGAGAACGAGCGTCGACGGTGTCGCGTGGACCGAATGGCAGAAGCTCACCATCGTGTTCGCGGAAGGTGAGGCGTTCGCTGGCCACGTCGATGCGCTCTCTGGCTCGCAGCACTTCGAGTACCGCTTCACTGATGCGTCGCGCCCCCCGCGATGGCTGCAGGTGGAGGACATCGAGGCGCTCGGTGAGCCGTCGCTCCCGCTCGAGCCCGAGGTGCTGCCGGCTCCTCTACCGACGGTTGGCAAACGCGTCGACGCGCTGGCGCCCTTCCCGACGATTCTGCCGCGGTCGGCGTGGGGTGCGCGTGCGCCGACGTGCCGCTCGCTGACGAGCCCGTATCGCCTCGTGGTGCACCACACGGCCAGCCCGACCAACGACACCTTCACGCCCGAGGCGCGGCTGCGGCAGACGCAGGCGTACCACATGGACTCGAGGGGCTACTGCGACGTGGCCTACAACTTCCTCATGTCGCGCGACGCTCGGGTCTGGGAAGGCCGCGGCGATGGCGTGCTGGGCGGCCACACGCTGAACCAGAACGCCGGGAACATGGCCCTGTGCATCATCGGCACGTACACGACGGACACGTTGACGCCGCAGCAGTCGTGCGCGCTCGCCGGGTGGATGGCGTGGCAGAGCAGCCGCCACGGCATCGCGCTCAACCGCACCAACATCAAAGGGCACCGGGAGTGGGGCTCGACCGCGTGCCCTGGTGACACCGTCTTCGCGCAGCTCAACTCGCTGGTGACGCAAGCGGCGACGACGTGTGCGGGTGTCACGCCGCCACGCCCGGAGTGGGGCGCCGAGTTCGTCGGCCAGAGCTTCCCCGCGTCGCAGCTGCCGCCGATTCGCCTCGAGCTCGGCGCGACGCTCGATGGCTGGGTCGACCTGCGGAACATCGGCACGCGCTCGTGGACGACGGCGGCGACGCGGCTGGCTCCGACGCCGCGCGACCGCGCCTCTGCGCTCGCCGACCCGACGTGGCTCTCACCGACGCGCGTGACGAACGTCGCTGCCGCGACCGCGACTGGCCAGGTGGGCCGCTTCCCGGTGCGCCTGCGAGGGAACACGCTCGGCAGCGTCACGCAGACGTTCGGCGTGCTGCAGGAGAGCGTCGTGTGGTTCGCCGATCGTGGTGGCCCGGCCGACACGTTCATCACGGTGCGCGTCGAGGTGGTGCCGCGGTCCGACGCTGGCGTGCCGGTGGTGGATGCCGGGGTGCCTCCAATCGACGCGGGGGCAATCGAACCTGATGCAGGCGTGGTGGTCGAACCCGATGCAGGCGTCGTCGAACCCGACGCAGGGGAGCCCATCGATGCAGAAGGAGAGCCCGTGAGCGTCCCGGCGTACGCGGAAGGCTCGGCGACGCTGCCGGCTGCGACGGGGTGCGGGTGCCTCAGCGTCGATGGCCCCGCCGTGTTCGCGCTCGCGGCGCTGGTCGTCGGTCGTCGCCGTCGAAGCCCTCGGGCCTGAGCTCACGCCGACGTCGTCGGGTCGCCCATCGTGTTCCGCTGTCCGGATCTGACACCTGCGTTCAGCGAAGCAGGTGGCTCGCGGTGTTTCGCCTCGAACGCGCCAGGAAGGCTCACCTTCGGAGTGATCGCTTCTGCGAGGGGGGTGTCAGCTGAGTGGCTCCTCGCTGCCAGCTGCGAGCTCCAGTTCACCGCAGGAAGGGAACCATGCGCCGGAGCGCACCACCCTTGCGAACCTGGTGCAGCACCACTCCGATGACGTGCACGCCGGTGAGCGCGACGAGGGCGTAGACGAGCGCGCCGTGCACCTGCCGTGACAGCAGCGCCGACAACACCGGTGCGTCTTGCACGTCGCCGCGGAGGAAGCCGCCCCAGTCGCTGCCCAGCGCGGTGCCCAGGCCACTCGCGCTGAGCCCGAACAGCACCACGTAGAGCAGGCCCTGCACGAGGCCCGCGAAGAGGCCCTGAAGCCGCGAAAGGGGCAGCGGCGGCGGCGATTGCCCCAGCTTCCGCACCAGCAGGCGCGTCAGGGTGAGCACGCCGAGCGAGAGGCCGCCGACGCCGTGCATGCGGCCCAGCACCCGGCGGAGCGGGTCATCGGCCGCGAGGTCGACCATCGTGCTGCCCACCACGACGAGGCCGACGATGAGCAGCGCGGTGAGCCAGTGGAGTGCGACGAGTGCGAGAGGCCAGCGGTCTTTCATGGGGTTGCTCCGGGTTGGGGAATGGGGTGGGCGGCCGGTGGCGCGGGCGGCGCGTCTTCGGCCTGCCCGCTGCGTGTCCACGGCACCCACTTGAGCTGCTCGACGAAGACGACGTACAGCACCGGCACCACGCCCTTCGTCACGAGGGTCGCCAGCAGCAGGCCGCCAATCTGCACGTAGACGAGCTGCTGCCACTTGGGTCCGCCCTCGAGCGCGAGCGGAATGAGGCCACCGACGGTGGCGAGCACCGTCACCAGCACCGGGCGCAGCCGCACCAGACCCGCGTCGATGACCGCGCGGTGGAGCTCGACGCCGTGCTCGCGTGACTCCTCGATGAAGTCGAACAGCACGATGATGTGGCTGACGATGACGCCGATGAGGCTCGCCACCCCGAGAAAGGCCATGAAGCCGAAGCGCGTGTTCGTCAGCACGAGGCCAAGCACTGCGCCGACCAGCCCGAAGGGAATCGCGCCGAAGACGATGAGCGGCTTGAAGACACTCTCGAACTGCCACACCAGCACGAGGAAGATGAGGATGACCGAGACCACCAGCGCGATACGCACGTGGCCGAAGGCGCGCGACTGCTGCTCGAATTCTCCGCCCCACGTCACGTGATAGCCGGGCGGCAGCTCGAGCTTCGACACTTCACGCCGCGCGTCGTTGAAGAGCGCCGACGGCAGCTCGCCCGGCCGAGGGAGCGCGCCGACGGTCAACGTGCGCTCCTGCCGATAGCGGACGAGCTTCTGTGCGCGGTGCTCGAGCGAGACGGTGGCCACCTGCTCGAGGGGCACGGGGCGG
>JAUXRI010000057.1 GCA_030681895.1 Myxococcales bacterium | reverse complement strand
GTGAGAAGTGGCCGGCGGTCGTCAACCGGCTCTCGATCGTCCAGAAGAACTTCTCGGGCATCGGCTTCGACGCCGACGTCGCCTTCGGGCTGCACGAGGCGCATGTCGCGCTCAAACAACCAGACAAGGCCCGCGATGCCCTGGCGTTCTTCGTCGATCAGTTCCCGGCCGACGAGCAGGCCGGCAAGGCGAAGTCGATGATGGCGAAGCTGCCTGCGCCCGTTCCGCCGTCGGCGCCGTGAAAGACGAAGGCGCGAAGCTCCTCGGCTTCATCGTCGCGACCATCGCCCTCGTCCTGGTGATCGCCGTCTTCGGCACGAAGCTGCTGGGCGCGGCTTCAGGCCCCGAGAACGAGCTCATCACCTTCCTCAAGAAGCAGGAGACGCCTGGCTCGACGTTCGACGCGGCCGGAACGCTGAAGGGCGAGAAGGTCAGCTACCAACGCCTCTCGGTGATCGTCGCTCCCGATGGGCAGAGCGCGACCGTCAGCGGCACTCTCGACTTCGTCGGCGCGCGAGACGGCACCCGCGTCAGCTCGCTGGGGTTCGAGCGGGTGCGCTTCGTGCGAAAGGAAGACGAGTGGCGTCCCGTCGATGGCCCTGCGCCGCGCCTCAACGCGATCGTGCGCGCGCTCGATCGCCGGCGTCGTTCGCTTCAGGCCGGCGACATTCCACAGGCAGACGGCCTCGACGTCGCCGAAGCCGAGCGCTACCGGCGAATCGAGGGCCGCTCCTTCACGGTCGAGGCCTGGTACATTCGCTCCGAGAAGGAAGGCGTCGAGGTGTCGGAGGACTTTCGGCTCACCGGCCGGCTGCCAGACCGCCCCGTCGACGAAAAGGCCACGCGGCGGCTGTCTCTTTCCGAAGACGCCCGGGGAGAGTTCCTCTTTCCGCATGGGCTTTTGTAGGGTAGTCAACCTCGCTTCCCTCAGAGGCCCTGCCGATGGACGACGCGCTCAAACAAACGCTTACGCTCGGTCGTGGCTACTTCGAGAAGAAGCAGTACGCGGACGCCGAGCAGTACCTCACGCAGGTCGTCGAACAGAATCAGTCGTTCGCCGACGTCTACAACATGCTCGGGGTGATTTATCACGACCAGGGTCAGTTCGCCCGGGCCCAGCGGGCCTTCGAGGCCGCGCTGCGCATCAACCCTGCGTACACCGACGCCGCGCTGAACCTCGCGGTCATCTACAACGACATGGGGAAGTACCGCGAGGCGAAGGAGGTCTACCAGGCCGCCATCAGCCGCCAGCGCTCCAGCCCCAACAAGATCGACCCGTACGTGCAGGGGAAGATCGCCAACATGTACGCCGACGTCGCCAACGTCTTCTCGTCAGCGGGCATGCTCGAAGAGGCCATCTTCGAATACCGCCGCGCGCTCGCGCTCGGGCCCACCTTCGTCGACATCAAGCTCAAGCTCGCCGACGCCTTGCGCGATCTGGGCGATCTCGAGGGCGCGCTCCGTGAGTTCGAGGAGCTGCTGGCCATCAACCCGAACTACCTGCCGGGCCGCGTGCACTACGGCATCGCCCTGTACTCGGCCGGCCGCAAGCCCGACGCGGTGAAGGTCTGGGAAGACGTGCTCGCGCGGAGCCCCGGCAACAAGAGCGCCGAGATGTACCTCGGCCTCGTCCGTGACATCGGCAAAGACAACGACGGGCAGGTTGGGTGATGCTCGGTTCTGTCGCAACGCCTCTCGTCCGTAGGAGTTCCCATCGTGGGTGATCAGTACGCACTCAAGTTCATCTCTGGGAAGTACCAGGGCGGCGAGTTTCCGCTGAAGTCCGAGAAGCCGTGCGTCATCGGCCGCTCGAGCGAGCTCGACATGGTGCTCGTCGAGGACATGGTCTCGCGCAAACACGCGAAGATCACCTGGGCCACCGGCAAGCTGAACATCGAAGACCTCGGCTCGACGAACGGCACCTTCGTCAACGGTGAGAAGATCCTCAAGCCGTCGCGCATCAAGGAAGGCGACCGCATTCTCATCGGCACCTCGATCCTCAAGCTCGTGAAGGCGGGCCAGAGCATCGACATGACCGATGCGCAGGTGAAGCAGAACCTCGAGCAGGTCGCGGCCCAGCAGTCGGCCAAGCAGACCAAGACGGCGATGACCGGCAAGCTCGAAGAGGTCCCGCTGCCTGACCTGCTCCAGCTTTTCTACACGTCGAAGAAGAACGGCGTGCTCGTCGTGAACGGCGACCGCGAGGGCAAGGTCTACCTGCGGCAGGGCAAGGTCTATTACGCCGTCATCGACGACAACCACGAGCTGGGGCCGCAGAAGAGCTTCAACCGGATCGTGACGTGGGAGGTCGGCGACTTCGAGCTGCGCCCGCCCGATCCGCAGGAGTTCATGGTCGAGCTCGACTCGTCGACCGAAGGCCTGCTGATGGATGCGCTGCGCCAGCTCGACGAGATGCGCCGCATTCAGGGCGATCTGCCGGCTGCCGACGCGACGCTGACCCTGGCCGTGCCGATGTCGCCTGCGCTTCGAGATCTCACGCCCGACGAGCTCGACGTGCTCCAGCTGATCATCAACTGGGGCACCATGCAGGGCGCCCTCGATCACTCGCCGGTGGACGATCTCACCGTCTGCTCGGCCGTCTTGAACCTGATGCAGCGCGACTACATTCGCCTCGTCTGAACCCTCTTCCTGCGCGCCCGCATCTTCGCGGCATGAGCGTGGGAATGTGGGTCGCCATCATCGCGGTCGTGGGGCTGGTGCTGCTCCAGCTGATTCCCCTCGTTGCCGCGCGGCGAGCCATCGGGACGCGCGTGCCCGAGCTCGAGCCCTTCTTGAGCGACGAACAGAAGCGCGCCAGCCGGCTGCTCGTCTACTTCTGGAGCCCGACCTGCGCCGTCTGCCGGCCCATGTCGAAGGCCATCGACGCGGTGGGCTCGGACGACATCGTGCGCATCAACGTGCTCGAGGCACTGCCGCTCGCCCAGGCGTTCCACGTGATGGGCACCCCGTCGCTCGCGGTCGTCGAGGGCGGCGTGCTGAAGGACCTGCAGGTGGGCGCGCGATCAGCGGAGCAGCTCCGCGGCCTGCTTCAGTCTTCCACCTGACACCACGACAACTTCTTCTCGGGCGTCGGGTCGTCACAGCGCTGCCAGGTACGGCCGCTCACGGTATCGAGCAGGGTGATCGCAAAGGCCTCGGCGACGCGGTAGCGGCCCGACGGGCCAGCCGGCAGCGGGTTCGCGTTGAACTTGCACCAGGTGGACTTGCCGGTCTTCTTCGGGTGCTGACACAGGCTCCAGGTCACGCCCGTCTGGGTGTCGAGCTTGAGGGTCAGCTCGTTCGCCTTGAGCACCTGATAGCGGCCGATCTCGGCGGCCGACGGGGCGTCGTTGACGATGGTGATCTGCGCAAAAGCAGCGCTGGCGAAGAGGGCGACCGGCAGGACGAGAGCTCGCATGCCGGGAAGTGCACCACGCAGGTCCATCGAACTCCAGCGGTCAGCGCGGCTCACGGGAGTGCGCACACCGACTCGTCGAAGAAGCCTGCCGAGGGCACGCCCAGCCCCTGGTTGAACCGGCTCCAGAAGTTCACCTGGGCGATGGTGGTGGCGAGCACGACGAGCTCTCTGGGCGAGAAGACGGCAGTGAGGGCGTGGGCCAGCTCGGGGCTCAGCACGACCGGCGTGAGGCTCAGCGCTTCGGCGTAGCGGGCGGCCAGGTGTTCCCGGGCTCCCAGCGTCGGCCAGTCGGCGCGGCGCAGGTGGACGAGCATCGTGAGCTCAGCTGGAGAGAGCCCCGCGCGTTTCCAGGTGGCTGCGTTCATGTCGAGGCAGAAGGGGCAGCCGGCGACGGCGCTCGAGACGATGCGCGCGGTGGCGAGGCTCCGGGCGTCGAGATCGGTGGGCGCGCCGGCCGCCAGCGCCTCGAAGACGCCGACGCCCACCGCGCCTTTGGGGAACCACGCCAGCAGACGGCCGGGGAGCGGATCCTTCCCCGTGAGGCGCTTCGCCAGCCACAACATCGGCCTCAGGAGAAGCGGTGCACGTGGGCGCGGCGGGACGACGAGGGAATCCATGGGGCTGTGATGCCAGAGGCGCCGAGAGAGATTCCAGCTATTCGGCCAGCCCGTACTCCTTGAGCTTTCGGCCCAGGGTGTTGCGGCCGATGCCCAGCCACTTCGCGGCCAGCGTGCGGTTGCCGTCGGCCCGCTCCAGCACCGAGAGAATGTGCCGGCGCTCGACCTCGGCCAGCGTCACCACCGTCTCGCGGTCGGTGGCGGCGAGCGTCACCGGGGGCGCGGGCAGGCGGCTCGTCTCGGGCAGCGGCAGGTGCTCCGGCAGAATGTCACCGTCGCACAGCACCACCGCGCTCTCGATGCAGTTCTCGAGCTCGCGCACGTTGCCGGGCCAGTGGTAGCCCTTGAGGCGTTCGAGCGCAGGCGTCGAGAGCCGGGGCTCCTGGGCGACGTGGTGCTTGCGGGTCGACGTCGCGATGAAGTGCCGGGCGATGCGCTCGAGATCTTCAGGGCCGCGGTCGCGCAGTGGCGGGAGCATCAGCTCGACGACCTTGATGCGGTAGTAGAGGTCTTCGCGGAACTTCCCCTCGCGCACCATCTGGGCGAGGTCGCGATGGGTCGCCGCGACGATGCGCACGTCGACGCGGACGGTCTGCGTACCGCCGACGCGCTCGAACTCCCGGTCCTGCAGGACGCGCAACAGCTTGCCCTGCACGGGCAGAGGCAGCTCACCGAGCTCGTCGATGAAGACGGTGCCGCCCTCAGCGACCTCGAACTTGCCCATCTGGCGCTGCTCGGCCCCGGTGAACGCGCCCCGCTCGTGACCGAAGAGCTCGTTCTCGATCAGCGAGCCGGGCAGGGCAGCGCAGTCGACCTTCACGAAGGGCTTGTCGCGCCGGCGGGAGTTCACGTGCACGGCGCGCGCGAAGAGCTCCTTGCCCGTGCCCGACTCGCCGCGGAGCAGCACCGTCGCATCGGTCTGCGCGGCCTTCTGCACGACCTTGTAGATGGCCTTCATCGGCGCGGACTCGCCGATCACCTTGTTGAAGAAGTAGCCGACGGGCTGTTCGGGCCGGGCGCGCGCGCGCTTGAGCTCGGTGTAGAGCGAGGTGGCCTGCAGCGCCTGGCTCACCTGCGCGGCGATCTCAGCGAGCTTCTTCTCGTCGTCAGCGTCGAACCGGCCGCCACCGAGCCGGTTGAGCACCTGGAGCACGCCGAAGACGTCTCCAACCGTGTCGCGCAGGGGCACGGCGAGGAGCGACGTCGTGCGGTAGCCCGTCATCTTGTCGATGTCGGGGTTGAACCGCGCCTCGTCCTTCGTCGACGGAATGTTCACCGGCGCGCCGGACTGCGCGACGGCCCCTGCGACGCCCTGCCCGAGCTTCAGCCGGATCTGTTTGATCTCGGGGAGGTGGGCCGCGCGGCTGAAGAGCTCCGAGCGCGGGTAGTCGACGAGATACAGCGTGCCGCGATCGGCCTGCATCGACGCGGCGACGCGGTCGACGACCTGGTGGAGGAACGCGTCGAGGTTGACCTCCTGGCCGACGAGGCCTCCGACCGAGAGCAACACCGAGGCTGGATCGTCGGTCTTCTTCGACATGGTCAAGGACGCGACCAGTGAGTCCATCGCGGCCCCTTCAGTGGAGCAAGTGGCAAGTGCACTCATGCAGTGGCTCCAGGTCGACGTCAGAGGGTGATGCGCTTGCCTTCACGCGCCGGCTCGGCGAGCTCGAAGATGTGCCGCGCTTCTTCGGCCATCGCCTCGACTTGATCGTCGGTGTGCGCGGGATCGTGGTGGAAGAGGAACAACCGGTGCGCGTCGGTCGCCTTCGCGATGCGCGCGGCCTCGATCATCGTCGAGTGGCCCCAGCCCTTCTTCGGCGGCCCCACCTTCCCGTCGTACTCGTCAGGCGTGTACTGCGCGTCGAGCACCAGCGCATCGACACCCTCGAGCACGTCGCCGAGCTCGCGCTTGAGGCCTTCGAGGGTCAGCTCGACGTCGGTGCAGTAGGCGAACCGTTTGCCCTCGGCCTCGATGTGGTACCCGATGCAGCCCTGCGGGTGGGGCAGCTCGAACGGCGTCACCTGAAACGGGCCGGTCTCGATCACCTGTCCATGTTTGGCCGAGCGGAACTCCATCTTCGCGCGCATCGCCGAGAGCGGGACGGGGAAGTTCGGCGGCTCCATCTGCTTCGAGAGCACCGAGCGCAGCTGCTGCTCACCGTCGGCGCCCGGCCCGTACATCACCAGCTCGGAGTTCGGCAGGTACGCCGGCGTGAAGAACGGGAAGCCCTGAACATGATCCCAATGCAGGTGCGAGAAGAGCATCGTCGCCTTCACCGGCTGCTGCGCGAGGAGCGTCTCTCCCAGCCCTCGAATCCCCGTGCCTGCGTCGAGGATCAGCCGATGCCCGTTGCTGACGACCTCGAGGCACGACGTGTTGCCACCGATGCGCGCGACGTTTGAACCAGAAGACGCCACGCTGCCACGAACACCCCAGAATCGGACTTCCATCGGTGAACTCCCTGGTACCGCGCGACGGGAATGCCGCAGGTGCAGGGTGTCAGAGCAGTTTCGATGCCAGCGCCGAAGCGCGTGAATTCTCGATGGCGTCGATGTGCGATGCCCCGGAGTGGAGCGCGCAGGTGGTCCGATCAGGCGCGACGTGAGTGGCGTCGCATCGCGAGCAGCAGCGCGACAAGGGCGGCCCAGCTACCGGGCACCGACGCGCACCCCGTCTTCGGCGCCACGGACTCAGCGATCTGAATCGGCTCGACGAAGATCGGCTGAAGCCGGCACACACCTGCGTCGTTCTGACCTCTGCCGCAGTACTCGGTCGCCGCACAATCGGACTCCAACTCGCAGCTCTCGATGCACGTCGTCGCGTCGCCGGGCACGCCGGTGCACGTGGTGCCGCCGAGGCAGCGGGTGACGCCGACGGTGCACGCACCACCCTTCATCGCCTCGGGCGGACGCAGCACGCAGACTCGCAGGCCTCCCTGGCCCGCGACGCACTCGTCGATCGCGTCGCACTGCGCGTTGGTCGTGCACGTCGCTCTGCACGTGGTTGGTCCGCCCGGAATTCCAGTGCACGCAGCAGGCGTGATGCACCGTGAGACGCCCGGCGTGCAGACCTCGCCCACCATCACTGGCGGAGCGCGTGGCACGCAGATGCGCACCGCGTTCGAGCCGTCGACGCACTCGTCAGCTGTCGAGCACTGCGCGTCAGTCATGCAAGTCGCCCGGCACGTCGTCGGCCCACCTGGAAGTCCGCTGCAGGTGGTGCCAGCGATGCAGCGAGGCGAGACCGCGCCAGGGGTGCACGCTTCTCCCTGCATGATGGGAGGCGGCCGGCGCACGCAGATTCGAACCGCGTTCACGCCATCGACGCACTCATCGTTGCTCGCGCACTGCGCGTCGGTCGTGCAGGTCGCGCGGCAGGCCGTCGGTGCTCCCGTCACGCCGCTGCAGGTCGTATTCCCCAGGCATCGGGTGACGCCGATCATGCAGGGCTCTCCGGCGGTCGCCTCGGGTGGTTTGCGCTCACAGACGCGCACCGCGTTCTGGCCAGCGAGACACTCGTCGGTGCTCGCGCAGTTTGCGTCGGTGGTGCAGGTGCGCCGACAGGTGAGGGCGCCGGTCGGGAGCCCCGAGCACGTCGTCGAGGCGAGGCAGAACGTGCCTGCGATCGTGCAGGGCTGGCCCTCGCTCGCGGTTGGCAGTTGCGGCCGCAGGCACTCGTTCGCCACGCACGACGTGCCGCTCTGGCAGGTCGCACTGCACGGCCTCGTGCAGTAGCGCTCGTTGCGCTGAGGGTCGGTCGCGCACACCCGGTACTCGCACTGGCTGTTCATCGTGCACGCCGCCAGCTCAGCCCGGCAGTCGGGGTCGAGGCGCGGGCAGCTCTGCATCGAGCACACGCCATCGGCGACGCAGTCGCGTGGACAGTCGGGATCGCTCAGCAGGTTCGCGCATTGGCCATTGCACATCCCGTCGGCGATGCAGACGCAGTCAGGGTCAGCGCTCGGACAGCCGCTCGCGCAAAGCCCATCTTCGACACACGACGGTCCGCCGGTATCCATCAGGAACTGGCGAATGAACGGGCCGTAGAGATCGACGCGGGTGTCGAGGCCGTCCATGCAGTTGCCGCCGGGCTGGGTCCACGAGTGAACGCCTGCGACACGGCGCACGCCGTCCGATTCCATCAAGAAGGACGGTCCTCCCGAGTCCCCGTTGCAGATGCCCGCCGTCGACATGTTGCCGAGCTGCAGGTGCTGCGCGGTCAACCCTCGAAGGGGCAGGGTGACGAAGCGACGCGTGCCCGCGCCGGTGCCTCCGCTCGAGGTGATGCCGTAGCCGACGACGGCCATCGGCTTCGTGACGTCCGCCGGGAGCAACGAGCGATTCAGGTACGGTGTCGGGGTGACGCCGGCGATCGGCGCCGCCATCTGCACGAGGCCGATGTCGAGGTTCATCGCAGCGCCGGAGCTCCAGCCGGGGTGACGGCGCCACATCGTCGCCGGGACCCACAGCGGGCTGTTCGTCGGAGGCGCGACGGTGAAGTTGTGCACCGAGACGCCCGTGAGCGAGTAGCCGGATGGCCCACCGTTCTCGTTGAAGCAGTGTGCTGCTGCGAGGACGACGCGTGGGGTGATGACGGTGCCCGAACACGCGAAGCCCTGCGTCACGCCGGCGTCGTTGGTGAAGATCGTTCGCAGCATCACCACCTGAGGGAAGCCGCCGTCGTCGATGGTGGCACCGACGAGCGCGTCACTCCGGCGGCCAGGCGTTTCAACCGGCTCGACGACGACCCCGCAGCTCACCGCCGCGAGCACTGCCACCAGCACGTGGAGTCGCACCACGAGAGTGTACTCGTCCAACTCGAGGGAATTCCACGAGTCGCGCGAAGGAATGCGACCTGGCGACGGCGCCCGGCTCCCGTGTTCATGACGCTTCGAAAGCTCGCGCTCGCAGTGCTGATTTCCTTCTCTGGCTGTCAGTGCGGCGAGCGCGTCGTCGGCTCTGGAGGTCAGCTCCTGGTGGAGCCGTCGGCGATCGACTTCGGCGCGCTCCGGCCCGGCCAGCGGGAGTCGCGTGAACTCGTCGGAACCGTCTCCGGTCGAAGTCAGGTGACGATCACCAGCGTCAGCATCGAGCAGGCAGGGCACCGGCCTTTTGCGACGTCGATGTTCCCCCGCACCGTGAAGCCGGGCGACGAGGTGCGCTTCTTCGTCGAATACGCGCCGCAGGCCTCGGTGCTCGAGGATCGCGGCGTGCTGGTGCTCGAGACCGACGCTGCGTCTGGAGCGGTTCGAATTCCGCTGAGCGGGCGAATGGTGGAGGCGTGCTCGCCGCGCACGGAGTGCTTCGTGCTCGAAGGAGTGACGCCGGAGTGTGGGACGCAATCTGACGGCTGCGGCGGCACGGTGACGTGCGGCTCGTGCGCGTCGGGAGCCATCTGCGTGAGCGCGCGTTGTGTTCCTCTGCCAGTCGATGCGGGTGTTCGAGTCGACGCTGGAATCGTCGTCGACGCGGGCGTCGTCATCGATGCGGGCGTCTGCGTTACGACCTCGTGCACTGCCACCGGCGCGACGTGCGGAACGATCGCCGATGGCTGCGGCGGAACGTTGAACTGCGGTGCGTGCGGAGGTGGCACCGCCTGTCAGCAGAACCGCTGCGTCTGCGCGGGCGGCACCACCGAGGCGTGCGGCGACGGCATCGACAACAACTGTGACGGCAACGTCGACTGCGCCGACCCCCAGTGTTCGGGCCTGATGGCATGTGCTCAGCCGACGTGCACGCTCACCACGCCCGAGGTGCAGGTGACTCAGGCTCCGGCCAACGCGTACGGCGCCTTCCTGCTCTCGACCCCGACGGGCTGGGCGGTCTTCACGCATGAAGACTCGAGCGGCACGTCGTTGATGCGCTACAGCCTCTCGCGTCTCACGCCGCAGCTCACGCCAATCGGCTCGACGACTGCCGTCACCAACCCCGGCGTCGCGCACCGGCCGTACGCCGCGTGGAACGGCACCGAGTTCGGCCTCGCGTGGAGCGACACGACCAACTGGATGCAGAGCAACGACGTGCTCTTCACGAGGGTCTCGGCGACCGGCCAACGAATGCTCGCGACCGACCTTCCCATCTCGGCACAGCCCGGCCTCGCGTTCCCCAGCGCCATTGGGTGGAACGGTGCTGCGCGCGAGTTCGGTGTGCTGTGGGCCGACGATCGCACCGGCTCGAACACCGATCGCTCGCTCTACTTCCGGCGGGTCGACGCGATGGGGCAGCTGTCAGGCGCCGAGGTGCGACTGACGCCTTCTCCTGCGGGCGTGACGACCGACTACGGCGACCTCACGTGGGGCGGGAGCAACTGGGGCATCGTCGCGACGCAGTTCCGGCAGGGCGCGCCCTTCATGCTCTTCAACCGGCTCTCGTCGGTCGGCGCTCCCGAGGTGGCGGACGTGCAGATCAACACCGTGGGCGCGAACGCCTTTCAGCCGCGCATCGGCTCGAGCCCGACGCACTACGCCGCGGTGTTCCAGGAGTACGCGCCGAGCAACCCGAGCCAGAGCGACATCGTGCTCTCGCGGCTCGACAAGAGTGGCCCAGCCAACGCGATTCGAATTCCGGTGACGAGCTCTCACAGCGCGACCAACGCGAGCGTGATCTGGGCGGGCTCGAAGTGGCTGGTCGCTTTCGAGGACGGGCGCTCCGGCGTGCGGCGGGTCTACCTGGCGCGCTTCGCGGCCGATGGATCACGACTGGGCGGCGATGAACTCGTCTCGTGCCTTCCGACGAGCGCTGGCTTCCCGCACCTGGCGTTCGACGGTACGACGGTGGGGGTGACGTTCATCGCGACGGTTGCCGGGCTGCCGCAGGCCTTCGTGAAGACCTTCGCCCCGTGACGCGGTTCAGTCTTTCCAGAGCATCTTCCACGGGTACTTCCGCAGGTCGGCGAGTAGCGACTTGAGATCGTCGTAGGCCTGCTTGTCCTTCATCAGCGCGCCGAGGGTTCCGTCGCCCGCCTCGAGTCGGCTCAGGAGCTTGTCCGCGCGGCCTGCCAGCACGTCGACCTTCTCTCCGGCCTGCTGGTACTTCACGAGCATCGCCTTGAGCCGCTGGCCATCTTCTTCGGTGAACTGGCCCGACACGGCCGCGAGCCCGCCCAGCGCGGTGGAAGCCTTCTTCGAGAGCTCCGGGAGATCGGTGCGCGCGAGGCGGGCGGCGCTGGCGGCGTCGTCGATCATGTTGTTCGTGCGTCCGCCCGGCTCGAGTTCCTTGCGAGCGATCGCGGCGAGCACCCGCAGGTCCTTCGCGGCGACCGAGAGTTCCTGGGCGAGATCTTTGATCTGCGTCCGATTCTCGGTGAGCACGCCGTCGACGGTGGTGGTCAAGCCGCCGAAGCCGTTCACCAGCTTCGAGACCGCGTCGGGATCGTTCTCGAGCACCTTCGAGGCCGAGTCGAGGAACTTGGCCAGGCGGTTGGTGACGATGTCGATGCGAGGAGCGTCGATGCCGCGAATGGGCACCGAAGCGACGTGGGGTGACGGCGCGCTGCCCGGCCAGATCTCGAGGTAGGGCTCTCCGAGCGGGCCCTGGCTGGAGATCGTGATCATCGCGTCGGTGCGAATCGCCTTCTCCGTCGCCTCAGAGATGCTGGCCGTCATCTTCACCGGCATCGGGTCGCCGTGATCGTCGCGGCGATCGGCCATCAGCTCGATGGCGTCGACGCGGCCGATGGTGACGCCTCCCAACTTCACGGGAGCGCCCTTCACCACGTTGCCGGTGTGGGAGAAATCGATCGTCACCGAGCGCCCGCTCGAGAACGACAACTCGCCCATGGCGTAGAGCATGCCCAGAGTGCCCAACACCGCTGCCAGCAGCAGCGCGCCAACCTTCAGCTCGAGACGCGACTCATCCATACGCCCTCTTGCGCTTACTTCGGCGCGTCCAGAAATCCCGTTTTTCCACCCTGGTAGCCCACCACGCCCTGACGCACCTCGACCACTCGATCGGCCAGGCGCGAGAGGGCCGCGTAGTCGTGCGACACCACCAGCGCTCCGAGCCCCGCGTCACGCACCGCCTCGAGCGCTTCGTTCACCTGGCCCGCCGCGATTTGATCGAGCCCGGTCGTCGGCTCGTCGAGCAGCAGGCACGTCGGCTGGAGCACCAACGCGCGCGCGATCGCCGTTCGTTTCCGAATGCCGGGCCCGACTTGAGGCGGGAAGCGGTCCTTCAGCGCGGTGAGGCCCATCTGATCGATCGCGCGGGTGACCCGAGTCGCGTCAGGCGCTCCTTGCACCGCCAGCGCGACGTTGGCCTCGAGCGTCAGCCAGTCGAGCAACGCCGGCCCCTGCACGAGGTAGGGCACCTTCGCGCGCAGCGGGACGAGTCGACGCTCGGGGAGCTGATCGACGCGCTCGCCCAACAGCTCCACGCTGCCCTCGTCGGGTTTGAGCAGGCCCACCGCGAGCCGGCACAGCACGCTCTTCCCCGAGCCGGACTTGCCGACGATGAAGGTCAGCCCCGAGAGGGGAATCTCGACCGACAGGCCGTTCAAGACGGTCACGTCACCGAAGCGCTTCACGATGCCGGTGAGCTTGAGGGACGCCACGACGTCAGACTCCAATCAGCAGGAAGGCTGCCGCCACCACGAAGTCGATCAACAGACAGCCCATCGAGGCGTCGACGACCGCAGCCGTCACGGCCTCGCCGACCGCCGGAGCGCCGCCCTTGGCCTTCAGGCCTCGCGCCGCAGCCGCCAGCGGAATGAAGGCGCCGCACATCAGGGCTTTCACCAGCGCACAGACGATGTCGACGGGGTCGACGAAGCGCGCGTCGGTGAACGAGCTCCCGTCGGCGCCGAAGACGTAGGTGACGACGAAGCTCGCCGAGGTGGTGGCGGCGATGGTGCCGATCACCATCAAGGCGGGCAGGGCGATGAGCGAGGCCAGCAGCCGCGGCGTGACGAGCTCGGAGATCGGATCGGCCGAGCACAGCTCGAGCGCTTCGAGCTGCTCGTTCACAGACATCGCGGCGAGCTCGGCGCTGGTGGCGGCTCCGACGCGTGAGGCGGCGAGGATCGCGACCAGGAGCGGCGCGAACTCCCGCACCATCAGCTCGAAGTACGCCGGCCCGACGACCGTGATGTTGCCGGTGTACTTGCGCGCCTGGGCCCACGCGATCGTCACCATCACCGCGCCGAAGAAGGCCAGGCCCGAGACGATCAGGAGGGACGACTTCGAGCCGATTTCCACGAGCTGCACCATTGTCGCGCGGCCGTTGACGCCGTCACGGCGAATGGCGGTGAGCGTTCGCGCGAAGAGAATCGCCGGCGCACCGAAGATGCGGAGCAGGGCGCTCACCCGAACAACCTCGTGAGGAACGGCGTCAGCAGGAGATCGAGTGAGAAGATCGCCGCGCAGCTCAAGACGACCGCAGAGGCCGAGGCCTGGCCGACCCCGACGGCCCCACCACGTGCGCGCAGCCCGGCCACCGTCGAGACGAGCGCGATCGCGAGCCCGAAGGCGAGGGTCTTCGCGAGGCCGCCGATGAGATCGCCGACCCGCAGCATCTCGTCGAAGGAGTTGAAGAACACCCGCAACGGAAGGCCGAGCGAGAAGTAGGACGAGATTGCCTCGAACCCGACCGCGACGAGGAAAGTGACGCTCCCGAGCGCGGTGATTGCGATCGCGCTGCCCACGACTCTCGGCGCCACGAGGAGCCGGAAGGGATCGAGCGAGATGCCGCGCAGGCCTTCGATCTGTCCGTTGATGTTGAGCAGCGCCAGCTCCGCCGCGTTGCGAGCACCAATCCGCGCCGCCATGACGAGCCCGAGCAGCAGCGGACCAAACTCCCGCGTCAGGGCGTAGCCGGCCGCCCACCCCGTGTAGAGACGAGCGCCGAACTTCACGGCGTAGACGCCGGCCTGCAGCACCACCGTCGAGCCGATCAGCATCGCAGCCATCAAGGCCAGTGGGAGCGAGCGGTAGCCGAATAACACGATGCTGCGCATCAGTTCGCGGCGATCGAGTGACGGCAGGTGAAGCACGGTTCGCGCGAGCACGAGGCCCAGCGCGCCCACGAGGCGAACGAGCGAGAGCGTGAAGGCACCGATCGCGCGAATCACGACCCGCCTCCGATCAGCCGGCCCGCTTCGAAGCGCAACACGCGGGTGAGCGGGAGCGACGGCACCGGATCAGGGACGGCGGCCACCAGCGTTCGACCGCGAGATACCTCGAGGAGCAGCTCTCCGATCGAGCGCTCCGTCACGGGATCGAGCCCCGCGAAGGGATCATCAGCCAGGAGCACCGAGGGCTGAGAGACGATCGCCCGCGCGACGCCGGCCCGCTTCTTCATGCCGCCCGAGAGCTCCTCTGGCCGCTTGTTTCGCGCCGCCTCGAGGCCGACCCGGCGCAGCACCTCGTCCGCGCGCTCCATCGCTTCGGCACGCGGGACTGCGCGCTTTGTCAGCGGCAGCAGCACGTTCTCGAGCACCGTCATCGAGTCGAAGAGCGCGTCACTCTGGAAGACCATGCCGAAGGCGCTCTGGCGGCGACGGCGCTCCTCGATGGTCAAGGTCGCGACGTCGTCATCGCCCCACAGCACCCTGCCAGCGGTCGGGCGTTGGAGCCCCGCCAGGCACTTGAGCCACGTCGTCTTGCCGCTCGCGGCCTGGCCCGTCACCACCACCTGCTCGCCGGCCTGCACCGAGACCGTCACGTCGCTCAGCGCCTCGACGTCGCCGAACCGCACCGTCACGCCCTCGCAGGCGAGCCGCACAGCGCCCTGGTCAACGCGAGTCGTCACGACGCGGCGCACGTTATCCCCGCGGTCGAATCCGTCGACCTTCAATCGCCTCCCTCAGCCGGCAGGTTGACGGGGACCGCGCAGTTCGCGATGAGCGACGGGTGCGGTGCCTCTGGCTGATGGTCTTCGTTGGTGCCGGGTGTCTGCCCACCATCGAGATCACTCCGCCTCCGAGCTGCGATCTCGCCGACGGCGGCATCTCGACGCCGAGCGGCCGCGCCGTGCTGGTCGGCGAGCCCACCACCGTCGTCTTGAGCCGCCGCGGCTCGACGTGTCCGCCATCGCTTGACGTGAGCCTTCAGGCGACCGTCATCGACGCGTCGTCGCTGCCGGTGGTGCAGACGCTCGCAGGGCCCTTCGCGCGCGGGAACTTCGTCACGGCCGAGGTGACCTTCACGCCGCTGACGCCGGGGCTGCACCGCGTCGAGGCCACCTTCGACCCCTCGCTGGGCCGGGCCGTCAACGAGGTGCTCGCGGTGGGGCGCGCGCGATTCGGCGAACGTGTGGCCTCGATCGACGGCGCCGTCGACTGTCTGATCGACGACGCGACGAGCCGCGGAGCCTGGGTGTGCCTCGAGCAGCGTGCGGGTGTGTCGCAAGTCTCGTTCTGGAGAGCCGGCGCTCAGCTCCAGGCGATTCCCGCGGTCGCGTTCGACGTGGCTGACGACACGGTCTGGGTGTTCGGGCGCGGTGAGGTCGAGCGATTCGTCGATCGTGGCGGCGACGTGTTGGTGCGTGAGCCCGACCGAGTGCTGCGACTCGACGCTGATCTCGTGCCGTCGGATGAGTTGGTCGTCATCGATTCAGACGCGTTCTTCGTGGTGCGAGAGGGCGCGATTCACCTGCTGACCCTCGGGCCGTCTGGACTGGAGCGCGCGGCTCCGTCTTCGATTCCCCGCGGGCTCTGCGGCGGTGGTGCCCGGGTGCGGCCCAGCGCCCCTGGCGAAGTGAGCGTGACGTGCGGCTCGCGGCCAGACTGGATTCGCCGGTGCACCTTCCCGCTCATGAATCCATCCGCGGCGCGGTGCCGTGAAGTCGAGGGGCGCCTGGTCGGCTCGTCGGCAGAGGCCAGCTGGCTGTGGCTGGGCCAGACCCTCGTGATGGTGGACGCCGAGGCACAGCGTTCCGTCACGTTGCCAACCGGCTGGAGCGTCGCGTCTGGACGAAGACTCGCAGGCGAATTTGCGCCGCTCGTCGTCGACTCCGTGGGCCGGGTGTTCCTGGTGCAGGTGCGAGGCGCCACGCTCGAGCTCGAGGCCATGCCAGACGGTCTCGAGCTGCTCAGCTTCAGTCGAACGCACGCGCTGCTGAGGGGCTCGAGCACCCGCCTGCTGCTCGCGAGGTGATCAGGCGCGGCGCCGTCTGAGTCGCAGGATCAGGCTCGGCGCCGTCTGAGTCGGAGGATCAGGCGCGGCGCCGTTCGACTACCGGCTGTTGCCGAAGAAGCGCTTGATCGACACCTTCCGGAACCCGCCCAGCACCTGGCGCACGACCGCCGTCGAGAACAGGAACACCGACGCCGCGATGCCGAAGACGCCCAGCACGGGAATGCCGGCGATCTCCCACTGCTTGGGCGCGAACGAGATGAAGCTGCCGATGATGAAGCCGCACGCCGACAGGCCGGCGAACGCCACCACCGCGAGCGCGCGCAGGTTGCTGTTGATCGACTCGACCTGCTCGTTCTTCAGCGTGACGGTGAACTTGCCCGACTCGAGGTCGAGGATGATCTGCTGCAGCTGCAGGGGCAGATCGCTCGCGGCGCTCTGGAGCCGCATCAACGTCTTCAGCGCGTTGCCCTGAAGCTGCGCAGGGTCGTACCGCTCCGCCATCATCTTCTTGGCGTAGGGCATGAAGATCTCGCCGATCGGCATCTCGGGGTACAGCGAGCGCAAAATGCCTTCGATGGCGACCGAGGCGCGCGCCAGGATCGCGTACTCACGCGGCACCTTCACCCGGTACTTCACGGCCAGGTTGAGCAGGTCGCGCACCAACGCCTTCGCGTTCACGTCGGCGATCGAGGTCGGCAGATACGCATTGAGGATCGCGTCGATGTCGCTCTTGAAGGTGTGCAGGTTCGCGCGGCTGTCAGCCGTGCCCAGCCGGTAGAGCTGGCGGGCGACCGACTCCGAGTCCTTCAGCGCCACCGCGAGGATGAGGGCGATCAGCGCCTCCTGCATCTGGTGCGTCACCCGGCCCACGAGCCCGAAGTCGATCAGCGCCAGCACCGGCCCCGGGAGGATCAACAGATTCCCGGGGTGGGGATCGCCGTGGAAGAGCCCGTCTTCGAAGAGCTGCTTGAACGCCTCCTCGAGGATGATGGCCGCGAGCTTCTTCTTCCCTTCGTCGTCGAGCTGCGCGCTCGAGAGCTTGGGCCCGTCGAGGAACTCGAGCGTGAGCACCGTGCGGCCGGTCAGCTCGTCGTAGACCTTCGGGATGCGCACGTTCGGGTGGTCGACGTGGGCCTTCAAGAACGCGCGCACGTTCGAGGCCTCGTTCAAGAAGTCGAGCTCCTCGTGAACCGCCTTGTCGAACTCTTCGATGATCGTCGTCGGCGAGGTGACGCTGACCTCTTCGATCACCGCCTCGAGAGCGCGCGCGATGGCATGCAGCACCGAGAGATCGGCCCGCATGCGCTCGGTGATGCCCGGGCGCTGCACCTTCACGACGACCTCGATGCCCTCTTTCGTCTTCGCTTTGTGCACCTGCGCCATCGAGGCGGCGGCGATCGGCTTCGGGTCGAACTCGTCGTACAGCTCTTCGAGCGGGCGGCCGAACGCGGCGACGATCTGCTTGCGCACGTCCTCCATCTCGAACGGCGGCACCTTGTCCTGGAGCGTCGAGAGCTCTTCGATGAAGTCTGCCGGCAGCAGATCGCCGCGCGTCGACAGCACCTGCCCGAGCTTCACGAAGGTCGGCCCCAGCTCGGCCAGCATCATGCGGAAACGGCGGGCAAACGTGAGCGACTGCGCCGCGGCGTCTCCTTCGATCTTCGCGTCGGGCACCACCTTGCGCAGCCCGGAGCGCTCGAGGAAATCGGCGAAGCCGTACTTGCCCGCGATGATCGCGATCTGGCGGACGCGATTCAGGTCCTGGAAGGCGTTGCGGAGCACGCCCGCACCGTCGCACGAGGCCCGCGAGGGATCAAAGAAGCGCGTTCACCGCCGGCCAGGCACCGGGTAGCTCGGATCGTCGGTGTCGAGCAGCTTCGTGAAGTTCGTCATCGACACCGAGATGCTGGGCGAGAGCGAGCGCACGTGGTGCCACCAGCCCGACGGAATGAAGAGCGCCTCGCCGGGCCCGACGGTGATGGTCATGCGGTCGACGTCCGCGAGGTACGGGAAGCGCCGGAGATCGAAGCGCTCGGCGTCGATGAACGAGTAGTAGCTGATCACGTCGCGCAGCAGCTCGGCGTTGGCCGGGTCGACGAGGATGAAGCGCTTTCTCCCTCGCACCTGGCAGAAGAGGTTGTTCGCGGTGTCGTGGTGCAACGGCGTCACCGTGCCGCCCGGCCCGACCCACAGGTACACGAAGCCGTCGAGCAGCCTGCGATTCAAGATGCCTGAGAAGAACCCGATGTCTCGCAGCAGGGAGCGCAGGCCCGGCGCCGTCAGGCCGTTGTTGCGCGCGACCAGGTACCGCGCGTTGGACCGTTTGACGCGCTCGATCCACCCGATGAACTCACCCAGCGTGGTCGCCTGACTGATGCGCTCGACGTTGAGATCGTACTGCTGCGTCGTCTCGCGAGCCTCCATCACCTGCACCTCGGCCGTGCCGACGTTCCGGCGAAGGAAGGGCCACGTCCACCGCGTGACGGCCTTCCAGTCGCGCATCATGTCGGTGACGACGATCGGCCGGTTGGGCGCGTAGGCCTGCTCGATGAACGCCCGGTGAGAGAGGCGTTTCACCCGAGGCACGCGCCGGCGTAACGGATCAAGGCGCCCGCTCTGGATCCGAACCCGCCCCTGCCACTCGAGCCGGGCGATGCGGGTCACCAGGTCGCCGAACTCCTCGGCGTGGGGCGAGTGGGCGAGGCTCTTCAAGAACCGGCTGACGGACGCCAGCGGCACGCCCGTGAAGGGCAGCGCCTCGACGATCTCGGCCTCGGGCACGTCGCGAAACCACGCTTCGGTCAGCCACGTCCGGACTGCTCGGGGCAACGGGGGCATCGGCATCCTCTAGAAAAGTGAATCACCGGCTTGCACAGAGTGGAGGGGTGGGGTGTACACATCCCGACGTCTTCTCGTCTTCCACAGAGGGAATCTCGATGCCACGCATCACCAACAAGCCGCTGACTTCCGCCCGTCCGCTCACCAGCTCCAAGCCGCTGAAGTCGTCAGCGCCGTTGAAGTCGACCCCGCCGCAGAAGTCGTCGCCGCAGCCGCTGAAGTCGGCGAACCCGGGCTGGAAGCCGCTGAAGTCGGCCAAGCCGCCCAGCCGCACCGCGCCGCTCAAGTCGATCGCGCCGCAGCCTGCTCCCGGGAAGACCGCGCCGCTGAAGTCGATTCAGCCCGGCCGCACGGCGCCGCTGAAGTCGATCGCGCCGCAGCCGCCTCCCGCGAAGACCGCGCCGTTGAAGTCGATTCAGCCCGGCCGCACGGCGCCGCTGAAGTCAATCGCGCCGCAGCCCGCTCCGCTGAAGTCGGCGAACCCGATGCGCACCGCGCCGCAGCCGGCGCCGCTGAAGTCGCGCCCGCTCGAGTAAGCCTTCAGCAGTCCGTTTCATTCGCCAGAGGCCGTCGATGTCGTCCCTGACGTTGCCGCCCGGAGTCAGACGCTGGCTCCGGGCACTCAGGCTGACGGTCGACCCCGAGGCCACCTCCCGCATCGCCTCCAGCCGCAACCTGACGCTCGTCGCCAGGCGCGGCGAGGTGCGTTCGCTCGTCAAGGTCGCCGCGACCGCCGACGATCCCTTCAGTGCGCGTGAGGCCGCGCTGCTCGAGCGCCTCGCTGGCGGCGCCGATGAGTTCCACACGCCCCGGGTGACGCACTCGTCGCCGGGCCGCCTGGTGATCGAGTGGCTGCCGGGGAAGACGGCGTACGCGCGACGTCGCGCCGATCGCCAGGTCGCCTCACGTGACGACGCCGCCATCGGGCGCGCGATCGCCCATCTGCACGCGCGCTCCGACGTGACGACCGAGCCTGTGTACGGCGATCTGATCGCGCGCTTCTTGTGGATGAGCCCTGGCGAGTACGCGAGCTCGAGCGCGGCGTCGTTGACGTTGTGGAACGCGGTGCAGACCAACGCCCGCGCCGAGCGCGCGCTCCGCCACCTGCTCGAGGTCGAAGCAACGCACCCCCGCGTGCTGTGTCACGGCGATCTGCGCCAATCGAACGTGCTGCGCCACGGGCGCCACGTCGCCTTCGTCGACCTCGAGTTGGGCGGGCTCGGCGATCCGGCGCGAGATCTCGGCATGTGGCTCGCGGAGGACCTCGGGTTCTTCCTGGTGCCTCGCGATCGCCGGGAGCAGCTGACGCTCGGCCAGCTTCGTGCGCGCCTTCGGGCGTTCATGCTCGCGTGGGAGCGCGAGGCCGCAGTGCTCCGGCTCCCCGCGCGTGCTGGCATCCGGCCGCGCGCGATGGCCTGGGCTGCCGAGGCGTTGCTCCGACGCGCGTATACGGTGACCTTTCACGACGGCCACTGGACGGAGCGCGAGGCCCACGTCACCGCCTCTGCGCTCGAGCTGCTCATGGCACCTGCGAAGTGGGCACGTCATTTCCTGGGAACTCCGTGAGCGCGCTCCGCCGACACCTCGAGCGCGTTGGCTCGCGGCTCCAACTCAGCCGCCGGGGCCTGCGCCTGCCTGATGGTGGCCAGGTGTCTGGCGACGCCGCGGCGCAAGCCCTGGAGGACTGGCTCTACGAGCGCTTCTTCATCGACTGGCGTGCGCCGTCGGGCCGCTTCTCGGACTCGGTGGGAGGCGCCCCGCACTTCACCGCGCAGCTCCTCAAGGCTGCGGGCACGACGAGCTGGTTCGACGATCGGTTCCGCGTGGTGTCTCGTCACGCCACCGGAGTCTTCGTCGAGAACGGGGTGATCCGGCTCTTCGTACGTGATCGCCGTGATCTGCGTCCCGCGCGCGCGGCCTCGGGTCGACGGGTCGCGGTGCGGCTCCCGTGCGCTCGCGAATCGGCGATGGGCGGGTTCTTCTGCTTCAACTCACGGCTCGGCCGCCTGCATGACGACGGGCCGCACCTGAAGGTCTACCTGAACCTCGAGCCCTCGCTCGCTCCCGTCCTGCTGCACGGGCTCCTCCACGAGCCCTCGCTTCGTCGCGCCCGCTTCGACGGCAAGGTGGTGAACGATCCCGACGCCTTCGGGCGACGTGACACGGCGCTGCTCTACGTCGCGCCCGGCTCCATCACGCCGGTGCTGCAGTTCCTCGCGCGCCTGCGTCGCACCACCCCACGGGGCTTTCGGGCCGCGACCCCGCCCTTCGTGCTTCCCCTCGCGCCGGGTGTCGGGCTCGCCGAGTCGCCACCCGGAGAGGACGAGAGCTTCGGCGCGCAGCGGTGCCGGCTGACGGCGGGGGGACTGCTCTCGTGGTTGGAAGGTGACGCGCCTACCGCGTGGAGCGGCGTTTCGACGCAGTTCGAGCAGCACGGCCTCGACGCGAGCCAGCCCTGGTTGGGCGTGCTGCCTTCAGCGTGGGTCGCGCGGGCCCGGTCGGTGATGCAGCCTGCAGCTCGGCGGTGAGCAGGGCCAGCCGCGCGTCGAAGGCCGCCGCGTCGAGCATCGGCTCGCGCCAGTGCGCGCTCGCGTGGAAGTGCTCTGCCAGCCGCGCCGCCATCGTGTCGCCCCAGGTGGGCAGCGGCAGCATGAGATCGAGGTGCCACGACTCCTCGAGGGTCTCGGTGGCGTGCCAGGTGCCGCGCGGTACGAACATGATCGAGCCAGGCTCCAACACGACCGACACCGCGTCGTCGGGCATGTGCTCCGCCAGCGGTCGATCGAGCTGCACCTCGAGGGACTCGGGCACCGGATCGCCCGCGATGTAGTTCTCGGCGGGGAACTGGACGTCCTCATTCGGGGCGAGCCACCACCGCTTGCGCCCTCGAACCTGCACCACGAACGACTCCTGCGCGTCGAAGTGCATGCGCGAGCCAGGGCCTGGCTTCGAGAGAAAGACGCTGGAGAGGATGAGGCCCGCGGACAGGCCGAGGTCGCGCTCGAGGGCCGCCAGCCAGCGCAAGAAGGGCTCGGAGTGGAACTCGGGCTCGACGGCGTAAATCGTGTGCCCGGTGTGAAAGAACTCCGCCGCCGCGCTCCCGGTGACCGGCACGTTGCCGAAGCGGTTCTTGAAGCGGCCCGACTGCACCAGCCACTGCCGGGCCGTCAGCGCGGTGAGCGCGTCGATGTCGCGGAGCTCTGGCGCGTCGATGAGCCCCTTCAGTCGGGCGGGGCTCCCGTGCTGCACGAGCAGGGTGCGCGGCCAGTGCTCTCGCAAGAACCGGCGCGAGGGGAAACGGCCGAGGAGCGTCGACAAGCCTGGCTGGCTCATGGGGTCGTGAGGTGCGCGTGAGAGAGCCGCTCGACCCAGCCCTGCTGCGCGTCGTCGAGCGGGCCCTTCGCGAGGGCGTCCGACAACGCTCGGACCTGGGAGGGCGCGGAGAGCGAGAGGAGGGCGCCGTCGAGCGCGGGCTGCGAGAGCACGTAGCGATAGTGATCGGTGATATCCGGGTGCCAGGCGTCGCGTGCGAGGCCCAGCTCGTCGAGCCGTGCGTCGTCGACCCAGCCATCGGTGCTCTTGAAGTTGAACAGCAGCGGGCGCCGCTTTGGCAGCTTCGGGAAGAGATCGTGCCGCGCGCCGGGGTGGCCTGAGTTGAAGCGCACGAAGGCGAGATCGACGAGCCGCGCTCGGACTGCGGAGCGGGCCACGCGTCGATCGTGAAAGCTCGCGCCGATGGCCTTCGCGCCGACGAAGGCACGCTCCCGATGGCCCTCGTAGCCGGGCAGGCGGGCGCCGAAGTCGGTTCCGTAGACGCCGCCCATCGTCAGCACGTCGAGGTGCTCCAGCCCGGGCAGGTCGTCGATCAGCTCCTCGAAGGGCAGCTCGCAGAAGTCGGGCTGGGTGACGTACGCCGCGGCGCAGACCACCACACGGCTGCGCGCCCCCCGGCGCTTGAAGAGCTGGCGCAGGCCTTCCCGGAGCGGCGCGTACAACGGCCAGTGCATGTCGGCCGTCACGAAGAAGAAGTTGATGCCGGCGTCGTACGCCGCGAGCACCGTCTTCGGGTCTCCCACCATGCCCAGGCAGATCGGGCTGACCTCGAGCCCGTCACCCAACACCAGCCGGTCCGTCAGTCGAGGCAGTCGCGCGCGCATGCGTTCGGCGACGCTACTCCTCGCACCGCGCGAGTCGAGAGGACGCTCGGCTTCAGCGCAGCCGCGAGTCCGAGAACCGGCGCATCACCTTGACGACGTAGTGCTCGGTCTCGCCGTTCTTCGGCACCACGCCGTGCACCGCGCCGGGTCCTGCGTTGTAGGCGGCGACCGCGAGGCTCACGTCGTTGAAGCGATCGAGCTGCTGCTTGAGGTACCTCGCTCCGGCGTCGATGGCCTGTCGGGGATCGAAGGGATCTCCCACGCCGAGCAGCGCAGCGGTGCCAGGCATCAACTGGGCGGGGCCCATCGCGCCGGCGAACGAGATGCGGTGCGCGCGCCCACCCGACTCGGTCTGCACGATCGCCCACATCAGGCCTCGGGGGAGCCCGTGTCGACGCTCCGCCGCCGTTGCGAGCTCCTCGAGATCGCCGTGGCCCGTGAGCAGACACAGCGGCCGGTGCTTCGCGTACGCCGACAACGCCTGCGCCTTCGACTCGAGGAAGAAAGGCGATAGCGGGAACACCACCGAGCTGCCGAAGAAGGCCACCGCGCCGTTGATCGCCAGCAACGGAGCACACCCCATCACCACCAGCTTCTTGCTGAAGGACAACTTCCAGAAGAGCCGCAGGGGCAGGGTGAGCAACCAACGCAAGGTACCCCTTGAAACGCGCGGCGCGAGGAATCGATCCCCGCGCCTGCGAGTCGAAGAGATTCGGCCCCTTACTGGCAGGTCAACCCACCACCGCCGGCTGGCTGACAGGTGAGGCCGGGCGCGCAGTCGTTGGTGGTGGCGCAGCCGACGGTGACCAGACAGTCGCGAGCGCGGCCGCCGGTGAGGCCTGTGACGGAGTACCCGGCCGTGACGAGCGTCGTGGTGATCGTCCGGTTGCCGAAGGAGCCCTGCGCGTCGTTCGTCAACGTGACGGTCGCCGTCGCGCCGGCTGCGGTGATCGCCAGCCCCGCGCCCACCCCGTTGATCGCGGCCCGGATGGCGTCGCCCACGTCTGTCGCGCTGCCGCCACCTGCGGTGAGGTTCACGCGGATGTTCCCGAGGGTGAACACGCCCGGGTCCATGTCGGTGTCGAACTCGAACACGACGGCCGGGTTCACGCCGTCGTTGAGCGTGAAGGTGGTGGCGTCGGTCGTCGAGGCGCGGGTGACCGCGACGATCGTTCCCGTCGCTGCCGCGAGGGCTTGTGCCGTCTGGCAGCCGACGCCGCTCGAGCCGCAAGTGCCGCACGCCACAGTGTTGCCGTCGTCGCACGTCTCATTGGTGAGATCGCGCACGCCGTCGCCGCAGACATTGCCACGCAGGCCCGGCACGTTGCGGCACGACGAGTCACAGCCCGTGCACGTGGCCGTGCCGTACGCGCAGGCGGGCTCGGTGGTGGTGTTCATGTCGTCGCATTGCTCATTCGGCGCGTTGGTGGTGCCGTCGCCGCAGACGCCTCCGCTCGGGCGGTTGATGGGCGCGGTGCAGGTCGCGTTGCAGGCAGGGCAGGTGGCCTGGCCGTAGGGGCAATTCCCGGTCTCGGTGACGGTGTTGCCGTCGTCGCAGGTCTCGCCCCCGCTCATCTGCGTGGCGCCGTCGCCGCAGTACTGGCCGGTCAGGTTGAGCACGGCCTGGCAGGTGGCGTTGCAGCGCTGACACGTCGCTTCGCCGTAGGGGCAGTTGGGTTCGTCGATCGGCGTGCCTTCGCCGTCGTCGCACACCTCGATGCCCGGCATCTGGTTGTCGATGAAGCCGTCGCCGCAGGAGGCGCTCCGGCACCCGATGACGCAGTTGTCTCCATTGCTCGCGTTGCCGTCGTCGCACTGCTCGCCGCGCACCGAGTTCACCGTCGTGTCGCCGCAGAACGCGGTGGTGCAGTCGGTGTCGCAGGCCGTGGTGGCCACCGTGTTGACGCCGACGGTGTCGCACTGCTCGGCAGGCGCCGCGGTGTTGAGGAAGCCGTCGCCACAGGCCCGCGCCGTACAGTCGGAGTCGCAGGCGAGCGAGCTCGTCAGCCCCGGGTCGCACGTCTCGCCGCGCGCCGCGTTGACCGTCCCGTCGCCGCAGAACGCCGTGGTGCAGTTGGTGTCGCAGACGGTGGTGGCGGTGGTGTTGACGCCGACGGTGTCGCACTGCTCGCTCGCCAGCGTGTTGACGACGCCATCGCCGCAGGTGACGGCCGTGCAGTCGGGGTCGCAGGTGCCGCTGCTCGCAGGGCCGGGGTCGCACGTCTCGCTCCGCGCCGAGTTGATCGTGCCGTCGCCGCAGAACGCCGTGGTGCAGTTGGTGTCGCATGCGGTCGTGGGCGTGACGTTGACGCCGGCCGTGTCGCACTGCTCACCTGCGAGGGTGTTGACGGTGCCGTCGCCACACGTGACCGCCGTGCAGTCGCGATCGCAGGCCGCGTTGGGGGCCGCGCCGAGGTCGCACGTCTCACCGGCCGCCGAGTTCGCGATGCCATCACCGCAGCGACTGGCCGTGCACGACGGAGCGCCGTTGCAGCGGGCCGTGGCGGCCACCCCGTCGTCGCACTGCTCACCAGCGTCAGGGTTGAAGAGCCCGTCACCGCAGACCGAGAGCGTGCAGTTGACGTTGCAGCCCGCGTACGCGCCGCCAGTGTCGCACTGCTCGCCACGGGCCGGGTTGCGCAGGGCGTCGCCACAGAACGCCGCCGTGCAGTCGGTGTCACACACCGTCGTCCCGGCGTCGTGGACACCCACGGTGTCGCATTGCTCGCCTGCGTCGGCGTTCACGATGCCGTCGCCGCAGCGGCGAAGGGTGCAGTTCCCGTTGCACGAGCCCGTCTCGCCACCGGTGTCGCACTGCTCGATGCGCGCGGGGCCGCCGCTGTTGAGCACCCCATCGCCGCAACGCGTGATGGCGCAGGTCGCGCTGCAGTCGTCGTTTCCGTTGGTGTTGCCGTCTTCACATTCTTCACCCGGGTCGTCGATGCCGTTGCCGCATCCGAGGCCCGAGCGACAGTCCGCGCTACACGCGTCTCCTCCGAGGGTGTTGCCGTCGTCGCACTGCTCGTTGAGCGAGGGGTTGGGGAAGCTCTGATCACGAATGCCGTTGCCGCACCGCTCGTTCGACTGGCAGTTGGCGCTGCAGCCGTCGCCGTGGCTGGTGTTGCCGTCGTCGCACACCTCCGAGAACCCGCCGTCGGCGAAGACGTCGCGCACCCGGTTGCCGCAAGTCTCGTTCGAGCGACAGTCGGCGGAGCACCCGTCGCCTCCGCGGGCATTGGTGTCGTCACACACCTCGCCGCGCGCCGAGTCGACGTAGCCGTTGCCGCAGAACTCGGTGGAGCGGCAGTCGGACGAGCAGCCGTCGCCCGAGCGGTTGTTGCCGTCGTCACACGTCTCGTTCGTCATGCCGCCGTCGAACTGGTTGTCGAGCACGTTGTTGCCGCACGTCTCTTGCGAGCGGCAGTCGACCGAGCAGCCGTCGCCCGGCCGCGTGTTGCCGTCGTCACACACCTCGCGCGCGCCGACGTCGATGATTCGGTTGCCGCAGAACTCGGTCGACCGGCAGTCCGACGAGCAGCCGTCGCCGTTGCGGTTGTTGCCGTCGTCGCAGATCTCGTTCGAGCCAGCGTCTGGGAACTGATCGTCGACGTACCGGTTGCCGCAGAACTCGGTGGACCGGCAGTCAGCCGAGCAGCCGTCGCCAGAGCTCGTGTTGCCGTTGTCACACACCTCGCCCACCACCATGTCGGTGATGGCGTTGCCGCAGCGCTCGGTCGAGAGGCAGTTGGCCGAGCACCCGTCGCCGGCGACGGTGTTGCTGTCGTCACAGACCTCGTTGGGAATGCCCGAGTCGGCCGAGAACATGTTGTCGAGGCGGCCGTTGCCGCAGCCTTCGAGCGACAGACAGTCAGCCGAGCAGCCGTCGCCGTTGCTGGTGTTGCCGTCGTCGCAGACCTCATTCACGCGGCCGCTGCCGGCCGGGAACTTGTTGTCGATGAGGCGGTTGCCGCAGATCTCCGTCGAGCGGCACGACGAGCTGCACCCGTCACCGTCGATGGTGTTCCGGTCGTCGCACACCTCGCCCGCGGCGCTGTCGATGACGCCGTTGGGGCACGCCTCGTTCGACTTGCAGTCGGCGGAGCACCCGTCACCCGAGCGCTGGTTGTTGTCGTCACACAGCTCGCCCTTCTGCGGGTCGGTGACGTTGTTGCCGCACGTCTCGTCCGACTTGCAGTCGGCGCGGCAGCCATCGTTGCTCGAGATGTTGCCGTCGTCGCAGACTTCGCCTTCGTCGACGGCGCCGTTGCCGCACGCCGAGCGGGTGCAGGTGGTGCCGTCCGATGAACAGCGGCTTCCGGCGGGGCAGACGATGCCGCTGCGGCACGCCGTGCTGGCGGGCTCGAAGCAGGCGGTGGTGCTCAGCAGTGACGCCGCGAGCAGGGGCAGGAAACGAAGGGAGCGGTTCATGGTTTCAGAAGCTCAGGAGGAGCGTGGCGCCGGCGCCGTTGGGGCCGACAGAGGGCACGAGGAGGAACGCAGACTCCACTTTGACGTCGGCGCGGTACGGCTGCGGGCGGTTCACGTAGAGCAACACCGCGCCAGCTGCGATAGCCGCGCCACCGATGCCGTAGAGCACCATCGCGCCTGCCTGCTGGCCCTGGCCTTGCGACCGGAGCGACGCGAGATCGAGTGAGGGGACACAGCCGCCGGTGGCCACGTCGACGCAGCCTTCGACGCCGCGATCGTACGCCGCGAACTGGTTCCGGGCCGACAGGTGCAGCCCGACGCCACCAGCCCCCATCGCCGCGCCTGCGCCGAGCACCGCGAAAGGAATCCACGCGGCGAAGAGCCGTCGGTACTCCACGGCCTGCTCGGCCGCGCTCAGCGCCAGCTCGATGGTGCGCGTCTCGCCGCCCAGCAGCGTCGGGTTCTGCTCGTTGGTGAGGAAGCCCTCTTTCGAGGCGACGACGGTGATCGCTCCCGCCCGCACCATGCCCTTGTACGCGCCGGGCCCGATCAGCACCTGCTGGCCGTTGAGTTTCACGACCGCACCCTCGACGTCACAGCGCAGCTCGACCCGCGCCACCTGCTTGTCGATGAGCGCGCGGTACCGCTGCGCCTGCTCGTACTTGTCGGCGTCGAGCGGCGCCGCGCCGTACTTCAGCGCGGCCTCGAGCCGCTGGTACGTCTCGATGGGTTGATCGAGCTGCAGCAGCGCGAGCGCGAGGTTGTAGTTGATGGCCGGGTGGTCCCACAGGGCGAGCGCCTCACGGTAGCGCTCACTCGCGGCGCGCCACTGCGACTCCTTCAAGGCGGCGTTGCCGAGCCGGAAGGTCTCGAGCGCCTGCTTCTGCGCCGACGGAGCGACGCCCTTCGCCCACGGCCGCTCCTGCTCCGCGCCCTGCGCGATCGCCGCCGAGTTCAGCGCCACCACGATCACCGTCACTGCCCATCGCTGAAGCGTCATCCCACTCCCCACGTTGAAACGAGACGGGCGCTTTGGGGCGCCGCGGTGTTCACTTCAAGACGTCGATCACGCCGCCGCCGAGCTGCTCTTCGAGGCGTCGGGCACGCTCCTGCTCCTTCGAGTACGCGCCCTGGAGCTCACGCCGGGCCTCGTCGACGGCCTTTCGCGCACGCTCCGACGCCAGCCGCGCCTTCTCGGCCTCGACCGCGTTCTTCTGCGCGTTGCGCTCCGACGACTCTGCTGCGACTCGCGCGTCTTCTGCAGCCTTCAGCGCGGCCTCGAGCTTCTTGCCGCGCTCTTCGACCTCGGCGGCGAACCGTCGCGCGTCGGCTTCGTTGTCGGCGGCGCGTTTGGCGTTCTCGACGGCCTTCTTCTCGCTCTGCTTCGCGGCCTCTTCGGCCGTCAGCGCCGCCTCGGCCTGGGTCTGCGCTTCTTGCCGCGCGCCCTGAATCACCACCAGCGCGACCGCCGAGGCCGCGACGAGCAGGCTCAAGAACGCCACTGCGCCAACCAGGAGCGTGCGGCGGCGGCGAGTCGCGGCGCCGATCTGATTGACGACGGCGTCGAGGAAGGCGTGCTGCGAATCACCGAGGGGGCCGTTGTACCGACGCTGGAACCGCTGCGCCTCCTCCGCCAGCTCACCGCGCCAGAGCAGATCGGCCGGCCGCTCCTTCTGGTTCCACGCGCGCGCGGCGAGCCGCAGCTGCTCGAGGAAGGCGGCGTCTTCTCCACTCTCGTCGAGCCAGCGCCGCAGCGTCGGCCAGCTGATGATCAGCGACTCGTGAACGATCTCGACCGTGGCGACGCCAGCGCCGGTCTGCACCACGAGCAGGCGGGCCTGCACCAGCTCGTCGATCACCGCCTCGAGCTCTCGCGTGTCGGCCTGGCCTTCCCGAAGCTCGTCCATCGAGACGATCGCGCGCGTGCGCTCCGGCGTCACGAGCCGCAGGAAGATGTTGCGGGTCGCAGCGACCTTCGCGGGCGACATCTTCTGCAGCACCGAGTCCGCGTGCGACGCGAGCGCGCCGCCGACGCCACCGATGGCCTCGTACGCGAGCTTCGTCAGCTGCTTCTTCGCCGGGTCCCGGTTCTCCCACAGCATCGAGGCGGCGAACTGCAGCAGGGGCAGGGCGCCCGAGGTGTGCTGCAGGTGGCCGATCATGTCGTCGACGATGGTGGGCGACTCGAACTTGTACCCGGCCAGCTCGGCGGGCTGCACGATCGCTTCACGCAGCCCCTCGGGGCCCGGTGAGGCGAGGAAGACGAGGCCCTGGCTCAGCTCGGCCATGAAGCGCGAGTCTTCGGCGACGCGATCGAGGAAATCGGAGCGGATCGACAGCGCGAGCCGAATCGGAGACGTCGCGTCGTCGGCCACGCCGGCCAGCGCGGCGGTGAAGGCCTTCCGCTCGGCGCCGTCGGGCACCAGTGTGTAGAGCTCTTCGAACTGATCGACGAAGACGAGCACGTTTTTCTTGTCGCGCCGGGCGAGCGATCGCAGCACCGAGCCGACGTAGCCGGGCTCCGTCGCGATGCGCTGCGCGAGCTTCTTCTGTTCGGCGATGTCGTCGGCGACCGACGTGGCGGTGCCGATGAGCGGTGAGATGAGGCTCGCCAGTCCTGCGAGCGGCGATCGGCCCGGCCGCATCACCAGGGCCTCCCAGCTCTCGCCAGACCGTTTGAGCGCGGGCACGAGACCTGCGCGAACGAAGGATGACTTGCCTGCGCCCGACGGGCCCACGATGCCGATGAGCGGCCGCTCGCGGATGCGGTTGACGACCGCCGAGATCTCCAGCCGCCGTCCGAAGAAGCGGGCCGCGTCGGACTCCTGGAACGACGACAAGCCGGCGTACGGGCTCTCGTCGATCTTGATCTCCTGCGTGTAGCGGCCCGGCAGGAACGGCTCGAGGGCGCGAAGGAGCGTCACCGCGTCGGGCCAGCGGTCCTCCTTCTTCTTCATCAGGCACTTGTCGACTATCTGCGCGAGCGGCACTGGCACGTCGGGTGCCTTCGAGTGCAGCGTCGGCATCGGCTTGTCGAGCATGCCGGTGACCATCAGTTGATGGCCCTTGAGGGGATCGAGCGGGTGTTTTCCGCTGAGCATCTTGAACAACATGATGCCCACCGCCCAGATGTCGGCGCGGTGATCGATCGAGACGCCGATGCCCCACTGCTCGGGCGCCATGTACGACATGGTGCCCATCATCGCGCCCTTCTGCGTCAGCTCGCTGTCGTCTTCATCCTCGAGGTTGGTGCGTGGCGCGCGGGGCCTCGAGACGAACTCGGGCGCCTTCTCGTCGCCCTGCAGGACCTTCGCGATGCCGAAGTCGAGCACCTTGGTGATGCCGACGTCGGTGACGAAGATGTTGTCGGGCTTGAGGTCGCGGTGACCGATGCCCTGGCTGTGCGCCGAGGCGAGCGCGCGCACCACCGGCACCATCAGCTCGACCGCCCGGCCCACGGCGACCGGCTTGCTCTCGGGGACGACCTTCGTCAGCGGCTTGCCCTGGAGGAACTCGAACACCATGAACGGCGAGCCCTGCCAGGCGTCGACCTCGAAGATCACCACGATGTTCTCGTGCGCGACCGCGGCCGTCGTGCGCGCCTCGAGGATGAAGCGCTTCGTCATGTCGGCCGAGTGCGTGCGCAGGAACTTGATGGCCACGCGCCGGCCGAGGCGCACGTCGCGCGCCAGGAACACGCTGCCCATGCCGCCACGGCCGATGAGCTTGATGATCTCGTAGTGGTGGAGCCGGGTGCCGGGCTCGGGGTCGGTCACCGCCTGGAGATCGGGTGAGGTGTAGCTGTTCTTCGAGCCACCGGTCGCAGGCGTCGGCTGCGAGGTCGGCCCCGTCGGCGCCGGGGTCGGGTTCGAGACGATGACGTTCGACGGCCCGACCGGCGCGACGGTCGGAGGCCGCGGCGCGTTGGCGGTCGGGCTCACGTTCGCCTCAGGCCGGACCATCGTCTCGAGGCCAGCCTGCGTGTCTTCCGCTGAGGGATCCGGCTTGCTCACGTGTGAACCTCGGGATGGGCGGGGTTGCCCGATTCAAGCAGCGAACCGCAGGCGCGAAGACTGTAGCTCAGTCTTCCTTCCCACGAATGTCGTCGAGCGAACGGGAGGCGTCGAGGTACTCCGAGAACTTTCGCGTCAGGTACTTCTGGGCCTGCCCGCGGAGGAACATGCCCGGGTCGCTCGCCTCTCCCGAGATCTTGTTCGAGAGCACCTCGAGGTTGCCGTCGATGGTGACGCCGACAGCCTTGCCTTTCATGGTCGCCTTCAGGCCGTTCCACGACGAGGTGATGCCGTACTTGCGGTTCCAGTACGAGAGCAGCGCTTCGACGCGCTTCTTCGAGTCTTCCACCGGCACCGTCGAGGGCACTTCGAACTTGATCATTCCCATGCTGATTCCTTGTTGGGGAGAAGAGGAGGCCTAGTTGCGGCGCGCCGTCTGGTGCAGCTCGAGCACGATGGAGCCGTCCTTGAACAACCGCACCGCGCCCGAGGTCTGGCTGACGACGAGCGAGATGCACTTGGTGGTCGCCGTGATGCCCGCGGCCGCCGCGTGTCTGGCGCCCAGGCCCAGGGGGATCTTCACGTCGTCGTCCTTCGACGAGAGGTAGCGGCCCGCAGCCAGCACCACGCCGTCTTCACGAATGATGAAGGCGCCGTCGAGCACCGAGAAGTTCTTGATGGCCTCGCGGATCTTCGGGTCGAGCACGTTGCGCTCGGCCTCCGAGAGCCCCTGAAACGGGTTGATGGTGAGCTGCCGGCTGGTCTCGAGCACCGTCGTGTGATCGCCGATGCAGATGATGGTGCCGATGGGGTGGCCCTCGAACCCCTCCTGGCCGATCTGCAGGGCGAGCTGAATGAGCGCGTCGACGACCTGCGAGTTGAACTCGTCACCCAGCTTCACGCCCTCGATGGCGACGCGATCATCGAGGCTGCCACCGATGCGCATCTGCATGAGCGTGTCGATGTGCCGGCCGATGCGGCCCGTCATGCACAACACCAGATCGCCCTCTTTGAAGAAGCCCTGGCTCAGCGCCGAGACGACCGCCATCTTCACGCGCTCCGTGCGCGAGTAGTCGTAGGAAGGAATGACGACGACGCGCTCTTTTTTCGCCGTCAGCTCGGCCGCCAGCGCCTCGGAGCTCACCGCGTAGAGCAGTTTCTTTCGCGCCTTTCGCCCACGCAGGTCAGCAGGCGCCAACAGCACGTCGCTGATGTGCAGCACGTGGGTCACCTCCGAGTTGTTCGCGAGGGCCAGCGCTGCCTTGAGGAACTCCCGATCGAAGCGTGCCAAGTCCGACATTGGGTCGCAGCCTACTCGATAGGCGTGATTTCAAAGGGTTAATTCGACATTGCTTGACACTGCTGAGCGCCTGCCACACACTCCCGCGCCAAATTTTCCCGCAGCCGGAGAACTTTTCGACCCCATGTCTGAACGAGGAACGCTGGGCGCGAAGGACCTGAAGCGCTTCAAGAAGATGCTCGAGGATAGCCGCACGGCCATCCTCGCCAAGGCACGCAAGACGATGGAGGAGGAGTCGAACTTCGACACTGATGACCTGCCTGACGAGATCGATCAGGCCTCGAGCGAGTACGCGCAGTCGATGGCGTTCCGCCTGCTCGATCGCGAGAAGCTGCTGCTCGCGAAAATCAACAAGGCGCTCCAGCGCATCACCGACGGCTCGTTCGGTCTGTGCGAGCGCTGCGAAGAGCCCATCAGCGTCAAGCGCCTCGAGGCGCGGCCGGTGACGACGCTCTGCATTCGCTGCAAGGAAGAGCAGGAGAAGAAGGAAAAGTCGTACGGCTGACGCTGTACGGCTGGGCTGACCTGAAAAGCGCGGCACCGTCGAGGAGCTCCTGGCTCCCGGCGGTGCGCACGCACACGCGAACGCTTCAGTTCATCTCGACGCGAACGAGCTGGCGGCCGATGAGGAACTGATCGCCGTTCTCGACGAACGCAGGCGCGGTCAGGCGCAGGAAGGTGCCGTTCGACGAGTGTTTGTCGCGAATGCCGTCGCGAATCAGCACCCGATCGGTCGCCACATGCAGGGTGGCGTGGCTCGACGAGACGAACCCGTCGGTGGGAAACACGATGTCGCCCGCCTCGCGGCCGACGAGGTTGTCGCCGTCCTTCAGCGGGTACGAGGCGCCACGGGTGCCGCCTTCCATCAACTGCACCATGCGGAAGCGGAAGCCCGAGTCGGGAGAGCCCCACGCCGTCGCGCCGTCGTCGCCCGGGCTCAAGACCGGCACGGGCTCGATCACGAGGCGCTGACGCCCCAGCCGAACCTCACCGCCGCTCGCCACCTCGCGCTCGACGCCAGGCGCCAGACGCGCGAACACGCCGTTGCCGCCGCCCACGTCTTCGACCGCCAGCCGGTTGCCCGAGAAGAACAAGCGCATCTGGGTGTCGGCGACGAAGGGGTCGTCGGTCAGAGACAGATCGCCGTTGCGCCCACACAGCATCACGTCACCCCGCAGGGGAATGACGGACTCGGGCCCACCATCGGCACGCACCACTCGCACAGCCACTCGCGGACGATTCGCCATCGCGACACTGCGTAGCACGACAGTTCCACCCCTGTGAATCGTGTGGCGATTGGGGCTCAAAGGTGGAAGCATTCGCTCAGCCGTGCCTCCACCGGATGACACCATCGGAAGGACCTTCGCCGGCAAGTACCGCGTCGAGCAGATGATCGGCGAAGGCGGCATGGGCAAGGTCTACAAGGCCACCCAGCTCGCCCTCGACAAACCGGTCGTCCTCAAGGTGCTTCGCCAGGCGCTGCTCGGTGACGAGCGGACGGTGGCTCGTTTTCAGCGCGAGGCGAAGGCGGCCAGCCGGCTCAACCACCCCAACTCCATCTCGGTGCTCGACTTCGGGCAGGCCGACGACGGCGCGATGTACATCGCCATGGAGTACGTCCAGGGCAAGGACCTGCACCAGATTCTCTCGCGCGAGTGGCCGCTGCCCGAGTCGCGCGTGATGCGGTTGATGAGCCAGGTGCTCTCGGCGCTCGCCGATGCCCACTCCGTCGGCGTCATTCATCGCGATCTGAAGCCAGAGAACATCATGGTGTCGCAGGGCCGCAGCGAGCCCGACTTCGTGAAGGTGCTCGACTTCGGCATCGCGAAGATCGTCGACGGCAGTGACGAAGAAGGACCTGCCCTGACGCGGGCCGGCTTCGTCTGCGGCACGCCCGAGTACATGTCGCCCGAGCAGGCGCGCGGCGCGAAGCTCGATCACCGCTCCGATCTCTACGCGGTCGGCGTCATCCTCTACCAGCTGGTCAGCGGCATGTTGCCGTTCGACTCGGACTCGGCCGTCGGCTTCGCGACCAAGCACCTCACCGAAATTCCACCGCCGCCGACCAAGCGCCGCCCAGACGCCCGGGTCAGCCCCGCGATGGAGCGCCTGATCATGAAGGCGCTGTCGAAGAACCCCGACGAGCGCCCCCAGACGGCAGAGCAGTTCCGCGCCGAGCTGCTCGCGATCGACAAGGAACGTCGCGCCGCGGTCGGCCGTCGCTCGGGCCCGCACTCCGCACCGTCGCTCGCGCCGATCGCGCGCAAGGTGACGCCGCTCGATCAGCAGGAGACGAAGGTCAGCGGCCCGCCACCGGGCATGCCCTCGTCACCGTGGTCGCAGCGCGATGACACGGTCAAGCACTCGCCCGAGCCCATGACGTCTCCGGGGCAGTCGACGCTGCCGACCTCGGTGCCGCAGAACATCGCGCGCACCACCGTCGAAGGCACCGGCGCGCTCGTCTTCAAGGTGGCCACCGTCGTGCTGGTCCTGCTCGCGCTGCTCCTCGCAGGTGCCTACGCGGTCCAGGTGTTCAACCCGTCGAAGGAGCTCTTCGTTCCGGGCGAGCCCGCTGAGCCGCCTTCGAACGCTCCAATTCCCGGAGGCTCGAGGCGAAACCTCTGGGACGAGGAACTGCCGAAGATCGAACGCCGCAAGGACGACGCGCAGCGGGCGCTCTCGTTGGGTGACGCACACTTCGTGCGAGGTGACTTCCGAAGAGCAGCAGGAGAGTACGAGAAAGCGTGGCGAGTGGACCCTCGGCCCGAGATCGCGCTGCGCCTGGGCGAAGTCGCCCGCCTCGAGAGCGCGACGACGGAAACCTCTGGCTGGTGGGGGCGCTATCGCGAGATGAATCCCGGTGGGGCCTCGGTTGTTCGCGAGTACATCCACGAGCGGCTCGGGCCGTAGACTCGGCGCCTGAGGCTCCAACGGTTCGCTGACGCGCCAGGCTGAGCTGCTCCGAGAAGCAGCGTTGCTGGACTCGCCAGGCTTCTCGAAGCAGCCGGCGCATCGCGTTGCGTCGCTCCAGACGCGGTTCAACGAGCTTCACGAAGCAGCTCAGCGAGCTTCACGAAGCGGCTCAGCGAGCTCTGCTGAGCAGCATCCACGAAGCAGCGGGCGCATCGCGTCGCTTCAGACGCGGCTCAGCTCGGCAAGCGCACTCCGGTGCCGCGAGGCCGCTCCACTCGCGAGCAGCTCAGCTCAGCAGCTCGACCTGCAGCGTCTGCTGACCGACCCGCACGCGATCGCCGGCCTTGAGCGGGCGCTCTCCGGCAATGCGAACGAAGGTGCCCAGCCCGCCCGAGAGATCGCGAATCATCGCGCCAGTGGGCAGCGGCGCCACCTCGCAATGACGAGGCGCAAGTCCTTCGTCGCTGGGGAAGCTGAAGTCGCAGCGGCCCTGTCCGATGGTGAGCACCGGGCCAGGCGTGATGATGCACCGGCCGGGACGATCGCCGAGGAGCACTTCTTCGATCGCGTAGTGCACCACGCTGTTCGGAACGGGCGCGCCGTACACCAGCACGTCGACGCGGTTCCATGGAGGTGCGGGCTCGATCGCGCCGACGTAGCGGAACAGCCGCAGGCCCGTGCAGAACAAGCCGCCTGAGGGCAACGTCTCTTGCCCCGCGATGCTGGCGTAGATGCCCGAGGTGCTGCTCTCATCACGAACGAAGAGCTTTCCGTCACGCACCGTGAGCGTCGCGTGGAGAGGAGAGACGAACGGATCTTCCGGGAAGAGGATGACCCCGCGAGCCCGGCCGATCTGAGCGCCGGTCGCGCCGAGACGGAAGCGTTGACCCCGAGCTGGGCCGGCGAGAACGGTGAGGCCGAACTTCGGGCCCGGCGTCGTCTGCGGAGGCGGCGTTGCTGATGACTGGAACGTCGGCCGCGCCGGCACGCCGCGACCCGACGAGGGCGCGACTGGAGCGTTCGCGAGCTCTTGAGGAACGGGGTTCGGCCCGCTGCGACGCAACCCAGGAGGCGCTTCGGCCGGCTTCGGCGGCACCGGCGTCGAGCCGGTCGGCGTCTTGTCAGACCCCTCGTTCATCGACTGCGGTTGCTGAGGCACGAGCTTCGGCGACTGCTCCGTCTTTGCGGCGCCGTCGGTGGCAGCCCCGCACGACATGCAGCGCACGGCGCCCACGACGTTGAGGAAGTCACAGCTCGGGCAGACGACTCCAAGCGATTTGGTGAGGAACGCCGTCATGACGGGGGGCCGATAGTCAGGGTTTCCGGGTGTTTGCGCAATAGATTCGTGCGTGCTGACGCATTGCAGCACCGCAGCAGGGTGTTAGCATCACAGCGTTTGATTCGGCTGAACGACATTTTGACGAGGGTGTCGTCGTACCACCCGGCACCCGACCTCGACATCATCAAGAAGGCCTACGTCTATTCGGCGAAGGTGCATCAGGGTCAAGTTCGCAAGTCTGGCGAGCCCTATCTGATTCATCCGCTCGAGGTCGCCGGCCTGTTGGCGCAGCTGCGCCTCGATGAAGCTTCGATCGTCGCAGGCCTGCTGCACGACACCGTCGAAGACACGCTCGCCACGGTGGAAGAGATTCGCGAGCTCTTCGGCTCCGAGATCGCCGCCATCGTCGACGGCGTCACCAAGCTCTCGAAGTTCTCTGCGTCTCAGCAGCTCTCGCAGGAAGAGAAGCAGGCCGAGAACTTCCGCAAGATGCTGGTGGCGATGGCGCAGGACATTCGCGTCATCCTCGTCAAGCTCGCCGATCGCACCCACAACATGCGCACGCTCGAGCACATGAGCGAAGAGAAGCAGGCGCGCATCGCTCAAGAGACGCTCGACATCTACGCGCCCCTGGCCAACCGGCTCGGCATCTCGTGGGTGAAGACCGAGCTCGAGGATCTCTCGTTCCGCTACACGCGCCCGAAGGACTTCTTCGAGCTCGAAGCGCGCATCAACCGCAAGAAGAAGGATCGCGAGAAGTACATCGACGACGTGGTGGCGCTGATCACCGGCAAGCTCAAGGAGTCGGGCATCACCGGGCAGGTCACCGGCCGCTTCAAGCACATGTATTCGATCCACAAGAAGATGCGCTCGCAGGGCATCGACTTCGATCAGGTGCCCGACGTGATCGCGTTCCGCGTGATCACCCACGACGTGGGCCAGTGCTATGGCGCGCTCGGCCTGATGCACCAGCAGTGGAAGCCGGTGCCCGGCCGCTTCAAGGACTTCATCGCCATTCCCAAAGCGAACATGTACCAGTCGTTGCACACGACGGTGATCGGCCCGCTCTCGGAGCGCATCGAGATCCAGATCCGCACCGAAGAGATGCACCGGGTCGCCGAAGAAGGCATCGCCGCGCACTGGGCCTACAAGGAAGGCAAGACCGCCCTCGCGACCGACGACGAGAAGTTCGCGTGGCTGCGGCAGCTGCTCGAGTGGCAGCAGGATCTGAAGGACCCCAAAGAGTTCCTCGACACGGTGAAGGTCGATCTCTTCACCGACGAGGTCTTCGTCTTCACGCCTCGTGGTGACGTCAAGAGCCTGCCGCGCGACGCAACGCCGGTCGACTTCGCCTACTCGGTGCACTCGGCCGTCGGAGAGAAGTGCGTCGGCGCGAAGGTGAACGGCAAGATCGTTCCGCTCCGGTACAAGCTGAAGAACGGCGATCAGATCGAGGTGCTGACCAGCCCGCAGGCGCACCCGTCGAAAGACTGGCTCACCTTCGTCAAGACGAGCCGCGCGCAGCAGAAGATCCGCTCCTTCATCAAGGAGCAGCAGCGCGAGAAGTCGATGGCGCTGGGCCGTGAGCTGGTCGAGCGCGAGTTCAAGCGCTTCAGCCTGAACCTCAACAAGGTGATCAAGAACGGCGATCTGAAGCCGCACCTCGAGGGCTACGGGCTCAAGACCGAAGAAGACGTGCTGGTGGCGGTCGGGTACGGAAAGATCCAGCCGAGCCAGCTGGTCGAGCTGCTGTTGCCCGCCGAGAAGGTCGCGGAAGTTCGCGAGCAGCCAGCGCCGACCTCGAGCCCGTCAGGCCTGTTCTCGCAGATGACCGATCTCGCCAAGCGCGCGATGGGCCGCAAGGCGAGCGGCGGCGTCACCATCGGCGGCATCGACGATGTGTTGGTGCGCTTCGGCCGCTGCTGCAACCCGGTGCCCGGAGACGCGATCGTCGGCTTCATCACCCGCGGCCGCGGCGTCACCGTTCATCAGTCAGGCTGCGAGAAGGCTCGCGCGACCGATCCGGAGCGCAAAGTCGACGTCGCGTGGGACGTGAAGGGCGACTTCAAGCGGGCCGTCACGTTGCGAGTGATGACAGTCGATCGCCCCGGGTTGCTCGCCGACATGTCGCAGATCTTCTCGAAGAAGGGCGTCAACATCTCGCAGGCGAACTGCCGGGTGACGGGCGACGATCGCGCGGTGAACACCTTCGAGTGCGTCATCTCGGACCTCAAGCAGCTCAACGATCTCATCCGCAGCATCGAGAAGCTCACCGGAGTGCACTCCGTCGAGCGGGTGTGACAAGACGGAGTTCACATGACGCGTGAAACGATTCAGACCGATGGGGCTCCCGCGGCGATCGGGCCGTACTCGCAGGCCGTCTCGGTGCCGTCAGGCCGAATGGTGTTCCTGTCGGGCCAGATTCCGCTCGATCCAGTGACGGGGAAGATGGTCGACGGCGACATCACCGCGCAGACTGAGCGCGTGATGAAGAACCTCGAGGCGGTGCTCAAGAAGGCGGGCGCCTCGTTTGCGAACGTCGTGCGGTGCGGCATCTTCCTGGTCGATTTGAATGACTTCGGGAAGGTGAACGAGGTGTACGCGAAGTCGTTCCCGTCGAACCCACCCGCCCGGGCGACCGTTCAGGTCAGCGCCTTGCCAAGAGGGGCTCAAGTCGAGATTGATGCTGTTGCTGTGATCTGAAGAGGCCCCGGCCGGCAACTGCCTCTCACGGAGCGTGTCATGAAGTGGATGAGCTACCTGCTGGTTGCCCTGCTGGTGCCCATGTTGGCGCGAGCACAGACGCCAGGCTGGTCCCCTCCGCCCCTGGTGCCTGCGCCGGAGCAGGTGACTGACCCGAACGCGCCGCCCGCTCCGCCGCCCATCGATGGGCACTACGGCACGCCGGCCCCGCCGAGCAACACGCCGACCGCGAAGCCGTATCTGCCGTACGGGCCGCAGACGCCGAAGGAGCCGCCCGGGCCCGAGGTCGGGTTGATGGTGAGCGAGTCGCTGTTCGGCATGCTGACCGCGGCAGGCATCCTCATTCTGCCGTTCTTCCTCCTCGGCTTCTCGAACGGAGGCCTGCTCAGCGCAGACCCGGTGATCGGCACCGTGATCGCCGCGCTCCTCTTCGGTAGTGCGCCTCTGGCGATCGCGCAGACCCAGGTCTCGATCGCGAATGGGAGTCGCAACTACACCTCGGAGATGTGGCCGGCGGCCCTGGCTGGTCTCGCGGCGCAAGCTGCCGTGCTCGGGCTGACGTACCTGGCGGGTGGCGGCGCGATCGTTCGCAACAGCACCACCTGTCCCGTCGGAACGCCGACTGGCGGCAGCTCGATTCCATCAGGGTGTGGGAACGACGCGGTGCTCCTCATCGGATCCATCGTCGCCGTGCCGCTGATTCAGATGGTCGTGCTCAACTTCACCAAGCAGCCCCGCTTCAGGCCGGCGATGGCGAGCCGCGACCCGAAGACCGGAGCGCTGGCTCTTGGCATTCCGACGCCCACGCCGCTCATCGGGCCGACCAGCTCAGGCTTCTCGGTCGGCGCGAACGTGTCGTTGATCGACTGGCGCTTCTAAAGGCCTCTGGAACTCAGCCCGGAAGCGGTGTGAAGACGACCTCCTTCACAGGGGGAGTCCATGCGCTTCGTCGTCCTCATCGCGGCAGTGGTGTGCTGTGCGTGCAATCAAGGTTCGGTGTCGGTCGCGAAAGTCGAGCCGGGTGCCGAGTGCCCGACCGGCGGCGTGCGGGTCACCTCAGGATCGACGACCGAGCTCGTCTGCAACGGCACTCCCGGCGCTCCCGGCACCAACGCGACCAACGGGCGTGACGGGCAGAACGGGGCCGATGGACAGAACGGGGCCGATGGACAGAACGGCAGTGACGGTCGCGGAGGCGTTGATGGGAGGAACGGCGCGACGACCCTGCTTCGCCAGGCGCGCTTGCCCGTCGGTGACGCTCGTTGTCCACGAGGTGGAGTGCTCGTGTCCGCCGGGCTCGATTCTGGCGGCGACGGCGGTGTTCCTGCCGACGGCGTGCTGCAGCCGCAGGAGGTGACGTCGGAAGAAGTCGTCTGCGGCGGCGATGATGGGCGGGTGGGCTCGCTCACCCCGCCACCCGGTGCTGCGGGAACGTTCGTGATTCGCGCGGCCGGTGGCAATGGTTCGCTGTACTCGGGTGGTAGCGGAGGAACCGTCAGCATCGACTCGCGCCCGACGAACGGCGGTCATCTGAAGGTGTGGAAGACGGGCCGTGCTGATGCCTCGTTCACGATTCCGACGTTGCTCCCGCTCGTTCCGGGGCCGACGCCCGTAGTCGTCACGGGGAACGTCGTCGTTTCACGGGTGGCCTCAACGTCCGCCGGCGCACTGCTCCCGATGGGCACTCTCTTTGTTACTGGCGATCAGTCGTGGCTCTACGTCAGCCCTGGAGGTGGCGGCATGCCCCAGGTTGCGTCGTCGCTCGTCGTTGCTGCTGGTGCGAGCCTCACGCTCCCGACTCGCTCGAGCGATGGATATGGCGTGGAGGTGCTCGGTCGCTGTCAGCTCGATGGGACCGTCACGGTGGCCGGCGATCCTCCGGTATCGATCCTCGACCTCTTCTGCGACGAACTCGTCATCGGCTCGTCGGGCTTCATCGACGGCTCGACGCCTCCAAATCAAGTGGACGTCGATCTCACTGCGCGGGTGATCATCACGAGGGGCACGATCGACGTGAGCGCACGCGCGACCGGCGCAAATCCGCATCGCGGTGGTTCCTTGCGACTCATGGCGTCAGTCATCTACGCCGAGGGGGTGATGCGGGCGCTCGGCGGCACCTCGTCGGATCTGAACGTGACGACGCCTGGAGGCGTCATCTTGTCCGGGTCTGTCTTCAACGCGGCCAACATCGACGCCTCGGCCGGCGAGCTCGTCGGCGCCCAGCAGGGTGAATTCGGGGTGCGAGGTGGTGACGTGGCCGTCGGGACGGGCTCTGGCGTGGTGAAGAATCGCGGCTCCATCGTCTCCAATGGTTCGCGGATCACCGCCACGCCATGCGTCAGCTGCCGCGGCGGCGAAGGGGGCATCATTCGGCTCGGCGCCAATGTCCTCGTGAACGATGCGGACCTGCGAGCACGCGGTGGCGCCGCTCCTGGTGGGCGTGGCGGACAGGGGGGCCGCATCGAGCTCCTTTCTCGCCTCGTCCGCGAAGAATCAGCCTTCGTGTCGGGCTCGCTCGATGTCTCGGGGGCTGACGGGGAGGAGGGCGGCGCCGCAGGCGGGGTCAACGTGTGGAACATCGACGCTTCACAGGGCGGCGAGCTCGTTCTGCTGGGCTACGCGTCGGTCGATCTCCGCGGTGGGGCCGGCACCTCCTCCGCGCGCGGTGGTCAGTTGCTGGTGGAGATGACTGCGAGGGGTGGCGAGACCACTCCCGGAGGCGCCATCGTCTTCGCTCCTGACGTCGACGCCCGTGGCGGCGAGACGACCTCGCTGGTGACGACCCAGACCGGCGGTGAGGGCGGCGTGATCAAGATCGAGTCGCTCTTCACTTCATGGGGTCAGCCATGGGAGCGGGTCGAGGTGACGGGCACTCTTCGACTCTCGGGAGGTGCTGGGCCGCTTGGCGGTGGCGGGGGGGCGCTCACGGTACGAGGCGAGCGCTCCGTCACCCTCGGGAGCGTCGACGCGCGCGGCGGGTCCGGTGCTTCGGGCGAAAGCGGAGTGGGCGGCACCGTCCTGGCGGGAGCGAGACGCGGGACGCTGCTGACGGCGAGCGCCATCGACGTCTCGAGCCCTGGCATGGGAGGGAGCGTTTCGTCCCAGCCCGGCAACGGCGGGCGCATCGATCTCTCGGGAGACCAGGTTCGCATCGAGGGCAACCTGGTGGCGCGCGGCGCAGGTGCTGCGCTTCAGACCGGTCGCGGCGGAAATGGGGGCACCATCAGGGCGAACTCCTCGCGGGCGCGCACCGTCGTCACCACACCGGCCCCTCAGGGCATCGATGTCTCTCCTGGCGCAGGCATGATCCGCGGCCAGAAGGGCTCCGTCATGATCGACCTCTTCGACGTCACCCAGAGCTGGACGTTCTGACGTCGGCTCAGCGCCCTCCGGTGTTCGACGCCCAGCGCGGCGTCGTGCCCTGGTACACGACGAGGTTTCCGTCGTTCTGAATCGCGAGCCAGGCGCCGGCGAAGCGCGACGTGCCGGTGTGGAACAGCGGGGAGCCACCAGCGGTGTACACGACGAAGTTCCCGTCGCCCTGCATCGCGGCGAGCGCACCTCCGCGGCCGTTGGTCATCGTCGCCCAGAGCGCGCGGCCGGCCTGGTAGAGCACCAGGTTTCCGTCGCCCTGCATCGCCAGCGCGAAGCGCCCGTCGCACGAGGCCTTGCTCTGCCCAACGCCGAGCGACTCGCCGGGCATCAGCCGTCCACAGCCGGCCACGGGAGCAGGGGCCGGAGTCGGCGTCGGCGCAGGCGTCGGGGTGGGAGCCGGCGTCGGTGCCGGTGCGGCACGGCACGCCGTCGGAGACGTCGAGCGGAGGAGCTCGAACGGGTTGATGTCGCGCTTGTAGACGCCGTCCGGCGAGACGTTGAAGTGCAGGTGCGTCGAGCCCGTTCCGGTGCGGCCCATGTATCCGATGAGCTGGCCCGCAGTGACGGTCTGACCTTCGCGCACGACCGCCTGATCCATGTGGCCGTAGTAGTACTCCCAGCCGCACTCATCGCGAAGGCGCACGCGGAGCCCCGAGGTGCTGCTCGGCGAGCCGACACGAACGATGGTGCCGTTGGCCACCGCGACCATCGGCGCGCGTTGGAAGGCGAAGATGTCGATGCCGTTGTGCGTCGCCGCCGGGTTCCAGTCGGAGTTCGCGTTCTGATCGGGGCACGAAGTGCGGCAGGTGCCGGTGCCACACGAGGCGCGGTCGTAGCCAATGTTGTGTGGAGCGGCGACCGGGAAGACGTTCATGCGCGGTGCGCAGCGGACCTCTTGCGTCACCGTCGCCGTCTCGTCGGTCTCGGGATCGAGGGACTCGAAGTCGTTGCCGTCGGTGATCACGCCTTCAGCGCAGCCCACCGCGAACACCGTCATCAGCACAATGGAGGATCGGAGCATGGTGGGCCGTTGTGCGCCCCGCGTGCCAACATCGTGACCGGTTGGTCATTTTAATCAGGATGAAAATGAGCCAGTGAGGACAGCGGGTTGGGTCATGACGCGCAAAGTCGTGACCAGTCGGTCCCGCTTTCTGGAGCGCGCGAGGGTGCCACCTCGCGTCTCCACTTCCGTCGCGTTTCAAGACGTCACCCGAAGGCGACAGTGGGCTCGGCAGGGCTGCTGCGCTCCGGGGACCGTTCAGGTGTCGTGCTATGCAGCAAACGTCTCGCAGCACTCGGGGAAACTCCACATGACCACGATTCGTCGCATGGGCCAGACCGCCGCCGCTGATCGCGCCATCACGCCAGATGAAGCCAAGGCGATGGTCGCGCAGGCGCAGAAGAACGGCATCGTCTCGAAGACCGAGAAGGCCGACCTGCAGCGCATCATGAAGGACCACAAGGATCTCTTTCAGCCGGGCGCGCTGGAGCTGATCAAGGCGCTGATTGAGCCGATGCCTCCGCCGCAGCCTCCTCCTGGTGGTCAGACGATCAACCTCGACCCGTCCGGCGCGAATCGCCCCGTCTTCCTCAACGCCTCGGGCGTCTTCACGGCAGCCGCCGATGGCAAACCGCCCGCGAACGACGTCGAGCTCGGCGACGCGCTCTTCAAAGCCGGAGAGGTCGCCGACAACTCGAAGACGCCGCTGCTCGCCAACGCCACCCCGGAGCTGCAGCAGAAGACGTTCGATCAGCTCAAGCTCGCGCTGGCGCGGGTGCCGAGTGACGGCGCTCCTCCGGCGGGGCTCGACGCGAACCAGGCGCTGCAGCTGCGCGGCTCGGCGGGCGCGGTGCTGCTCGATCTCGTCAACGCGGCGAAGACGCCCGCGCTCCAGCAGACGGCGCTCGGCACCTACGAAGCGCTCGTGCGCGCCGAGAAGAACCCGCGCTTGCGTGAAACCCTCATCTTCCACCTCGTGAACTCGAGCGCCGCACAGACGGGTGAGCCGAAGAAGGTCGCCGACGCGCTGCTCAAGGAGCTCGCGCCGATGCAGCCGCCCTACGAGAAGTGGTTCGCCAACGGGAACAAGACCGTCAACCTCTCGTGGACCGTCGGCGAGGGCGAGTTCTTCAAGGGCTTCACCGACTACCTCAAGGGTCACGGCTTCAAGGCCGTCGGCCCCGAGAACCAGGGCGTCGCGACGTACGAGGCGACCATCAACAAGCCGGGCGTGGGTGAGACGAAGTTCCGCATCTCGGTGCGCGAAGGCGGCACCAACATCCTCGCGCCGATGAACGACCCCAACGTGCAGGTCGTCGGCTACGACGGGCACTCGAACTGGGGCCGCAACATGACGGCCTCGGTGAACAACGGGCCGGCGAACCCCGCGGGCGGCGACGACAAGCTGCTCTTCTACAACCTGTGCGTCGGCAAGGGCGTGCTCGACAAGGTGAAGGAGAAGTACGGCAACGCGCAGGTCGTCACCACCTACGCCGCGTCGAACTTCTACACCGACGGCGCCGGCCAGATGACGCGGGGCGAGGGCGTGCAGGCGCTGATGGCGCTGGTCGATGGCATCGCAGGCCGCAAGGGCTGGCCCGACCTGCACAAGACGATGAACGCCGCGGCCGACATCGGCTGGGGCCGCACGTGGGACAACTACCTCACGCCAATCTCGACGATGACGCGCGAGAAGGTGCTCGACCGCGACAACGACGGGCAGGCTGACTACCTCGACAAGCACTTCAACTACTCGACCTTCAAGGTGCCGGAAGACACGCGCCGCGAGCTCGAGCCGGTGAAGCAGGAACGCCATGCCTCGGTGCTCGACGGCACCAAGGTGCTGGTGAGCGCGAACATGGTGAACACGCTGTCGGAGTTCAGCGGCATTCTCGGTCGCGCCAACGCCGACTCGAAGGTGGTCGCGGGCGGGTGGTTCGAGCCGAAGATGGGCGAGAAGGACCTGATTCGGTTCACGGAGCAGAAGGGCCGCGACGGCAAGACCGAGTACGTGATGTCGGTGAGCGCGCGCTATTCGCACCTGTCGGAAGAGGGGCTGCGGGCGATCACGGTGTTCGAGTTCAACCGCTTCCTCGGTGACAAGGGCCTGATCCGCATGCCGGCCGAAGACGTGAAGCTCGCTGGTCTGCTCGCGTTCGGTCAGTCGCTCGCCGTCGACGAGGGCTATCGCGACCGTGAGGTGTGGGGCACGTTCCTCAAGCGCTACAACCTGCCGGCGTCGATCGATCTCTCGATGGTGACGCAGGCGCTCGGCGCGCACACGGGACACAACTACGCGGGTGACGCCGCCGGTGTCGCGAAGCTGAAGGCGCTGATCGGGCCCGAAGCGCTCGCTGAGCTGAAGAAGCCGGAAGTCGGCCAGCCCGTCACTGTCGTCTGACGTGCTCGCGCTGGCGATCGCCGTGCTGGTTCAGGCCGAGCCGCACCCGAGCGGAGTGCGGTTGCCGGCCCTGCGTGCCGCGCTCCTCGAGGCGAAGGCTGAGGATCAGGCGGTCCGAGACGAATCGAAACGCACCGACTCCGAGGCCGTGCGCGCCCGGTTCCGAGCCTCGAGCCGGCGCAGCGTCGAGCTGATGCGCAAGGTCGTGGCCGAACACGGCTGGCCTGGGCGGTCGCTCGTCGGGCCTGACGGCGCCATGGCCGCGTGGGTGCTCGCGCAACACCTCGACGAAGAGCCCGCGCTCCAGCGTCAGTGCCTCGGGCTGCTCGAGCGCGCGGTTGCCGCTGGAGACGCCGACGCCGAGAGCCTCGCGTACCTCACCGATCGCGTGCTGGTGAACGAGGGCAAGCCTCAGCGGTACGGCACGCAGGGGAACGGCGGGGCAGGTGACGTGTCGCGCGTGAACGCGAACCGGAAGGCGCTCGGGCTCCCGCCGCTCCCGACGCGAAAGGCGCCACCATGAAGTCGCTTCTCGATTGCCGCGGAGACGTTCCCGAATTTGCTCGATGATCGCCCCGATCATGCGCGCTGCTCGCACGTGAGTGGACACAGCAGATCGGCTTCGCCGCGCGTTGAGCTGAAGAGCCCGAGGTCTGTCAGCCTGTCACCGTCGTCTGACGCGCCGAGCACTGCTCGTCGACCCCTCAATCCCACCACAGGTAGACGCGCCCGGTGTCGATGAGCGCTTCGCGAAGCTCCTCGACCGAGCCGACGCCCTGGTCGACGATGTCAGGGCAGAACTCATAGAGATCGGCCGCAAACCTGGCCCAGTCGTCGACCTTGCCGCACACGTCGAACTCGATGGTGTCGGTCTCTGCGTGCAGCAGATCGATGCGGTAGCGCTCGTGGTACCGGGCCAGCCGCTTCACCAGGTCTTCCGTGTCCAGGTCGTAGTTGACGGCGTCGGACGCGGCGTGCCTCACCGCATCGAGCTGGGAGCTCCCTTCGCCGATGGCCAACTCGACGAGCCCCGGGTTCTTCTCCGCGCCGAGCCAGCGGGCCGTACCAAGCCAGGCCACAGTCCCGGCCGGAAGCGCCGCGCGGACCTGCTTCAGCTTCGCGATTGCGCTGTCTTCCACCATCGGGCCGCCACCGTCGATGACGACCGATACGCACGAGGGGTGTTGCTCGCGCCCGAAGTCGCGGGTCGAGTACGCGCGGGGCGTGCCGTACTTCGAGAGCAGCTTCTCTGCGTCGGTGCGCCACGTCATGGTCGTCTCCTCGCAAGGCTCAGCCGATGATCATGTCTTCGCGCTCCATCCGGCCCTCGGCGAAGCGGCCCAGCGTGAAGCGCTCGAACAGTTCGTCCGACTCGCCCGTCGCCATCCACGCCGCCATTCGTTCCGCCACGGCCGGCGCCATCATGAAGCCATGCCCGACGAAGCCGCTGAGGTGGAGCAGGTTCGGCAAGCCCGGGGTCCGGCCCAGGATCGGCGAGTTGTCGGGCGTGACGTCGTACGGTCCCGACCACTGGCGGAGGACCTTCACGCGGCCGAGCTGGGGCAGCTGCTCCGTCAGCGCCTGCGAGTAGCGGGTGAGGAACCGCTGCGTCGAGCCCAGGTTCATGCCCGCGGGCTCGCGTGGATCGCCCATGCCGCCGACGATCTCTCCGCGCATCGACTGCGAGAAGTAGAGCCCTGAGTCGAGCACCGAGACGAGCGGGCCGAGGAACGGCTTGAGCGGCTCGGTGGAGCAGATCTCATGACGATGCGGCTCGTTCGGCAGATCGATGCCCGCAAGTGAAGCGACCTGTGGGCTCCAGGCGCCGGCGGCCAGCACCACCGTCTCGCACGCGATGTCGCCGCGATCGGTGATGACCTTCTTCAGCCGCCCGTCGCTCTGCTCGAAGCCGGTCACCTTCGTGAACGTCTCGACCTTCACGCCCTTCTTCTGCGCGGCGTGCGCGTAGCCCCAGAGGAACGGCCACGGGAAGATGACGGCGTCACGTGGATTCCAGGCGGCAGCCTTCACGCCGGTCATCGTCAGGTGCGGCACGATGTCCCGTGCTCCGTCTGCGGTGAGGATCTGGGTCGGCACGCCGTACTTGTTGTGCAGCTTCGCCGAGCGCTCGATCTTCGCGACCACCTCGTCCGACTTCGCGAGGAACAGGTACCCGCCGCGACGGAACCAGACGTTGATGCCGAGATCGCGGGCAAACCGGTCCATCAGGTCGATGGAGCGACGGGCGAGCTCGATGAGCGTCGGGGTGCCCCACTGCATGCGCACGCCGCCACCGTTTCGGCCCGAGGCGCCCGCGAGCAGATAGCCGCGCTCGAGCACGACGATGTCGGTCTCTCCGCGCTCGGCGAGGTTCCACGCCAGCGCGAGGCCCATGATGCCGCCACCGATGATGACGATCTTCGCCTTCGCCGGCACCGGACCTTCTGGTTTGAGCGCGTTCTCGGTCAGGCCGAGTGACTGAGGCACGCCGCCAGCCGGCGCCACCATCGGGTCGAACGACGCCGCGGCCCATTGGGAGAGCTCGGTCGGGAAGAGGGGAGGCCGCGGCGTGAACGGCATCAACTGCGCCGCGGTCGGCTTCGGCTTCGTCGTGTCCTCGAGGAAGCGCGCGACGGCCGTGAGGCACTGCTTGCCCTGGCACATGCCGGTGCCGAAACCCGTGAAGCGCTTCACCGACTCGATGTCGCAGTAGCCCTTCTCGATCGCGTGCTCGACCTCAGAGGCTGTCACGTCTTCGCAGGGACAGAGGAGCGCTTTGCTCATGGCGTGGCTCCTCTGACGGCCGCGACGATCGACTCGGCGGCGACGAGCCCCTGCTCAGTGGCGGCCGCGGCGCTCATCGGGCCTCGCAGCTCGCCGGCGACCCAGACGTTCGTTGCGGCCTTCCCGGCGGCGTCGGCCTCGACCGTGAAGAGGCGGCTGCGCGCGTCCCAGCCCACCCGTGCACCAGCGGCGCGCGCGAGCTCGAACGCGGGGCTGAGCGGCGTGCAGACCGCGACCGCGTCACACTCGTGCTTCTCGGTCGATCCTCCGAGCGCCACCGTGATCGCCGTCACGGAGCGGAGTCCATGCGCGCGCTCGGGGACTCCGCCAACGGCGACGGCCTTCGAGCCATTGGCGACGATCAGTTTGGCGAGGCTCCGGGCTTCATCGGCATCACCCACGACCGCGATGCGCTCGCCGGGAACGACGCCGTGCTGGCGGATCATCCGGCTCACCGCGCGGCCCGCGAAGATGCCGGGCAGATCGTTGTTCGGGAACGTCAGCAGGGTGGGCTGGCCACCGTTGGTGAGCAGCAGGCGCTCGTAGAACACGAAGTGCATCCGCTCGTTCTGGAGCGCGACGAGAAACGGCTTTCCATCGTCTGCGAAGACGCCGACCACCGTCGCGCCAGCGCGAATCGACGGCCCGGGAGGAACGACGATCGCTGGAGCACCTTCCTCACTGCCGATGAGCAACCGCCCGCCGCACGCGCGCTCCCGCTCGAAAAGGGAGAACCCGACGCCACGTTCGGCCAGTCGCCGTGCCGCGCTCAGTCCCGCTGCGCCGCCACCGACGATGGCCACGGGAACCGTCTCGACGACCGGTGGCGCTCGAGGCGGGGCAGCCTTCTCTGGCAACACGCCCAGGCCCGAGAGCTTTCGCGCGACCTGCAGCATCACCTTCTCGACGAGCGGCACGCCGGCCATGAACTCGTGATGGTTGAACCACTTCGCGAACACGAAGTCGGTCGCCTGGAGCACGTCGACGCTCGCGTCTGGGAACGCGTTCTGGCGCTCCACGCGCATGCCCGGCTTCACCTCGGTCTGGCAGGCGTACTGGTTCGGCGCGCCGTCGATGCGCACGAGGCACTGCGAGCAGCCGCCCGAGAAGCAGAACGGACCGCGTGGCCGGTGGTACTTGATCGAGCGCGCGAGCGTCGTTCGGCCTGCAGCGACGAACGCGACGGCGACGGTGTCTTCGGCCTGCGCGGTGATCGACTCGCCGTCGAGCTCGAAGGTGACGGGGCGATCGATCGGCCTGACGCGGTGACTCATCGAGGAGCGCGTCTAACGCAGTCGCGACCGGGTTTCAGCCCTTCGGCATCACGCCGAACGCGACCAGCATCTTCACCAGAATGCCCAGCAGCGACTCGCCGGCGATGAAGCCCGACGCCACCGGCACCGTCACCGCGGCGGACTCCTTGTCGCCCTTCTTGCGGCGGTACCACTCGGCGACGGCCGACCCGATGAACATCATGATCGAGTTGTACGCGGGGATGACCATCGCGATGCCGAGGCCCGAGGGAGATGGCACCCATGCCTTGGCCTTCTTCGGCACCTTCACTTCGAGGATCGCGAGCGTCGTTCCCACGATCAACCCGATGAGCGCTGCCCACCGCGCCGAGGGGTGAAGCGCGTCGAGGCCCGCGACGAGCATCTTCGACACGTTCGCCCACACGAGCGCGCCCGGCGCCGGGAACTCCTTCGAGCCGAGCACGTCGGGCGTCGGAACCAGGATCATGAAGGCGGGCACCACCGCCAGTGATCCCGCGACGACGCCGAAGAGCTGGGCGATCAGCTGTTGCCGCGGCCGTGCGCCGAGCAGGTAGCCGCTCTTGAGATCGGTGAGCAGGTCAGCCGCGTGCAGGCCCACGCCGCCGGTGATGTTCGCGCTCATGATGTTCGGCACGAGCGCCTTCGGGAGGAGCACCGCGAAGATCAGCTGGGTGACGGGGCCGAGCGCCTTGGTCGGCGTGACGTCGGTCTCTCCGGTGACGCGCGCGGCGATGACGCCCATCAACACCGACAGCGGCAACGCGATCGCGCCGGCCCAGAGCGGAATGTCGAAGGCGTACCAGCCAAGGAAGACGACCGGCGGCCCGAAGACCAGGAACCCGATCGGAAACCACGAGGCAGGCGCCTCGATGTCCGCGAGCGGATCGGCGGCGTCGGTGGCTTTCTTCGGGCGCAGGAGCTTCACCAGCTCGGTGACGCTCTTCACGACGCTCTTCCACTGGAACGCGAACGAGGTCAGCCCCGAGGAGACGAGCACGGCGGCGCCCATCCACACCGTCCAGCTGACGATCGGCTTGTAGCCGACGTCGGTGATCACGCCCGCCTCGTACATCGCCGGAGCGATCACCCCGAACGTGACAAGCGCGCCAAGCAGCAGCGACCAGCCCGTGCGGAACGACATCAACGCGCCGGCGCCGAGCATCAGCGCGCTGCCTTCGAGCGCGAGCGTCCACTCCGACAATGGCTTGCCCTTGAGCGTCAACGGCAGGCTGAAGGTGCTGGGAATACGAAACGGCATCCACGAGAGGTTGGCGTCGCGGAACCACGCGATGATCGCGCCGCTCACGCCAGCGATGCCGAGCCAACGCGCCTGCTTCGCGCCGCCCTCGTCTTTGGCGTGGAGCGCACGAATCGTCTCGGCGGTCGCGGTGCCGGTGGGGAAGGGGAGCTGCTCCTGGTTGATGAGCTGGCGCTTGATGGGGATCGCCGCGAACACGCCGAGCGCCGCGATGCCGGCGAACCAGAGAATCAGAATCCACGCGTCGGGGCGGGCGCCGGTCAGCATCACCAGCGCTGGGAGCGCCGCCATGTTGCCGCCGCCCGTCATGTAGCCAGCCGCCGAAGCGACATCGCCCATCGCGTTGTTCTCGAGCTGGCCGAGCGGCCGCTTGGTGAGCCCGATCGCCTTGACGCCACCCACCGCCGCCCACGCGATGATGCAGGCCACGACCGTCACGCCGATGCTCCAGCCCGTCTTGAGCACCACGTACAGGTTCGACAGGCACATCACCGCGCCGATGACCATGCCGAGCAGCACGGCGCGAACCGTGAGCTGGGGCTCATTCGGGCGATACGTCTTCTCGAGCCACTCCAGTTCGGGGTTCGCCAAGTGCGCCCAGAGGGATTCGAACCCCCGACCCTCGGCTTCGAAGGCCGATGCTCTATCCAGCTGAGCTATAGGCGCTTGTCGTCGACTTCAGGTTGATACGAGGGCGATGGACCGGGCTTGAACCGGCAACCCCAGGAGTCACAGTCCTGTGCTCTACCAGTTGAGCTACCACCGCCAGAAACGAACGACAAAATCGGTTGCGCACCTACCGGACGTGGCGCGCCCCGTCAACATGACAAGCTGATGGGTTCTTGTCGTTCGAGAGATTGGCAACGGCGCTGGGCCCATCGCTGAGAACTCTGCATGCGCCTCGGAAGCTGGGTTTCGTCCCTGTTTCACCGCCGGTCTGTCTCTCGTGCTGAGCCGTCGTCGACGACGCCAAGGCCCCCGCCGCCGCCCCCAGCGGACACCTTCGATCCAGCGGCTCCGATGCGGGTGTCGATTGGCAAGGCGACCGGCTACTCGGCGCTCGAGAAGCAGAAGCTCGATCGCGGCATGGTGAAGCTGGCCCAGGTGCTCAACAGCCGTGAGTTCAAGGACGCGGTGCTGGGTCACACCTTTCAGGGCAAGCCGGGCTTCGCCAGCGACTCGCGGACCCCGGCCGAGGTCTACGCCGTCATCCGGGCCGCGAAGGAGAACTTCACGGCGGCCGCCGATGGAGAGGTCGATCTCAACGTCGAGCTCAAGTCGCTCTCGTGGTTCCAGCGCGGGGTCGTCGGCTACACCACGCCGTCGAGCGACACGGTCACCACCAACCGCCGGTTCTATTCGGGCTTCGACGAGACCGACATCGCGGGCCACCTGGGCCACGAGTGGTTGCACAAGCTCGGCTTCGAGCACGACTTCAAGGCAACCGCGCGGCGACCGCATTCGGTGCCGTATGCGCTGGGTGACCTGATCGAATCGCTCGCTGGCAAGCCGTCGCTGACGCCGCTCTGACTCACTCGATCATGATGGGCGCGCAGGTCGACACGCCTGCGCCCACGATCCGTCGGCCGCTGTTGGGAATCGGCGTCGTCACCGCGCCGGTCGTTCCGTTCATTCGATAGACGGTCGTCGAGGCCTCGTTCTGCCGCTGCAGGAAGATCCAGAAGTCGCCGCCCCAGAAGGCGAAGGCCCACGCGGTTGGCTGGCCCATCAACGTCGGCGCCGGGAAGCTCCGGAGCGTCATCCCGTTCTGCTTGTTCAGCTCGCTCACGAGCGGTGGCGAGAGGTTCGGGAAGAACGCCCACAGATGCGCGTCTCCGGTGCCGGTGAGCTCTGGAGCGCCCGTGAGCTGCGCGCGGAGCGTCACGTTGAACGGTGACGTGGTGGCCAGCGTGCCGAACTGGCTGTTGGTGAACATCGAGCTGACCGCGTTGCCCGCGATGTAGAGCGTGTCGGTGGTGCCGCCAGCGGTGTCGGTGACGAAGCCCATGCCGTACACCTTCGCGTTGTTCGGGCTCATCACGGCGATGCGGGAGCAGGCGAGGGTGTTCACGTCGACGCGGAAGAGCTCTCCGTTGCCGTAGACGACCCAGGCCTTCGCGTCGCGATCGACGCCCATGGAGAAGGGCTGCGCGCCACCGCTCGCAGGGCAGTTCAGGCGGCCCTTGTCGGTGAACGCGCCGGGCATGCCAGCGAGGCGGGGGTTGAAGCTCGAGAAGGTGCCGTTGCTGTCGACGACGTAGACGAGCTTGGCGTCGTCGGAGCAGAGATCGACCGCGCCGCCCGCCGAGCCTCCTGCCTGGGCGCTGCC
>JAUXRI010000035.1 GCA_030681895.1 Myxococcales bacterium | reverse complement strand
TCGTTGCGTCAGCACCCACGTCCCGCCATCGAACGTCACCGGAACCGTCATCGGCAGCGACGCAACGCCTGCATCCGTGTCCAACACCACCTGCACCGGCACGTTCGCCATCATCGGCCCTCTCGTGAATCCATCCGGCGGCAACGACCACCTCAGCGACATCTGCAGGTTCACGCAGCTGCCTCCCGTCACCGTCGGCACGCACCGCTGCCACGGCTGACACGGCACCACCGAGTTGCATGCCGTGAAGCCGACCGAGCGCTCCACGTTCCGCGGCCCGGCGTCCCAGCCAAACGTCACCACACCTGGGCCCGCGTCGGCTGCGCCCGCGACGAGCACCGCCACACCACTGCCAACACGAACGTTCTGGCCCCAGGTCGTCGCCACGGGAATCGACACGCCCGGCATCATTGGCCACGGAGCCCCACCATCAGGAATCAGCAACGTCACCAGGACGCTGACGTCCGTGCCCGCGCTGTAGGACCCACCATCCACCGGCGTCGTCACCGAGAGAACGCCGGGCTCGCAGATTCCGGCGGCACTGTCATCGATGCACGCGGCCCAGACTGGGCAGCCGCCATCACAGAGCGGGGGACGCCCTCCACCTGTGCCGCCACCCGTCATTCCACCGCCGGTCGAACCGCCACCGGTTGCTCCACCACCAGCGGTCATTCCACCGCCGGCCGTCCCGCCCGCGGTCATTCCTCCGGCGGTCCCACCACCTGCGCCGCCCGCTCGACCACCTGCAGTGCCGCCACCCACCTCACCCTCGAAGGTGCAAACGCCTTCTGCCTTCGCACATCGACCGAACTCGCAGTCGCTGTCCTGCGTGCACGTGTCGACACACGTGCACCCTGCGAACGCGCTGATCGCCACCACCACCAGGAGCCGATTCACCACTCACCCCCAACGAAAACCATCGAGCCGCCTGGCACCGGCGCGACTGACGCCGTCACCTTCTTCGCCTCATCGGGAGCGATGAGCATCATCACCACCCCGGCCGCCGCCGCCGTTCCTCCGACCACGAGCGCTGACATGCCGACACCCTGGAGCGTGTTCGAGACCACCGCGCTCGCAGCCTGGTCGCTCCGCACCGCGCCCCTGTCGATGACGAGCGTCGACGCTTGCGCCTTCCCGATACCGAAGAGCACGCCACCAATGAGCGCCACGCTGCCGCCCGCGACCAGCGTCACGGTGCCGACCGACTTGAGCGGACTCGCCTCGAGCGGCGGTGGTGGCGGCGGCGTGAAGACGACTCCGGCGTCGGCCGACTCGAGGGGCCTGGAGACGACGCCCGCATCCACGACACTGACCGGCGGCGTGTCGACGGGCGGCTTCACGTCGCGGCCCATCGGCAGCTCCGAGAACTTCATGCCCGTCAGCAGCTTCGAGAGCCCGCGCATCATCGTCGCGTCGATGGTCTCGGAGCCCTTCTTGAGTTCCTTCTGCGTCACCGGGCCAATCATCACCTTGCCGTCGTCACGCACCACGCGCGCCACCATCAACGCGTTGCCACCCGGGTCCTGCGCTCCCGAGACGTGCATCGCGTAGAGGCTGCCACCCAGCACCGCGAGCTTCTTCAGGCAGTCATCCGAGACGCCACAGTCCTGCCGTTTGAGGTCGACGACGGCCTGGAGGATCGCGCGATTGGTCGGCATCGTGACCTGGCCGATCAGCACGCGTCGGTACTCGTTCTGCAACGTCTCGAGCTGCGCCTTCGACACGCCGCGCGTGAGCACTTCGATCGGGTGCGGCGTCAGCGTGGGCTGCGCCTGCGCGAGCGACGAGAGTGCCACCGCGATGACCACGAGCAGACGATTCACGTTCTCCCCAATCACTGGTTGCCGTACTTCTTCATCAGCGCGTTGACGCGACCTTCGACGGCCACGCAGTCGGCGTTGGTGCGGGCGAGCTCGGCCTTCTCGACCACCGCATCTTCGTCCTTCGTGTAGGTCCCGAAGAGCGTGGTGTCATCTTTTGCTGCGACGACCTTCGACAGCCCCTCCAGATCCTTCTCGATGCTCTTCTTCCATCGCGCATCGACGACACACTCGGCTTCCCGTGGGTTCGGCTTCACGACGGGCGGCTTCACCGGGTTCTTCGAGATCGGTGCGAGTTCGTCAGGGCCGGCGTCATCGAGAGCAACAGCGACGAGCGGTGGCGTGACGATGACGGGCGGCGGCGTGACGATCGGCGCGATCACCACCGGCTCGACAGGCGGGGTCGGCGGCTTGCCAGACAGGATGACACCCGCACCACCCATGATGGCGAGCAGCGCGACGCCAGCTGCGATCATCACGCGGCGCTGTGACTGCGCCTTCACGTCAGCGGCGAGCTGTGCGGTCGTGACGGTGGCGTTCGGCGTGAAGCCGGTCGCCTTCGGTGCGCGCGCCGGGAGCACGAGCGTCGTGGTCGGCTTCGACGCCGCAGCCATCAGGTCTTGAATGCGCACGCCGGCGTTGGTGGCCGCCTCGGAGAACGTCGTCGCCAACGAGTCGAGTTCGGCCTCGACCTCTCGGGCGCGCGGCCGCTCAGCCCGCGTCTTCGCGAGCATGCGCGCGAGGAGCTCGTCGAGCCGCTCGAGCAGGTGCTTCTCACGCTCACCGCGACCGTTGACGGGCAGGAACGCGAACAGGCTGGGGACCGCTGAGGACGTGTGCATGCTCCGGAGCTGGAGCGCCTCGACGATGGCCAGGCTCGAGTTCGAGGGCAGCCCGACCGACTCGAGCAGCGTCAGTCGATCGGTGTCGGCCAGCACGGGCGGCTCGTACGGAGGCCGATGCGCGAGCATGTGAAAGAGCACGCCGCCGAGCGCGTAGACGTCGTCGGTCGGGTGCGGCGGCATGTGGCGATCGTGCTGCTCCGCGGGGCAATAGAGCGGGCTGCCCACCGGGTCCGTCGTCAACGGCTTGCCGACC
>JAUXRI010000017.1 GCA_030681895.1 Myxococcales bacterium | reverse complement strand
CGGCGACGAAGCCGTCGACGCCGTCGTCGATGTCGCGCGATCGACCCACATCACCGGGCTCATCTGCACCAACACCACCATCACCCGTCCCTTCGAACACCCGCTCGCGAAAGAGGCCGGGGGCCTCTCGGGCCGACCCGTCTTCGAGCGCTCGACCGAGGTGCTGCGACGCGCCTTCAAGCGCGCAGACGGAAAGCTGCCCCTGATCGGCGTGGGCGGGGTGTTCGATGGCGATGACGCGTTCGCGAAGATCGCTGCGGGCGCATCGCTGGTGCAGATCTACACCGGCTTCATCTACGGTGGCCCGGGCCTGCCGCGCCGCATCCTCGATCGGCTTGACGAGAAGGTGCAGGCGTTGAAGCTCGGCTCGTTGGCGAACGCCATCGGACGCGACGTGAGTTGAAGCGCAGGTTCTGAGACACTCCGTTCCGGTGGGGTGGATTTTTCGACAACCGAGGCTGGCCGATGCGGAGCTCGAGCGCCGGGCGCGGCTTGCCATGTCCATCGTTCGGGCGGTGACCATCGCCATTCTGCTGGTGATGGTGCTGGGGCTCTTCAATCCGGCGAACGTCCTCTCGCAGACGCTCACGCTGTTCGTGCCCATGCTCGCGCTCCTGGCTGGCTGCGCCGCGCTGCTCCAGCAGGGCAAGGTGACGATCGTCGGCTGGAGCGTCTCGTTGCTCGTGTGGGCCGCAGTGTCGGTGGGGCTGCTCTTCTTCGGAGGCCTGGCCGGCCACAACGCGATGTCCTTCGTCGTCGCAGTGACGATCGCGGGGACCATCGTTGGAGGGCGCGCGGCGATTGCGGTCGGCATGCTCTCGATCGCGACGTCCGTCCTCGTCTACCTGCTCGAGCGCAGCGGCGGCCTGACGATGACGCTGAGCCCTTTGTCAGCCCCCAACTCCCTCATCGCGATCACCGTGTCGATTTTCTTGAGCGGTTGGATGCTGGCGCTCTCACTCATCGGCATGGAGCGCGCGCTGGCCAACGAGCGGGCCGCCTCGAAGGAACGCGACCTCGCCCATGCCTACGCGTTGCGCGCCCAACGAATGGAGTCTGTCGGGCGCCTGGCCGCAGGCGTCGCGCACGATCTGAGCAACCTGCTGTCGATCGTTCAGCTGACGGCCGACGAGCTGCATGAGCGTGCCGCAGCGACGCCTGAGCTGAAGCCACTGGTCGACGATCTGCGGCAGGCGTCCGATCAGGCCTCGCTGTTGAGCCGCCGCATGGTGGGCATGAGCCGCGCGAGCGGGAGCACCCTCGAGCAGCTCGAGGTCGGCGCCGTCGCGCAGAACTTCGCGCCCCTGCTGCGAAAGCTCCTCTCGGCCGAGACCCAGCTCCAGCTCGACCTTCGAACACCGCTGCACGTCTCGGCCAGCGCGAGCGCCATCGAACACGTGCTGCTCAACCTCGTCGTCAACGCGAGAGACGCGATGCCGAATGGTGGGCCCATCGAGATCATCGTCGAGGGCCGGGAGCTGCGCGTTCGCGACGCGGGCGTGGGCATGTCTGCCGAGGTGCAGTCGAAGCTGTTCACGCCGTTCTTCACCACCCGAGGCAAAGGCACCGGCCTGGGACTCGCCAACGTCGCCGAGCTCGCCGCGTCCATGAAGGCCACCGTGAGCGTGCAGTCGGAGCCGGGGAAGGGCTCGACGTTCAAGCTCGCGTTCCCGGCGTAGGGTTTAGCGCAGCCGCTCGAAGAATCGCGCGACGCCCGGCTGGGCGAAGAGCGCGTTCACTCGACGTTCACGCGCGTCGACCCCCAACGGCTGCCGGGGAGAATGCCCCCACACGGGACCCGGCCACGCGGGATCCTCGAGGTGCCGACCGACGTGATGCACGTGCAGCTGCCTGACGACGTTCCCGAGCGCGCCGACGTTCACCTTGTCGACGGGGAAGGCGCTCGCGAGGGCCGTGGCCACCGCCGTGGACTCCGCCTGCAGGGCCGCGCGCTCGTCATGCGAGAGGTGAACGAGCTCCTCGGCCCCCGACCGCCTCGGCACCAGGACGAACCACGGGTACCTCACGTCGTCGAAGAGCAGCAGCTCTGAGAGCGGGCCCTTCCCGATGAGGTGCGTATCGGCGGCGAGGCGCGGGTCGAGGCCGAACGGCGCAGCCGATCTCAGCTGGCGAAGCAGCGCGAAGCCGGCGGGCCAGGTCCCCAGGTTCGAGGCACTGTTGACGTGCCCTCGCGCGCCGACGTTCGTGACGGACGAGCCCCAGGCCGCCGCGAAGGTCTGCGCGCGCGCGACGGTGAGGTACGGATCGTCTTCGCTGATGACCAGGGTCGAGGGGAACGGCAGGCGGGCGAGCGGCACCGGGCCGAAGGCGCGCACGGACTCAGGAAGCGCTGACAGGGAGTCGAGATCTGGCGGCACCACCAGGAGCGCGCCCACCACGCCCCGAGCCTCCGGAGCCGAGGCGACGTGGGAGACCAGGACCGAGCCGAGGCTATGGCCGACCAGCACCGTCGGCTCGTCGGAGCGGCTCAACGCGCCGAGCACCTGCGCGCGCCAGAGCTCCAGCGACGGCTGCTCCCAGTCGGCCTGTTCGACCCGCATGATGCGGGCGTCGAGCCGCTCCCACAGCGTCTGCCAATGCGCCGGCCCCGAGCCATTCCACCCGGGCAAGCTCAGCACGCGCACCGACATGCGTCACACCACCGGCTGGCCAGCGACGGGCAGCGCGACGATCTTCTTCGGGTCGACCCGGCCCTCGTCGAGCCAGCGCTTGCCGACGTCTGCGAGCAGCGCCTGCAGCACCCTCGCGACCATCGCCTCGAGCTCGCTCGCGCCCTCCGAAATGCTCGCGCTCAGCACCGCGACGGCACGTCGGCCCGCGCTCTCACGCAACACCGGTTGGCGTCCCTGCTCGTCGAACAGGCGCGTCATCAACTCCTGCACGCGCAGCTCGGAGAACGGCGCGACGTCGATGGTGCCCGACACCTCGGCGTGCGCCGCCACCGCGAGGAAGAGCCGCTGCGGCGTGAGCTCCGAGAGCTTCGCGCCAAACCGCGCGATCGGCTCGGCGGGTGAGGGCCCGAGGAGCGCGTTGAAGATGGCCCGCTGGCTGCGCACTCGGGTGATCAGCCCTTCGACCTCGGCGAGCTCGCGCTTGGAGCGGAACGTCACCGGCTCGGCGCCCGGCACCTTGAGGGCCTTCAGCGGGCGACGGCGCATGAGTGCAGCGAGCGAAGCGGCCTCGTCGTCGAGGGCCAGCCACGTGTCTGCGAAGCGGCTGCCGGGTTCCTGTGCCAGGCGCTCGACCTGTCGCTTGAGCTTCAGCGTCAGTGAAAAGCCAATCTGGAAGATCTCGCGCAGCGTGCGATCGCGCACGACGTCGACGGCGCGGGTGGCATCGGCTCCGGTGAGGTGCTCGAGGCCCAGCTCGAGCGTGTCTCGCGCCTGTTCGCTCAGCCGGCGCAGCGCTGCGGGATCACCAGGCTCGGCGCCTTCCGCGACCAGCACACAGTTGACGAGGTAGCGCACCTCGCCTTCGAGGTTCTGGCGTTCGACCGCGTCGAGGCCCTGGAACATCGCGAGCACGAAGTCGATGCGCTCGCCTGGCTTGACGAGGCCCGGCGCGCCCTCGACCACCTTCACCTTCGCAGGGTCGACCCACGCGAAGACCTTCAGCGCTTCGTCGAGCGGCGGGAAGCCGAGATCCTGCAGGCGGCTCTGCCGGAACTGAAAGGCAGCCTCTTCGAGCTCCGTCGTCTGATCCCACCGCACCGCTTCGAGGAAGCGCGTCATCTCGAAGGGGTTGACCGCCATCAGATCCTTCGTGAGTTCCCGCATCGCGTGTTCATCGACGCCGTCGATGGTGAACTCGATGAGGAACTGTCCCTCGGGCGTCTCGAGGGTGACGCCCTCGGTGTTGACGTCGGGGTCTTCGACCAGGTTGTGAATGCGGGTGAGCTTCTTGAACATCAGCTCGATCAGCTCCATGTCGATGCGCTGGAGCTTGCGCTGGTATTCCTCTTCGTCGTCGCCCCGCGCCGCACGCAGCCAGTGCAGCACCTCGAGCACGTCGACGCGGTCCTTCTGCCAGCTGGCGAGATCGACGTAGGTGCGGAACTGATCGGGCGTCGAGAGCTGGACGATCTCGGTCGAGTCGACCAGGCCCACATCGATGATGGTCGCGTACACCTCTTCGGGCGGAATGCCGCGCACCAGCGCCCGGCCGTCGACCTCTTCGAGCATGGCGTCGAGCTTTTTCTTCGGCCCGAGCTCGCCCAGGCGGCGCATCAGCTCGGCTCTTCGGGCTTCGTGACTCAAAACTGCTGACCTCTTGCGCGTGGGCTCACGAGGCTCACTGAATCATCACACCGCAGAAGGAAGTCACCTGGAATTGTCGCAGCACGGGCGTCGTCACCCGATCGGCCGACGCGAGCGTGAACTCGACGCGCAGGTACTTTCGCTTCACCACGCCCTGCGCCATCAGATCGACCGGAGAGGTCGTGAACGGCCCATACCGCGCGGCCGTCGGCAGGCTGAGCTCGGCGATGGTGTTGGCCACCTTCACGACGACGGTCAGCGTGGTGTTCGCAGGCGTCGTCGCGTCCCACGAGAGGGTGCGCCACTCGGTCTCCTCGTCGCAGCCGGTGAAGTCACGCCGGTAGGTGCCGCGCGGCGCGGTGAAGTTGCGCAGCTGGTAGCCGGTGAAGTCGCTGTACGTGTAGAGGCCCGCCGCCTGCTGCGACGACTTGAGGACGGTGCCCGTCGCGTTGTCGATGCGCACCATGTTGCCCGAGTTGTTGTTCACCCAGGGCTGCCCGTCGTTGTCGAGGCCGACGCCGATCGCTCCGCCCGACTGCGCGTCGCTGTAGTCGATGAAGGCGTTGGCGCCGTAGGGCCGAATCGCGCCCGTCTCGGCGTCGAACCGGATCAGCTGCCCGGTGTTGCCGCCGTAGCCGCTCATGTACACGGTGCCCTGCACGTCGACCGCGATGCCGCGGCCCATGGCGAACGGAGTGCCGGTCTGGCTGCGCGCGGCCGTGAAGTCGAAGGCCGCCCAGGCGCCCGTGGCGTGATCGTACCGACAGGCGCGGGCGCCAGCGCCCCACCCCGGCACCCAGACCCGATCCTTGCCGTCGATGCCCAGCGCGTACGCGCCGCAGTTCAGGTTGGCCGGCGCCCGGACCTCCTGCACCAACGTGCCGAGCTGCGTGTCGATGAGCGCAAAACGGGCCTGCCCGATGTGCACGGCCCACAGCCGCTGACGCGAATCGACGATGGCGCCATAGACGCCAAAGTCTCCCGGGAGCTGGATGAAGGTCTGCCCGCTCGCGTTCACGGGGATCTCCTGACCGGTGAGCGTCGACAGCTTGTAGAGGCGCTTCTCGCGGAAGTTGCCGACCCACACGTCACCAGCTGAGCCTTCGATGCCGGCCGACACGGCGATCGCGCGCTCGGCGACATCGCCACCGGTGCCGCCGACGGGCGTCGAGAACAGCACGCACTCGTCGTACTGAAGTGGATCGTTGTAGTTGGTGGGGATGATCATCTCGCCGTCAGCCGCCATCGTGCTGATGGTGCCGTCGGCGTTCAGGTCGCGGCTCGTCTGAATCGAGCCGTTGCCGTTGCGATCGACGCAGTCGATCTGATCGTTGGCGATCTTGGTGACCGAGCCCTGCTGGCCATTGGCGCGGTTGGCGACCCAGACGTTGCCGAACCGATCGATGGCCGTTCTCGAGGGGTTGTGCCGTCCGGGGCCCGCGGTGAGGGCGGGCTGAAAGTTGCCGCCAGTGCAGGGAGGGCCGGCCGGGCTGTTCGCGCAGTCCTTCGGAATGGTGGCCCAGTAGCGGCCGAGCTCACGACCGGTTCGCGTGTCGTACTTCGAGACCCAGCCCTGGTTGTTGTTCGCGACCCACATGAAGCCGAAGTCGAGCGAGCCGACTCCGAGGATGATGTGGCCCATCGGGTTGATGTTGACGCCTGAGCCGAGCCCGCCCGAGCCGCCATCGAGCGTGAAGCTGCCTGGCCCGATGCCCACGGTGTTGGTGCCGTCACCTGCGTCAGCGACGCCTCCACCTGCGCTGCCACCCTGCCCGCCCGCGCTGGAGCCACCCGAGCCACCCATGCCGCCATCACCGACGGAGCCGCCACCCGCGCCGCCTGCGCGGCCGCCATCTTTCGTGAGATCGACCTTGTTGGTGCACTGACACTGGCACCCGGCGAGGGTCATCCAGACGAGGGGGACGAGGAGCCGAGAAGACATGGGAGCAGTGTTGGCCCAGCCCGAGGCGGGGGTCAACCTCGGCCCGTCAGCGGCCGTCGACGGTGGCCAGCACGCGGTTCCACACGTCGACGACGCCCAGCCGTTCGGTCGCCGAGAACCCGACGACAGCCTCGAGCGGCAGGTCGAGCTTCTTCGCCAGCTCCAGCACGCGGGGCTTGCGGTGCGACTTGCCGACGCGATCGAGCTTGGTCGCCGCCACGAGGATCTTCGGCGGCGTCGTCTGCAGGAAGTCGAGCATCTGCACGTCGTCGCCCGTCGGGCCGATCTCGCCGTCGATGATGCTGACGACGACCTTGAGGGTGGTGCGCTCCGAGAGGTACTCCGAGATCATCTCCTGCCACTGCTCGCGCTCGGCCTTCGAGACCTTGGCGAAGCCGTAGCCGGGCAGATCGCACAGCCGCACCACGCGCTTCTTGCCGTGCGATTCGATGGTGAGATCGAAGAAGTTCAGCGTGCGCGTGCGGCCAGGCGTATTCGAGACGCGCACGAGCTTGTTGCGGTGCGCGAGCGTGTTGATCATCGACGACTTGCGGACGGTGGAGCGGCGGACGTAGGCCACCTCGGGCACGGGTTCGCGCGGCCATTGGGCCGAGTTCGTCGCCGTCGTCACGAAGACTGCGTCGAGGACCTTGATCACGGGGCCCTGACGACGAGCGGGGCAGGTTCACGGGCCAGCCAGGCGGCGAACGTTGTCGTCTTCGGCTGCGAGGGCACCACCGACGCCGACGGCCCCTTCTTCTTCGCGCGCTCGACAGACCAGTGGTCCATCGCTTTGAGGCGTGAGGCGAAGTCGAACGGATTGAGCGAGGGGCTCGAGGCGTCGTGACAGGCGCGGCAGGCCTTCTCGGTCGGGTCGATCAGCCCAGACAGGCGGGCCAACTCGGGGTCTTTCATGACGTACTTCGGCGAGTAGTACTGGCCGCCGCCGTGGCAGGTCTCACACGTGACGCCGGCCTGCTTCTGGTCGACGTCGCTCGGCGAGTGACACGAGAGGCAGCGGGCGTCTCGCTGCTGTGACGGTGAGAGGACGTCTTTCGCCCGGGAGTGCGGAGAGGCCTTCCACGCTGCGTAGGCGTCGGGGTGGCAGCTCTGGCAGCTCTCGGCCCCGAGGAAGTCGTACGCACCCGCGACGGTGGAGACGCACACCGACACCGCGATCCCGACACGAAGAAACATCGAAGCCATCGCGTCTGGCGTAGCATGTGGACGCTCACCATGTCGCGGTTCCTCTTCCTCGCAGTCATCCTCTCGGGCGCGGCGGCGCTGGCCAAGCCGTGGCAGGGCATTCAGCCAGGCGTCTCGAGCGCGCTCGACGTCTTCGGCAAGTTCGGCGAGCCGACGCGGAAGACCGACCTCAAGGGCCAGACGGTGCTGGTCTACGCAGGGCTCCAGGCAGTTCCGGGCACCGTGCAGGCTCAGTTCAAGCTCGCGCCAGGCACGCAGACCGTCGTGCGCATCGACGTGTACCCCGCGCCGAAGATCGACAAAGAGGCGATCGAAGCGAGCTACGGCCCCGCGTGCAATCCGAAGGTGAAGAACCCCGACGCCGAGAGCCCCTGCTACTTCGTCAAGGAGCTCGCCGGGAAGAAGCCGTACCTGCTGTTCCTCAAGCTCGGGCTGGCGGTCTTCTTCAAAGACGACGGGAAGCAGGTGCAGTCGTTCGCCTTCCTGCCGGCGAAGGAGTGACGTGCTGCTGTACGGCCTCACCGGTGGCATCGCCACGGGCAAGTCGACGGTGGCGCGACGGTTCGTCGAGCTGGGCATGCCGCTCCTCGACGCCGACGTGATCGCCCGCGAGGTGGTGGCGAAGGGCCAGCCCGCGCTCGACGAGATCGCCACGCGGTTTCCCGGTGTCGTCGACCGCGACGGCGTTCTCAATCGTGCCGCGCTCGGCGCGCGCATCTTCGGCAACCCCACCGAGCGGGCCGCGCTCGACGCCATCACCCACCCACGCATTCGTCAGGCCGTCCTGGAGCAGTCGATCGCGCTGGCCGAGTCTGGAGCGCCGCGCGCGCTCTACGACGCGCCGCTGCTCATCGAGAACCGGCTGCACGAAGGCCTCGCCGGCGTCGTGCTGGTGGTGGCTCCGCGCGACGTGCAGCGCCAGCGGCTGATGGCTCGCAATCACCTCTCGGCGGCCGAGGCCGACGCGCGCATCGACAGCCAGATGCCGCTCGACGCCAAGCGCCCGTTCGCCACCTGGCTCATCGACAACGCGGGCGACCTCGAAGCCACGCGCGCGCAGGTCGACGAGGTATGGCGGCAGATGCTCGCGACCAACGAAGCCTGAACGCGCTTCAAGGGCCACCGTCGTCGAGCCGCCCGGCTATGCTGCGCGCCCGTGTCAGGCACCATCTTCATCACCGGCTACCCGGGCTTCATCGGCAAGCGGCTGGTCCGCCACCTCGCGAAGGTCGCGCCTGACAGCCGCATCGTGCTGCTGGTTCAGCCGCGCTTCGTGAAAGAAGCGTCGCAGTACGCGAGCCGGCTCGGCCCCGCGCCCATCGACATTCTTTCGGGCGACATCGTCGACATCCACCTCGGCTTGTCGGGCCCCGAGTACGAGCGCCTCTGCGACGAGGTGACGCACATCTTCCACCTGGCCGCGATCTCGTACCTCGGCATGCCGCGCGAGATGGCGCACCAGGTGAACGTGCACGGCACCCGGCACGTGCTCGAGCTCGCGCGTGACGCCAGGCGCCTCGAGCGCCTCGTTCACTTCAGCACCACCTACGTCTCGGGCGATCGCGTCGGAGTGATCGCCGAAGACGAGCTCGACTGCGGGCAGGGCTTTCGCAACCCGTACGAAGAGACCAAGTTCCTCGCCGAGAAGCTGGTGCAGCGGGCGAAAGAGACGCTGCCCATCACCATCATCCGGCCAGCCACGGTGGTGGGCGACTCGCAGACCGGCGAGATCGAGCGCTTCGATGGCCCGTACTACCTCGGCATGTTGCTGGTCCTCTCGCCGCTGGTGATCCCGCTGCCGCTGCCTGGCAACGGCGTGGCGCCACTCAACGTGGTGCCAGTCGACTTCGTCGTCGCGGCCACCTGGTCGCTCGCGAAGAACCCGGCTGCGCGCGGCAAGACGGTGCACCTGGTCGACCCCAACCCGATGAGCGCCCGCCGCGTCTACGAGCTGATCGCCGCGCGATCGAACCGCAAGCTGCCCCGCTTCAACGTCTCGGCGCGCGCCGCCGATCTCATGATGCGCCTGCCGGGCCTCGAGAAGCTCGTGCGGCCACAACGCGCGGCGATCAACTACGTGAATCATCTCGCGCTCTACAACTGCCACAGCGCGCTCGAGCTGCTCGACGGCACGGGCGTTCGTTGTCCTCCGCTCAATACGTACCTCGACACCCTCGTCGACTACGCGATGACCGTGTGGAAGGACCGCCAGCTCCAGGCCTCGGCCGGGCGCGAGCCGGACGACCCGCTCGACCGCTGAATCAGCTGCGGCTGATGACGCCTTCGTCGATCAGCTGCGCGAGGATGCGCGAGGTGTCGAGCCGGGACATGCCCGAGACGGCGAAGAGATCGTCGAACGACACCGTGCCGTCGATCTGCGCCAGCACGAACCCGGCGCGGTGATCGAGGTTGAGCCAGATGATCTCGTCTTCCTTGAGCAGCACGCGGGGAATCGTCTCGAGCTTGCCGAGCTTCGACTCGAACATCGTCAGCAGCGTCTTCTCGCTCCGGGCCCGCAGGGACTTCACGTCGGGATCGTCAGGCGCGACGAGCTGGGCCTTGACGATCAGCTCCATCGCGCCGGTGTGATCGTCGAGGTCGAGCAGATCGCGCGCGCCGCGGAGCAGCGTCTTCACTTCGTCCTTCGCGGCCTCGGGGTTGCTCTGGCGTCGCACCGCCGAGTCCGACGAGAGCATCTCGAGCGCCCGGGCCTCGCCGACGATCGCCGACAGCTTGATGCCGGGGTTGCTCTTGTTGTCCCACGCAGAGGTCGCGTTCGGCGTGAGCGGCGACGGCAGCGGCGTCGGCAACGCGGGAATGGGAGCGGGCGGCTCCTTGACGGCGGAATCCCGGAACGGCGCGGGGCTGTTGGTGGACCATGCCCAGGCCACGCCGACCGGGTCAGGCGCTGCGGTCAACGGCACGTCGACGTTGGTGGGCACCGCCATCGGAATCGGCGACTGCGAGAACGACGGCACGTGCGGAGGCGACGGCTGCGGCGGCGCGGCGTCGAACAAGGGTGGCGTCGAGCGAGGCGGCGACGGCAGCGGCGCGTTCTCGTCGGTGAGCGTCACCGTTCGCGACGGCTGTGACGAGGCCCCCACCGACGATCGCCAGTCCGCCGGCGCAGGGTCGCTCGGCGTCGGATCGGTGAACTGCGGCGGCGTGGGGTGATTGGGGATCGGCGGCGGAGCGGCGCCATCGAGCGTCACCGTCATCGGCGGCGCCTTCTGGGCGCTCGAGGCGCCGTAAATCGGTGGGGTCGATCTGACGGGGAAGTCGGTCTCGGAGGTCCCGATCGAGATGTTCGAGCCCTGCGAGACGAACGGGGCCGGCGTGCTCGTCTGCGGCGCCTCGAGCATCGAGCCCCAGTCGTCTCTCGACGGCTTCGGCGACAGGGTGCTGAAGGGCGTTGGCGAGTCGAAGCCGGTGGCTTTGCCCCAGTCGAGATCTTCGGGCCCGACGGCTGGCATCTCGGTCACGATGATCGACGACGCACTCGAGGGGAAAGCCGGCGCCGAGTCCGACGGTGACGACGTGACTGGTGCGACGGCTGGTGCCACCGACGCGGGCGCATCGAACGGGGTCTCGCCCGGCGGGTCGGCGAGGGGCTCGGGCCGAATCGGACCTTCGTGCAGCAGCTGGGTGGCGCGCTCGTTGGCAGGGTCGAGCTTGAGCGCGCGCTCGAAGAGCTTGCGGGCGCCCTCGAGGTCGCCCGACAGGCGCAGCCAGACGCCAGCGTCAACGAGCTGTGCCGACCGCTCCTTGCTCATCCCCCACGCCTCGTCACTTGATCCGCTCCAGTACACCCTTGAAGAGGCTGATCGTCCGCGTCAGCGTGTCCATGCTCTCGTTCACCTTCGAGAGCATCGGCGCGTCGAACGCTTTGCGCGCGTTCTCGAGCGCGCTCTTCGCCTTCGAGATCGCGTCCTGGCCAAACTCGGAGCCCTGGGTCGCCTTGTCGAGCTGCGGAATCAGCTCTTCGACCTCCTTCATCAGGCCCTTGAGCTCCAGCTTGCGCGTCTGCATCTCTTCGCCGGTGCGCGCCTCGAGCATGAGGTCGGCCTGCTCCTCCATGATGCGCTTGAGCTCGTCCTCGGTGAGCCCACCCGACGCCGTCACCTGAATCGACTGCTGCAGCCCGGTCTCGCGATCGCGCGCCGACACCGACACGATGCCCTCGGAGTTGATCTCGAAGGTGACGTCGATCTCGACCTCGCCGCGACGTGCCTTCCGCAGGCCAGTGAGGATGAACTCTCCGAGCAGCTCGTTCTGGTGCGCGACCTCGGCCTCGCCCTGGAGCACCATGATCTTCACCGTCGTCTGCTCGTCCTTCGAGGTGTTGAAGACCTCGGTGACGGAGGTGGGGACCGTGGTGTTGCGGGGAATCAGCCGGCGCACGTAGCCGCCCGCGACCGCGACGCCGAGGCTCTGGGGCGTGACGTCGAGCAGCACGACTTCGCTGTCTTCGCTGGTGAGCGCGTCGGCTTGAACGGCGGCGCCGAGGGCGACCACCTCGTCGGGGTGAACGCCCTTGCACGGGTCTCGGCGGAAGAACGTCTTCACCGCGTCGATCACCTTCGGCACGCGCGTCATGCCGCCGACGAGGATCATCTCTTTGAGATCCGTCGACTTCACCTTCGCGTCGCTGAGCACCTGCTCGCAGATGGTGATGGTCTTGGCGATGAGATCGCCGCAGAGCTCTTCGAACTTCTCGCGCGTGAGCGTCTTCTGCAGGTGGAGCGCCGTGCCACCGCCAGCAGGCGACGAGATGAACGGCAGGTTGATCTGCGTCTCTTTCGACGTCGACAGCTCGATCTTCGCCTTCTCGGACGAGTCCTTGAGCCGCTGCAGCGCCATGCGGTCTTTGCGCAGGTCGATGCCGTTCTCCTTCGCGAAGTCGAAGACGAGCCACTCGATGAGGCGGTTGTCGAAGTCTTCGCCGCCGAGGTACGTGTCGCCGCCGGTCGCGATGACGTCGAACACGCCGCTCGAGACGTCGAGCACCGAGACGTCGAAGGTGCCGCCGCCGAGATCGAACACGGCGATCTTCCCGTTGACCGACTTGCCGAAGCCGTACGCGAGCGCGGCCGCGGTGGGCTCGTTGATGATGCGCAACACCTCGAGCCCAGCGATGCGGCCCGCATCTTTCGTCGCCTGGCGTTGGCCGTCGTTGAAGTACGCGGGCACGGTGATGACGGCCTTGCGCACCGGCTTGCCGAAGAAGGCCTCAGCGTCGAGCTTGAGCTCCTTCAGCACCATCGCCGACACCTCAGGCACCGAGTAGTTCTTGTCGCCGAGCTGAATGCGGATGTCGTCGTGCTCGCCTGCAGACACCGTGTACGGCAGTGACTTCACGCCGTCTTGCGTCTGGGGCGACGAGAACTTGCGGCCAATGAGCCGCTTGGCCGCGTAGACCGTGTCGCTCGCGTTGGTGATCGCCTGCCGTTTGGCGATCTGCCCGACCAGCATTTTGCCGGTCTTCGACAGCGCCACCACCGAGGGCGTGAGGTTCGTCGATGCTCGGTTGCGAATGACCGTGGGCGTTCCGTCCTGCATGAACGCCACCACGCTGTTCGTTGTGCCCAGATCGATTCCGATGACGGGCTCGCGCTCTGCCATGAATCCCAGAAGTTAGAACGGCCAGCGTTTCTTGACGTGTTTTTTCACGTCGGGGTGGTCTGGACCCAGTCGGAGGGCCTCTTCGAAGTGCTTCTTGGCGAGTGCCTTCATGCCGCCCAGATCGAGCATTCGCCCCAGCAGCACGCGGTATTCGACCGTCATCGGCGACGCGTCGACGGCCTTCTGAGCGAAAACACTGATTTCCTTGACGTCTCCGCCATTCTTCTCGAGCAACTGGGCCGCCTTGAAGGCCGCGAGATGGTTCGACGCGCTGGCATTGACTGCTGCCTTGAAGGCGCCGATCGCGAGATCCTCGTTGCCCTGCTCGAGGGCCGTGAGACCGCGCTTGTAGTCGGTGTCGCTGCGAAGAAGCTCCGCCTTCTTCCGAACATCGGCCAGCAACGTCTTCACTTCGACGTTCTGCGGGTCGATCTGGGTCGCAAGGTTCAGCATCGTGAAGGCGTGGCTGAACTCACCCTTGGCGACGTGCGCCTTGGCCTTCCCCAGGTGATCCTGAACTGCTGTCACCTTCGCGAGGTAGGGGTGCCGAGACAGGCGAGCCCGTCGTTCGGCATCGCGCGACTCTTCTTCGGCGCTCTTCGCGGCGACCGGCTGATGCGCGGCGGTGGTCCCCGTCGCGGCACGAATGGCCGCGCGGACGAAGGGGTTCGAGTCGAGGTAGGCCTGCCGCTTCGCGGGATCGGTGAGGATGTTGTTCGCCTCGACGAGCCTCCTGAAGATCGTGTCGATGCGGGCCTTGAACGAGCCGAGCTGCTTGCCGTGAAATCGATCGGGGTGGAACTTGCGCGACAGCGCGTGGAACGCGTCGCGCACCTGCTCGCTGGTCGCGCCCGCAGAAACCCCGAGCACCTCGAAGTGGTTGCTCGCCAGCTTCGCCTCGATCGCCAGAATCTCTTTCTGGCGGTCTTCGGGAATGTCGACCTTCTCTGCTTCAGCCATCGGTTCTCGACGCCCCCAAACTCATCTCACAGCGAACGTTCGAACAGGGTCAACCCCTCGGCCAGCTCATGGGAGGTGGTGACGTACGCCGGCGCGAACCGCACCGTCTTCTCTCCTGCCAGGTTGACGAGCAGGCCGTTCTGCCGGCAGCGGGCCACCACGTCGGCGGCGCCGGTGTCGACCTCGATGCCGAAGAGCAGACCGCGCCCACGGCACTCGACGACGCGTCCGGGCTTCCGCGCTTTGAGCTCGTTGCCGAGGCGGTGGAGCAGCGCGCCCTTCTCGACGTTCGACGCGAGCATCTGCGGGGTGGTCGCCAGATCCCACGTGGCGACGGCTGCGGCAGCGGCGACCGGGTTTCCACCAAACGTCGAGCCGTGCGTGCCCGACGGCAGCGCCTTGCCCACCGCGTCGCTGCACACCATCGCGCCGATGGGCAGCCCGTTGCCGAGCGACTTCGCCAGCGAGATCGCGTCGGGTGTGATTCCGTCGTGCTGGTACGCGAAGGGCGTGCCCGTGCGGCCGATGCCCGTCTGCACTTCGTCGATGAGCAGCAGCAGCCCGTGCTGATCGCACAGCGCGCGCAGGCTCGCGAGGAAACCGGCAGGCGCGGGACGAACTCCACCCTCGCCCTGAATCGGCTCGATCATGATCGCCGCCGTCTGCGGGCCGACCAGCCGTTTGACGGCTTCGAGATCGCCCATCGGCGCGTAGACGAAGCCCTTCGGCAGCGGCTCGAAGCCGGCGTGGTACTTCGGTTGGGCGGTCGCGGTGACGGTGGCGAGCGTGCGGCCGTGGAAGCCGCCCTCGAAGGTGATGATCTCGAAGCGCTC
>JAUXRI010000033.1 GCA_030681895.1 Myxococcales bacterium | reverse complement strand
GGCAGCTCGCGAAGTCGATTCAAGAGAGCGCGATGTCGCAGCCGGTGCTCAAGCCGGTGAAGGGTCGCGCGAAGGCGGGGCCGAAGAAGCAGAAGGCCACCTCGGTCGAAGACCAGAAGTTGCTCGAGCTGGCGATTCGCGTCGACCAGGTCGCTGCCGGGGCCGAAGCGCACCGACCGAAGCGCACCTGGGGTGGGCCGTTGCTCATCGGGCTCGGAGTGCTGCTCGTGCTGGGCATCGCGAACCGCGTCGTCTTCAAGGAGAAGCGCGTCAGCTCGAGCGGCCTGGTGATGTGGGACGGCGAGCCGGAGGAAGGCACCGAAGGCGGAGGCGCGAAGGAGCCGACGAAGGCGACAGGCATGTCGGCCATTCCCGGCGCGATTCCGGGTGCCGACTCGCGCCCGCCGTTCGATGAAGAGCCGTCTGGTGGTGCCGACTCGGAGCCCATCGCGCTGCCGCCGACGAAGACGACACCTGACCCGAAGTCGGGCGAGCCGCGCGTTCGGCCAAAGAACCCGCCGGCGGCGACCGGGAGTGGCGACATCTTCCTCGTGTTGCTCCCCGATGGCGCGACCGTCTTCAAGGGCAAGGAGAAGCTGGGCGAAGGACCGGTCGTGCCCTTCAGCCTTCCGTCGGGCACGCACATGCTCACCATCGTGGGGCCCGATGGCATCAAGCGGCGGCTCTCGGTGCAGGCGTCCAGCGCGAAGAAGCTGAGCCTCAAGCTCAACGTGCCCGAGCTCCCGACCCAATGACGACTGTGCACGGCGCTTCACAGGCTCTTGTCACGTTGGCGTTTCGGTCGATTCCGCCGAGTTCGTCCTTTGTCGTCCCGCCGCTAGGGTCCGCCACCCTCGCGTCCGGGAGGCTGGGTCGATGCCGATGACGTCACCGATGAACGCAGGTCAAGCGCCCGTCGCCTTCGATGACACCTTCATCGGGCGCACCATCGCGGGCAAATGGCGCATCGAGAAGAAGCTCGGCGCGGGCGGCATGGGCACCGTGTACCTCGCGACCGACCTCTCGGTGGACCGGCCCGTCGCGCTGAAGTTCCTGCTGCCGGCGCTCGTCGCAGAGACCGAGTACCGGGTGCGCTTCGAGCAGGAGGCGCGGGTGATGGCGAAGGTCGACCACCCCAACCTCGTCACGCTCTACGGCGTCGAGCGCGATGGCGAGGTGCCTTTCCTGGTGATGAAGCACGTCACGGGGCGCACGCTCGCGAAGCTCATCAAGGACCGCACGAAGCTGTCGCTCACCGAGGCGATGCCGCTCATCAAGCAGATGACGGCGGCGCTGACGGCGCTCCACTCGCAGGGCTACGTGCACCGCGACCTGAAGCCCGGCAACGTCATCGTGTCTGACGAGGGGCACGTCACGCTGCTCGACTTCGGGCTCATCCGCTCCCACGACACCGGGCTGACGCGGCCAGGCGTCGCGCTGGGCAGCCCGTTCTACATGTCGCCGGAGCAGGCCATCGCGGGCACGGTCGACGCGAGGTCGGACCTCTACACGCTGGCAGTGGTCTTGACCGAATTGCTCGCGGGGAAGCGGCCGTTCGCCGAGACCGACGCGCACGCGTCGTTGCTCGCGCACCTCGAGAAGCCACCGACGCCGCCCCACGAGCTCGAGCCGTCGATTCCCGAGAGCGTGTCGACGGTGCTGCTCCACGCGCTCGAGAAGAAGCCGGCGGACCGGCAGCAGTCGGTCGCGCAGTTCATGGCGCAGTTGTCGGAGGCCGCGGCGGTGTCGGCGACGATGGTGGTGCAGGCGCCGATGTCGTCTTCGCCGTCGGGAGCGCGGCTGGCGCCGAAGAAGGGTGACTCAGGGCGCCAGCGGCCGGTCGTTGATGATGGGCCGGAGCCCACGCGCGCGGAGTCGCCGAACGCCATCGCGCGCCGCCCTGTGGCCAGGCTCGATGATGATGACGAGCAGACGGTGTCTGCGAGAACACGCGCGCGTCGTTCGCTGGAGGGTGAAGGCGCGAAGGGTGGCACTGACGTCAGCGTGCCCATCACGTCGGACCCAGCGCGGAAGACGGGGTCAGGGAAGCGGACCCAGCTCGAGACGCCCATCGTGGCGGCGCCCGCGTCGAAGACCGCGGAGTCGGCGAAGACGCTCATCGGACTCGAGTCGGTGCCGGCGAATTCTCAGCAGACGCTCTCGGCGGTGTCCGACGTCACGCCTGCGTCGACCGGCGACTCGTCGAGGACGCTGGCGGTGATGAACCCGGTGCCCGAGGCGCGGACGGATCCGAGTGCGCCGGTGCTCGAGGTGCCACGAGACTTCGACGCGGCTGCGCGTGGGCCCATGCGCCGTCGCGGGACGCTCATCGACGCGAACACGCCGGCGTGGGTCTTCGTCGCCATCGGCGGCGGCTCGGTGCTCATCGTGACGCTGGTGCTGTGGATTCTGTTGAGCTGATCAGGCGCTGAGGGCGGTCGTGATGGCGCCTCCGAGGCTGAGGGGCTCGAATTGGCATCGGTGGTGTGGATTCTGCTGAGGCTGATCAGGCGCTGATGAAGGCGATCGCGAAGGAGCCTCGGAAGGCTGAGTCGATCACCGTGCCGGCCTCATTCCTCGCGACGATCCTCACTCGAGGCTTCGGAGCGCCCTCGATCAGCCCGCGCGCTCGAGAGCAGCCTTTCTCCTCGTCCCTCGACCCGTCCCGTATCGCTGCGTTCATCGAGTCACGCCGCGAGGACGACCGCCAGCCGAAGACTCAGAACTGCCAGCCGACCCCGACCGTCGGCGCGACGCTGAGCTGCACGCCATAGAAGTTCACCGCGACGAGCGCCTTGAGGCTCAACCCGAAGTCGAAGGTGTAGCGCACGCCTGCGAGCGCGCGGCCAGCGAGCGCAAAGCCTCGCACCGAGTCACCCGGGCTCTGCGCGACGAAGCGTCCAACCGAGACGCCCACACCCACCGTCGGCGTGAAGCCGCTCTTCCCGAGGAAATCGACCGAGAACGTGTACCGGCCCGCGAGCGCCTGGGCTGCCGCCGGTCCATCGTTGACGCCGACCAGCCGAATCCACTCGACCGCGAGCTCGTGGTTGAAACGGTCTCCGAACTCGACGCCGAGGCTCGCGGTGGAGCCGCTGAAGACGCGCTGCCTCTCGACGAGCGGCACGCCGACGACCATCACGCCGCCTTCGACCACCGGGCCCCAGGCGAACGCCGACACTGCCGACAGACCCAACACCACCGCGACGAGTCGCATGCCGGTTGGATGCCGGATGGCGGCGGGACGATCAGCCCGTCTGCTCCGCCGGCGTCGCTACCGCCTCGTGCGCCTTCTTCTCGAGGTGCCGGCCCCACGCCGCCCGCGCAAGCCCTGCGCCGAGCAGCGCAGGCGTCGCGACGACACACAATGGACACACCGCGCCGGCTACGGCGCCGAGAACACCGATCGTCCCCACGCCGAGCCCTGCGGTCAGCCACTCGCGGCCCTGCGATTTCGCCAGACGACCGTCACTCAACATCTCGGTGGGAGTTCGCTCTTTCGACATGGTGCGCACGAGAGCCTCCCACCACGCGCAACGATTCGGGCAGGCTCGGCGCCGAACCATTCGGAACCCAGTGAATCCTCGACGAACCTCACTGGCTCCGAGGTGGCACCCCCGCTGCAGGAGTCCCCCGCCATATGAAGCACTTCATCCTCGCCCTCCTCACTGCTGTCACCCTCGCCACCTCGGCCTGCGCAGCGCCAGGCATCACGCCCAGCGACGCGAAGGCGCTCGTGGCGAAGGGCGCTCCGCTCGTCGACGTGCGCACGCCCGAGGAGTTCGCCGCCGGTCACATCGAAGGTGCCATCAACATTCCCGTCGACGAGCTCGACGCGCGCAAAGGCGAGCTGAAGAAAGACACCGACATCGTCCTGTACTGTCGAAGCGGTGCACGCAGTGAGCGGGGCCGCACGCTGCTCACCGGCGCGGGCTACACGAAGGTCTACAACCTCGGCCCGATGTCGAACTGGAAGTGATTCGTCGCGTCGTCTTCTTCGTGCTGGCCGGGGCTTCACTGCTGCCCTTCGTCCCGACGTGGGCGGCGCTCCTGGCCGGGCTCGTCCTCGGGCTGACGCTCGAGAATCCGTACCCCGAGAAGACGAAGAAGGTGCAGACGTGGTTGCTGCAGGCCTCGGTGGTGGGCCTGGGCGCCGCGATGAACCTGGCGGTCGTGCTGCGCGTCGGCCTCAACGGCATCGGGCAGACGCTCATCGCCATCACGGCGACGCTGGCGGTCTCGGTGGCGTTGTCGAAGGCGCTCAAGACCGAGCGCATCACCTCGTTGCTCATCGGCGTCGGCACCGCCATCTGCGGAGGCTCGGCCATCGCAGCGGTCGCTCCGGCCATCGGCGCGAAGTCACATCAGACGAGCGTGGCGCTGGCGGTGGTGTTCCTGCTCAACGCGCTCGCGCTGGTGGTGTTTCCGCCCATCGGCCACGCGATGTCACTCGAGCCCGCCGCGTTCGGCCTGTGGAGCGCGCTCGCCATTCACGACACCAGCTCGGTGGTGGGCGCGTCGATGCAATACGGAGAGGTCGCGCTGCAGGTCGGCACCACGGTGAAGCTGACGCGCGCGTTGTGGATCGTGCCGTTGACGCTGGTGATGGCGCGGGTCGTGAAGTCGGAGGACGGCGCGAAGAGCACCAGGAAGCCGTGGTTCATTCTGGGCTTTCTCGCGGTGGCGGCGTTGGTGACATGGGTGCCTGCGCTCGCGGAGCCCGGCCTCGTCGTCGCGCGCGTGGCGAGACAGGTGCTGGTGCTGACGTTGTTCCTCATCGGCACCAGCGTGACGCGGAGCGCGCTCAAGTCTGTCGGCGTTCGGCCGCTCGTGCTGGGCGTGGTGCTGTGGCTGCTGGTTTCGGTGACGACGCTGTGGCTGATCACCGCCGGCCTGCTCCGGAGCTGACTCGCGTTCGCCCGTGGCCTGCTTCGCGGGTTGACCAGGATTGAGACAATCAGAGACGCTCGGTCTCGATGACTTCCCTGATGATCCTCGCGCTGCTCGCGCAAGTGTACGTCTGGACCGACGCGAGCGGCGGGACGCACTACACCGACGACCGCTCCACCATCCCGAAAGGGGTGAAGGTCCGCACCACCGAAGGCGACGAGCTGAACGTCATCCTGCCCGACGCGCGCGCCAGAGATGCTGGCGTCGCGAGTCCGCGACGGCTCGAGGAAGTCGACACCTGTGCAGTGGCGCGAGAGCAGGTGAGCCGCGTCGAGGCGCGTCTCGATGCTGCAAAGAAGAAGGCCGAGCAGGCGCGCCTCACCTGGAATGGTGACTGTCTGTCAGTGCTGAACCTCCATGGCGACGCCGCGTATGCCCAGTGCATGGCCGGGGGCCGCCGGAGCCGACGTTCACCTCAGTCGCCTGATCCGGCGGTGGTGACCGCTCCCATCGAGCGCGACCTCGAGCAAGCGAGAGATGGGTTGCGCCGCGCTCAGGTCGCCGGGTGCCGCTGAACACTGTGCTCGATCCACTCTGACGAAACTGAAGGCGCGTGACGGCCGGTCCGTGCAATGCGGGGCGGATGGGGCCGAAGACTCGCTGGGCCGTTGGATGGGCGACGATGACGCTCCTGGCGTGCGTCACCGCGCCGTCGGTGCAGTCCACAGAGGCCGTGAGCGGACCGCGAAGCTGTGCGCGACTCACGGAGCTCGTCGTCATCAACAACTCTGCGCTGGGCTCGGCGGACCTGGCCGTCGTCGAAGACGCCATTCGCGGCCAATTGCGCGAGCTCGGCTTCCGCTTCGACCCCGACGCCGTGGAGTCACTTCGCCTGTCCATCAGCGGAAAGCCTGACCGAGGTGGCTCTCCATGCCTCGAGGTGACGGGCGAGCTCGTCAAACGAGAGGCGCCGTACCTGCCTGCGCTGCTCCTCACTTCGATGAAGTGCGAGTCAGACCTGCGCGTGAGTGGGTCGCGTGCGGCCGGCGTTGGGTATGGGACCGGAGGCGGCCTGGGCGAGGCCGCGTTCAGCCTGCTCGTCTGGTCCATTCAGAAGGCCGCTGAGGCGCTCGCCGACCCGAACGGCGATGCCGCCCGCAACCAGGCCCTGGCTGCACGCGCCCAACGACTCCTGATGCTGAGCGACCTGCTGCTCGACGTGCTCGGCCGCGTGGACGGCATCTGCGCGCCGGTCCGGCCGCCGAAGCCGTGACGACGGCGCACCCCGGAGCGCCCTCGATTTCATTCGTTCTGCCGAACGGCCGCCTCTTCGTGAGATGCAGCGGTGGCGACGTGCTCGTGGCCGACGACGGCACGATGTCGCTTGCGACGCCGGCGCTCGCACACTGAGCGCAGGCCTTCGTCCGGCGCGCTACTTCGCCGCGCCCGCGCGCTTCGCGATGGTCGAGTCGAGCGAGCCGGGGTTGATGTCCCGCCCCTGCGCGACACGGTCGTTCCACGTCTCCGTCTTCCCGATGGTCCCCGGTACCTCGACCATCGAGATCGTCCCGGGCACCGGGCAGACCAGGTGACAGAGATTGCAGCCCACACACTCGTGGTCGTCGATGACGGGCAGGAACCGGCCCACCGCGCCTGCGGCCTTCACCGGCACTTCAGGAATCGACGCCGGAATGTGCGTGTGGCCGGCCTTCTCGTGCTCGGCGTGCGTGCGGCCCGGAATCAGAATGCACTGGTGCGCGCCGTCCATGCACGCGACGTGGCAGAGGTTGCAGCCGATGCACGAGTCGGGATTGATCCGCGCCTTCAGGTTGTAGTTGAGGTCGAGGTCTCCCCACTCCGAGTACGCGCCGATGGCCTTGCCGCGCAGCTCGTTGACCGACTTCATGCCCTTGCTGTCGAGGTAGTCCGACAGGCCTTCGATCATGTCCTCGACGATGCGGTAGCCGTAGTGCATCACGGCGGTGCAGACCTGCACGCTGGTGGCGCCGAGCGAGATGAACTCCGCCGCGTCACGCCAGTTCGAGATGCCGCCGATGCCCGAGATGGCCATGTGCTTCGTGGCCGGGTTCTTCGCGAGCTGGCTCATCATGAACAACGCAATCGGCTTCACCGCCGGGCCACAGTAGCCGCCGTTGGTCGACTGCTTCCCGACGCGCGGGTTGGGCACGAAGCGGTCGAGGTCGACGCCGAGCAGGGACTTCACGGTGTTGATCAACGACACCGCCGGAGCGCCACCCTTCGCCGCCGCTTCTCCCGGCTCGTTGATGTCGCCGGTGTTCGGCGTCAGCTTGATGATCACCGGCGTGCGCGCGTACTCCATCGCCCAGCGGGTGATTTCTTCGAGCACCTTCGGCTCCTGGCCGACCGCGCTGCCCATGCCGCGCTCACACATGCCGTGCGGGCAGCCGAAGTTGAGTTCGAGCCCATCACAGCCGGTGTCTTCGGCCTTCTTGATGATCTCCTTCCAGTTGGCCTTCGTCTCGACCATCAGCGACGCGATGAGCGCGTGCTTCGGGAAGCGCTTCTTCACCTCGTACATCTCCTTGAGGTTCACCTCGAGGGGACGGTCGGTGATGAGCTCGATGTTGTTGAGCCCCATCATGCGCGTGTTGCCGTAGTCGTTCGCCCAGAAGCGCGAGGTGACGTTGGTGACGGGGTCGCCG
>JAUXRI010000023.1 GCA_030681895.1 Myxococcales bacterium | reverse complement strand
GTCTGGCTGCCCGGCCTCGGCGTCGACGCGGCCGTCGGCGACTTGCTCGTCCGCTCGCTCACCCCAATGGCCATCGATGTCGCGCTTGCCGTCGAGCAGGAGATCGGTGCGCGCGTCGAGCTGTTCCCCGAGCACCTGCTCCGGCGCCATGTAGCGGAACGTGCCGACGAGCCGGCCGTCAGCCGTCACCGCGCTGTCGTCGGCGAGGAACTTGGCGAGCCCGAAGTCCATCAGCCGCACGGTGCGATCCTCGTCGACCATCACGTTGGTCGGCTTGAGATCGCGGTGAATCAGCCCGTGCCCATGAATGTACGCGAGCGCCTCGGTGAGCTGGAGCATCGCGTCCTTCAGCCGGCCGACCCGCTCTCCCCGATTCAACGCCGCGAGCTCGACCTCACTCGGCCGAATGCCGATCGCCCGGTGTTCGCCTGGCGTCGGCACATCGAAGGGCAGGGCGTTCTCGCCCGAGAGCACGTTGTTGGTGTCGGGCTCGTCGGCCAGCGCGGCGAAGCGCCTCACCGACTCGGGCCCCGACTCGTATTCCTCTTCGTCATCGCTGGCCGAGCTCGAGAACTCGTCGCTGATCGGCTCTTCACCAAACGTCGCGAGGGAGAACAGCCCCGACGGATCTTCGTCGTTCTCCTCAGCCTCTTCGACGCTCGCGTCGGGGTCGCGCTCGGTGTTCATCGCCTGCCGATGCAGGGTGATGGCGCGCACCAGGCCGTGGTCGCTCTTCAAGTCTTCGTCCGACAGCGACAGGTAGTGACGCAGCGTCAGCCCCTCGACGAGCTCCATCGCCAGGTAGGGGTACCCCTGGAAGACGCCGGTGTCGTAGACGCGCACGACGTTCGGGTGCGAGAGGTTCTGCAGGGTCTCGAACTCGCGCGCGAGGCGGCGCGTGGCGCGTGGGTCGAGCGCGGGCCCCGTCGACAACAGCTTCAGCGCCGCGTCGTCACCGGTGCGTCGATCGATCGCGCGGTACACGGTGCCAGCACCACCGCTCCCCAGCGTCTCGAGCACACGGTAGGGGCCGATCACCTTTGGGGGCATTCGCGGCGCGGAGCCTAGGGAAGAACCCGCGCTTCGTCTAACCAACTGCCGGTTGCGACCGTTCAGCCAGCTTCCTGGCAGCTGACTCAGGTCACGTGGTTTGTGTGGCAGAGGAGGCTTTGAGGCGACCGCCACATCTGACTACGGTGCGCGCCTCACGAGACGACATGAACGCGATCGAAGAGCTCGAGAGTCAGGTCAAAGCGCGCGAGGTGCCGAAGCACGTCGGCATCATCATGGACGGCAACGGCCGCTGGGCCGAGTCCCGTGGGTTGCCCAGGCTCGAAGGTCACCGCGAGGGCTCCACCAGCGTTCGTGAGGTGACCCGCTCGGCGCGGCGTATGGGCCTCAAAGCGCTCACCCTCTACGCCTTCTCGTCACAGAACTGGTCGCGGCCGCCCGATGAGGTCGCCGGGCTGATGGAGCTGCTGCGCGAGTACCTCGTCAAAGAACGCGACGAGATCATGGACAACGGCATCAAGCTCAACGCCATCGGCGAGCTCGACAAGCTGCCGAAGTACGTGAAGGAGCCGCTCGACGCTCTGCGCGCCGAGAGCGCGAAGAACCAGGGCCTCGTGCTGACGCTCGCCCTCTCGTACGGCGGCCGGGAAGAGCTCGTACACGGCGTTCGGGCCCTCGCTGCGAAGGTGGCCAGCGGCGCGCTTGCGGTCGACGACATCACGGAAGAGACCGTCGCCGGCGCGCTGTGGACGCACGATCTGCCTCCGGTGGATCTGGTGATCCGCTCCAGCGGTGAGCAGCGGCTGTCGAACTTCCTGCTCTGGCAGACCGCCTACAGCGAGTTCCTGTTCAGCCCCATCGCGTGGCCAGACTTCCGGGCGAAGGAATTCGCCGAGGCGCTGCTGCATTTCCAGACGCGCGAGCGCCGCTTCGGACTCACCGGAGCACAGCTGCGTCGGGCCGGGACGTGAACGCGTGACTGAGAAGAACAGGAACCTGCTGCTGAGGGTGATCAGCGCCATCGTGCTGCTGCCCATCGTCCTCTACCTGCTGTACCGCGGCGGGTACTACAGCGCGGGGCTGCTGGGCTTCGCGGCCGCCGCGTGTGCTCGCGAGTACCTGCTGATCACCATGAAGGAGCTCAACCCGCTCGGGTGGGGCACGGTCATCTCCGCAGGCGCGATGCCGCTGATCGTCGCGTGGCGGCCGTTCGAGGCCGCGGCGTTGATCTCGGGCGCGACCGGAGTCGTCCTCTTCGCGGGCTGGCTCTGGCACCTGCTCAACGGCCCGTTGCAGGAAGGCCCGCAGCGCACCGCGCACATCCTCACCGCGTTCATCTACGGCCACGGTGGGTTGACGGCGTTGATGGCGATTCGCAACCTCGACGAGGGTGGCTGGTGGGTCGTCGCGGCGCTCGTCATCACGTGGGGCAACGACACGGCGGCGTATTTCTTCGGGCGCTTCCTCGGCAAACACAAGCTCTACCCCGAGGTCAGCCCGTCGAAGAGCTGGGAAGGCTTCTTCGGCGGCTTCGTCGGCGCCATCGGCTTCATGTTCGTGCAGCGCCAGTTCTTCGCGCCGTTTCTCACCATCACCGACTGCATCTTCCTCGGCGTCTGCGGCAGCCTGTTGGGGCCCGCGGGCGACTTGTGCGAGTCGATGCTCAAGCGCGCGTATGGCGTGAAGGACTCGGGAAACATCATTCCCGGCCACGGCGGCATGCTCGATCGCATCGACGCGCTGATCTTCAACGCTCCGATGGTGTTGCTCTACGTTCAGTTCATGCGACCCAACATGGGGTGAGGGCCGTGAAACACGGCGCTGCCCTCGTCCGTTGACCTGATCGGAGCCGGCGTCGCGCCTGCTCCACCGTTGGCCACTGCAGCTCCAGGAGTCCCCTCCATGAAGGTCGGCATCGACGCCATCGGCGTCTCGGTTCCCTCGTTGTGCATCGATCTCGAGGTGCTGGCGAAGGCGCGCGGCGTCGCTCCGTCCAAGTACCTCGACGGCATCGGCACCTGGCGCATGGGAGTCGCGCCGATCGACGAAGACACGGTGACCCTCGCGGCGCGCGCGGCGTCGATGGCGATGACGTCAGCCGGCGCGAAGCCCGATGAGATCGGCATGCTGGTCGTCGGTACCGAGACGGCGGTCGATCACTCCAAGCCGGTGTCGTCGTTCGTGCAGGGGCTGCTCGGCATCGGCTCGCGCTGCCGCGTCTTCGAGACGAAACACGCCTGCTACGGCGGCACCGCGGCGCTGATGATGGCGCTCGACTGGATCCGCTCCGGGAGCGCCAATGGCCGCAAGGCCCTCGTCGTCTGCAGTGACATCGCGCGCTACGGACTGAAGACGGCCGGCGAGCCGACCCAGGGCGCGGGCGCGGTGGCGTTGCTCGTGTCCGAGAGCCCCCGGCTGCTCGAACTCGACCCGTCGCGCACCGGCCAGTTCGCTGCCGACGTGCACGACTTCTGGCGGCCGCTCTACTCGAAGGACGCGTTCGTCGACGGCCACTACTCGGTGCAGTGCTACCTCGACGCGATCTCCGGCGCGTACCGGCACTTTCGGGAACTCACTCCCGGCGTGACGGCGAACGACTTCGCGGCCCTCGCGTACCACGTGCCCTACGGGAAGATGGCGCGGAAGGCGCACCGGCAGCTGCGCTCGATCGATGGCGACGCCGCTCCAGATGCGAGCTTTGACGCGCAGGTGTCGGCCTCGCTCGTGCTCCCCGCGCAGGTCGGCAACATCTACACCGGCTCGCTCTACCTCGCGCTCGCGTCGCTCCTGTCGACCTCGGCGCGCAACCTCGATGGCCAACGCATCGGCCTGTTCAGCTACGGCAGCGGCTCGTGCGCCGAGTTCTTCGAAGGGCACGTCGTCGCCGGGGCGCAGGCCCGCGTGCAGGCGCTGCAGCTGCAGGCCCTGCTCGACGCCCGCCGCACCCTGACGATCGAGGAGTACGAGACCATCATGCGCGCGCGGGAGGCGACCGACGAGAAGACCATGGAGACGGTCGCGGGTGACGGCTTCCGCTTCCTCGGCGTCGACGCGCACAAGCGGACGTATGCAGGGCCCTCGGCCTGAGGCGAGATCGCCCGGGCAGCCTGTTCTCCTGACGGGCGGGATGCGCTGACGGCCTTCGTTGGTTAACGTCCCCGACACATGTCCGGCCCCCAACAAGCCATCGTCTTCATCGTCTTCCTCGGCGTGCTGGTGACGGTGCACGAGCTCGGGCACTTCCTGGCGGCGAAGTGGGCGGGCGTGAAGGTCGTGAAGTTCTCCGTCGGGTTCGGGCCGCGCATCTTCGGCTTCAAGCGCGGCGAGACCGAGTACCAGGTCGCGTGGGTGCCGCTGGGCGGCTACGTGAAGATGCACGGCGACTACCCGGGCGAGGAGCACGACCTCGACGACCCCGATCGCGCGCGCGGGCTGTACGCAGCGCCATGGTGGAAGCGGGCGATCATCATGGCGGCCGGCCCGGCCTTCAACCTCATCTTCCCCGTGTTCGCGTACTTCTTCGCGCTGCTGGGCGAGACGACGTACCTCACGCCGCGCGTCGGTGGCGTCGCGCCCGACATGCCGGCGGCCATCGCGGGCATCAGGCCGGGCGACCTGATCACCCGTGTCAACGGCGTGGAGATCGTCCGCTTCGAGGAGATCTCCGAGGCCATCGCTGGCGCCACCGCGGCGGTGCCGGTCACCGTGAAGCGTGGCGAGCAGGAGCTCACCTTCCAGCTCGACCCCGTCGTCACCGTCGACGAGTCGAACCCCATCGAGAAGACCCGCCGGGGCATGTTGGGCATCAGCGCGCAGGCCACGGCTCCGGTGCTCGGCGTCCCCGCTGGCTCGATCGCGGAGCAGGCCGGGTTGCGCAGCTTCGATCGCATCATGAGCATCAACGGTCAGCCGACCGGCGACGAGGTGCAGCTCAACCAGGTGCTCGAGAAGCTGTCGGGCACGCTGACGCTGCAGATCGTTCGCCTCGACAGCGGCTCCATCGGCGGCGCGTCGTTCACCACGCCGAAGGTCTCGACCATCACGCTCGAGAAGCAGCCCGGCGAGGGCTACGCGGCGCTCGGCGCGGAAGGCAGCGACCTCTACATCGGCTACGTGCTGCCCGGCAGCGCGGCCGACACGGCGGGGCTCAAGCGTGGCGATCGGTTCGTCTCGGTCAACGACGCCGTCGTGAAGTCGTACTTCCTCTACAACATCAAGCTGAAGGCCCAGGAGGACAGACCGTTCAAGCTCACCTGGCAGAGCGGCACCGAGCTGAAGAGCGCGCAGGTGCAGCGCAAGCAGGAGATCTCGTACGACGACTTCAAGAACGAGCGGAAGACGCTGGTGTTCGGCACCGCGCCCTTCTTCTCCCTCGTCGCAGACCCGACGCCGGCCGAGACGAAGACGATCTACGTCGGCCCGCAGCAGGCCATCGTGCTCGCGGTGAAAGAAGTGCCGAAGGCGATTCGCACCATCACGCTCGTCATCGTGAAGCTCTTCACCGGAGGCGTGCCGCTCGACGCCGTCGGTGGCCCCATCGCCGTCTTCCAGGTCGCGACCAAGAGCGCCGAGGCCGGCCTCGACACGTACCTGATGAACATGGCGCTGGTGTCGGTGAACCTCGGCCTCGTGAACCTGCTGCCGATTCCCATCTTCGACGGCTTCGCGCTGCTGGCCGCTTTCTGGGAAGGCATTCGCCGTCGCCCGATTCCGCTCCGCGTGCGCGAGTACGCCAACATGTTCGGGCTGGTCGTCATCGCCATGCTGCTGGTGCTGGTGTTCAAGAACGACATCACGAAGCTCTTCCGCTAGAGCGGCCAATCGATGTGGCTGGCCCTCGACTCCTCGTGTCTGACGCTCTCCCTCGCGCTCGTTCGCCCCTCGGGCGAGCTGGTCGAGCACGTGCTGGTGCCGCCGCCCACGAAGCAGAGTGACGCACTGCCGGGGTGCATCGACGCGTTGCTGAAGAAGCACGGCGTCACCCTCGGCCAACTCACCGGGCTCGTCAGCGGCCTGGGCCCCGGCTCCTTCACCGGCCTGCGCATCGGCCTCTCGTGTCTCAAAGGGCTGTCGTACGCGCTCAAAGTGCCGCTGGTCGGTGTCTCGTCGCTGAAGGCGCTCTGCCTCGATGGTCCCGAAGACACCGAGCTGTTCTGCACCTCGGTGGTGAAGAAGAACGAGCTGTACGTCGGCCGCTACCGTCACGTCGGCGGCGTGGTGACGGCGATGGAGCCGGAGACGTCTTTACCGATCGCCGACTTCGCGAAGCTGCTCCTCGCGACGCCCGATGCGCGCATGCTGGGACCCGCCGTGCCTGACTATCGAGCCGCGCTGGAGGCGTTGGGCGTTCCGTCGTCGCAGCTCCTGCACGCGCCGCACGTACCCTCGGCTGTTGGCCTCGCGCGCCTCGCGACGGTGCCTGGCTCGTACGACGCCGACGCTGCCTTCTCGCTCGAGCCGCACTACCTCCGTGGCAGCGGCGCCGAAGAGAACCCGAAGTTCCCACCGCTCCCGGGCGTCGAGTCGAAGGCCCGAATGCTGAACCCGAAAGAGTCGTGACCCATGGCCGATCCCATCATCGCCGTCGTCGGAGCTTCAGGTGTCGTCGGCCGTCAGCTCGTGCAGGGGCTGCTCCTCAAGGATCACCCGGCCGACTGCGTGCGCGCGTTCGCCAGTGAGCGAGGGGCAGGGGAGGAGCTCGACTTCGGCGACGACAGCGTCGTCATCGACAAGTACAGCGACGAGTCCCTGCGCGGCGCGGCCGTGGTCATTCTCGCGGTGCCGCCCGAGGTCGCGAAGCCGATCGCCGAACGTGCGCAGGCCCTTGGCGTGTGGGTCATCGATCTCTCGGGCTCGTACCGCGTGGACGAGAAGGTGCCGCTCGTGGTGCCAGGCGTGAACGACGGCGTGCTCGACCGCCCTTTCGCTGGCCGCATCGTGTCGCTCGCGCAGGCCTCGACGCAGGCCTTCACCCGCGCGCTGGAGCCTTTGCGCGGCGCCTTCGGCTTGCTCTTCGCCGACGCGACCGTGCTGTGCGGCGCGGCGATTCACGGGAGCGCTGGGGTCGCCCAGCTCTCGAAGCAGACCGGCGAGCTGATGAACGCGAAGGACCCCGACATCGAGGTCTTCCCGCACCGCCTGGCCTTCAACATCATCCCCGCGGTCGGCGCGATCGAGAGCGGCCTCTCCCAGCACGAGCGCGCGATGCTCATCGAGACCGCGCGCGTGTGGGGCGGCGAGAAGATGCCGGCCGTCACCGCGACCTCGGTGCTGGTGCCGACGTACCACGGGCTCACCCTCATCCTCTCGGCCCACCTCTCGCGTCGGGTCGATGCCGATGGCGTGCGCGCCACGCTCAAGGCCGACTCGGGCCTCAAGGTGCTCGATGAGCCCGCCGACAACATCTACCCGATGCCGATGCTCACCACCGACGACTCCACCGTGCACGTGGGGCGTATTCGGGTGCTGGGCGAGCGGGTTCAGCTCGTCGCCTGCATCGACAACGCCTTCCGCACCGCTGATGCCGCCCTCGACATCGCCTTCGAACTCGCCGATCGCGACTGACAATTTGTCACTCGAGCCGTCGTCGCTGCAGCCCCTTTCCAAGTCGTTCCGGGGGGATGTCAGTGCTGGCGGGGTGGCAGACGGGTTGCTACGAGTGGCCGTGCCCATGCGTTCTCTCGTGCTCGTGCTGGTGGCTTCGACGGCGGTCGCGCAGACGACGGACACGACGTTGGTGAGCTTCGGGATTCGTGAGACCCCGACCGCGACGTCGGATCAGCTCGTGATCGGTTCGTCGTCGTGCGGCACGAGTCGGGTCGTCTACTGGGTCTGGAATCAGCTCGGTACGCAGGCCTGCAACAACATGCGTATCTGGGCCACCGAGAACGCCTGTGGGAACGAGCCCGCGACTGGCGACAAGGAGTACGCCAGCGTCAGCGTGTTGCTCTTCCGCACCGTGGGCTCGAGCGGTTCGTTCACCGTCAACATCGACGAGCTCCCCGGGTTCGAGAAGGCCGGCACGACGACGCCGTGTGGTGGCGCGTCGACGCTGACGAAGGAGCACAAGATCTGCGCCTCCGTTCCGACGGCGCTGCAGTGTGGCTTGCAGAACAACACCTTCACCGCCGCCTCGGCGTTGCGAGTCATCTACGACGCGCAGCCGCCCAACGCGCCGATCATCAGCGAGGTGCTCGCGCAGGACAAAGCGCTCAAGGTCGCGTTCTCGGTGTCGAGCGACACGACCGAAGTCATCCCCTTCATTCGCCCTCAGGGCTCGACGGAGTACGCCCAGCGGCCGACCATCAGCCTCGGCACGGGGCGTGAGGTGATCGTCGACGGGCTGCTCAACGCCACCACCTACGACGTGGTGCTGCGCGCCATCGATGGCGCCGGCAACCAGAGCGCCGACAGCGAGCCCGCCTCTGGAACGCCCCGCCGCACGATCGGCTTCTGGGGCACGTATCGTGAGGCAGGCGGCACGGACACCGGCGGCTGCTCTTCGGGCCTGGGTCTCGCACCGCTCTTCGCCCTGGGCTGGTTCTTCAGGAGACGTACCCGATGATGGTCGCCGCTTTGAGTCTCGCGTTGCTCTCGCAGATGCCCGGCCAGGTGAACGCCGCCGGCAACACCGGAGAGACCCCGCGCACGTTCATTCTCGAGCTGAAGCTCGGGCCGTACACGCCGCTCATCGACAGCGCCGTGTTCCCCAACCTCGGCCCCAACGATCAGCGTCCGTACGCGCGCGTCTTCGGCGGCACGCCGATGCTGATGGCGGAGATCGGCCTCGAGTACATGATCTGGCAGAAGTTCGGCACCATCTCTGCGGGCGTGTCGGTCGCGTATGCCGAGAAGTTTGGCAAGGCCGTCGACGCTGAGACGGGCGCGAAGGCCGACCAGTCGACGGGCTTGCGCATTCTCACCGTGCGGCCCGGGCTCTCGTACCGGTTCGATCTGCTGGCGCTCAAATACAAGATTCCCCTCGTGCCCTACGTGAAGGGCCAGTTCGTCACGATGCCGTGGTGGGTCGTCAACGGCGGCAAGCTCGAGTACGCCGACGGGCTCCCGGGGCAGGGCACGGCGTTCGGCATGGCCGGCACGGTCGGCCTCTCGGTGATGCTCGACATGCTCGACGAGCGCCTCGCACGCGACTTCGACTCCAGCGTCGGGGTGAATCACACGTACATCTTCGGCGAGTTCAACTTCCAGGAGATGTTCCGCTCGAGCACGGTGCCGCTGCTCCTCTCGAGCCGGCACTGGCTGTTCGGCCTCGCGTTCGATCTCTGACAGACTGCGCCTCGCGTGCGCGTCCCCGTCAGTGCCGTCGTGTACCTGCTGAGCGCGCTCTCGTGCGTGCGCGCAATTCGAGAAGAGCGCCGCGAGCAGGCCATCGACACCGGCCAGCGCGTTCCTTTTTCGGCTGAGAGCGCGCGCCGGTGGGACTTCGGAGACGGGTCTCCACCGCGAGAGGGCCAGGTCGTCGAGCACGCCTTCGCGAAGGCTGGCCGCTATGTGGTGCGCGCGTTCGAGAAGGACCGCGTCACCGATCGCGTCTCGGTGCTGGTGCAGCCTCGAGACGTCTTTCGCGCCGTCGCGCCAGGCGCCGAAGCTGTGCTCGTGTTCCGCACGCTCGATGAGGTGGCTCCTGCCATCGACTTCGCGGAGCGGCTGGGCTCGGCAGCGCTCGCGCAGCAGCTCATCGATCGTTCTCCCATTCTCCACTTCATCCTCGAGCCTGGCGCGGCCGGCGCTGCGGCGCTCGATCGGGCCGAAGGTGCGGGCGCGTACCTTCCCGCTGGTGCGTCCGCCCTCGTCACCTTCGTAGGCGTGGTCGACGACGACGCGGCGCTTCGGACGTTCCGGGAGTTCCTCGTCGATCACGGCTGGCGGCCCGACGGCCCGGCAGGCTTCGTCACCGCGGAGCTGCACGCGCAGGTGCTCGTCGATCGCGGCACCCTGTACTTCGTCACCTCGTCGACCGCGGAGCGCACCGCCGGCGCCGTGAAGGCCGTGCAGGACGCTCCGACGCGGGGGATCGAGACCGAAGCCGCGATGGCCTCGGCCCTGGCTCAGCTCGCCAGTGGTGGGGTCGCCGTCGTCGCGCGACGCGAGCTCACTGCGCGCACCAGCGGCGCCATGAAGGGTGGCGCGTGGTCGATCGCGCTCGGGGCGCTGCGCCTGGGCCGCGACGAAGGCCGCCTCGTCGGGAACCTCATCGCCGAGCGGCCGTTGTGGCAGACCCCGCCGGCCTCGCGGCCAGCCCGGCTCCTCTCGCACGCGCCCGAAGGGCTCATCGCGGCGCTGTCGATGGACGTGCCCCTCGCCGAGGTGCTCGACGCGTTCGGCCTGTCGCGGCCAGAAGACGCTGACGATGACGAGCTGCGCGCCGGCCTCGCGGTGCTGAGCCGGCGGCTCGACCTGACGCTCTCGTTCGACGTCGAAGCGTTCCTCTCGGCGACGATTCTCGGTGGAGGCCTCCCCGCGCCTCGCGTCACGCTGCTCGGTGAGACGCTGGTGCCCGACCGGATCGCCGTGCGCGCCGTGCTGGACCGGGTGCTGGCCCGCCGCCGCGCTCCGTATGAGCAGGCGACCGAGAAGGGCGTCACCGTGTGGCGCACCCGCCTCGAGCAGCAGGCGCTGGAGCTCGCGCTCGATCCCGACACCCTGTTCGTGCGGTGGGGTCGCCCGCTGGCCGGCACCGAGCCCGTCGACCTCGTGGCCCAGCTCAGCCGGCGGGCCGACGGCGCCTGTGGCCCGGGGCACGTGACGGCGTTCGTCGACGTGGGCCAGCTCGGCCGCGACCTGCTCGAGCCGCGCATGGTGCCGGGGGTCGATCCGCGCAAGGTGATCACCACGCAGGCACTCACCTCGACCTTCCTCACGCAGCTCACCGCGCTCGACCAGGTGTTCCTCGATCTCGCGCCAACGCCAACTGGAGCGACGGTCTTCCTCGAGGTCAAGCTGTCGAAGCGCGACCGCCGGGAGTAGACCTGACGGCGCATGCCGCTCACCGTCACCGTCCGCTACTTCGCCGCGGCCCGCGAGAAGGCCCAGAAGACCCAGGAGCGCGTCACGCTCCCCGATGGTGCCACCGTGGCCACGTTGATGGCGCACCTGCTGGCCGCCACCCCGGCGTTGAAGAGCCTCGAACGGCACCTGCGCGTCGCCGTCGATCAGGAGTTCGCGCCGCCGGAGCTCAAGCTCACCGATGGCGTCGAGGTGGCCCTCATTCCACCGGTTGCTGGCGGCACTTCCGGCCTGTTCAAGGTCGTCGATCGCCCGCTCTCCGTGACCGAAGTCATCGACGCCGTCAGCGGGCTCACCCAGGGCGGCCTGGTCAGCTTCTCGGGCGCGGTGCGACGCGTCTCAAAGGGGAAAGCCGTCGCCCACCTCGAGTACGAGGCCTTTCCTCCGATGGCCGAGAAGCAGATGGCCCTCATCGCCGAAGAAGCCCAGCGCCAGTGGCCCGGTGTGCAGCTCGCCATCGTTCACCGTGTCGGCCTGCTTCAGCCCGGAGAGCTGGCCGTCGTCATCGCCGCCTCGGCGCCCCATCGCAAAGAGGCCTTCCTCGCGTGCGAACACGCCATCGATCGACTCAAGGAAGACGTGCCCATCTGGAAGAAAGAAACCACCACCGACGGCGCGGTGTGGGTAGGCCTCGGGCCCTGAAGTCTGCTAACCCTTGGGCCTCATTTCGGGCCGATGTCGTCCAACGAGGAAACGATTCATGCGAGTTGAAATGCGGATGGCGCTGCTTGGCGCCGCGATGGGGTTCATGGTTGCGCTCACGCCGGCCTGCACCAAGCCCTGTAACGCCGAGACCTGTGCGACCGGCTGTTGCGACACCATGGGCAAGTGCCAGGGCGGCGCCGAGCTCACGGCCTGCGGCACCGGCGGCGCGAAGTGCGGTGCGTGCGGCGAAGGCCAGCTCTGCACCGACAAGGCGTGCGTCACTCCGATGGTGATGGTCGTCGACGCGGGCCCCGGCCCCTGCATGGTCGACCGCGACTGCGCCAGCGACATGCGCGGCCCCATCTGTGAGACCGACGGCGGCGCGTGCATTCCCAAGTGCGTCAACGATCTCGAGTGCAGCCGGTACATGAACGGCTCCATCTGCGACCTCGCGGCAGGCAAGTGCGCGCCGGCCCGCATCGGTACGCGCCTCGGCCAGGGCTGCAACAACGACGCAGAGTGCCAGGAGGGCTTCGACTCCGACGACCTCTGCTACAGCAGCGGTCCGGGCTGCATCTGCAACAAGGGCGATGCTCCCGCGGCGACCAACGCCCAGGGCACCTGCCGCCGCCGTCTGCAGGCGTGTGAGAAGTGCAGCACCGACGATCAGTGCGGCAGCGACGGCATCATCTTCGGGCCGCCGGGCGGCATCGGCGTCGGCAAGTGCTCCGGCTTCATGGGCGACGTCTCGGGCAACAAGTTCTGCCGCTACCAGAAGGTCGGCCAGTGCCCCTGCGGCACCATCGACGACGGCACTGGCTACTGCGCGCCCCAGTCGAACAGCTGCTCGCAGGTCGGCTGCAACGAAGACAAGAACTGCCCCTCGGGCTCGGTCTGCACCGTGAACCAGCCTGACGCTGGCGTCGGCTCGTGTGGTGGCATCTGCGTGCCGCGCTGCCGCTGGGACTTCATCAACAAGGAGCTCGTCGCTCCGGGCTGCCGGCCGGGCGAGGTGTGCTGGGTCGACTCGAAGAACCTCGACCCGAACTCCATCTTCTACGGCTCGGGCCGCTGCAAGCCGCCGTGCAACGACGACAACGACTGCCGCGGCACCAGCAACCCGTTCGGCGGCATGAACCTCACCTGCCGCGCCGAGAAGGATCGCTCGGGCGGTGACACGGCGAAGCGCTGCCGCGCCAACGGCGCCTGCATGGACAACGCAGAGTGCCCCGAGAAGGCGAACCCCGACGATCCGTACCTGGGCTACTGCGACCGCGGCTCGTTCATCTGCGAGGACAACACCTGCCGCACGGGCGACGACCCGGTGTCGGGCCAGTCGTACCGTGACTGCCGCTCGCCGTTCGCGTGCGCGCTCGAGAACGGCAATCGCATCTGTAAGAAGCAGACCTGCGTGGAGCAGGGCGGCGCCGGCAACGCGTGCAGCACCGGCGAGTACTGCTGCGGCGAGGACAAGAACGGCGACAACCAAGTCGATCCATGTCCTCCAGCGGCGGAGCGGAACGACGTCGGCTGCTACCGCGCGCCCGAGCCTCCCTTCTGCTCGACCTGCATGAGCGATCAGGACTGCAACAACAAGCCGCTGCCCACGTGGATGACTGGCGCTGGTGCGTGTGCGAACGGCAGCCTCTCGCCGAGCTGCAGCTCGTTGCCGATGAAGTGCATCGTGGGGGCACAGTCGATGATGGGCACGCAGCTCACGGTCTGTGCGCCCGCTACCGTCAACGATCGATCTGCCGTGGCGCCGAACACCTCGCGCACCAAGGCCGACCGCGGCTGCCCGGTGAACTACGACGAGACGCCGATTCGCATCAACCGGGGCGGCATGGGTCGCGACAGCTGCACCGTCGACACCGACTGCCAGGTTGGCGCGCCCATGGGCCGCTGTGGCGCTGACCCCGCGCAGCGCCTGCAGGACGGCGGCATCATCAGGACCTGCCTCTGCCCCGCTGGCTCGCTCAAGACGCAGTGCCCGAACGACTTCGACGCCGGCATCGAGTCGGAGTGCCTCGACGGCGTGCCTGGCAGCCCCAGCGTCTGCATCTCGTCCTACGTCTGCGTCTTCCCGGGCAATCGGTACACCGATACCCACCCGAGCGACGGTGGCTTCGGCTGCGGTCTGCCGCCGCCGATGCCCTGAGCAGTCTCATGCGGCTCTGTCGCCTCGACGACTACCAATCGTGGTTGGTCGAGGTGCAGGGCCGGCGCATCGCGATCGATCCCTGGCTGACTGACGAGTTCTCGCTGCCGCCCGGCCACTGGTTGTTCGGGCGACGGCGGAGTGCGCCGTCGTCAGGGCCCGCCGCGTTGGCCGGTGTCGACGCGCTGGTGCTGACCGCGCACTTCTCGGACCACTTGCACCCGGCGACCCTCGAGGCGCTCCCGAGAGGCGTCCCCGTGGTCGCCACGTCGATGGCGGCGACGCTCGTCAGGCGGCTGGGCTTCACGAACGTTCGCGCCATGCGCGGCGGCGAGACGGCGCAGCTGTTGCCTGGCGTCGACGTGGAGGCGATCGCTCCCGCGTTCCCCTACAGCCACAACTCCCTGGGCTACCTGCTCCACGCGAACGGCGTGCGCCTGTATCTCGAGACCCACACGATTCACGCGGACCACGCCGCGAAGGCGCGGGGCGCCGATTGCCTGATCACTCCGGTCCAATCGGTACGGCTGTTGGGAATGCCACTGGTGATGTCGCCGGAGCGTGCGCTGGCGATGGTGGAGCAGCTGCAGCCGAAGCGGGTGGTGCCGACCGGGAACGATCCCGATGGTGCGCATGGCCTGTTGCAGTCGCTGGCCCTCTTCACGCGGGGCTCGGTCGAGGCGTTCGGCACTGCGCTCGGTCAGCGCGGCCTTCCGACGACGTTCCACGCGATGCGTGCAGGCGACGCGCTCGAGCTGTGACGCGAAGACCAGCGCCTGGCCAGGGACGAGCGGCACAGGAGGCGCAGCCGGAGCGCTTCAGCGCCGCCAGGCCCGCGACGACTGAACGACGGCCCGGTACCCCGCGAGCTCGGCTTCGGTTCGTTCGGGTGACCAACCACGGCGGCTCGCCATGCGCGCGGCGATGACTGGCGCGATGCCGAGCCCCTGATCTCTGGCGCGCAGCACGAGCGTGAGCCGCCGCGACATCACGTCATCGAGCGTCTCGGCGAACTCGTGCTCCATCGCCTCGTCGACCTGGCCCATCATCCACGGCAGCTCCGGGTCGACCTTCGCGCCCGCGTCGGCGTCGGCGTGGCAGCGCTCCAGCACCGACTTCGCGCGGCCGCCGTACATCTCGACGAAGGCCCGCGCGCTGTCCGCGTCGAGGCGCGGCGACTCGAGGCTCTTCACGAACGCGTCGAGCGCGGCATCCGACTCCATGAAGCCGGCGGCGCCGGGCAGGGGGCGATCGTCGGTCGTCGAGGGCTGCTTCCGGCCCAACTGCTTCGACACGCGATCGACGACCTCGGCCGACATCGTGCGGTACGTCGTGAGCTTGCCGCCGGCGATCGTAATGAAGCCCTCGCGCTCGACGATCACGTGCTCGCGAGAGACCTGCGAGGCCCCGGCGCCAGCGTCTGGCGGTTTGAGCAGCGGCCGCAGGCCCGACCAGGTGCTGATCACGTCGTCGGTCGTGAGCTTCGCGTCGGGGTAGAAGTGATTGGCGGCGTCGAGCAGGTAGTCGACGTCGGCGGCGGTGGGCTCGACGGTGTCGGGCCGGCCGTCGAAGAAGGTGTCGGTGGTGCCGACGGCGGTGCGGCCGAGCCCCCAGGGAATCGTGAACATCACCCGCTTGTCCTTCGGGTGCGTCATCACCAGCGCGTTGCGAACGGGCAGGCGCTTCGCGTCGACGACCAGGTGAATGCCCTTGGTCGGCTTGAGGAGCGCAGGCTCGCCGGCCAGCCCGCGCACCTCGTCGCTCCACGGGCCCGTCGCGTTCACCACCACCTTCGCGTGAACGTCGAAGCTCGAGCCGGTGAGGGTGTCGGTGACGGTGACGCCGGTGATCGCCTCGTCGCTGGTGAGCAGGGCGCCCGCCTTGACGTGGTTGGCCAGCACCGCGCCCGAGGCCTTCGCGTCGAGCGCGTTCTCGAGGGTCAGCCGCGCGTCGTCGGTCATCGCGTCGTAGTAGAGAATGCCGCCCGACAGTCCCTCGCGTCGCAGGGTCGGCTCGAGCTGGAGCGTCCTCGCCGTGCGGTACGTGCGGTGGTTCTTGTAGCCACCGAAAAAGCAGAGCGCCTCGTAGAGCCACAGGCCGATGTCGAGGGTCACCAGCCAGCGGCGGTCGCCCTTGAACCGCGCGACGAGAAACGGGAGCGGCCGGACCAGGTGCCGCGCCAGCCGCATGAGCCGGTTGCGCTCGTTGACCGACTCGAACACCAGCTTGAGCTCGCCTTGCTCGAGGTACCGAAGCCCGCCGTGGATCAGCTTGGTGGACTTCGAGGAGGTGCCAGAGGCGAAGTCGAGCTTCTCGACCAGCGCCACCTTGAGGCCGCGCAGCACGGCGTCGCGCGCGATGCCGGTGCCCGTGATGCCGCCTCCGACGACGAGCAGATCGAAGGTCTCGTCAGCGAGCGTCTTGAGCGTGCGAGCGCGGGCAGAATCGACGACGGCGGACACGTTTCGTTCTTACGACGCATCGCGGCGAACGCCACCAAATCTCGCCGGGTGCTCGTGGCTCAGATCTTCCTGCGTTTTCCGGTGCGCTTGTACGCGAGGTAGTCGGCGACGATGGTGCCGTGATCGAAGACGAGGTCCTTCGGCAGGGTGTCGATGGTGAAGGCTTTCGCCTCGGCGGCGTCATCGGTGCCGACGGGCTCGCCCTCAGCCCAGCCGATGTAGACGGTCGAGATGGTGTGCTTGCGCGGGTCGCGTGACGGGTCGGAGTAGGTGAAGAACTGCTCGGTGAGGTCGACCTCGAGGCCGGTCTCTTCGCGCACCTCGCGGACGCAGGCGGTATGAAGCGGCTCGCCCTCGTCGACGAACCCACCGGGGAGCGCCCAGCCGATGGGCTCATTCCTGCGCTTGATGAGCACGATGCGGTCGCCCGGCAGCTCGACGATGCAGTCGACGGTCGGCGTCGGGTTCTTGTAGGTCGCCATGAACCCGGCAGGTTACCCCGCAACGCCCCGGCGTCAGCCGGAAGAGCGCGGATCGTTCGAGCTCTGCTGCTTCGAGCGCAGCCACGTCTCCCAGGCCTCCCGGGCTTCGGCGAGCAGGCGCTCCACCCGGTCCAGCTCGGCGGGCGTCAGCGCCGGACTGAGTGACGGCATGAGGGTGGCGAAGAGCGGGTGGCTCGACTCGCCGCCCTGGACGCTCAGCTGAGCCGGGTACAGCTCGGCGGGAGTCGTGAGGATCGTGGCCTCCAGCTCGCCTTCGAACGTCGACAACAGCCGGCCGAGCACGTGCACGGTGAACAACCCGTTCTCGTCATCGACGACGTTCAGCTCCCGGAGGAGCAAGAGCGTATTCACCCGGTCGAAGTGCAACGAGCACCCCGGTGCAGTCCCGAGGAGCACGACCTCACGGACCGACTCCTGCGCAACACACCCGAGCTGTCGGGCGAGCTGAACGATCTGATCGGCGGGCACCTCGAGGTGCGCGGAGGGATCGACGAGCGTGAGCTTGACCGTGGCCACGAGCCAATCACTAACGGGGGGGCGTCGAGCGCGCTACAGCTCGACCTTCTTCTCCGTGAACGTGGTGCCGTCGTGGCGCATCATGATGCTCTTGCCCTCGGCCTTGGTGATGATGCCGACGGGGCGGCGCCAGATGGCCTGCAGGTTCTTCAGCGTCTCTTTCGCGTAGCCGGGGTCCAGGTCGACCCCGTCGTGTTTGTGCGAGAGCACCAGCTCGCCCTTGTTCTCGAAGTTCGCGTCGACGACGTCGATGACCGGCTGACCGAAGTTGGTGAGCGACTGGAGCAGCTTGTTCTTCACCTTCTTGAACTCGCGGGTGGCGATCTCCCACGTGTTCTTCTTGTCGTTGAAGTTGAAGGTGAAGAGCTTCTGCTCGATGGCGAACTCGGGCGTGAGGAAGGCGTCGATGAAGGTGACGTCGTTGTAGTGCTTGCGCACCTCGAAGATCTTCTCGCGGCCGCCGCCCAGCTTCTTGTCCCACGAGCGGCGCACGCGCAGATCGTCACACTCGTCCCAGTCCTTGCCGAAGCGGCCCTTGTTCCAGCGATCTTCGATGTCGCGGAAGAGCTCGATGCCGACCTTGTACGGGTTCAGCTTGCCCTGCTGCATCGCCATGGTGCCGGCGTGATGATCTGCGTAGTCGAGGATCTCGTGATCGCGCAGCGCGCGCGTCGTCATGATCGTGGAGTGCCAGTAGCTGGCCCAGCCTTCGTTCATGATCTTCGTCTGGGCCTGCGGCGCGAAGTAGTAGGCCTCTTCACGAACGATGGAGAGGATCTCACGCTCCCAGTCTTCCATGGGCGCTTCGTCGAGCAGGAACGCGAGCACGTCGCGCTGCGGCCGCTCGGGGAACTTCTTCGACTGCTTCTTCTCCTCTTCGAGCTTCTTGCGCTCCTTCTCGATGAACTCGACTGGGTTCACGTACGGCCGCATGTAGTCTTTGGCGACCTTGAAGCCCTCGGCGCGCACGTTCTGCTGCTGCTCGGCGACGCGCGGGTCGGGGTTGCGTTTGATGTGCGGCGCGTGCTGATCGATCAGGTTCTCGAGTGAGAGCGCGACGTCGATGAACTCTTCGATCTTCTCGACGCCGAGCTTGTCGATCCACCGGCGAATCCGAGTGGCGTGGTTCGCCATCTCGTCGACCATCTTCCGGTTGGTGAACTTGAACGTGAAGTTGTTCTTGAAGAAGTCGTTGTGGCCGTAGACGTGAGCCATCACGAGCTTCTGATCGACCTCGGCGTTGGCCTCGAGCAGGTACGCGAAGCAGGGGTCGTTGTTGATGACGAGCTCGTAGATCTTCGAGAGCCCGTACTCCGACGACTTCGACAGCTGCTCGTACTCCATGCCCCAGCGCCAGTGCGGATAGCGGGTGGGGAAGCCGCCGTAGGCCGCGACCATGTTCAGCTCTTCGGTGGTGAGCACCTCGAAGACCTGCTCGAAGAAGTCGAGGCCGAAGGTGCGCGCGTAGCCCTCGATCTCGTTCTTGAGATCCATCAGGCGTGGCGTGAGTGACTTGGGCATTGGTTCAGCGACCCTTCCCGAGGAAGTCTTTGATCGACCCGTAGATGGCGTCTTTGTCCGTCACTTCGCTCAACGCGACCTTCGCGTGATCGCCCAGGTGTTCGCGCAGATCCTTGATGAACTGGCCAGACCCATACGGTGACTCGACCTGGCCGTACGCGAACTGGTTCACGTCGGTGAGGATGTCGGTCTTGAGCAGCTCGATGCAGGTCCGCGTGTCATCGGCCGACCAGTTGTCGCCGTCGGAGAAATGGAATGGGTAGATGTTCCAGCTCGCCGCCGGGTAGTCGGCCTTGATGATGTCGCGGCAGAGCTTGTACGCGCTCGAGATCATCGTGCCGCCCGACTCACGCGTGTGGAAAAACGTGTCGCGATCGACCTCTCGCGCCACCGCGTCGTGAATGATGAAGCGCGTCTCGAGCCCTTTGTATTGATTGCGCAACCACGTATCGAGCCAGAAGGACTCGATGCGAACGATCTCCTTCTGCTCGTCACCCATCGAGCCCGACACGTCCATCATGTAGATGATGACCGCGTTGGTCTGCGGCAGGCTCTCCATGCGGTAGGTGCGGTACCGCTGGTCCTGCTTGCGCGGAATGATCACCGGGTTCGACGGATCATACGTGCCGGTGGCGATCTGCCGTTTCAACGCCTCTTTGAACGTGCGCTTGAAGTGCCGCAGCGACTGCGGCCCGATGGTGTTGATGCCCGTGTACTTGATGCGACTGGTGACGATCTTGTCGTTGCCCTTGTTTTCGATGTTGGGCAGCTGCAATTCCTCACTCAGAATCTGCGCCAGCTCGTCGAGGCTGATGTCGACCTCGAGCACGTGCTGGCCTTCGCCTTCACCCGCCTTGCCACTGCCATCGCCGGGCTGCGGCTGACCCTGGCCGATCTGATCGCCAGGGTCGCCGTCGCCTTGACCCACGCCGCCCTGCCGCGAGCCGTGCTTGAAGCGGGGCACGTCGATGAACGGCACGGGAATGGAGATGAACTCCTTCCCTTTCTTGCCGAGCATCTCGCCCTGCTGCACGTACTTGCGCAGGTTCTGTTTGATCTTCCCGCGGACGATCGCCTTGAAGCGCGTGTGGTCCTGGTCGATGCGCAGCCCCACGTGTCACTCCTTGGCGTCACCGCGCGCGAAGATGCTTGCGACGAAGTTCAACACGTCGGTCGCGCTCTCGTCGTCGTACCCGAAGTTCTTGATGAGCCGCGACTTCACGATGTCGATCTTCTCCTGCGTCTCGCGATCGACCACCGAACTCACCAGCGTCTTGAGCTTGATCGAGTCTTTCTGATCCTCGAACAGCTTCAGCTCGAGCGCCTTCTGCAGCCGCTCGTTCGTGCGCCAGTTGAAAGTCTTCCCTTCGATGGCGAGCGCGCCGATGTAGTTCATGATCTCGCGACGGAAGTCGTCCTTGCGGCTGTCGGGGATCTCGATCTTCTCTTCGATCGACTTCATCAACCGCTCGTCTGGCTCTTCGTAGAGGCCCGTGTACTTGTTCTTGATCTTCTCCTTCTGCGTATAGGCCTTCACGTTGTCGATGTAGTTCGAGCACAGCTTCGCGATGGCCTCTTCGTCGGCCGAGATCGCGCGCTGCACCTCGTTCTTCACGATGTCTTCGTATTCCTGCT